>CAZOPM010000008.1:0-53152 GCA_964581705.1 uncultured Candidatus Izemoplasmatales bacterium
AGCACTTGACTGTTAATCAAGGGGTCCTAGGTTCGAATCCTAGCTGGGGCGCCATGATGGCCCGTTGGAGAAGCGGTTTAACTCACTAGCCTTTCACGCTAGCATTCATGGGTTCGAATCCCATACGGGTCACCATACTGCATGCAAAACTTACTCATTGAGTAAGTTTTTTTATGCTCTGTTTCTTGCGTGAGGCGCTTTGTAATTGATTATAAAAAGAACGCTGAAGATTGGTGGATTACCTTCAACGTTCTTTTTTATTGGTTTATTTTTTCTTGCTTTGTTCTTCTTGTTCCTCTTGTTCCTCAAGGGATCCTTCTTCGTGATGGTAAGTGATGTCTGTGTGGGCAATTAGTGTCTCAAGTTTGCGGACATCACGCTTGTGTTGTTGTCGCTGATAGGACATGGAAAGGGATACGAGCAATATGATGCTCATGAACAGGAGCAAAATAACAAAGGGCAATCCCGTCATGATTACGGCATCCTGAAGCGTTTGAAGTGCACGTTCTCCGCCAATGAGTATCAAGATTGCAGCAATCACACCTTCGATAACTGCCCAAAATACACGCTGGCGTGCTTTTGTGTCTGTCTTGCCGCCTGATGTAATCGCATTGATGACAATCGAACCTGAATCAGAAGAGGTAATGAAAAAGAATATAATAATGATGGTCGCCAATACACTCAATAAGACGACAGTAATCCCCTGAAGTACTTGGATGTTGAGCATATCGATAAGTTCAAAAAGCGCAACAGGAAGATTATCTGTAACTATGGCATAAAGTGCACCATTTGTCGCTTCATTAACGGAAAACGCTGTCCCACCAAAAACACTGAGCCAGATAAAGGAAATAAGTGATGGGATAAGCAAAACGGCGATAATGAACTCACGTACTGTGCGCCCCCGTGATACACGGGCGATAAACATCCCCACAAATGGGCTCCAGGAGACCCACCATGCGAGGTAGAATATTGTCCAAGCCCCCTGCCAATCTCTTCCCTCGCCGCTTTCTAAGGACAAATAAAGCGCGCTGCCAAGAAAGTCATTGAGGTAACTTCCCAAAGAGGAAGCGAAGAGTCTGAAAATGAAAAATGTCGGACCAAGCAACAAGATTGCAATCATGAACACAAAGGCCATTCGCATGTTTGCGCCTGATAAAATGCGGACCCCCTTGTCGATTCCTGATATGATCGAAATCGTCGCTATAGCGGTAATCACTGCGATCAACACAACCTGAACCCACGGTGCCACGGGGATTCCGATAAGGTGGCCAAGTCCGCTATTGATCTGTTGGACGCCCAGACCCAGGCTCGTGGCTAAACCGAAGAGGGTTGCCAGTACAGCGATTAGGTCAATGACGTCACCGAGGCGTCCGAACACTCTATCTTTAAATACCGGATAGAAAATGGAGCGAAGCGACAGGGGCAGTTTTTTATTGTAGGCAAAGAACGCGAGCGATAAAGCCATCACTGCGTAAATGGCCCAAGGATGCAGCCCCCAGTGCAGGAAAGTCTGTGACATTGCGCGAACCGCGCTACTTTGGCCTTCGTAGATGGGTCCGGGCGTCTGCATGTGATTGAGAGGCTCTCCGACCGCCCAAAACATGAGCCCGATACCCATACCGGCGCTAAGAAGCATTGAGTACCAGGCAAAATTGGAAAACTCTGGTTTGCTTTGCATACCGCCGAGGCGCACACGGCCAAGACGGGAAAAAGCGAGGAAGACACATAAAACAATGAAAAAATTGGTAATGATGATGAACAGCCAATCAAAACGGCTGGTAATCGCAAAACGCATATTGGCAAGTGTCTCATCCGCTGGAGCCAAGCCAAACACTTCAAAATTGGCAAGCAATGCGTAAATTATGAGTACGATGATGAACAAAGCCGCGCCAAAAGATACGAACGGATTGAGGTCAAAGCCGTATTTTTGCCAGTTCCGACTGTAGAGTTTCTTTTCCATGGTCTGACGCATTTCTTTTAGACTCTCTTTTCCTTTTAGATCCATAGTTCCCTCCTAATAGTGGTGTCCCTTTCATTGTAGCCAAGAAAGACGCCAAATTTCAATCAAAAATGCCCTCTAACTTGAAAATCGCGAGATTTGGCGTTATTATATATATGAGATTGATATTCTTTTCCGTGTAACGGTTGCAAAATTGTAATGATTACAGTATAATTAAAATAGAATTAAGTTTCACAATACTAAGGAGGATGTTTTAATGAGTAAGAAAGTTGATCTTTTGAACCAATTGGTAGCTGACCTTTCCGTTGCTTTTGTTAAATTCCACAACTTGCACTGGAATGTGAAAGGCGAGCGCTTCAAAGAGGTGCATGAGTATATCGAAGAACTTTATGACATGGTGAATGAACAGTACGACGATGTTGCAGAACGTGTAAAAATGCTCGGTGAATTCCCACCAGCTTCACAGAAAGCTTACCTTGAACACACCAAAATCAAGGAACTCGAAGTGAAAGACTACGACATCAAAGAAACATTTGAATTTTTGCTCGAAGACTTGAAATATCTTCGTGGGCTTGCCACGGATGCACGCAACGTGGCAGATAAAGAAAATGACTTTGCAACAGTAGATATGCTTGAAGACATTGTTGGACAATATTGCAAAGAAGTTTGGTTCGTTTCACAAGCACTCAAATAACAATGTTAAAATCCCCTTGAAAAAGGGGATTTTTTTTATGTCTGATTGTTGTGGGCAATGGCATCGATTTCAATGGGTGCTCCTTTGGGAAGCCCCCGAACTTCAACCACTGCGCGTGCCGGTTTATGATCGCCGAAAAACTTAGCGTATACACCGTCAATTTCGCTAAACTGTCTCATATCGGTAATAAATATTCCACAACGTACAATGTCATTTTTTTCCAACCCTGCAGCTTTCACAACTGCTAAGATATTGCTAAGCGCCTGGTGTGTGAGACTCTTGATATTTGTGGAGTTCATCTCCATCGTTTCAGGGTCCAGTGGCAATTGGCCGCTTACATACAGTGTGTGACCTACCATGGCGCCCTGAGAGTACGCCCCAATGGCTTTTGGGGCTTTTTGCGTTGATATTGCAATCAAAATACCATCTCCTTACTTTGAGTATAGCATAAAAAAAGGAGCCAAGAAGGCCCCTTGTTGATTATTTTGTAGCGTTTTCGTAGTATTTGGCGACTTGGTCCCAATTGACCACGTTCCAAAATGCATCCACGTAATCCGGACGACGATTCTGATAGTTCAGATAATATGCATGTTCCCAAACATCGATGCCGAGTATTGGTGTGCCTTCATCGAAGGGGACGTCCTGATTAGGGGTAGAGGTCACCTTGAGCGTGTTTTGAGGGGTGACGACCAACCATGCCCATCCTGATCCAAAACGTGTTAAGGCCGCTTTTTTGAAGGTGTCTTTGAAGTCATTGAAGCCTCCGAAGGTGTTCTTGATCGCATCAGCCAATTTACCAGTCGGTTCGCCGCCTTTGTTAGGTGCGAGGATGGTCCAAAACAATGTGTGATTGTAATGTCCTCCGCCGTTGTTGCGTACGGCTGTGCGAATCTCGCTTGGAACATTGTCCAAATCAGCCAATACATCTTCAAGTGGGTTGTCTTTGAGGTCTGAATAATTCTCTACAGCGTTTTTCAGTTTAGTAATGTAGGTGTTGTGATGTTTTGTGTGATGGATTTCCATTGTTTGCGCGTCAATGTAAGGTTCTAGCGCATCATAGTCATAATTGAGTTTTGGTAGTTCAAAGTTCATAAAATAAAGCCTCCTCTTGGTTTGTTTTCAACTATATTATGGCATTAAATTATAGTCTTTTCAAATTAAATGCATAAAATTGCTGGATCTTTAAAATAAAAAGAAGCGCTAAAATGCGCTCCTTTAAGCTTTTTTCGTTTGTTTTTTGCTTTTGGGGGCAGGGTTTTCAACAAGTACATGATTTTTGAACTTTAAAAAGGTATAAAGTCCGAAAATAACGACATAAATTGCAAGTCTCACGTATCTGAATGCATCATCCTGGGCCAGTATGTTGATGGCGGCTAGATGCGCGAAAATGGAAGCATACGCCAGATATGCCCACTTGTGAAACCCACGCCATTCATATGCGTGCATTTTCTTTCTGAGTCGCGGCCATGAGGTGACTGCTAGGGGAAGAAGTATCGTGAAAGCGATGACGCCGGTGGGATTGTTTGCATTAAGCGCAGTGATGATGAGTAACACTGCGTGGGGAATCAGTGTCAAAAACCCTAAAATTGCCATTTCGCGTCGAACTTTCATAATTGTAATTTTTGGTTTTGACTTGTTTTTGAATGCGCCCCCATACATGACGATTACAAAAAACGCCAGTGTGAGATGCCCTTGGAAAAACAACTCATAGATAAACGGTATTTCGACATTGACCACCTCTAGTTGATGAAGCACAGCGAATACGGTGCCGATAAGTGCGAGAAAGGCCATAATTCCATAGTAGCGATATTCGTTTTTATGAATGTGTTTACCGTATTTGTAAATCACTAAAGCCAATATGACAATGAGAAACACACCCGAAAAACTTAATACATGTTCCATTTGTTGATCCCTCCTTGATGTTGTTAACATAGTTATTTTACCATAAAATTCATGCGTTTGTGTAACAGTAGTGGAAAAATACGGTTCTTGGAAAAATATCAAGCTTAGGCTTGCTTTGAGGTGCAATATTTGGTATACTTATTTTCGGCAACTTTGATAATTGCAATTACACAGACGGTATGCTACCATACGCTTACGTCATTGTTTGACTCACATGCGCCCATAGCTCAACTGGATAGAGCGTTTGACTACGGATCAAAAGGTTAGGGGTTCAAATCCTCTTGGGCGCGCCATATACGGGAAGTAGCTTAGCTTGGTAGAGCGCTTGGTTTGGGACCAAGAGGTCGCAGGTTCAAATCCTGTCTTCCCGACCATCTAAGAAATTGACAAACACTTCATTATGAAGTGTTTTTTATTTTTTGCTATATAAAGCTGCTCATCATACATATATTTAAAACATCAATAAAAGAGTTCATTTAAACGCAAAGCCTTGGTTTCTTATTGCTATCATAAAAGATGACCAGGCAGTAAGTTAAAGCCCCAACAAAAAAACAATTGGATACAACAAGGAAATATCAAAAAGAGCGATAATAGTCGTAAAAATAATTGTCAAGGTCAAGGTGTAAAGCATATCAGGGATTCGGTTATGTGTGATTGTCATAGGACTGAACAATTTGATAATCAAAGCAACAAGTTTTGCATGATTGAACTGTAATCCAACTAAACGCACATTTGCCAATGATGCGCGGGGCAATTATGCTACAATAAAACTGGGTGATAGTATGCGGTTTGAAAGTTCACTGGGCAGTATTTACTACGAATATCAACCCAAAAGCGAGGGTGTTGTACTCGCGTTTTTTCATGTACTGGCGTCGGATCATTCGATGTTTAAGAAACAATGGCCTAGGTTTGAAACGACGCATTCTGTGCTTGTGTGGGATATGCCCTGGCACGGGCAAAGTGTGTATCCGGCAATAGAATTTTCCATCGCTACGATTGTGGAAGTGTTTGTGGAGTTGCTTGATCATCTTGGTGTGGAGCGCGTTGTCATAAGCGGTGTATCCATGGGCGGCTACATTGCCCAGCATGTTGCACTGCACTATCCATCCCGTGTGGCGGCACTGCATCTAGATAGCGCCCACCCACTGCATCTGCCCTTTAACAAGGGTGTTCACATTCTTATGCGCCTTCACTCTCTTGGTCTTAGGGTTATGCCCAAGGGCCTGATCAGTGTGCTCGCTTCACGTTTGCTTTCTACCGATGCCCCGAGTAAGGCGTTGATTCGCTCTCACTTTCAAACATTTTCAAGGCGGCATCTCATATTTTTGGCCGAAGGGGCGAAGTATGAAATTTTAAAGGGCACGTCAACATTCCCAGATCAAGCAACGCTTTTAACCAATGGGGCTAAGGATTTTCGTTTTATTGAACGCAGAAATATTCAAGCGGAGAGTGATCATCACAATGTGACGCATGTGATCGTCAGCGAAGGCGGACACATGCACGTTAAGACGTATCCTTCTGCGTATGAGTCTACGCTTAGGCGCTTTTTAAGCGCCTGGGGACTCAATGAGTGAGCGCGTGTTAGGTAAGGGTGATTTCAACACCATCGCCTGGTGGAAATACACCAAGATGAGCTATTTCATTGAGCGCGGCGAGTGAAGCGGGGTTGTTGTTCATATAAAGAATGCGTTCCTTGCCGCGCACTGTTTTGAAAATATAAAATATGTGTTGGACGCGGGGATTGGCGCGCAAACGGTTTCTAAATGATGCGAAGTGAAAAGGAAGCATATAAGTCTTGCGCCATGTATGGCCGATTACCAAAGGATCGCTGGCACTATCAATGATGATACCCAGTTGTGTATCGTAGGTCTTGTTTGCCTTGTGGCGAAAATGCTGAAGGTAGATATCGGTATTTTTTATGTGCTTGTCGAAGCTGTGTGAAAGATTTTCCTCAAACGCTTCCTTGGTAATATAACGACCACTGGGGGCGATGGATTCAACCAACTCATTGACATGCATGTCGGGTGCTTTGATTGTGGGTGCGTTTGAGCGTTCCTGGGCATCGACACTGAAGTGTTCGAGCAATAGTGCGGCACTGGGCGTGAAAGCGATGATGTCGGGACGTTCGAAACTTTTAATAGTGAGTGAAGAAGCGAATCGAACCGCGTGCGATTTATCTTTTTCACTCAAGGGATAAATCAGATTGTCATTATTGTAAAGCACGGTTTTTAATCGTTTGGTTTCTCTATTTTCTTGCATCGAACCACTCCTTTATTCCAGTATAACAAATTATGCTTGGCAGGGGTGTTTAATGTGAGGGATGCATTTTTGGCGGTCACACTTATAAAATGCCGCCAGCTATGCTATAATGGTTGAGAAAAAGATTTTAACCCCGTGAATTCAAGAGGTGGATGTGATGAATATCATGTTTAATTTGCTGGCAAATGGTAATGGCGCCGGTCTTTTTTCCACCATACAGGAGCTTTTCACTCCCCTAATCGAATTTTTTCGTCGATTTGGTGAGTTGGGGCTTTTTCTATATTCTATAATCGAGACGATTACTCCCCTCGCAGGAGTGGAAATTATACTTGTCCCGCTGATTTTGACCTCGGAGTACCCTTGGTGGTTCATAACACTCATCTTGGTTTCCGCCAACACAATCGGGGCAATTATCGTCTATTTTTTCATTGCTAAAGAAGACAATAAATTATATAACCGCATTGTAAGCGAGAATAATCAGGAAAAAGCAAAGAAAATGTTTGACCGTTATGGTGTATGGGCGATTTTAATATTCGCAATGACCCCCTTGCCATTTTTTGTCATTATATTTACTGCAGCGCTTGCTAAGATGAAGTTCCGCCCTTATATTTTGGCGGCATTCATGTCACGGGCTGTGCGTTTTTCAATCACGTCATATTTCGTTGCCCTCGGAGGGGCCAGTGTCAATACGGGTGAGATTGTCCTTTGGCTCGCTTTGATTGGTGTGGGTGTTGCGCTGATATTCATGATCATTCAACGTAAATTGCTCGGATTTTTCGAAGGTAAAATCGAATAATATAACGCTTTCCACCGCCTTATTCACCGTTGAAATATTTTAATGAAATGGTTTGCGAAATCATGACTTTATGGTAATATGATTAAGGCATGAAACGGTCCCGTAGCCAAGTGGCTAAGGCAGTGGACTGCAACTCCGCGATCACCGGTTCGAATCCGGTCGGGACCTCAAATATTGTTTCTAACAAAGCCGTTTTTACGGCTTTTTTATTTGGTTTTTTCTGGTTTTATCGAACTATCTGCATTTTTATAAGGGTGACGTATGAAAAAATAACGCTTGATCACGCTTCATCTTGAAAACGCGTAAGTGATAGTGTTTCAGTCATATGAATTGTTTAGGCTAAAATCGCTTGATTTGGGCGTTGCACGTTGAGTGTCCTCATAGTCAATGATATAATGATTGCAAAGGAGGGATGTTGCATGGGAGAAAAAACATTTTATATAAAAGGCAATGATGGATTTGAGCTGTTTACTCGACGCTATAGTGATGATCGACAAAATATCAAGGGTGTTGTCCATATTCTCCATGGTATGAGCGAACACAGCGGGAGATATGAAGACTTTGCGCATTACCTTGCAGCTTCGGGGTATGTTGTTTATACGCATGATCATCGCTGCCACGGGAAAAGTCTAAGAGATTTTGAGGGACTAGGCGTCTTTACCAAGGAGGATTCATTTGATCGAATTGTCGATGATGCGCTTAGTGTTATGGATGAAATTCGTTCCCGCGAAGCCACAGACTCGATTATCACACTGGGTCATTCCATGGGGTCGGTGATTTTGCGCGGTGTGTTGCAGCGCCGGCCACAATCACTTTCTTGCGCGATTATTATGGGGAGTGTTCCTTTTTATCCTAAACTTATGATTACAAGTATGCGAGCAATGGCATTTTTCAGTGGACTTAAGCACGATGATGATGCGAAAAACTACGCACTTGCCAGAAAAATCAACCGTTCCAATATCAAGGATATCGAAACCCAAGGAAAAAACGATTGGATCTCAACGGATGCGAATGTGGTTAAAGCGTATGAAGCCGATCCTTTGAGCGGATTCGTCTATACAACGTGGTTTTATAGACATTTTTTCGCGTTTATTGAGGAAGTCTCCAAAACGCATAATATAGATCGCTCAGCGAATGTCCCCATGCTTTTCATATCTGGGGATAAGGATCCACTGTCGAAAAACATGCGAGCAATCAAACAGATGAAGACTTACTACATAGGCCGGATTCCTGGACTTAAAGCAGAGATGCTCACAGTCGAGGGCGCACGTCACGAAGTCCTCAACGAAATGAATAAAAAAGTTACGTACAAAAGAATTGTGCAATGGATAAAATCATCACAAGAAGGGGATGATTAGCATGGAAATCAGCATTGAACACAAGGATTCCCTTAAGGTTCTGGGTTTATTGTTCAAAGAGGAAAGAGAAGCTAAAGGCTATTCACTGCGCGGGATTTCCCGTAGTATCAATGTTTCACACACCGTCATAAGCGATATTGAAAATGCTAAAATCCATCCGAATACCGATACGTTGCGTGAACTGTATGAGGCCATTGATCTTTCACTATGTGTTTCGCCGAGCATGCTCGGCGAGATGCGCACTCACTTCAATGGTGTCACAGAGAGCATCTATTACATGAAAGAAGCACAACTGAGTGAGCACATGCACGTATTGCTTGCGAATGAAACGACCCTTAATTATTCGCCACTTCGCGTGGAGTATATGTTGATTAAGGCGATGTATCTGCTTTATACGCAGGGTCGTGATGACGGTCTTTTAGAAATACTCGAGAGTATAAAATCATTCATGAGCCCTAAGCAGTCACAAATATTCAGTTTCATCAAGGGACTGCATCACGCATTGAATAAACAGCACCTCGAAGCGATTACGCATTTTAAAAACGGACTCGATGACACTGGCGACGCCATTGTTCACGCATTGGTTTTATACTATATCTCAGCGTCGTATCACCGTGCATTTCAAAACCATATGAGTATTTATTACGCCAACCAGGCGGCGAATGTTCATTCCAAACACAACAATATGGCGCGCAAAGTTGAGGCGGATTTATTGAAGACCCACAAGTTGATTGATGTTGGGGCGTTTGATGATGCGCAAAACATTCTTTCAAACCTTAAACAGGCCTTAAGGATGACGTATGGGGAAAAAGCAATGCAGCGACGTATGAGTATTTATCAAGCCTACCTTCATTATTCTAAAAATGAGTATGAAACCGCACTGCGCCATATCATGTTCGATAAAGAGGACCCGAACTACCGCAATCACCTGTTTTTAAGTGCAATGGCGCATAAGGCGCTGGGCAACAGGAATAATGTACTCGAGGCTCTTGAAGCCATAGTACAGGCAGGGAGTGAAAAAGGAGAGAGTGATTCGCCTTTGAGCGCTGTGGCTCGACTTTTTAAAAATGCGCTTGGTGCTCCAGTTTCTGAAAGAACACTTAGAGAATCAATCAACACGATATTGGATATGCCATATGGCTTTCCATCGATTCATCAGTACTATTTCGCCTTTGACCTCATCATCGATTATTGTGAGAAGCAAGAGGATTTTGAATTTTGTGTATCCGTCATACGCCGCATCCATGAAATTAATAAGAATCGTGAATTGCACAATACTAGGTGGTGATTTTTTACACTAAGACTCATTAAAACATGACTTGTAAACTTACAGCTTTAACTTGTTTTTATGTTGAATATGTTGCATAATTATAAATGTACCAGGGGCGGATTAAGGAATAGGGACTTACATTCGCAAAAAATTAACTCCTTTTTATTTTTTATCACCAAGGATGGGGATCCTTGGTGATTTTTTTTGATTTTTTGGAAATTTTCGGTATGAAGCTTTGCTTATGTTATAATATATCCTGTATGAAAGCGTTATTATTATTGCAAAGGAGACTTTTATGGACGCTGAAAAATTAACGATGACCGCGGTGCTCAAAGACAAGCCGGAACGCGGATTCAATGTAACGAAACAGACTTTGAGTACCACGCTTGCCTCAGGTGAGGTGCTCATTAAAGTGCTCACAGCTTCATTTTGTGGTACCGATCATCATATTTATGATTATGACGAATGGGCGCAAAGTCGCCTTGAACTTCCCTTGCGTGTCGGCCATGAATTTTCTGGTGAGATTCTCAAGGTTGCAGATGATGTTGATAGTGTAAACGTGGGTGACACCGTCAGTGCAGAGACTCATATCATTTGCGGTAAGTGTGAATTTTGTTTACGCGGTGAAGGACATATTTGTGAAAACACTGAGATTATTGGTGTCGATGCAGATGGATGCTTTGGGGGCTACCTAAAAATTCCCGCTGCGAATTGTTTTGTGAATTCAAAAGATGCTGACCCTTTGCATCTTTCAGTTCAGGAACCTCTTGGCAATGCTGTGCATACCATGGGGCATTTCGATGTTAAGAGTAAAGATGTAGTTATATTGGGGACTGGTCCCCTGGGGCTTATGGGGATTGACGTTGCGCGGGTGTATGGTGCCAAAAAAATTATCGCCATAGAAATCAATGCCTATCGCCGACAAAAAGCTGAAGAACTCGGGGCTGATGTTGTCATCGACCCTAAAAGTGACGATGTGGTTAAGCGGGTCATGGAAGAGACCAATGGCCGTGGAGCGGACGTTATCGGGGAATTCTCCGGAAACAAAGGCGCCATTGAAATGGCATTTAAATATATCAAACCCGGGGGAGGAATCAGTCTTCTTGGCATTCCTTCCAAACCGATCACACTTGATTTTGCGACGGATGTTGTGTTCAAGGGGATTGAGATTTATGGAGTTGTAGGAAGAAAGATTTATGAAACCTGGCATGAGGTCAAACGTCTCATTGACGGTGACATGCTGAACTTGGATAAGATCATCACCCACACCATGCCACTTAAGGATATACAAAAAGCGGCCGAGATTATGGGCAGTGGTGATTGTGGAAAAATAGTGCTCATTCCTGAGGAGGATGATTATGCCGGATAATCGTTTAAAATTTATTGATAAAAAAATCGAGCAGCTTAAACACGATGGTGTATATCGTACTTTGCCGGTCAATGAAGGCCCGTGTGATAATGTCATCTCGCTTAATGGGCAATCGGTAATCAACCTTTCAAGCAATAACTATCTTGGGCTTGCCAATCACCCGAGGGTGAAGGGTGCGGCGAAGGATGCGGTGGATAAGTATGGAGCCGGTGCCGGAAGTGTGCGGACGATAGTGGGTAACCAGGATTTACTTGAAACCTTGGAGGATTTGTTGGCTACATTCAAAGAAGAAGAGGCGGTCATGCTTTTTCAAAGCGGACTCAACTGTAACATCGGCACCATTCAAGCCATCGCTGAAAAAGGCGATTTGATTATTTCTGATGCACTCAATCATGCTTCAATCATTGATGGTGTGCGCTTGTCCAGAGCGGATAAGGCTGTTTATAAGCACAATGATATGGAAGACCTTGAACGCATTCTCAAAGAAAAACGCGAACACTATAACAATGTGCTGATTATTACGGATGCGGTATTCTCCATGGATGGTGATTTGGCACCACTTCCCGAGGTTGTGGCTCTTGCTAAGCAATATAGTGCCCTTACATACGTTGATGATGCACACGGAAGCGGTGTGCTAGGGCGCGGAGGCCGTGGGACCATCGATCATTTCGGTCTGCACGGCGAGATTGATTTTATCATCGGGACGCTTTCCAAGGCGATCGGTGTTGTAGGTGGCTATGTTGCTACGAAACAAAACGTCAAGGAATGGTTGTTGCACAGAGCGCGGCCCTTACTGTTTTCAACGGCGCTTCCCCCCGCTGCCACAGCCGCAACAATCGAGTCGGTACGGATGCTGATGGAAAGCGAAGAACATACGAAAAAACTATGGGACAACGCAAAATATTTTAAGGACGGGCTTAAAAGCCTTGGTTTTGATATCGGACAATCACAAACTCCCATTACACCTGTAATGATTGGTGAGGAAAAACTGACAATGGACTTTTCAAAAGCCTTGCTTGATGAGGGTGTGTTTGTATCCGGGATTGTGTTCCCCACTGTCCCCGAAGGGATGGGACGATGCCGCGCGATGCTGAGTGCCTCGCATACTAAGGAAAATCTTGATGAAGCACTTCGTGCTTTTGAGAAAGTTGGAAAAACACTAGGGGTCATCTGATCCCTGGTGTTCTTTATGCGTAAGACGATTGGGTTCGCGGTTTTATCCTTGTTCACCATTGTTTTATTCGCTTCCAGTGTGGTGAACATGGCATCGATTCATCCCGGATATATGCTCGTGTTTTTGGTTTTCATGATTTTTGCTTCTGCTGCGGCACTTGAAGAATTCAAAGCGATTCCTTCATTCAAAGAGTCGTTTGCCTTTTTATCTCGCCCAGCCCTCGCTCACGGCTTAGCCACCACTTCAGGCGCTCTCGTTACTTATTTTGTGAGTGTCTATTTGGGCGTTGGCGGGGTGCTAGCTTCAGGAAGTGTGGGTTTGCTTGGCGCTTTGTTTTTCAAGCCCTATGCAGTGGGTATATTTTGTGGATCGTTTCTTGGCATGACCTCCCCGGAATTATTGAATCTGCCTATTTATTTTGCAGCATCGATGTTCGTCGGGCTTTTGTTCGTTGTTGTAAAAGACGTCTTCAATGGATATGGTGGAAAGCTTGGTACTACGGCACTTTCCGCTGCGATGATTATTACACTGCTTAGTGGCACACCATTTTTGGAAACCGTCGCGTTTGATAATTTTGAACAGTTTCTTATTGTCGGCTTCTCAGTTGCTGGTGCATTGGTGACGTTTATTTTGAATATCCATGGAAACCTCGGTCCCGTCAAAGCGAGTGCGATAGTGGGGATAATAAGCGGTGTGTTATTTCCTTTGTTATATCCCCAAATGGGGGAAGTGCTGGCAATTGTTGTCTTTGGCGCTTCATTTGTCGGTATGAGTAGCAGCGAAAAAATGCCTCAGGAAACCATGATTGGACTTGCGGGTGTTTTCTTTGGGCTCATATTTATTGCAAGTGGTCCTTATTTTGGTGGTGTAGGTGGAAAGCTGGGGACAATCGCCTTTGCCAGTGTGCTCAGTGTAATCGGCATCAGACTGATGCTATTAAGAGTGTTTCATCACGCTGGAACTTGAGTTTTCATAGGGCGAAAAATGCTGTATAATGGGTCACAAGAAAAGGGTGGTGCATAGAATGACGATTTTAGAACGTGTGAATCAATCGCCCTATAAGGCGATGTATGGTCGCGTTGTAAGGTTTTTAAGGAGCAAGCAGCAACTCACGCTTAGGACTCTTGGTGAGCAAATCGGCTTTTCACACGCCTTTCTTCGCAAGGTGGAGATGGGACAAACGGCCATCAATGCGAAAGTGTTCAATAAAATCAACAGTGCACTTGAGCTGGAGCTGATATACGATGAAGCGCTTGAGCGTGATTTTTTTTATTGGTATGAACAGTACCATCTGTCCAATCTTTATTTGGATACACTTGGTAAACAGGAAGCGTATGAACAACTGCGGTCCAATCGGGAGCAACACCAAAACAGTCTTTGGATGGATCAATATTATATAGTGGAACTAGGCGCCTATATAGCTAAACCTTTCAGTGATGAAGCGAATATTCATCAAATTTTCAATGATTTGAGCAATATTGAAAGTTTGATGGACAGTAAAACGCTGCAGATTTTTCTGATTTACAAAGGGGGTTATTATTTCCGAATCAACGATATGAAACGTAACCGTCATACCTTTATTCAGGCGTATGAAATCGGATCTAATGGTCGTTATGGAGCGTTGACGCTTTTTTTGCTGGGGTTATCATATGCTCAGACGTTCAGCGTTCATAAATCCAATCGCTTGTTAAGCCGTGCCCTGGAAATGTTTAAAGCCCAAAATAATGAAATGCGTGTGTTCGCCACACAAATATATATGGAATTCAATCATGTGTTGATTGGACATTATGACCAATCTGAGGAAATGCTCAAATGGGGACTCGATACCGCGAAACGTTATGAACTCGATGGCTTTGCGAATGCAATCCAAATATATTTAGTGATTTATTATGTAAAAAACCAGCAGTATTCCCACGCGAAAGAACAATTTGAAACGCTGAACATCAAACATCTCAACGACCTTTTTTATGAGGCATACGTTAACTACAAGCTAAACGATTATGAAGGGGTCCTCGCCGCGGTTGATAAAGCGAAGCCATATATAAAAAAGGTTCACCAGCATGAGTTTGTGGATTATTATGGCATTTTGGCGGTTCAGGCTCAAGCGGAGGCGTCTTTGGATGACGCTGAAATCGAAGGCTTGTTAAAAAGCTTTTTTGATGAAGCGAAACAGCAAAATGCATATTATCAGATCGATGTGGCTTATGATATGTATACTGAGTATTTAAGGCGTCATCGAAAATATAAATCCGCGTATTTTCTGACGCTGGATATGGTGAAGTTAACGAAAAAATCATTTGAACTGTGAGGTGGGATGATGGCTTGTGTTTTTTGTGAAAAACAGGACTTCATTTACGAAAATAAATACGTTAAGGTGTTTTACGATGCCTACCCTGTTAACGAAGGACATGTATTGATTGTTACACAGCGCCACATACCGGAGTATTTTTCAACGACTCCAGAAGAAGCCCGTGCGATTGACGAAGCAATCAAAACCATGAAAAACCGCATTGAAAAAAACAATGCGCCAGACGGTTATACGATTGGCATCAATAACGGAGGTGCAGCAGGACAGACCGTGTTTCATCTCCATGTTCATCTCATTCCCAGGTATAAAGGGGATGTGGCCAATCCGAGCGGGGGTGTGCGCGGGGTACTGCCCCACAAACAACACTATTAAAAAAGCTGCACCCTAACCTTGAAAGATACAAGGATAAGGTGCAGCTTTTCGTTTGTATGCAGTGTGTTATTCACTAGTGTTTACTTTTGGTGGGACGATTGTCACAGCGTCGCCGCTCTTGAGTTCTCTGGGCGTGCAGTACGCTTTGTCAATGCTTTTGAGAATATAGAGGAATCCCACAAGCATCAATAAAAGCAGAATGGCTTTCCACGGTAGATTGCTGAAAGGAAGGACGATTGGTGTAAATGTAATTCCAACGGCCCCGAAGAAGGCAATAACGCACGGCGCGCAGCCGAATGTGAGCAGTCCGAAGATGAAGGAAAAGAAAGGAATCGATGTTGCGCCTTTGGGCTCGCTTTTTGTTAAATTCATTTTTATTTGTGAAAGAGACAGCATGAGCGATGCAACAAGGGCGATTAAAAGGTTGAACGATTGATGGACAAGGAAGAGTGTCACACTCATTTCTTCAAACAGGGCGTTGAACGATCCGTAATAAAGCCAATCCAAAAACAGATAAAGACTGTATACGAAAACGAGGATTGCGCCAAAGATTATAATATTTTTCTTTTCTTTTTGTTTGTTTATGACCGTATGCAACATAAGTTTCACCTCGTTTACATATTAGCATATATAAAGGCTCAACCGTGCATGAATGCTTGAAAGAAGGTTCGTTACACAAATCTAGTTTGTTGATTTATCAATCCAATAGTGGCATAATGTCCATGTGGAGGTGTTGCAATGGCAGTATTCAGCGACACAACGACAATATATAAATTAATGTATCTTCATCGCAGACTAAAAAATATCACCTTGCGACAGCTTTCTGTGATGACCGGATTGTCACACGGGTATCTCAATCGCTATGAACAGGGTCTTGTGACTCCTTCCCATGAAACTGTCAAACGGTTAGTTGATGCACTGGGTCTTTCTCCTAAGCGGGATGAAGCGCTCGATTCAATGTTTCTGGAAGTGTTTGAAAAGCTTGACCAAGCTTTGTTTTATGATCAAAGAGAAGAATCGGTGCGCCTTTATAAAAAGTTGCGTGACCATCATGAGTATTTCATCAATTCACAATACTTTGATCAGTACTATTTGATTGTGCTTTCGGCAATTCAAGCAACCCGCCTCGATATGAACCAGCTTGAATCGGTGTATAAGCCTGCGTCCATCATTGCGTCGAAATTTTCTGGGTATCTTAAGGAACGAATGATGTTTGAAAAGGCGCTCAATATTGTTATCAAAGGAAATCTTCAGCTAGCTTATGAGTATGGGCTCGCGATTGTGGAAAAAATTACTGATGAGCATTTACGTGCCCGCGTTCACTACTTGATTGGGTATACCATTGCCAACGATTACAAGCACTACCACGAAGCCCTTCGGCATTTTGAAGAGGCGAAAAAGGGCTTTGAGGCCAACATGAATTACCGGCGTTCCAACCGGTCCAAGTCGATGGAGCAGATTCTATATGTCTATTTGCACCGTTTTGAAGAGTACGAGCAATCCGTTGATGAAACAGATCAATACTGCATCGCCAACAATGATTATTCAATTTATTATTTCACTAGTGTTAACAAGGCGAGGAATTTTATCATCAAGGAAGCCTATCAGCACGCTCTTGATATTTTGGAGACGTTCACATCGGATGTCTTTGAGTATCATTTTTACAAACTATACTCTTATTTCCGCTTGAACAGAAACATGGAGGCCTTGCGTGAAATACACCATCTAAGACAGCGGCCTGAAGTGCTTGTGACTGAATTTGAATCGGACGTAGTTAATCTAATTGAACATGCCATCACACATGCACAAGATGAGGTGTACATGGAATGGCTCAGACGACTTGAAACAACGGCACACCAGAAGCGTGACTTTGTGATGATTCAAATCATCACGCGCCTTTATACGGAGGTGCTTCATGCACGAAGAAAGTATAAGGAAGCGCACTATTCACTGGACCGATTTTTAAAAGTGCTTTATAAGATTCACTAGAAAATAACTATACTATACGAGGTGATACTATGAAACATTTACGACAAACACTGACATTCAACACTGATGCGCGCCGCGCATTCATTAATATCACGCGGGATGTTGAGAACGCTGTGAGAGAAAGCGGAGTTCAAAACGGATTCGTACTCGTCAATGCGATGCACATTTCCGCTAGTGTGTTTATCAATGACAATGAAAGTGGACTCCATGAGGATTTTGAACGCTTTTTAGAGCAAATAGCACCAGAAAAGCCCCATGATCAATACATGCATAACCAAGGGACGATGGAAGACAATGCCGATGCGCACATCAAGCGACAAGTGATGGGGCGCGAAGTTGTTGTGGCGATCACGGACGGGGCACTTGATTTCGGCCCCTGGGAACAAATTTTTTATGGTGAGTTTGACGGCAAACGCAAAAAACGTGTGCTGATTAAGATCATCGGTGAATGATTTGACTTTAATTATCCCCTCTTTTTATGTGTTGTTCGTGGCTCTGTTTTCGCTGGATATGCTTGGTGCCCGCAAAAATATGCACTTAAAATATAAATCACGACGTCACAACATGCGCCGTATTATTGCCTGGCGCTTGTTTGGGATTGTGATCGTTGGCGCATGGGTGATGGTGATAGACAGAGGGTTGGAATCGTTATTAAATGTTTTCACGGTCTTTTTTATCGGGAGTTTTTTGCTTGAGGGGTTCTTTACACACGTCCAACGCCGTTCCATCCCCCGTGCGCTGAGCAACGTTGTATCCACGGTGGGATTTGTCATTTTTGTGATTATAACTAAGTATTGGTTTTTTCATGTCATGCACCCGGTGCTTTTGATTGTGCTCATGAGTTTTTCAATTGCATTGATTGTGGTTGTGGGCGGCCCCTTCTATGAAAAACGCATGATGCAACGCGTGTCACTGATTCCGTTTGTGCATGCCATCAGCGAATCACATTTTACGCGTAGACTCCGCGTGAATCATGTGTACATGCTCAGTTCAAACGCCTTCAACCTTGGATTCAATGCATTGCTTTGGGACAGCGGACGCAAGCAGAAACTTCTCGTTTCCAAGCGCTTGTTGGTTAGTCTTGACTCAAACGATGTCACCAGCATTCTCATGCATGAAATTGGCCATAGCTACAATCGTCACATGCCTAAACGGTTTGTGGGGATACTTTTATGCATTGCTCTGTACGTGTCGGTGAATGTTGTGCTTTTTAATTCGGGAGAATACGCACTGGATACACCGGTGTTTTGGACGATTGTATTTCTGGCGAATGTGAATCTTTACAAATTCTTAAAACTCGGTGTCATCGCTTTGATGCATCACCAGGAATACCAAGCGGATGCCTATGCACTGAAACATGGCCATGGCCTGCAATTAAAAGAAGCTTTGAGAAAACTGGAAAAATTGACCCGTCAAAAAGATGTTAACCCATTGTATACAAAGCTTTTCCAAGCCCACCCCGATTTCGAGAGTAGAATTGCTCGGTTAAGTTAATAATTCTTTATAAGCACATCCTATAAAACGATATATGTTCGTGTGCATATTGATTGTAACCCCTGTGTTCATCGAGTAAAATGCTTATGATGAATGGAGGGTTTTTAATGCTCGGATTGTTAAAGGTAATCAAAAATAACATGGTGATGGCCATTATCATTGGAATGCTTGTAGGACTGGGGATCGGTCAATTGATTGACACCACGCCACTGCGCAGCATGGTGAGTGTGGTGGCTTTTCTCATGGTTTATCCGATGATGGTGACCTTGGATTTTTCCTCATTGCTTCAAAAGGGCAATATGAAATTGCAAGTGGTCACGCAGATTATCAATTTCTTGGTCCTGCCTTTTATGGCGTATGTTTTCGGGCTTGTGTTTTTCCCTGATATGATTTATTTTCGCTTGGCGATCTTACTGATTGCCTTGCTTCCTACATCCGGGATGACCGTATCCTGGACGGTGATGAGTGGTGGCAATGTGAAAGAAGCGATACGTATGATTGTAATCGGGCTATTGCTCGGAGGTGTGTTGGCCCCTTTTTATATCAGTCTTTACATAGGGCCTACCATCGCGATTCCGTTTATGGATGTCTTCAGGCAAATTGCCATCATTGTTTTCATTCCGATGGTTCTAGGATTTGCCACACAGCGAATATTAAAGCGTCGTTATGGCGCTGAAAAGTTTCACGAACACATCAAGCCCGTCTTTCCGATGGTTTCCACGCTATTTGTTGTGGTGCTGATTACGTTTGTGATGAGCCTTCGCTCGATGATGCTTTTTAATAACCCCGCGATGATTCCTCGCATCATCATACCCATTGTCCTTGGCTATGCAATGATGATTGTGGGAATTCATTTTGTGGGGAAATGGTTGTTTTCCTACGCGGACCGTGTGGCGTTAGTTAATGGAACAGTCATTCGTTCGCTTTCCCTTTCCCTTGCCATCGCCCTTAGTGTGTTTGGTGATATGGGGCCAGAAGTCGCTTTAGTCATTGCGATTGCATTCATTGTACAAGTGCAGCTTGCGGCGTGGTATGTTCGCCTTAACATGCGCACCCTTCCGCAGCACTCATGATAAAGGCAATAAAAAAGCCGTTTTCTCAACAGGCGTGAGAAAACGACTTTTTTTATCCCAGCGTTTTGGCGATGGGTATCCGCATTTTATCGGGCTTTTTCATCGGTGCGAAACGCTTGATGACATTGCCGTCGCGGTCGATGAGGAATTTGGTGAAATTCCATTTGATTTTTGTGCCCATCAATCCACTTTTTTGGCTTTTAAGCCATTTGAAGAGTGGATGAGCCTTGGGTCCGTTGACGTTGACTTTTTGAAACATTGGGAATGTGACACCATAGTTGATTTCACATGCTTCTTGGATTGCAGCATTGTTATCATGTTCTTGGTTGTTGAATTGATCACTAGGAAAGCCCAGGATGATAAAGCCTTCACTCTTGTAGTCCTGATACAGTGTTTCGAGTTCTTTGAATTGTTTGGCC
Organism: uncultured Candidatus Izemoplasmatales bacterium; assembly: GCA_964581705.1. GTDB lineage: Bacteria > Bacillota_I > Bacilli_A > Izemoplasmatales > Izemoplasmataceae > B1SED10-225. The sequence goes on from CAZOPM010000008.1 coordinate 20,438, forward strand.
AGTCCGCACTTGGAGGCAGTATTGACGACTAAAATGACATTGCCCTCATATTGTGAGAGGTTGACTTTGCGTCCACTGAGTAGGGTGGCTTCGTATCGATTGAGTCCCATAATTCACCTCGTTATTTCTTTTTTCCGAATGCTTCGTTCCAGTCCGCTTTGAAGGCTGCGATGCCTTTGTCAGTGAGCGGATGGGTGAAAGCTTTGTCAAACACAGCGTAGGGGACGGTTGCGATATGAGCCCCGGCTTGTGCACTGCGGAAGAGTTGTTGTGGTGTGCGTATCGATGCGCTGATAATCTGAGTGTCCAAATCATAAAGGTCAAGGATTTCACGGATATCGCGGACGACTTCGATGCCGTCATGCAGAGTGTCTTCTAAGCGACCCACAAACGGGGAGACGTATGTGGCGCCCGCCCGTGCTGCGAAGAGCGCCTGGTTCGCACTGAAAACGAGAGTGACATTAGTATCAATGCTTTCACTTGAAAGTGTTGTGACAGCTTTCATTCCTTCTTTGGTCATCGGAATTTTGACAACCATGTTCGGATGGAGTTTGGCAATGTCTCGTCCTTCTTCAATCATGCCTTGTGCGTCGTCGCTGATAACTTCACCACTGATAGGACCGTCGACGAGATTGGTGATTTCCTCTAGAACCTTCTTGAAATCCCGCCCTTCTTTAGCAATTAGTGTGGGATTGGTGGTTACCCCGCTTAAAATACCCAGTTCGGCGATTTCGCGAATGTGTTCAACATTCGCGGTGTCGATGAATAGTTTCATGATTCTTCCTCCTTTGTATCATTTTGTGTTTCCGGTTCGTCTTGGGGTTTTTGAAATTCAATGGGTTCGATTCCCGGCAGGTCATCTTCGACTTTGGAGATGAACAGGATGCCGTTGATGTGGTCGAGTTCGTGTTGAAATACAATGGCGGGAAAATTTTTCAGTCTGAGTGTCGTCTGATACACTTCATGTGTTTCGGGATCGAGAAGATGGGTTCTGATGCGTACGTTTTTATAACGACGCACAAGGCCTTCAACTTCCCTGTCCACACTCAAACAGCCTTCACCACCAGGCATATAGGTGCCTACCTGCGAGTGCGCGATGATTTTCGGATTGATCAGCATGTAATCATGAAGGGTCTCGAATTTTTCATCAAGCGTGTGAATCGCAAGCATGCGCAGCGAGCGATTAATCTGCGGCGCAGCGAGTCCCACGCCTTCACGCAGTTCATATTGTTCACGCGTTTGAGGGTCCTGCGAATTGATGATGAACTGGCGCATTTCAAGCAGGGTGTTCTTATGTTCATCACTCAGCGGAAGAGGGACATCCTCTGCACGTGTTATCAGTGTCGGGTGGCCTTCTCGGATGATATCGTTCATTGTAATCATAGTTTCACCTCGTTTGGGGATATGCAAACGCTTTATGGAATGCTTGATTCAAATTCGATTATAACACACACCGTGCGTCGTCGCTTTGTAAGCACAAATTAAAAGCGTTTACATCCGTGTGTATATGTTGAGTGTTTGGTTAGGAACACGTATAATGTTTACGAACTAAGAACTAGGAGGCGTATGTATGAAACCCATCAACAAAATCGGCATCATTACCGGTGGTGGTGATTGCAGTGGATTGAACGCTGTCATCGCAGCTGCCACCAAAACAGCAATCAATAAGTATGGCATTGAGGTTGTAGGCTATATGCGTGGCTACAACGGACTTTATCACAATGAGTTCATCGATCTTACCCTGGACCGTGTTTCTGGAATCACTCACGAGGGTGGAACCATATTAAAATCATCCAATAAGGACAACCTTTTCAACTACCTCATTGAAGATGCGCAAGGCAATGTTACCTATAAAGATGTGAGTGACGTTGCCATTGAAAACATGAAAAAAGAAGGCGTCGATGCGCTTATTGTCATCGGCGGCGATGGCACGCTTACCAGTGCGCGTGACTTTTACCGCAAAGGAATCCCCGTTGTGGGTGTCCCCAAGACCATTGATAATGATCTTCCTGCAACCGACGTGACGTTTGGATTTAATACTGCGCTCACCAATATCACTGACGCGCTTGATAAAATCCACACCACCGCTTTTTCCCATGACCGCACGATTGTGGTCGAAGTAATGGGCCGCCATACAGGCTGGCTCGCGCTTGAAGGGGGATTCGCAGGCAGCGCGGATGCCATTTTGATTCCTGAGATTCCTTATGATCTCAACAAAGTAGTGGAGAAAGTGAAAGAACGTAAGGACGCTGGTTCTGAATTCTCCATTATTGTGGTCAGTGAAGGTGCCAAGGAGAAAGACGGCGATGTCTATGTGCGTGAAATGGTCGAGGATTCGGCAGACCAAATGCGTCTTGGTGGTGTGGGTGAGCAAGTCAAGGACAAGCTGCAAAAGCTCATGCCCGACCAGGAAGTGCGCTACACCAATCTTTCCTACCTTCAACGCGGTGGGACAACGAGTACGTTTGACCGTTTGCTTGCGCAACGCTTCGGTGTAATTGCCCTAGATACGCTCATGCAAGGCGGCGGTGGAAAAATGGTGCGTTATCTCGCCCGTGCAGTCACGAATGTCGACTTGGAAGAAGTGGTCGGCAAGGGTGAAACCGGAGAGACAAGTGAAGGTGGCGCAAAATACGTAAATGCCCAGGGGCAAATCGTATCCGCAGCGAAATCCATTGGCGTCAGTTTCGGTGATTGAAATGCGTTTTCCGGTTGATTTCGATGCGTACACAACACAAGAGATTACGTTTCTCGTTGATTTTTTGCACCGTGTCGACCGCGTAGGCCACGGAACAATGAAGAGCGACGGGCTTTTGGAAGATTATAAAAGATTCCAAGCCATTCTCAACAGTAAGGCTGAAGAAAAGCGCATTGATAAAGCCTTCGCACAACAAACAGGCGTTTCTATTTACAAAACCATGCAAACACTTAAACAATAAGGGCCTGAGGGCCCTTATTCATTTAGGAGATGATTGAATGCGACTGGACAAGATGCTTGCCAATCTCAAATACGCATCACGCAAAAATATAAAAAAACTTGCCAAAGACGGGCTCATTACTGTCAATGGCAAGACGATTAAAGACGTCAGTATGCACATCAACCCAGCGGAAGACACGATTATGATTGGGAATGAGGAAGTGGTGTATTACGCTTCACTTACACTGATGATGAACAAACGCAAGGGCGTTGTAAGTGCACGACACGATGACCTTAACCCCACTGTAATGGAGGATTTGGACCCTGTGTATCAACGTCATGACCTGCATATAGCGGGAAGGCTGGATAAAGATACACAAGGGCTGTTGATTCTCACGACGGATGGAACGCTTTTGCATAGAATCATCTCCCCGCACAAAGATGTGTACAAATACTACGAGGTCATACTTGATGCGCCAGTGGATGATATCACACCGCTTGAGAGAGTGATGCATATCAAAGATGGCAATGATGAAATCTTTGAAACTGCACCTGGCGTGGTTGAATATCACGAGGGCAAACACATCATCCTCGGCATCAAAGAGGGGAAGTTCCATCAAGTCAAACGGATGATGGAAGCAATTGGGCGCAGCGTTGTCCATCTTCGCCGCATCCGCATTCATTGCCTGAAATTGGATGAAACACTAGCCCCTGGAGAAGTCAGGGTTCTTAGCGGTGAAGAGATTGATGCGCTCACACCCGGGCAATAACTGTAGTGATATGAATAAAAAAGATGTTAGGTGATTGGCAAATCATCTAACATCTTTTTATTGCGCTTATTTGAGGTGATGGGCGATTGTCTTGGCGACATGCTGCATGGTTGAGGGGGTGTGGGAAGCGTTGAGAGAAATACGGAGGGTGCCGTTGATGTAATCTTCGTCGACGCCGAGGGCATGCATTGTGGGTGAGCTTTCAATGCTGCCGGTGGCACACGCGCTTTTAGTTGCGACCATGATGCCCGCTTCACTCAATGCGAATCCCAAATCGGTATTATCCGCATCCTTGAATGCGATATTGATAATGTTGTGCAAACGATCCTGGCCCAGAGGGGGACCGATGACTTTAAAATCAACCCCCTCATTTTTAAGGGCATGGGTGAGCGCTTTGGCGCACGCGCGGTACGTCGCCTCGCGCTGATCCATCGTTTCAATCACTTCACTGAGGGCGTGTTCCATCCCTTTGATTCCCGCTAAATTCAGTGTGCCTGAACGCATTCCCTCTTCATGCCCTCCGCCGTGGATGAGTGGTGGGAGGGAGGGCACCGCGGAATAAAGCATTCCGATGCCTTTGGGACCGTGGAATTTGTGGGCGGAGAAACTGGCAAGGTCAATCCCCATCGCCTCGAGATTGATCGGCATGTGTCCGGCGGACTGCACCATGTCCATGTGAAGCAGTGCCCCATGAGAATGTGTGAGTGAGACAATTGACTCGATGTTTTGCAGGGTGCCGATTTCATTATGCGCGTGAATGAGTGTGACAAGACTGACGTCATGGTTATTGAGGACTTTATCGAGGGTCTTGGGCAAAATGCGACCATCTGTGTCTACGCTTAGGCGCACTACGTGCGCTCCTTTTGCTTCAAGGGCCTTGAGTGTTGTCTCAGTAGCTGCGTGTTCAATGGTGGAGGAGACGATTGTCTTGTGCGGATGCAGTGAGTGGACGCCCTTGATTGCCTGGTTGGAGGCCTCGGTCGCAGAACCGGTGATGACCAAATTCTTCCAATGCGCACCAAGCATGCTGGCAAGGGATTGTTTTGCGTAATTGTAGGCTTTTTTGGCACTGACGCCCATTTGGTGGACGGCGCTTGGGTTGGCCGGATAATCACGCAATGTTTGTGTGATGATATTCAGCGTTGACTCACTGGGGGGTGCGCTGGCTGCATTGTCAAGATAGATCATGATTCGTCCCCCAGGGTGATGGTGAGCGTTTCACCATCGATGTCGAGGATGTTTAAAAGCGCGTGGTCACGTATCTTCAGTGTTGTGGATTGTGTGCTTTGGAACAAGGCCTTGATTTCCTCGGCATAATGCTTGGCAACATAGGATTGATGAATGACACACGGTTCATCATCTGCGAAAAGTTCGACACTCTTTTCTTTGATGGCCGCCTCCTTAAAAGGAAGATTGGCGGCTTTCCCTTTATAAAGCAGGGTGGTGCCATCGTGTATGCGGATCGTCTGTTTACGTTTCATCGAATCGCCTCCTTGAGCGTAATGTTAAAGCCATAGTGCGTATGTGAAGAAGAACACTGCCATTGCGGCGAAAAAGAGTGCTGTGAGGAGCTTGACCAATGACAGGTGGTCTGTGACGAAATTGGAGATGGCCATGACGTTTTTGCTTCTTATTGCCACAAATGCGATGATGAATAGCGGAAGGGCGAAAAGAAGATTGAAAATGATAAGATAGACAATCCCCAGTGTGGGGTTGACTGTATTGAGACCAACGAGGACAAAAAAGTAGATTTGTCCCGTGCATGCCGCCTCAGTAATCCCAACAACCACACCGATTATGAATGGAATGAGAAAAATATAGAGTTTGCGTTTCGCTGAAGGCGTCTCATCCTTCAATATGTCTGTAAGTTTTCTCATGAAGCGCTCATTGAATTTTCTGACGCCTGAGGGGAGTTGGTTTTTAACTTTTTCGAAGTGGGCGCTTCGGCTCACCAGGAAGTCGTAGAAAGTGATCATAAAAAGCAGTGTTGCCAAAACGCCGAACACAATGTATAAAATATAGCCGATATCTACAAGCACACTCTGCATAAAAGCGGAACCCAGAAATTGAAGAATGCCGAAGCCTACGGAAAAATAAGTGAGAAGCACCCCCGAAATATAGGCCGCTGAGACGATGAACATCAAGCGTTTGGACTGTAAAAACCCAATCATCGACACGAACATGAGGAGCATGCCGATGGCGCATGGATTGATTCCATCGAGCAATCCCGCCACAATCACCGTAGCAAATCCTTGCCATCCCTCAAGTGTGAGCGGTTCTTGAATGTCTGGGAAATCCGTTTGCGTACTTTGCTGAATTTCGCCGTTTTCATAAGCGTCAATGATTCCATCAATGCCGCTATAGTAATCCTCTCCGGCGAATATGATAGGATAATCATCATCGGAACCGTAGGTTGTAAGAAAGCTTGTGAACATAGTGACGCTTTCCATGTCGCTTTCATCGACATGGACCCACATGATGGTGTATCCCTCATCTTCAAGACTATCCAGTACGCCACTGTTTTCGACCGCTTGGCAGTCCATGCAAAGCGGTGCGTAAAAATACACCATGTCATATTCTTCATAGGAGGACTGTCCCACAAGGGTGGGCTGAATAAATAGGAAAAGCCCGATTAAAAACAGGGCTGAAAACACTAAGCGTCTCATGGGTTCACACTCCTAACCAAGTTAATTATAGAAACACCCTGTTCGCTTGTCAAACCATTTTATGATGTTGATTTATTTCCCCGTGTGCCTGGAGGCGTGTTATAATGATTGTGGTGATTACATGGACGCAAAGACAATAGAAAAAACATATGCCCTAATCGATGCAATCAAGGCGCATCCCGATTACACAGCACTCAAGGAAGCACGTCGCGCACTCGACGCTTCACAGGAAGTAAGCGCACTCTCCAAAACATTCAAAGCGTGTGAAGCCGATTACAACGAGGCGAAACGTCACGGACAGCATCATCCCGATTACTCGCGATATAAAACCGCTTTTCAATCAGCTGCGCACGCGCTGTTCGCCCATCCACTGGTCAAGGAATATAAAGCATGTGAACGGCGTATGAATGCTCATCTTCAAGATATCGCAACCACGCTCGCATCGGGCGTTTCAGCTCGCATCAGTGTGGAAAATTCCCTCAATCTCTCCATAGGAGGCTAAGTATGCACGAACGCACTCAGATTATCGTATATTTCAAAACCCCTAAAGTTTTAAAACGCGTAAAAAAGGTCGGAAATATCACTTATTATCATAAAAAACGCCGCTATGCAGTGGTCTACATAGATACTCAGGATGCTGAATCGACCATTGCATCCCTCAATGAACTCAGGCATGTCAAAAGTGTTGATTATTCACGCATCGCCTTTGAAGATGCGCTTGTGGGTGATGATGCTAATGATCACGAGGATTCCACACCTGAGCGCACAACCGATGACATTGCTAATGATCTGCAAGAAGAAAACGCATCAGAAAATAAATCATGATTGTCAAGCAAAAACCCTTGACATCCCTAGAACTCTTTGCTAGACTTACCTAGGATGAAAAGGAGGAATAATTATGGCAGTTAAACTACGTTTGCAACGTTTCGGGTCTAAGAAAAACCCGTTTTACCGAATTGTGGTCGCTGATTCCAAACACCGTCGTGACGGGCGCTATTTGGAAATTCTTGGCACGTATGACCCCAAACAAACCCCATCACTCGTTACCCTCGATGAGGAGCGTTCACTTGAATGGCTTCGTTATGGTGCTCAACCAACAGACACTGTAAAAAATATCTTATCTAAAAGAGGCCTGATGGCGAAATACCGTTCACAAAAAACGTCACAGTAGGGGGATACCATCATGGCAGTCAATTATGAAAAACTGATCCACGATCTTGTCAAGCCACTTGTGGTCAACCCCGATGACATCGAGGTTCGCAAGATTGCTGAAGATGATAAGAAAGTCACTGTGCAAGTGTTGGTCAACTCCGATGATCTGGGGCGTGTGATTGGCAAAAACGGACGCATTGCCAATGCGCTTCGGACGATTGCCTATGCAAGTGCCTCGCGTGAACACAAAAAAATAACAATCGACATTGACTCTTTTTGATTAATGGCGAATGAAGTCTCCTGCGCACCACCCGGGAGACTTTTTTAAACTATGCATTCAACGCGGCTTAATGTTAGGGCAGGTCTTTATCAAAACAATGAAAATTTACACAAAGGCTGCTCGTATGTTACGCTAAATATCCATCCATTAAACACCACGTGATTTTAAATCCATCACACAAACGGTGGCGAAGTCATATTAAAGGCAGGTGGTTTTCATCAAACTGATACCTATAGGCACTATCACAAAGCCCCATGGTGTGCGGGGCGCACTGCGTCTTAAAGCAGATACCGATTTCAAGGAAGAACGCTTTGCAAGAGGCAACACGCTTTATATCCGCACGAAAGCCGGGGATCAAGCAGTCACAGTGAAAACCCACCAGCAAACCAACGCGCTTGACATTGTGACATTCGAGGAGTTCGATTCAATCAACGATGTAGAGCGACTCCGTCAATGTACGGTGTTCTTTGACGCTCAAAAACGGCGTACGCTTGAAGATGACACGTTTTATTATGATGATCTCACAGGGCTTGATGCGTATCAAAACGATATTCACATCGGCACTGTCAAATCAGTACAGACGATGCCACAGAGCGCAATGCTCCGCATTGAGCGCCCCCAAGCCCGCGATGCACTCGTACCGTTTTTAAAAGAGTTTATTAAAGCAGTCGACCTTGAAAACAATACCATCACGATTGCAGAAATTGAGGGATTATTGTGAGAATTGATGTACTGACACTGTTTCCGGGCATGATCGAACCCGTTATAAAAGAATCTATTATCGGACGCGCGCTTGAGAATAACCGCGTATCCATTCATGTGCACAATTTCCGTGATTATTCAGTGGATAAACACCAGAGTGTCGATGATACTCCCTATGGAGGAGGCGCAGGCATGGTGCTGAGAGTAGAACCGGTTGTCCGCGCCTTGCGCGCCATCGATAACCAGGAAAACGCTCTTAAAGTACTCATGACCCCCCAGGGGATTCCTTATTCACAAGAGCGTGCACGCACGCTCAGTAAAAACGACCATCTCATTATTATGTGCGGCCATTATGAAGGGTATGACGAGCGTATCAGGGATTATTTCGATGTGGAGATTTCTGTTGGGGACTATGTCCTCACCGGTGGAGAAATCGCTGCACTCGCTGTGATTGATTCCCTCGTCCGCCTCATTCCCGGTGTGCTGTCCTCCAGCGAATCCCACGAAGAGGATTCCTTTGAATCCCATTTGCTTGAATATCCCCATTACACTCGCCCGCGAGTGTTCGAGGGCAAAAGCGTCCCGGATATTCTTCTGAGTGGCCATCATGAAAATATACGCGTATGGCGGGAGAATGAATCCATCAAGCGTACCCGTGCGCGTCGTCCTGATTTATATCAAAAATACCTGGAAAACACTAAAAAATAGTTGTAATCTTAAAGTGCTTATGCTATAATCACCTGCGCTGTGAAACAAAATTTGTTCCGCTGGAGAATGACTCTATGAACAAAGCAATTCTTATTTAAGGAGTGATTCCCATGTCGCAAAATCTTCTCAGCGAAGTCACGCAGGAATATCTGCGCAGTGATGTTCCCGAATTCCGTCCCGGTGACCGTGTACGCGTAAGCGTTACGATCAAGGAAGGCAACCGTCAACGTCAACAAGCGTTCGAAGGGTTGGTCATCAAGCGCCAGGGCAGCGGTGTTGCTGAAACATTCACTGTTCGCAAAATGAGTTTCGGTGTTGGTATTGAACGGACGTTCCCTGTTCATTCACCATCCATTGCAAAAATCGATGTGATCCGCAAAGGTAAGGTTAGACGTGCCAAGTTGCATTATATCCGCGGTCGCAGTGCTAAGCAATCAAGAATTAAAGAACGCCGATAATAAAAAAAGCCTTGCGAAAGGCTTTTTTTATGGCAAAATCAACTGGAAAAAGTTATGAAAAAGGTTTGAAAACATTTTCATCTAGTGCTATAATATTGGCTACTAAGGAAAGTAGGTGGTTGAATGAGCAAAGCAACGATTTATGATGTCGCCGGCGCGGCTCGTGTATCCCTTGCGACCGTCTCGCGTGCCATCAACAATCCCGAAAAAGTCAAGCCTGAAACACGTGAGCGCGTGCTGAGAGTAATCGAAGAACTCGGTTACAAACCCAATGCGTTTGCTAAGGGTCTTGCCAGCCGTAAATCGACAACGGTCGCCGTATTGGTGCCTGACATGTCGCGTGCGTCCATTGCGGAAATGATGAACGGGATTGCCGATATTGCTCGTGTATACAAATATTCCATTCTTCTTTATATTCTCGATAACGAAGATTCGAGTGAAGAGGACGTTCTTAAGGATATTGTGGCTGCGCAGGTCGACGGTATGCTTTATTTGAACGATGAAATTACGCCTAAACAGCATGATTTTCTCATGACGATGCGTGATGAATACAAAATTCCCATCGTTTTGACCAATACCATCTACCCCGATAGCGAGGAGATTCCCTCCGTATCCATTGATTATGAAAAGGCGGGCTATGAAATAACCCGCAAGATGATCGATGAGGGCCGTGAGAATATTTTCATGGTATCAACAGTACGCAAATACATGGTAAATGACCAAAAGGAACAAGGTTATCTGCGTGCCATGCAGGAAGCGGAGCTGCCGCCGAAAATTATGCGGACCAGTGGACGCATCCATATCAATACTGAACATTTCAATGAATACTTCAAAAGCCACAAAGTAGACGGCGTCATCGCTGTACGCGACTCGATTGCTGTGAGTTTCATGAACGTTGCGCGCGCCAATCACGTGAAAATCCCTGAAGATATTTCTGTAGCTGGATTCCAAAACACAAAATATGCGCAACTCGCACGTCCGCAACTGACGTGTGTTGATGTGCCGATTTATGATATTGGTGCCGTATCGATGCGCGTGCTTACAAAAGTGATGAATCAAGAAGAAGTCGAGGACCGTTCTATCAAGCTCGACCACGATATCATTGTAAGAGATACAACAAATAATCCCAAAAACTAAGACCAAGACAAGAAAAAGCGCTTGTTTCAAAGAGACCCAGTGGGTGGTGTGAACTGGGAAACACGCTTTGCCATACACTTGGGAGTTTCCATTACAAAATAATGGACGGGTCAAGCCGTTAACCGATTGAGCGTTAGATTATCTAAAACAAAGGTGGCACCGCGGATCCTCGATTCGTCCTTTAGGGGGCCACCTTTTTTTATTTTCTTAGGAGGAAATCATGAATTTAATACAAGATTTGCAATACCGCGAACTCATTTATGCTTTGACTGATGAATCACTTGAGACGACCCTTGATGAACAGTCTATCACATTTTATCTAGGGGCTGACCCCACCGGTGATTCCCTGCACGTTGGGCACTTACTGGCGTATACCGTCGCCAAGCGTCTTGCCTCATATGGCCATCAGCCCATTTTGCTTATTGGCGGGGGAACTGGTTTGATTGGCGACCCATCGGGGCGCAACACGGAACGCCAGCTTTTGAGCATAGAACAGACGCTGGGCAATGCCGAAAAAATCGAAGCTCAGGTCAAGCGCATTTTACCCGGCGCCAAAGTGGTCAACAATTACGACTGGATAAAAAACATTGACCTTGTCAGCTTTCTTCGTGATTACGGCAAGCATTTCAACATCAACAACATGCTCGCAAAGGATTCTGTGAAAAGCCGTCTTGAACAAGGCATATCCTTCACTGAGTTCTCCTATCAGATTATCCAATCCATTGATTTTCTGGAGCTTTACAAAAAGGAAAATTGCACGCTTCAAATTGGCGGCCAAGATCAATGGGGCAATATTACTGCAGGGCTTGAGCTTATCCGAAAAAGTCTTGATTCAACCCATAAGGCCTATGGTCTCGTGCTTCCCTTGATTACGAAAAAGGACGGATCAAAATTCGGAAAAACGGCGGATGGCGCTGTATGGCTTGACAGCGAAAAAACATCTCCCTATGCGTTTTATCAGTACTGGATCAATCTTGATGATGATGAAGCAATCACTCGACTCAAGCAATTTACAGAATATGAAAAGCCCGACATTGAGGAGATAGCGGAGAAAATGGCGCAGACCCCTCACCTCAGACACGCCCAAAAAGCACTCGCAGCATATTTGACTGAACTCATCCACGGCAAGGATGCTCTAAATCAAGCAAAGCGCATCACTGAAGCATTGTTTCACGGTGATGTTTCCGATTTGAGCGCAACGGAAATCGAAATGGGATTCGAGGGTGTGCCGGTGTACGAAACACCAGAGCCCATCGGGATTGTTGAGGCACTGCTTGCTTCAAGTCTAGCGGGGTCCAAAAGAGAAGCGCGCACATTCATCAAACAAAACGCTGTTGCCGTAAACGGAGAAAAAATTGATGATGCTCAGATGATGCTTGACAAGCAGGATGCACTGGACAACACGTATACAGTATTAAAACGAGGAAAAAAACGTTACGCCCTGATCAAGCACATTTAATAAACTCCCGCACGTGGCGTATCTTTGCGTGCGGGAGTTTTATAATCGTTTCACAAGACTGTTCGTATAAAAAGTGTTACAATGCGGGCATAGCAAATGACATAAATACGCTTAAAAAAGAAAGGTGATTAATAATGGAAATAGCAATGATTGGTCTGGGCCGCATGGGCGGTAACCTGGCAAAAAACATGACGGACAATGGTGTGAAAGTGAAAGGGTGGTCTCCTTCCAACCGAGAAGTCGAGGGGGTTGAAGGCAAAAAGACGATCAAGGAATTGGTGGAATCACTGAGTGCACCACGCACGGTGTGGGTGATGGTTCCCGCGGGGAAACCCACAGACGATGTCTTGGAAGAACTCAAAGACTTGCTCGATAAGAATGATACATTGATTGAGGCAGGAAATTCAAATTATGAAGAGACCAAAATCCGCGCCAAAACCTTTGAATCAATGGGCATCAATTTCATCGATGCCGGTGTCTCTGGTGGAACCGATGGCGCACGCTACGGCGCCTCGACCATGGTTGGCGGACGCGAAGCAGCGATCAAACCTTATGAAGATTTGTTCAAGGCTGTATCAAAAGAAGGCGGCTACGGACACATGGGATCTCATGGAGCGGGTCATTTTGTCAAAATGGTTCACAACGGCATCGAATACGGCATGATGCAGGCGCTCGCCGAAGGCTATGCATTGCTTGATGCCAGCGAATATGACCTTGATTACACAACGGTTTCAAAGACATGGTCCAACGGTTCGATCATTGAAAGTTTCTTGCTTGATACCATTCAAAGTGCGTTTGAAAATTCCAACACGCTTGATGATATCAAGCCGATAGTGGATTTCAGTGGCGAGGGCGAATGGACCGTGGAAAACGCAGTGAAACTCAAAGTTTCAACCCCCGTGATTGCCGCAGCGCTTTTCGCACGTTTCAAGACAAAGGATGACAATCAATTCGCCGAGCGTGTCCTTGCGGCCATGCGCGGTGAATTCGGCGGTCACAAGGTGCATAAAAAGTGAGCATCATTGCCATATTTGGCTCCACGGGGGATTTGACCTACCGCAAGCTTCTGCCCGGATTGGTCAATCTCAAAAAGAATGGCAAACTTCCCGCTACAACCAAAATCCTTTGTATCGGACGACGCGACTGGGATACGCAAACTTATCTAAGAAGCGCTCACGATACAGCGGACGCTGATATCACTCCCATTGAATCCATGATCGACTATTTTAGAGTACGACTCGATGCGCCTGAAGATTTTGACGCACTCTTTGAGCGTGTCCAGACACTTGGGATTGAGGATACGGTGTTTTATCTGGCACTTCCGCCTTCTTTGTTTCCAACCGTCGCTTCAGGCCTGCACCGAAGCGGGCTGGTTAAGAAAGGTGATACCGCCAACCGGATTGTCTTTGAAAAACCATTTGGCGAGGATTTAAGCAGTGCGCGTGAGATCAATTCGCTTCTTTGGCAATATTTTGATGAATCACAGATTTACAGAATCGACCATTATCTGGGTAAAGAAATGATTCAAAACATTCTAGCGCTGCGGTTCGCCAACCGCATATTTGAAAGCGACTGGCATAAAGATTCCATAGACAGAGTGCGTATCCGTGTCAAAGAAGAAGATGGCGTTGGCACGCGCGGTGGGTATTATGATACCATCGGGGCCATGCGTGACATGGTCCAAAGTCACTTGCTTCAGATGCTTGCACTCACAGCAATGGAAGCTCCGGCCGCTTATGACGCGCAAAGCATTCGCAAGGAAAAGGTTTCCTTGCTTAAAAAACTTTCCATCAATCCCTCCGACATAGTCACTGGACAGTATGAAGGCTACACTGAAGAGGATAAAGTCGACCCCGGCTCTACAACGGAAACCTTTGTACAGTTGAAGGTCCAAATCGATGATTCGCGCTGGCGCAATGTGCCATTTTATCTTGTTACTGGCAAGATGCTTGATAATAAAGCGAGTGAAATCATCATCGATTTTAAACATGGGGACAAATCCAGCTGTCTTTGGCCATCACAGAATCTTTATAACAATCAGCTGGTAATCAAGGTTGCCCCCGAGGAGGGGATGAGCTTCCGCATGAATGTCAAGGAGAGTGGTCTGGATAGTGATATCATTCCATCGAAGATGGATTATTATCATGGCAAGGATGCTTTTGGCAATATTCCAGAAGCCTATGAGAAGCTTCTTCTTGAAATCCTCAATAAAAACCCGATGCTTTTTGCCCGGTGGGATGAAATAGAAACCACTTGGCAGTTTACAGAAAATGTGCGCCAACAACTCAGTGACACGCCCATTGTCTATAAGAATGAACAGGACTTGAAACACAAACTCAACGGCAACAACAAAGGAGGCACACTTGAATGATTGATATTACCATGTCCATCACTGAGGATATGCAAGTATACAAGAATCGCGATCACAAGCGTCCATCACTGTCCAATGTGGCGACGTTTGAATCTAACGGTGTGTATGAAACGGACATTCGCATGAATCTGCATACGGGAACCCATATCGATTTTCCGCTTCACACGCTCAAAGATGGAAACGATTCAACCAACCACAGTATTCTTGATTTCATTGGTGAGGCTAAAGTGTTTGACCTTACACAACTAAGCGAAGTCATTACAAAGAAAGATTTGGAACCACTGACCATCGTTGAAGATGATTTCATCATCTTCAAAACCAGCAACACTACCAGGGGAAACATGGCAAGTGATTTTGTTTATCTGGGTGAAGATGCGGCACAATATCTCAAAGATAAAAAAATCCGAGGTGTCGGCATTGATGCGCTTGGAATCGAACGCAATCAACCGGGCCATCCCACGCATGATATCCTGCTTTCTTCGGGAATCATCATTTTGGAAGGCGCCGCGCTTGAGTCGGTCGTGGAGGGTGTCTACACGCTGCTTTGTCTGCCGATGAAAATCGAGGGTGTTGAAGCCCTGCCGGTTCGTGCATTTCTTCAGGCATAATTAAATCCATATAAAAGACGCCGCTAATTCATAAGAGTTAGCGGCGTCTTTTTAGCATTCACGGATATGGTCGCGCGCCATTTTGTAAATGGCGGTAACATGGTCATCTTTTATCGAATAGATGACTTTCTTGCCCTTACGGTTAGTGGCAACAACGTTTTTCTCCCGCAGCAATTTAAGCTGATGGGAAATGGCGGATTGATTCATGCCAAGCAAGTTCACTAAATCCGATACACACCGCGGACCTTCGAGGAGTGCGTCGATGATTTTGAGGCGTGTCTTGTCGGAGAAAATTTTAAACAGTGCCTGAGTTTGCTCAATTTGCGTGTTTTTTTGCAAGACGCTTCACCCCGCTGCCATAGATTAGCCGCAGTGAATTCAAAACTGCGATGAGTGTGATTCCAACGTCTGCGAAAATGGCCATGAGCATGGTAGTTCGCCCGACACTCGCCAGTGCGAGAAATAAAAATTTGACTCCAAGAGAGATGACAATGTTTTGATAGACGATGCGCTTGGTGCGCGCAGCTAGATTAAATGCCTGTTCGACGAGTTCGAGATCGTCGTTCATGATGATGACATCCGCCACGTCGATTGCCAGCTCGCTGCCTTCGCCCATTGCAACGCCGATATCAGCGGTTTTAAGCAGTGGCGCATCGTTGATACCATCACCGATATACATGGTTTTCTTTCCGTTTTTGAGGGTTTCAAAGGCGTTGATTTTATCTTCGGGAAGCAGGCTGTGGAAGTAGCCGATTCCCCCGACTTCATAGGCGACATCGCTGGCCGTTGCTTCGTTGTCTCCTGTAAGCATCGTGAGTGATGTGCGTTTTTTGAGTTTCTTAATTGTCGAGTGCGCGCCTGCGCGGATGGTGTCTTTGATTACAACCCTGCCGATATATTGCTGGTTTTTCGCCACATACACATTGGTCCCGGCCGTGTCTTTTTTCTGGACGCCCTCAATGCCAGCGTCAATGAGCATTTTTCGTGAGCCGACCATCAGGGTGTCCTCACCGGTGGATGCTTGGATGCCTTTGCCCGGGATTTCCTCTACGGTGTCGTAAGCTTCAAGAGTCCCCGGAAAAGCCTTGACAATGCTTTTGGCGATGGGATGGTTGGAATATTGTTCAAGCGATGCTGCGATTTGAAGTGTCTGGAGGCTGGTGTATCCCGACACTTCAAAGTTACCGTGAGTGAGGGTTCCGGTTTTATCGATGCCGATGGTGTCGACTTCACCCATCATGTCAAGAAAGTTGGAACCTTTGTATAAAATGCCCTGTTTTGCACTTGCACCGATTCCCGCAAAGTAGGAAAGCGGAATGGAAAGCACCAGTGCGCAAGGACAGGAAATGACAAGGAACGTCGCGGCTCTAAAGACATATTCGTCAAACATGTGAGGATTGAAGAATGTTGGGACACTGACCATAATCAAGGCCATGAATGTAACAACGGGCGTGTAGTATCTGGCGAAACGGGTAATGAACTGCTCGGTTTTCGCCTTTTTATTGGTTGCGTTCTCAATTAAATCGATAATGCGGGCGATAGTGGAGTCGTTGTATTCCTTTTGTGCCTGCATTTCTAAAACACTGCCCACGTTGATATTGCCACTTAGGACCTCATCACCTTCAGTGACGTCGCGCAGGGCGCTTTCCCCTGTAAGTGCGCTGGTGTTGAGTGATGAGCTTCCTTTAATTATTTTGCCGTCTACAGGGATTTTTTCACCGTTTTTAACCAATACATGGTCGCCTGCTTTGATCGACATAGGGTCTTTTGTAATCGTCTTTCCATTGACAATCACATTGGCATATTCCACATGCAGATCCATGAGTGACGATATTTCCTTTTTCGATTGGTCCACTGCACGGTGTTGCAGATGTTCACCAATTGAGTAAAAGAGAATTACCAATGCCGCTTCAAACGGTTTTTCAATGAGCATCGCAGCAAATGTCGCAACAAACATCAGCATGTTTTCATTGAACATTTCCTTGCGTTTGAGCCCTTTGTACGTATTGTGTATGATTTTTTGGGCGATGAGAAGATAACCAATCCAGTATAAGACATTCAATCGCGGCGTCAACAACTCAAAATAATCAAGCGCATACCCGCTTATGAAGATCAAAATGCCGATCATTACGGTTTTGTATGTCTTGATAAATGCTTTGGTTGAAGGCGTATGACGTTGTTCATAAGCAAGCACGTGAACATCGCTTTCTATCGAGTCGACGATATTGCGTATTTCCTCTAAGGCCTGGGTTTCGTCGTATGTTTCAGTGACATCGAGAACCATGGTCTGGTTTGCGAAGTTGAAGGATGCGGTATTGATGTAGGAAAGCTCGCTGAGCGCGCGTTCTATCTTTGCGGCACATCCGGTGCATATGAGGTTTTTCATGACAATTTTTTTGACCATAGTTTCACCACCTGTGCACTCATTTTATATGATAATATATTCATATGTCAATAACTATTATATAACGCTTATTGAGGTGGCTGTATAATTGTCAAACGGTCCAAATCGTGGTATTATAACGACGTTAACCCAACGAAAGCGCAAGGTGATTGCTATGGATTTTTTAAGTCATGTCAAAGAAAATGAAAAAATGATTGTGGAAACGCTCAAAAAACTGTTGAGAATTCCCTCAGTTTTAGAGTCATACGATTCCAAAAGTGACACGCCATTTGGTGAGAATATCAATAAGGCGCTTCATTTTATGCTTGAACGCGGTAAAAAGGATGGCTTTGTCATCAAAAACATCGATAACTATGCGGCACACATTGAATATGGTGAGGGAGAAGACCTGATCGGCGTACTTACTCATCTTGATGTGGTTCCCGCGCAAAGCGCGGGGTGGACGACACCGCCGTTTGAACCGACCATTCGCGATGGCAAACTCTTTGCCCGGGGAAGCTCGGATGACAAGGGGCCGACGATTGCGGCTTATTTCGCATTGAAATTCCTCAAGGACCTCAACGTCCCCATTCATAAGCGTGTACGCTTGATCATGGGTACCGATGAAGAAACGAAGTGGCGTGGGATTGAAAAATATTTCAAAACCGAAGAAATGCCGTCACTAGGGTTCTCGCCCGATGCGACGTTCCCGCTCATCCATGGCGAGAAAGGCATTTATACATTCGACCTCAAAGGAGCTTTTGAAGAGGATGAGCTGGTGCATTTTTATTCAGGAGAACGCTATAACGTTGTTCCCGACGTGGCACGCGCCAAACTTACCAAGGATGTTTCGGGTGCGTTTAAGAAATTCCTCAAACACAATGACTACAAAGGCAAAGTCGAAAATGGCGAGCTTATCGTTTATGGCAAGAACGCCCATGCCATGACACCGAATTTGGGCGTCAACGCCGCTTTTATCATGGCTAAGTTTCTCCGGGACCACACCCAGAACCGCTTTATCCATTTCATCGCTGATCATTTGTCGTTTGACCCCTTCGGTGAGAAACTGGGCATCGAACTTAATGATCCCTTGATGAAAAACCTCACCATCAACCCCGGCATATTCGTTTATGATTCGGGGGGTGGGACAATCGGTGTAAATATCCGTTACCCGCAAAATTTTAACCTCAAAAGCACGGCACTCAAAATATCCAATCAGGCCAAACGCTACCGTCTGACCTACACGTTCAATCAAAACATGCCGCTTCATTATGTAGAAAAAGATGAACCCTTTATCGACACGCTGATGCAGAGTTACAGAAAAATCACCAATGACGAGGAGAACGAACCCTTCACCATCGGGGGAGGGACCTACGCACGTGCACTAGATAAGGGCGTTGCTTTTGGGATGGTGATGCCCGGTCGCAAGGATGTGGCGCACCAGATCGATGAACACATTCATTTGGATGACCTCATCGAGGGGACAGCGATTTACATGGAGGCCATATATGCGCTTACCCGCAAAGACACAGAATAATCAAAGATTTGGACGTGAGCGTGCATGCGTCTGAGAAATGTCGAGGGTGCACGCGAAAAAATCTTGTCCCATCCGCAGCACATTACGGATATAGGGTTTGAAGAGCGCGTTACACTCAATGATAAATTTTCCACCGACCGTCCCCTTCACCTTGAAATTGGTGCGGGCAAGGGCCGTTTTATCCATACAAAAGCCCGCAGACATCCGGATATCAATTTTATCGCAGTTGAACAATACGACAGTGTGATTGTGCGCGCGCTTGAAAAGCAACTAAAGACCCCGCTTGATAACCTGCATCTTGTGTGCATGGATGCGCAGCGCATTGAAGCGATGATCAACCCGGGAAGCCTTAGTGTAATCTATCTCAATTTTTCTGATCCATGGCCCAAGGTTCGCCACGAGAAACGACGGTTGACCAATCATTTTTACCTTTCACAGTATTCCCGAATGCTCACTAGGAATGGGTCAATCGAGTTTAAGACCGATAATCGTCATTTCTTCGAGTATTCACTGATGTCGTTCAATGCGTATGGCATGAGTATTGATGATGTGACACTCAATTTGCATGAAGACCATTACCCTGAGAATGTAATGACTGAGTTTGAAATGAAGTTCAAGGACGATGGTCCGATTTATAAAACTAAAGTTTCTTTCAAGGAGGATGCGCAATGAAAAAATATTACGAGGAACTGGTGAACATCCCTGGCGCCCCCAGTTTTGAAAAGCATGTTAAGCGCTACATGAAACAAGAAATTCTCAAGCATACCGATACCATTGTCGAAGACAAACTCGGCAGCATTTTCGGAGTTCTCAATGAACAAAGCGACGGGCCGCGTGTGATGCTCGCTGGTCATATGGATGAAGTCGGCGGCATGGTTACAGGAATCACCAAAGAAGGACTCATCAAGATGATCAACCTCGGTGGTATGAAAGGGGACGTTTTTCTCTCTCAGCACATGAGCATCTATACTGACGATCTTGAGGAAATTCCCGGTGTGACCGCGTCGAAGCCGCCGCATTTGACCAAGGGCAAAAAGGAAGAGACCATGAAGTTTGATGAACTCTTGCTTGATATTGGTGCGGATGACAAGGAACACGCACAGTCCCTTGGAGTTAAAATCGGGCAACAAGTAATTGCCAAAAACAATTTTGTAACCACAAAGGATGGCAAGAAGCATATCTCCAAAGCCTGGGACAACCGTTTTGGCTGCGCGATGAGTCTTGAAATTCTCGAAAGCCTTAAAAATACATCACTGCCATGCAGTCTTTATGCGGGGGCAACTGTCCAAGAAGAAGTCGGCTTGCGTGGTGCCAAAACAGCGACCGAACGCGTCAACCCCGATATTTTCCTCGCAGTTGATTGTTCGCCCTGCCAGGATTCGTTCGACGGTGATGAAGTGTCGGGTGCGCTCAATGAAGGATTTCTTGTGCGCTTTTACGATCCCAACACGCTCATGCATCAAGGCATGAAAAAACATGTGGAAGCCATCGCAAAAGCCAACAACATCAAATTCCAATACTATAAGTCAATGGGTGGTACCGATGCTGCGCGTGCTCAGTTGAGTGGCGATGGTGTGGTAGTTGCGACCATCGGCATGCCCGCGCGCTATATTCATTCAACGACGTCAATGATTCATGAAAATGATTATGAAGCAGTGCGCGATATGCTTATCGCTCTGATGCAATCTTTTGACTCGAAAAGCTTGAAAACCATACAAGAAAACGTATAATATTAATGGCCGTGTACCTTCTTTGGACGCGAGCGAAATGATGCAAAACCCTGAACCACATCCATAATAAGGGACCCGTTAGGGCCCAAAATAAAGGAGAAAAATTTATGAGAGACAAACGTACCCTGGAGATGAACCTTATCGCATTGTTCATTGCAATTATTGTAGCGATGGCGTTCATTCCGCAAGTTGGATTCATTGCTTATGGAGGCGTGGCGATTACCACGCTTCACATCCCCGTGATTATCGGCGCGATACACGGCGGGAGAAAATTCGGCGCCATACTTGGCCTCGCCTTTGGTGTATTTTCCCTGATTGTGGCCTACACCATGCCACGCGGTCCTGGAGATTTCATTTTCCAAAACCCCGTAATTGCTATCGTTCCCCGTCTTATGTTCGGCGTGGCGGCGTATTACATTTTTATAGGTTTCAGGCGTTTCATCTCCCACAAGACTGCGGCAATCGCCCTCACGTTCATCTTTGCAACATTGGCGCATTCTGTGTTCACACTCAGTTTCATGGTGCTTTTTGCCGATCAGATTGAAACAACGTTCGGCCAACTCTATCAGTTCTTACTTGGCATTGTGAGTATTAATGGCGCACTTGAAACGATTGGTGCGGCACTGATTGGAACCCCGATTGTTACGCGACTGCTTGCCAGTAATTCATTGAGCCTCGAAGAAGTTTCATAAGGTGGTGCACCCCATGGTTTTATATATTGACATAGGAAACTCGAATATCGTCATCGGTAAGGGGAACGGTACGCTTGAAGAAACGTATCGTTACCGTACCGACCCTCTGAAATCCTCCGATGAGTATTATGCGATGCTCAAGCATTTGTTCAGTGATGTCGATGCGGTGATGATTGCCTCAGTCGTGCCACAGCTCAATACCGCCTTCAAGACATTTTTGCAGCGCTATTTTTCCATTACCCCGCTGTTTGTCGCACCGGGGGTCAAGACCGGTATCGGTGTAAAGACCGAATACCCAAAGGAAGTCGGTGCAGATTTGATTGCGGCCGCAGCTGGCGCACGCAGCGAATATGGTGAGTCCGCCATCATCGTTGACATGGGGACGGCGACTACAATCACACATATGCAAGACGCTACCATCATGGGTGTGGCAATTACAATCGGACTTGACCAGGCTAAAAGCTGTTTAGTCTCCAACACCTCCAAACTGTTGCAGTTTGAATTTCAAGCGCCCAGCGAAGTGGTTGGAACCAATACTATTGATGCGCTCAATGGTGGGTTTTTGTATGGCCACGCATTCCAAATCGAAGGATTCGCCAGCGCCATTAAATCACGCATGCCCACCAAGGACGCCCCTGTGGTGCTCACCGGTGGTGCGAGCAAGCTTTTAAAGGGGATTTTACCAGATACGTTTCATTTTGATGAAAATCTCGTGCTCAAAGGCTTGCGCGTCATTCATGGGAAAAACCGTTCAGGCAATATTGATTGACAATCCCCCAGGCCCCTTCTATAATGATACCGATTAAATTGAATGAAGGAGTGAAGTCCCGTGCAGGAGAAATTGCGCAACATTATCGCAGAAGAACTCGGAGTCGATAAATCTGACATTAAAAACGATTCCTCTTTGGCCGATGACTTAGGTGCTGATTCGCTTGATGCAGTTGAATTGATCATGGCCATCGAAGAAGAGTTCGAACTTGAGATCGATGATACCGAGGCGACAAAAATCAAAACCGTTCAAGACATCATCGACTACTTGGAAACCCATACCGATTAAATACCCAAATTCCTGGGTATTTTTTTCTTTTACACAGCGAATGTGGTAAAATATATGAACGAGAAACCCAACAGGAAAGAAGGTTCTTTCATGCGCAAATTATTGCTTATCGATGGCTCGAATCTAATGTTTCGAGCGTATTACGCCACGGCTTATTCCGGGCGCCTGATGAAGAATTCAAACGGTGAATACACCAATGCTGTCTATGGGCTTGTGAATATGCTCAATGTTGTTCGCCAGGAAGAATTCACCCATGCGCTTGTTGCATTTGACAAGGGCAAAGCGACCTTCAGACACCAGGCGTATGAAGCCTATAAAGCGGGACGCAAACCGATGCCCGAAGAATTCAGAAGCCAGCTTGAAACCATTAAGCTCACGCCTGAAAAGCTAGGATTCGCTGTTTATGAAACCGAAGCACTTGAAGCTGATGATATCATTGGTTCTTTAGCGTATAGGTATTATGACAAGTTTGATGAAATCGAGATTATTTCCAATGACAAGGACTTGCTGCAGCTTCTCAATGACAAAATTACTATTCGCCAGTCCAAGCGAGGGCTTGAGCCCGACCGTAGCTATTCAAAGTTGACCCTTGAGGAGGAAATGGGCATCACTCCCCAGCAGATTACTGAATTGAAGGGACTCATGGGGGATGCTTCAGACAACTTGCCTGGTATTCCCGGTGTAGGGGAGAAAACAGCCCTCAAGCTTTTAAAGGAATATGGAACCATCGACAATCTTCTTCACAATCTCGGAGAACTCAAGGGCAAGCTTAAAGAGCGTGTGGAAACTCACGGCAAGGAGGCGCTCAAATGGCGTGATCTTGCTACGTTGAAGACGGACGCGGAATTTGACTTTTCACTTGATGCCCTCAAATACGAAGGCCCAGAGGATACACAGTTGAAGACGTTTTATGAATCTATGGAGTTTTATTCACTGATGAAGCGCATGGAGGCGCGTCCTTTTGAAATCACGCCCGATGAATTCACCATCGCAACAAGTACGGATGACCTCGGTGCGCTTTCATGTGAACGCGCTGCCGTCGTGGTAGAGGTGTTCTCTGAGAATTATCATACCGGTGATATTGTCGGTATGGGTGTTAAAACCCCTAGTGAGGCACTCTTCGTTCCTAGTTCCCTCCTAGATAGCGCGCCCGTAAAAGACTTTATGGAAGATGCTTCGATTTCCAAGGATGTATTTGATGCGAAGCTGATGCATGTCGTTTTTTCTCGCATGGGCATAGAGCCACAAGGGATTGACTTTGATTTGTTGCTTGGAGCGTATGTGCTCAATCCATCCAATACCAAGGATGATTTCAAAGTTATCGTCTCCAATTTCGACTATGAGGGTGTAGACTACGACGAACGCATATATGGCAAAGGCAAAAAGGCTGCGATCCCCGATCAGAAAACCGCCGCTTCGCACGTCCTTAACAAAGCCACAGCGGTTGAGGCGCTCAAACCAACCATCCTCGACATGGTGGAGGACCATGAACAAACCGCGCTTTTGCGTGATATCGAGCTTCCTTTGAGTGCTGTACTCGCACGCATGGAAGTGCGCGGCACGCGCATCGACATCGATGCGCTTGAGACGTTTGAGAAGACGCTTGATACGGACATTGAAAAAACCGAACAAAGTATTTTCGACCATGCAGGTGAAGCGTTCAACGTGGGTTCGCCCAAACAACTTGGCCGTGTGCTTTTTGAAACACTGAGCCTTCCGGTGATCAAAAAAAGCAAGACCGGGTATTCGACCAATATCGATGTGCTTAAAAAACTTCAGGGGAAACACCCGATCATTGACGATATCATGCATCACCGCATGCTCACGAAACTTAAAAACGCCTATGTGACAAGCCTTAAAGAAAGTGTGCACGTGGATGGAAAAATCCATACCATCTACAAACAGGCCTATACTCAGACGGGTCGTTTATCGAGCATTGAACCCAATCTTCAGACGATACCCATTCGTACTGAAAAAGGGCGTGCCATTCGCAAAGCCTTCATTCCCGATGAGAATCGCGTGTTGCTAGCAGCGGATTACTCACAGATAGAACTGCGGGTATTGGCGCACATGGCCAATGAAACAACGCTGATTGAGGCGTTCAATAATGGCGATGACATTCACGCGATTACGGGGCGAGAAGTATTTGGTGTCAGTGATATTGATGCCAATCAGCGCCGCATGGCCAAAGCGGTCAATTTCGGTATCATCTATGGGCAGAGTGCGTGGGGTCTCAGTGAAGAACTCAATATTCCTGCGTCTGAAGCCAAAGCATTTATCGAGCGCTACTATGAACGCTTCCCAGGAATTCGCACGTTCATGGACAGAGTGGTTGTCAGCGCTAAAGAAGATGGATTTGTGCGAACCCTTTATAACCGTCGCCGCTATATTCCTGAACTTTTCAGCAAAATCCACTCCCAGCGTGAATTCGGCAAGCGCACCGCAATGAATGCGCCCTTGCAGGGAAGTGCGGCCGACATTATCAAAATCGCCATGGTGGCGATTGAAAAAGCCCTCAAAGACGGAGGCTACAAAAGTGAAATGATTCTCCAGATTCACGACGAACTGGTCTTCAATGTCACCACCGATGAACTTGAGGATGTTCAGGCACTTGTCAAAGAAACGATGGAACACTGCGTTGACCTCGCGGTTCCACTCGATGTTGACCCCGCACACGGAAAGACACTGGACGATGCAAAATAAACCAACGCGTCAAGGCGTGATTGTCAAAAGTTTCATCGTCAATGTCGCCTTAATTGTCATCAAGGCAGCAGGCGGTCTTATATTCAATTCTGCAGCGCTGCTCAGTGATGCAGTGCATTCTCTTAGTGACTTTCTCAGTGACGTGCTTGTGCTTGTAGGACTCAGACAATCCCAAAAGCCTGCGGATGCGGACCATCCCATCGGTCATGGCAAGGCTGAATATGTCTTGAGTATGTTTTTGGGGGTGGGGGTGCTGATTTTGGCTTATCAGCTCCTTCTTGGTTTTGCCTCGCGCATCACCGAACCGCCCAGTGCCCCATCGATTTATGCCATCGGCGTTGTGGTCGTGGTTATTGTCATGAAGTGGCTGCTTTCTCGATACGTCAAGCATCATGCCGTTATGATGGATTCGCATATTCTACATGCAAGTGCTGATGAATCCTTGTCCGATGCGGTTGCCTCTGGTGTAGTGATTGTGGGGGTTACCCTCGGTGTTCTCGGTAATTTAACCGGGGTTGGATGGCTCTTGTATGCTGATGGGATTGCGGCGCTTGTGATTGCTTTGTTTGTGGCGCGCATAGGAATTCTTATCTTGTTGGACGCCATTCAGTTTATGCTTGGAAAAAGCGCCTCCAATGCGGTGAAGGCCGAGACGAAACAACAAGTTTTGGCAGTCGAAGGCGTGATAGATGTTGATAAATTGACGATGATTGTGTATGGTCATTATTACCAGGTGATGGTTAATATCCGCGTGGATGCATCCATCAGTGTCAAGGATGGACACAATGTCGCCCATTATGTAAAAAAAAGACTGCACGAAGATCCGAAAATCGGACATGTTATCGTGCACGTCAATCCACAGGAGGTATGAGTATGAGTCTTTGTTTACAAAGAACCAGTGTGAGAAAATTTTTGCAGTCAAAAATTACTGATGAGGTGGTTGAACGCCTCATGATGAGTGCGATGCAGGCACCTAGCGCCACCAATCAACAACCCTGGTATTTCATCGTGATTAAAAACCGGGAGCTTCTTGAGAGACTCTCCGGCATTTCAAAAGGAGCCTGGCCACTCAAGGAAGCACCGCTTGGAATTCTTACGCTGTATGATGAGAATGTCAAACGTCCAATGATGATTCCCCAGGACATGGCCGCATCCACACAAAATATTCTTCTGGAAGCGACGCATCAGGGACTTGGCAGTGTATGGATAGGCGTTTATCCCAGAGAAGAGCGCATGAAAGAAGTCAGTGAAATCGTAACACACGATTCCTCGCTTAAACCGTTCTCACTCATTGCCCTTGGTTATCCTCAATCCAGCAATCAACGGGTCAATTATCGGTATGACACATCGCGTTACACGGTGATAGAGTAGTGCCTGAGCTGCCCGAAGTCGAAACGGTTAGACGCTCACTGAACCGTTTGGTCAAGGGAAAACGCATTCGTGATGTGGTACTGCATTACCCCAAATTGGCGGAATCGCCTACTGAGATGGTGGAGCGTCTTAGAAACCGGACCATCCGCGAAGTTTTGCGTCATGGTAAGTTTTTAGTGTTCGACCTGGGTGACACTGTTCTCCTTTCGCATCTGCGCATGGAAGGCAAATACTTTCTCAAAGAAAGCATTGTTTCCCCAGGCAAGCACGATCATGTGGATTTTGTGTTTGATGATGGTGAGACCCTGCGCTATCACGATGTGCGAAAATTTGGCACGTTTCATGTGCGAAGCGCCCACGACTATACAAAACACCCGCCCCTTTCAAATATAGGGTGGGAACCCATTGACCCGGATTATCCCTGGGGTCAGCTATATATCGCTGCTCATAAATCAAGGCGCCCGATAAAATCGGTGCTGCTCGACCAGAGCGTAGTGAGTGGACTGGGCAATATTTATGTTGATGAAACGCTTTATTGTGCCGGTGTGCATCCTTCTTGTTACGCCCATGAGATAAGTGAGGCGGCCTATGCAGCCATTGAACGCTGCGCTAGGAAAGTGCTGGAAAAAGCAATTACACTCGGTGGGTCCTCAATTCGCAGTTATACAGACTCCCTGGGAATTAGTGGACGGTTTCAAAATGAGCTGAACGTCCATATGCGTGAACATCAGTCGTGCCCGCAGTGTGGCGCGCGCATAGAAAAAATCAAAGTCGGCGGTCGAGGCACGTATGTGTGCCCACACTGCCAAAGGTAAAACGAGGTGATAGCATGGCATTGGTCATAGGACTCACAGGTGGCATTGCCAGTGGCAAATCCACAGTCTCCAAAATGTTTAAAGACAACGATATTCCCGTGATTGATACGGATACCATCGCCAAAAAGCTTGTAGACCACGACAGCGAAGTTATTGAACGCATTGTCGAAACGTTCGGTGAGGAAGTTCTCACGCCCTCGCGCACAATCAATCGCAACAAGCTTGCAAAAATCATTTTTTCAAGCAAGGACCAACGAGCCCGCCTTAACGCAATTGTCCATCCCAAAGTCGAAGAACACACGCTACATGAAATTGAGTATTACACCGATGAGGGAGAAGAAATTATCGTCATTGATGTCCCCTTGCTTTTTGAGGCTGGATTCGACGCGCTATGTGATTACACCCTAGTGGTCTATTCTAAGCAAAAAGATCAAGTTTCACGTCTGATGAGCCGTGAAAACATTGATGAAGCGTATGCGAAACAAAAAATCAAAGCCCAGATGCCCCTTTCCAAAAAACGGGAAATGGCGGACTTCACCATCGACAACTCCCAAAGCATCCTCCAAACGAGGAAGTGTTTTGAGAAGGTCCTCAAAAAAATCAAAGCGAGACTCTAGGAGGTCATCATGGCAGACAATCCCCGCCACACCCTGATTGCTGTTGCGGCCAAGCAGGAGCTGACGCATACGAATCACCTTGTTTTGTCACTGCTTTATATGCCCATCATCGGAAAAGATGCGCACGTGCTTTATGGCACGCTGCACGCACTTTTAGACCGCTCTTCAATGCGGTCTGCGAAGTATCCCCTGGATTTCATTTATGACATCACCGACCTCACCCCTCACACACTCAAGCCCGCTCGGCAAAAACTCGAGGCTTGTGGCTTGATTGAGACCTACAAGGATGAGGAAGGATTCACGGTGGAACTCTATCAGCCCATGAGTGCGGATGCTTTCATCAAAGATTCTCCTTTCGGTGCCTATTTGAAACACGAAGTAGGGGAAGCGCGGTATAATGATTTGATCGGACATTTTAAAATTACGCGCCCGCAAAAGGCCGAAAAGAAAAATATCTCTGTTGCTTTCGATGAAGTGTTTGCCCCTCTGGCCGATGACACCCCATCGCCCAGAGCCGCCTACACACAAGACGAAACGCATAAAGTGTCATATCAAAGCGCGCCCGATATTGAATTGGTCCTCGAGGGACTTCCCCAGTCTCTGCGGTGTTCAAAAATGAAAACAAAGCGTTTTAAAGAAAAACTTCAAGAGATTGCTCATATGTACAGGCTCAGTGAAAAGGATTTGAGTGCGCTTATCAAACACGCACACACCGGTGAGACTGTCGATATCGATGCGCTTGTGGCCGCTGCACAGGATAATTACAGAAATTCCAATCAGTCCATCCACAAAACCACCCCCGAAAATTCACTGCAGTATTTCAAGCGGCTTCACCCGCGGGAGTTTTTAGAGACGAGTACCGGCACTGGCGCTGCTAAGAGTGAGCTTGCAACGCTTGAGCGGCTGATCAGTGAGTCCGGGTTAAAGCATGAGGTTATCAACGTACTCATCGCTTACGTTCTTCATCAGCTTGACAATGCGTTTCCCAGTTATAACTATTTTGAAAAAGTCGCCACTGAATGGAAACGCAGCGACGTTTCCAGTGCGGAAATGGCGGTAGAACATATTAAAAAGCGCAAACGCAACCTTAAAGAAAAACAGCAAAGACCGCAAAAGCGGAGTTATACGGAAAAACCCGAAGACACCAAGGTCGACTGGTTTGACGATTACATGAACAATCAGGAGGAATAGTATGAAAAAATACAACCGATTCGAGGACAATCCACAGCTGATCGAATCCATCACCGAAACCCTCAGTGAGGACGGACGGCTCAAACCGTTTTTCATTGAACACGATATTCCTTCTGATGTGATTGAGGATGCGCTCAACGAATTGCTCACATATACCAGGGAAATCGCCCATTGTGAGAATTGCCCGGGCCTGCATGCTTGCAAGCAGGATACAACGGGTATGCAGCCGGTGCTCGCGTATCGGCGTGGTCAGATTTTTCTTGAGTATCAACCCTGTAGCTATCTCAAGGCCCATCAAGCCAAACGTCGCACTTCAAAGCGCATCGATGCGCTTTTTATGCCCAAGATGATTTATGAAGCGACGCTTGAAGATTTTTATATGGACACGCCCGAACGCCAAGATTTATACAAACGTATCATCGGACTGACCAATCAATACGACCAGGGTGAATCCATCAAGGGCCTTTATCTGCATGGACGCTATCAAATAGGGAAAACCTACGCGCTTGCAGCGCTCGCCAATCAGTTTTCGCATCTGGGTGCGAATGTAATCATTGTGTATTATCCTGACTTGGTGAGGGAAATCAAAAGCGCCATCAAGACCGGTGAAGTCGAAGCGCGCATCACGCGACTTAAAAGCGCGGATATCTTATTGCTCGACGATATCGGCGGGGAATCCTTTTCCCCGTGGATTCGAGATGAAGTGTTGGGACCGATCTTGCAGTACAGGCTGCTTGATGAGAAACCGACCTTCTTTTCATCGAATGTTCCTTTGAGTGAACTTGGCAAATACTACATAAGCAATGACCAGCAACAAGAGAAAATTAAGGGATACCGTATCATAGAACGCATAAAAAACCTCACAAGTCCCATCAACATGAAATAATTGACAATTGACCATTTCTTTATTATCATATCTTTAACAACGATGAAAAGGTCATAATCGGACCCAAACAAAGCGAGGCAGGACGGTGAAAGCTGCTGTGGGTGGATTACTCCCTTGAAGTTGACCTCGAAAGAGTGTTCCGTGTCGCTTGCGTTAAAAGCCAGAGCGCTTATGAACAAAGGTGGTACCGCGGCAATGTCGTCCTTAACATGTGTTAAGGGCGTTTTTTAATCATTAGGAGGGATAGCGTGTTAAACAAAAACCTGACCATCAAACAGCTCCAAGAGCACATCCGGACAATCGACTTTCACCCGGATAAGAAACACGAAGTCGTACTCAAGCTTTTCGAGGAAGTGGGTGAACTTTCCGTAGAGATGCGTAAAGAGCACCAAGAAGGGCTGAGTGATACTCGTAAAAAAGAAATTAAATATGAGCTTTACGATGTGCTCCACTACGTGACCCACATTGCCAACATTTATGCAATCGATTTGGAAGAAGCCATACTTGAGAAAGATAAAATAAACGAAGCGCGTTATGATGACAGGAGGAACCAACAATGATTACGATTACATTTCCAGATGGCAACACCCAATCATTCGAAGCGGGCGTGACACCCGAGGATATTGCCGGGTCGATCGCCAGCGGACTTAAGAAGAAGACGGTTGCCGCTTACCTCAATGGTGAGGTATATGACCGTAACCGCCCTATCATGCAAGACAGTGAGATACATCTGATCACACGGGATGATGAGTTGGCGCTTGAAGTGCTCAATCATTCCACTGCTCACCTCATGGCTCAGGCCATCAAACGCCTTTATCCGGATGCGAAGTTCGGTGTGGGACCTGCGATCAAGGATGGCTTTTATTATGATGTGGCGACTGAACACACCATCACCAACGAGGATTTGCCCAAAATTGAACAGATGATGAAAAAAATCGTTAAGGAACAAGTGGGCATGAAACGCGAGGAGATTACGAAAGAAGACGCCCTTAAACGGTTTGAAAACGACCCTTATAAAATTGAGCTTATCAACGACCTCGAGGATGGGGAAATCATTTCCATCTATACCCAGGGAGAGTTTGTCGATTTGTGTCGCGGTGGTCACCTCGGCAATACGAAACACATTAAACACTTCAAGCTTTTGAGTGTCGCCGGGGCCTACTGGCGCGGGGATTCCGATCGCGAGATGTTGCAGCGGATTTATGGGACGAGCTGGTTTACCCAAGAAGCCCTCGACCATTACCTTGAAGTTTTGAAGGACCGAAAAGAGCGCGATCATCGCAAGCTCGGGCGCGAACAGCGCATCTTCATGATCGACTCCACTGCGGGGCAGGGACTGCCCATCTGGCTTCCCAATGGCTACACGATTCGCCGCACGCTTGAAGATTATGTCTACCAAATCGAGCGTGAACACGGATATTACCATGTCTCCACCCCTGTTTTGGGGACCCGCAAGCTTTATGAAACCAGTGGTCACTTCGACCATTACAGTGAGGACATGTTTCCGCTTATGAAAGACAGTGAAGGCGAAACATTCGTGCTTCGTCCCATGAGCTGTCCGCATCACATGATCATTTTTAACAGCGAACTCAGAAGCTACCGTGAGCTTCCTATTCGCTACGCGGAGATTGTGACGCAACACCGCTATGAAGCATCAGGAGCACTCAGTGGACTTGAACGAGTTCGTGCGATGACGCTCACTGATTCACACATATTTGCGCGCAAAGATCAGATTAAGCAAGAAGTTCTAGGGGCCTATCGTTTGATCAACCGTGTCATTGATGACCTCGATCTGAGCATCGACTATGTAGAACTTGCGCTTCGTGACGCTTCCAAAGGCAAGTTTCATGATGATGATAAGTTGTGGGACGAAGCGGAAGCGACACTCAAGACCCTGCTTAATGAGGAGGGCATTGATTACCGTGAAGAAAAAGGCGAAGCGGCCTTTTACGGACCTAAAATTGATATTCAGGTGCGCACGGCGATGGATAAGGTCATCACGATGAGCACAGTGCAGCTTGATTTCCTTTTGCCTGAGCGCTTTGACCTTACGTATGTGGGTAAAGATGGCAACAAGCATCGCCCCGTGGTCATCCACCGTGGACTCATTTCTACGTGGGAGCGCTTGATGAGCATATTGCTCGAACAATACAAGGGCGCGTTCCCCCTTTGGCTTGCGCCAGTTCAGATGAAACTGATTCCTGTTAGTCTCGATGCGCATGCGGATTTTGCTAAACAGCTCAATGATCGCTTTATCAAGCGCGGTCTGCGCAGTGAAATCGACATGCGCGAAGAAAAACTCGGATATAAGATCCGTGAAGCGCAAACACATAAAATCCCCTATCAGCTGGTGGTTGGGGACAATGAAGTGGATAATGAGACGATCACTTACCGTCGCTATGGTGCCAGCGAGCAACACACTGTAGCCCTTGATGCCTTTATCGATATGATTGAAGAAGAAATCCGCACCAAGGCACGGCGTACCAGCGAATAACGACATTAAAA
>CAZOPM010000009.1:0-23664 GCA_964581705.1 uncultured Candidatus Izemoplasmatales bacterium
TTTGTGGTTGAGAAAATGCACATACCCAGTGTTTAATTACAGGGTGAATTTTGATATAATATTTAAAGAATATGCAGCAAGAATGGAGCGAAAAAAATGAAACGCATTGCAGTACTCACATCCGGTGGAGACGCACCGGGCATGAACGCAGCCACACGAGCGGTAGTAAGAAGCTGCCTACATTACGGCATCGAACCCTTTGGTGTGTATGAAGGATTCAAAGGACTGGTGGAAAACAACATTCATCCCATCAAGCGAAAAGATGTCTCTCGAATTATCAATCGCGGGGGAACGATGCTCGGAAGCGCCCGCTTTGAAGAGTTCACGCAGGAAAAATATCAAAAATTTGCTGTGGATAACTTGCGCGCGCTCAATATTGAAGGTTTGATTGTCATTGGCGGCGATGGGTCGTTCAAAGGGGCCCTCGCCTTGTCCAAGAACGATATATTCACCATGGGCATTCCTGCAACCATTGATAATGACATTGGCGCAACCGAATACTCGATTGGATTTTTTACTGCACTGGATACCGCGGTCGAATCGATCGATAAGCTTCGAGATACCTCTTTTTCCCATCAACGATGCAGTGTTGTTGAGGTGATGGGCCGCAATTGCGGAGATCTTGCGCTTTATGCAGGGATTTCTTGCGGTAGTGAATTCATTGTTACGCCTGAGACGGGTTTTGACAAAGAAAAAACGCTGGATGCGATCAAATCATCGTTTGACCGCAACAAACAACACGCCATCGTTGTAGTGACAGAAAATATGACCGATGTCAGTGCACTTGCAAAAGATATTGAAGCTTATACGGGTCATGAAACACGGGCCACCGTTTTGGGGCATACCCAGCGCGGAGGTGACCCGCAAGCGTTCGACCGGGTGCTCGCCACGGAAATGGCGGAGCGAGCGGTTAAACTTCTTAAGAACTATGATTCAAGCAAAGTAATCGCCTCCAAAGGGAAAGAACTCGTTAACATTCCCATGGAAGAGGCATTGCAAATGGTCAAGGAAATTCCAAACAAGCGTTATGGTTTGGTCGGTCAACTCAAAAACTAAGGAGGCTACCATGATACCATTTAGTCAAACAAAAATTGTCTGTACCATCGGTCCTGTAACGGAAACCAAAGAGACCATGCGTGCCCTCATTGAAGCGGGTATGAATGTCATGCGTCTGAATTTTTCCCACTCATTTTATGAGGAACACAAAGAGCGTCTGGATACGCTGCGTGAGTTAAACAAGGAAATGGATACTCATGTAGGGGGATTGCTTGATACCAAAGGCCCCGAAATACGTACGCATCATTTTCAAGATGGGGTTGCCCATATTAAAGTCGGCCAGGAAGTTGCCATTCACATGGATGAGATTTTAGGAGACAAGGACAAGTTTTCCGTCAATTATCCTGAATTATATAAAGACGTGAAGGTCGGGGGAAACATTGTTGTTGATGATGGCTATCTGAGTCTCAAGATTACAGATATAGACATGCAGAAAAAAATTATATACACTCAAGCGTTCAATACGCATACCATCAAGGACCGTCGCGGGATCAATGTTCCAGGCATCAAGCTCTCACAGGATTTTATCAGTGAGAAGGATGATGCCGATATTCGCTGGGCTTGCGCGAACAAACTCGACTTCATCGCAGCGTCCTTTGTGAGACGCCGCTCTGATGTAGAAGCGGTCAAAGCAATTACCGATGAATGCGGCCATGACATTAAAATCATTGCCAAAATCGAAAACCAGGAAGGCGTCAATAACATTGATGACATCATTGATGTGGCCGACGGGGTTATGATTGCCCGTGGAGATTTGGGTGTTGAAGTGCCACCCGAGGAAGTTCCTGTC
The DNA here is from genome assembly GCA_964581705.1 of uncultured Candidatus Izemoplasmatales bacterium. Taxonomy (GTDB): domain Bacteria; phylum Bacillota_I; class Bacilli_A; order Izemoplasmatales; family Izemoplasmataceae; genus B1SED10-225. Next base: position 1,847 of record CAZOPM010000009.1, read on the forward strand.
ATTCAAAAAGACATCATCGCACGCTGTCACCGTGAAGGCAAAATAACAATCACGGCCACGCAGATGCTTGAAAGCATGCAGGAAAACCCCAAGCCTACGCGTGCTGAGGTGTCCGATGTGGCCAACGCAATCATGGACGGTACGGATGCGACTATGCTTAGCGGAGAAAGCGCCATCGGAAAATATCCGGTGGAAAGCGTTAAAGTGATGCGCGATATCGCCCGCCGGATGGAAAGGGAAGTCAAGCGCAGTGAGTGGGTCGCTCGCGCGAATGCCGACCTTAAGCGTGATATTCCTTCCAATATCGCCATGTCCGCAGCCCATGCGGTCATCCAAGGCAACGCCCACTTAGTGATTGCGCCATCCGTAAGCGGAACGACGGCGCGCCTGCTCAGTAAAAATCGTCCCAACACGATGGTCATCGCACTCGTTCCCACCGAGGAGCTTGCACGCTCCCTTGCGATTCACCACGGCGTCAAGCCCATCGTCTTCCAACTCGGAACGGACACTGAAGACCTTATCAAGCGTGTAATCGCGTTTGTTAAAAAGGAAAATTACATAGACAGTGGTCAACGCGTCATCATTACAGGCGGGTTCCCACTGGGAACAAGCACAAACTCTCTTCGAATTATCGATGTATGAGCCACACTTCCTTTGTGAATACCACAAAGGAAGTGTTTTTTATTTGCACCGTCGTTGAATAATATGAAGACTATGGTATAATAATTTCCGACCGAATGTTCGGTCGGTATTTTAATGTTGATTATCTAATAAATGATAGAGGTGTAAAATATGAAAAATGCAATTACGTTTTCAGTGGAAAAAATTATTACAGTCTTGATGATTGTCGTAGCGGTCGGTGTGTTTGGTGTCGTTTCTTTCACTCGTCTGACAACGGATTTGTTTCCAGATATAAACTTACCCTATGCGGTTGTGACCACGACCTATCCGGGGGCGTCGCCTGAAGAGGTTGAGCAGGACGTGACGGTTCCCCTTGAGCGTGCATTTCAAACAACGACGAACATTAGTGAAGTGACGACGCAGTCTCATGAGAACTTTTCTTTAGTGATCCTTGAGTTCACAACGGATACGGCCATGGATTCAGCTACGATTGAAATGCGTGAACAGCTCAATAATCTGCTTGATAACCTACCTGATGATGCGAGCAACCCCAACATCATGCGTCTCAATCCCAATATGCTTCCCATCATGAACTTTTCGGTGTCTCACCAGGGGAAGGACATTGAGGAACTTACAGAGTGGGTGGATGATACCCTCACTCCAGAATTGGAGCGTATTGGCGGTGTTGCCTCACTCAACATATCCGGTGGATATGAATCGGAGGTCCGTGTCACGCTCGATCAAGATGAAATTGATGCCATCAACAATGAATTGGAAGTGATGCTTGCCGATTTTGAGGATATGATCGATGAGGATGAATTTGGCGGGTCCTTAGAAGAAGGACTTTTGAATAAAGAATTCATAAGCGGCGTTCTTCAGGCGCAAAACTTTTCCTTCCCTGCAGGATTTGTTGAGATGGAGGACACTTCTCATTTAGTGCGTGTAGGGGATGCGTTTGAGAGTATGGATGAGATGCGTACGCTCAAAATACTTGATATCGACCTTCCATTACCGGGCGCTGATCCTGTGCAAGTTCACCTTGAGGATGTCGCGCATGTTGATTTCATAGATCATATGGATCGTCAGTATTCGAAAGTCAACGGTGAAAATGCCATGTCCATAAGTCTTCAGAAGGGCTCAGAATACGCGACTACGGATGTGACTGCGGAAGTCAATGATACACTTACTCGCCTGAGTGATGAGGAAGATGGGTTTGAATACACCATGTTGCTCGACCAGGGAGAATACATTGAACAGGCTACCGGGTCGGTAACGGACAACCTTTTAATCGGCGGGTTGTTGGCCGTATTTATCTTGCTTGTCTTTTTACGGAGTTTTAGGATAACGTTCATTGTCGGTGTTGCCATTCCCATTAGTCTATTGTTTGCGATTGTGTTGGTGTATCTCTCGGGAATCACGCTCAATATTGTCTCACTTGGCGGACTTGCCCTGGGGATTGGTATGTTGGTGGATAACTCCATTGTTGTTATTGAGAATATTTTCCGGCTTAAAAAGGAGGGGCATTCCAACAAGGAAGCAGCGATCAATGGTGCGCATCAGGTTGCTGGTGCTATCATTGCCTCGACGCTGACGACCATCGGTGTATTTTTGCCCATCATGTTTATCGAAGACTTTATAAGAGAAATATTTTATCAACTTGCCCTTACCATCACATTCTCACTCCTTGCATCGCTCTTGATTGCGCTGACTTTTGTGCCAACAGTGGCCAACCGTATCATGAAAGCGGATGAATCAGCTTCTGTGAAACGCACGAACGATAAACAGCCTTTCATGGAAAAAGTTAAAAACGCCTATTCGTTTGTTCTCAACGGGCTTTTCAAAGTGAAAAGCGTAGTCATGATTACCGTTTTTGTCTTATTTGGCGGTGCTGTATTGCTGGCCACAAGCCGTGGCTTTGAATTCTTCCCTGCAACGGACGAGGGAACGCTGATGATTACGCTTGAACCTTCCGAGGGAGAAAGCGCCATGGCCTTTCAAACACTTAGTGACAATCTCGATGCCCTTGGCGATGATCTTTTAGAGTATCAGGAAGTTGAATCGGTGGGCATTACCGTTGGAGGCGATGGCCTTGGTATGATGGGCGGACAACTAGGAAGCACTGAACAAACCACCAATGTCAACCTTGTGCTTAGCGATGACCGCGAACGCACGACTCAGGTGATGAATGATGTCATTGGCACTATGATCGAAGCGGATTATCCTATGTTTGAAGCGGACATTATAGGCACTGAAGGTGACATGGACCAAATTGTGGGTAGCGGGGTTCAAGTGCGCGTCAGCGGCAACGACCTTGATTTGCTCCGAGAAGAGGCCGATTCCCTTACTGCTCTTTTGAGTCAGGTGAACGGCATTGAACATGTCGACCCCGGTTATGATGCTGCTTCGCAGGAAATTCGCATTACTGTGGACAAGGACGCTGCCATAGAAGTCGGGCTTACCAACGCTCAGGTTCTGCAGATAGTCAGTGAGTATCTATCAGAACCCTCAGTGGTGATGACCCTGCAGTCTGATAACCGCTCCTATGATGTCTATGTCTATGATGAAGAGGAAACTACTCGTCAAAACATCGAAGACCTCGGAGAGCTTGAAGCGCTTGTGGTAGGTGAGACTTTAATGGGTGAAACTGTTGCGCTCAGCGATATTGCGGATGTTGAGATGGCGCCTGGTTTCACAACAATTAATCGCTTTAACGGAGCGCGGAACATCGTTGTCGATGCGCAGCTTGAAAGTGGCGCCAACGCAACGCTTGTAGCAGAGGATGTTGAGACAGTTCTTGATGATTATGAAGCGCCCAGTGGTGTTGAATTGACGCTCATGGGTGAGAGTGAGGAAATTCAGGAAACCCTTGAGACCATGTTGTTGATTGGTGCGATAGGCATCATGCTTGTTTATATGATTATGGCCTCACAGTTCCAATCCTTTATCTATCCATTCATTATCATGATTACGATACCTCTTGCGTTTACGGGAGGATTTGGCTTGTTGTATCTCTCTGGTGACCCTGTAAGCATCATTGCACTGATAGGACTGGTGATTCTTAGCGGTGTGGTGGTGAACAACGGCATTGTGCTTGTGGACTACATCAATCAGTTGAGAGAGCGTGGCCTTGGACTCAAAGCAGCTATTTTCCAAGCCGGTCGCGTGCGGCTAAGGCCTATCTTCATGACGGCTCTTACGACGATTTTGGCCCTTACGGGAATGGCATTTGGCCTTGGAGAGGGCGCAGAACTCATTCAGCCTCTGGCGTTTACTGCCATTGGTGGGCTGGTGTATGCGACATTGCTTACGATATTTGTTGTTCCAATCATGTACTATGCGCTCAGTGTCTACACGCGCTATATTATCGGCGGATTTTTCATCCTGGTAGTCCTCTTGAGTGCTTGGTGGCTTTATTCTGCGGATATGGTCCTATTGGCCGGCGCAGCGCTTCTTGGTGTGGTGGTGATTGGACTGATGATGGCCTTTGTGCCAAAACAGCCTATTGAAACTCAATCCACTCAGACAGTAGATACTCAGGCGATGGATGAGTATCTCAAAAGGATTTTGAACTGATATGGAAGGAAGAAGAGAAGAGATATTGGACGTTGTGCTGGATTTTCTTGCACAACCCCAAAGTGGTCAGTCACTGACCATAAACAATATTGCCAAACACGCGAATCTGGCAAAAAGTTCAATCTATGAATATTTCACTGACAAGACAACGATGATTGTTGAGGCGCTGAGTCGATTGATTGATAAAAACACACAGACGCTTTTGATGATGGAATCGTTTGATAATCTGGATTTCAATGATGCATTTTCCCAGCATATCGAACGTTTCCTGAGTCTTGGGGAAAACAATCAAATGATGCACACCTACATGCGTCATCCCATGGTCGCAACCCTTCCTGATGATGAGAAGCAACGCATTCACGTTCTTTTTAAATCAGCGATGCAAAAGGTGCAGGCTCGGTATTATGCGATTATTCAAAAGGGAATAGATGAAAATATTTTACGCGATGATGTTCCCCTGGAGCGTAAGCGAACTGTTGAAGCTTTGCTGCTTGGGGGTGTGGTTGCGCTCAACAGTCCACATAACGACTGGGATAAATCTCGTCAGATCAATGATCTTTTACAAAGTACGATTACACTATATAACAGTTAAAAAAATTGGTTAGCTCACGTAGCTAACCAATTTTTCTTTATTCGATAGAGTGTCGAGTGGGTTCCACTGTAAAGTGCCACTAGATAATCTCCCTTGTAGGGTGCGATGAGGGTGTGTTTGTAAAGCGTTTGCAAATTAATGGTTTCGCGGTTGTGCAGGGTGGTGAGGATGCTGCGTCTGAGTGCTTTGTCGCTGATTTTCTCAAAGTAGGGCTTGGGTTTGATTTTGAAATGGCCTAAAAAATCCCATTTGAGTGTATCGATGGCGTGTTGTGCAAACCCCAGGCTTTGTAAAAAAGCACTGATGAAGCCATAAAGCGCATCGAGTTGATATCCGCGGAATGGCATGTTTTTGTGTGTGTAGGCGGTGTAGAGCTGTTCAAAAAAATCAAACGCGTCTGATGAATAGGCCATGATCAAGGTAAACAAGGTGTCGTTGAAATAGCCTTTGTTATGAAAAATTTCCAACATGCTCTCGACATTTTTTATACGGGTTAGATCAGTGGCACTCAGAACATCGTTCGATGTGATTTCATAGGGGGCTTTGGAATCATAGGTGTAGGCGAAACGCGCAGCGTCTTCTCTAATGCGTGTTCCTCTGAGCATTTTCAAGAATCCAAGCTGAAGTTCACTGGCTCCAAGGGCGAAGACCTCATTGAATGTTTGTTTGAATCGTGTGAGGTCTTCTTGGGGCAACCCTGCGATTAAATCGAGATGCAGTGTGATAATGCCTTTGTCGAGGATGGTTTTTATGGTGTTGAAAAGCTTGGCGTTGTTTTGGTGTCGGCCAACTAACAGGTTCGTTTTTGTATGCGTGGACTGAATTCCGATTTCAAACCGGAAAAGCCCCTTGGGTGCTCGCGCGTGAATCTGTTGGACAAGGGCGTTTGAAATGGTGTCGCCCGTCATTTCGAATTGAAAGACACTTCCAGGGGTGTGGGCGTCGATGATGTAGTCAATGATATGCGGAGCATCAGGGTTCGCGTTGAATGTACGGTCGAGGAATTTGATGGTCTTTACGCCGCGTTTCAATTGGTAGTCGATTTCCTTAAGAACGCGATTGATGGAAAAAAACCGTACCGATTTCTCTAGGCTGGATAGGCAATAGGAGCATTTATAGGGACATCCCCGAGAACTTTCAACGTAAACGATTCTGGTGCTCGGCGGATTGGTTTCTTCGAGGAAATGCGGCGAGGCCAGTGCATCGAGGTCATCGATTTCATTTATGGGTGCATCGTGTGAAAGGGTTGAGGCGTTGGGAAGCGCATATTGCGTGCACTCACCGTTGAAGTAGTCGAACAACGCGTCCATGCTTTGTTCTCCTTCTCCCTTGATGACAACGTCAACACCCCATGATTTTAAAAAGTGCATAGCGTCATAGCTGACCTCAGGTCCCCCCAGGACTATGGGAATCTCTGTGGTGGCTTTGAGGGTTGCAACGATGGATTGTATCAGCTCAACGTTCCAGATATATACTGAAAAACCCACATAAAGCGGGCGGTGTTTGCAGATTTCGCTGATGATTGCGTCTGGGTCGTCCTTGATGGTATACTCCAAAGTGTCTGTTCGGTGGGATGTATTGGCCCAAAGCAAGCGGACTGCGGTGTTTGTGTGAATATATTTGGCATTGATGCCTATTAACAATGGATGCATGGTATCATCTCCACCGCATATTGTATCACACAGATGTTGCCTGTGATACAATACAGTGTGAACGTGAGGTGTAAACGATGTATAAATTGCATACAAAATATGATCCCAAAGGGGATCAGATCAATGCCATTCGGGATTTGATCGAAAATATTAAAAATCAGGAAACTGAGCAAGTGCTTCTTGGGGCTACGGGAACGGGAAAGACATTCACTATGAGCAATGTCATCACCGACCTTGATAAACCAATTCTTATCCTCGCCCACAACAAAACACTTGCTGGACAGCTTTATAGTGAATTCAAGGAGTTTTTTCCCGATAATCGTGTGGAGTACTTTATATCCTATTATGATTATTATCAGCCTGAAGCGTATGTTCCTCACCGAGACCTTTTCATTGAAAAGGATGCGCAGACCAACGATGAAATCGATGAAATGCGTCACAGTGCCACAGCCTCTCTTCTGGAGCGCCGTGATGTAATAGTTGTGGCGTCTGTGAGCTGTATCTATGGGATTGGCGATCCCGAGGATTATAAAAATGCGACGATGACGCTGCGTGTGGGCGATGTGATTGAACGCGACGACGTGTTGGTTCGTCTAGTCGACATGCTTTTTGAGCGCAATGATACCGATTTTAAGCGGGGGACGTATCGCGTGAAAGGGGATACGGTGGAAATTCTCCCAACCTATCAAAAATCTACTGGGATTCGTGTGGAGTTTTTTGATGATGAAATAGAACGCATCCGCAGTTTCGACGTTATCAGCGGTGAGATACTTGAGGATTATGAGGTAGTGACAATTTTCCCTGCCACACAGTTCGTAACCAATAAGGACAAGCTCGAAGAGGGGATTCGGCGCATCGAAGAAGAACTTAAAGAACGCCTGGAATACTTTGAACACGAGGGGAAACTTGTTGAAGCTGAACGTCTCAAGCAGCGCACGAATTATGATATAGAGATGCTCCGGGAAATTGGAACGTGCAAAGGCGTAGAAAACTATTCACGTCACCTTGCCCTTCGGGGGCCTGGGGAAACCCCTTCGACACTGATGGACTTTTTTGGTGATGAGTATTTGTTGATTGTGGATGAATCGCATGTGACTCTTCCACAAGTACGCGGGATGTATAATGGCGATAAGGCTCGCAAGCAGACGCTTGTGGATTATGGATTCCGTTTGCCCTCAGCGATGGACAATCGACCGCTTGATTTTAATGAATTTAATGAAAAAATCAACCAGGTGGTCTATGTTTCAGCAACGCCGGGAGACTATGAAATGAATCGTTCATCTCATGTGGTTGAACAGATCATCCGCCCTACTGGGTTGCTCGATCCCTACGTTGAAGTCGCACCCAAAGAAGCTCAGATTGACGATTTGCTTGAGGAGATTCACACGCGTATGGAGAAAAACGAACGCGTGCTCATCACTACGTTGACAATCAAGATGAGTGAAGATTTGACCAGTTACTTAAAGGAATCAAACATCAAGGTCGCTTATCTGCACTCCGAAATTGATTCACTTGAGCGCATTGAAATCATCCGTGATTTGCGCCTTGGCGTCTATGATGTACTAGTAGGCATCAACCTCCTAAGAGAGGGACTTGACCTTCCCGAGGTATCGTTTATTGGTATTTTGGATGCGGACAAGCAAGGGTTTTTAAGGAGTGCACGCAGTCTCATCCAGACCATCGGTCGCGCTGCGCGCAATGCAGAGGGGCATGTAAAGCTCTATGCGGATAAAATCAGTGACGCGATGCAGGAGGCGATGGATGAGACCAATCGTCGACGCAGTATACAAAAAGCGCACAATGAGCGTTTTGGCATTACACCGCAAACGATTAAAAAAGATGTTCGTGCATCGATACGTATCAAACGCGAAGCTGAAGATGACCAACAAGAGGCCAAGAAGATTTCACAAATGTCTCGCGAGGAAAAACGAAAAACACTCGATGAGATGGAAAAAGATATGAAACGCGCTGCGCAAAATCTTGATTTTGAAAAAGCGGCGGAACTCCGGGATGTTATTCTGGAAATCAAATCATCAATGGCATAGGCAAAAGCCCTTGAAGCACATAGTGTTTCAGGGGCTTTTGTTTTGGGTGAAAGCGTGGCATAATTGATTGAAGAGGTGACGCTAATGGAGAAGATATTCGAGGTGCGAAATCTTGCGTATACTTACACGAAGAACAATATCAAGGCGATTGACGGAATCAGTTTTGATGTGCATCAAGGAGAGATATTCGGCCTTTTGGGTCCTTCGGGTGCTGGAAAAAGCACCACACAGAAATTGTTAATTCGTCTTTTGGAGCATTACGAAGGCAGTATTATCTACAAGGGAAGAGATCTGAAAAATTATTCTAATGAATTTTACGAGGATATTGGAGTGGGGTTTGAGTTGCCTGTGCACTTTTCAAAATTAAGTGCGATGGAGAACATGAAGTTTTTCGCTCGGCTTTATTCTTCATCGGCACCGATAGAACCTCTGCTTAAAAGCGTTGGTCTTTTTGAAGATAAGGACCGCTTGGTTTCTACCTTCTCAAAAGGGATGAAGGTGCGCCTCAATTTCGTCCGCGCAATGCTCAATAATCCCAACATCCTTTTTTTAGATGAGGCAACCAATGGTTTGGACCCCAAAAACGCGAGAATCCTCAAGGAACAAATCCGTGCGTTTAAAAACAGTGGTGGTACCGTCATTTTATCCACACACCTAATGAGTGATGTGGAGGAACTGTGTGACCGTGTTGCGTTTATTTCTGAGGGGAAAATCAAGGAGATTTCGACTGTCCGTGAACTCAAGCAGCGTTATGGACGGCGTGAACTGAACATAGAATACACGCTTGGGGGTACGCTGAAAAACGAGGTGTTCTCTCTTGAGGGGATTGGTGAGAACGAGGCGTTCCACACAATTTTAAAAAACTATCCCATCGAATCACTTCACAGCGGAGAAACATCGCTCGATGAAATCTTCATCAAGGTGACAGGAGACACTACTGATGCGTAGTCTTGTAATGTTGGTGCGCGGAGAATTCCAGCGACTGATTCGCTATAAACTTCTTCAAGTGGGGTTTGCGATCAGTGTGCTGTGGGTCTTGGTGATGTTTTTGATTGGTCGCGATGAGGCGGGAGCGTTCGTTCCGTTCTTTGTTTTTATGGATGCCTCCCTTATGACGGTTATTTTGATTGGGTCGGGATTGTTTTATGAGCGTCAGGAAAATACCATCAAGTCACTGCTTATCACACCCAGCAGCATGGGTGAAATCATAATTTCTAAGCTTGTGAGTGCAATTTATATTGCGCTGCAGTCCGCTTTGTTTTTAAGCATTGTGTCAATCATATTTTTCAGTGTCGGCGTGAACGTTGGGCTTTTAATGCTGGTTGTTATTTTAGCGGCGCTTGCTCATGCGATGATCGGCTATACTTTTGCGGTATTGGTCAAAGATTTCCCTACCTTGCTTTCTTTGACAATGATCTACACGCTTGTCTTTGCGTTCCCGAGTATCATGTATGCACTTGGAGTCCTTGGCGAACCCCTCAACACCGTATTGCTTGTTTCACCGACGCACGCTTCGATGCTGTTGATAGACTGGGCGTTTGGTGAGAATGTCGCGCCATGGTTGCTTGTGGGTGGCGCTGCGTATCTTTTAATTCTCAGTGTCATCCTGGGTGTGTTTGTCGTGTTTCCAAAATACCTTGAAAAAGCCATTGGGGAGTGATTATATGCGCCGTTACACTTCCTTGCTCAAATACGAGCTGAAAAACATTGTGCGCGACAACATGACATTGATTATGCTGCTTTATCCCCTTATACTCATTGTCATCGGTGCATTTGTTCTTCCGGTACTCATAGAAAATTATGGTGATGACCCAGCTGGACAATGGATGGCGGCACTGGTTGTCGTGATTGTACTTGCCAATGTCGCACCATTTGCCGGAGCTGCCATGCTTGGGTTTTCCTTGCTCGACCACCGCGATGAGAACACACTTGATACTATTCGAGTGACATCGGTCTCCCTTGGAGGTTACATCCTTTTTAAGACTGTTTATTCAAGTGTGCTCAGTGCCAATGCCGCATTTTGGTCCATTTACGGTGTTAAGTTGCTTTCAGGTGATCGGTATGCTTTTGGCGGGGTCAATCTGTTTGATAGCTTCAGTGTTCCTTCACTTATCGCTTATGCAGTGGTTGCAGGCCTTTTCACTCCGGTGTTTGCGTTGCTGCTCGCAGCACTTGCCAACAACAAGATCGAAGGGTTTGCATATATGAAAAGTGCTGGGATTATCGTTCTTATGCCAGCAGTGCTTGTTTTGGATGCGATGCAGGACTTCAAGCAGTATTTTATAGGCGTTGTGCCTACATTCTGGCCAACAAAGGGATTGTTAGTCGATGCACAATTACTTAATCATGCACACAATCTTTCATTCCCGCTTTACTTGATGATTGGTGTGTTGTATTGTGGGCTACTGTCCCTTGGAGCTTACCGGATATTCAAAAGACGTTTAACTTAAAAAACATACATAATAAAAATGTTGGTTAATTAAATTAATCAACTTTTTTATTATATTTAAGTATTAGTTAAATATATTATGAAAATCATTGACAATTGTATGTAACGTTAGTAATATATAGTTATAGATAATAAAATATTATACATACATTAATTAAATTAATTGTTATATATATAAAACTAAAAAAGAAAGGATGGTTGCAGTGGAATTCATTCATACATTTTATGGCAATGTCTATTATCAGGAAAACTTCTGCCGCAAAGCATGCGCAGTGCGCAAGGATGTTGGCAAGCGGGCCATCAATCGCAAAGCGTATAATACTGACTATAATTAAATACACTATAAGATTGTAACGCTGCGAGCAGGTGCGATCGCGAAGTGAAAGGGGAAAGCAAAAATGCTTTCCCCTTTTCATTGGCTTTTGGTATACTAAAATAAAGGAGGGTGCTATGAGTGAAAAGTTGATAGCCTATCAGGCGCGAAAGAAACGATTTGAACTGATTGGTCTTGGTGGTATCGCGGTAATTGTATTGAGTATAGTGTTGTTAATTCTTACCACGGGTGTCATGGAGACGATTGGGATTGTATTGTTGGTGCTCGGTATCATTATTTTGTTGGTATCGGTATTCGGATTCAACAAGGTTGTGGGTGATTTTAAAAGCAAGTTTTTGAAAGATTACTTTGCATCGATCATCACCAATGGTGAGTTCAGACCCAAACGCGGGATGCCTAGAGACAATGTGTATGGCTGCGGGTTTTTAAAGCGTGCAGACAAATTTAAGAGCTATGACTACTTGAGTGGTGAGATTGACGGTGTCGATTTCCAAAGTTCGGATGCGCACCTTCAGGAAAAACGTGTGCGTTATTACACAGTCAAAGGCAAAACTCGCCGCAAAGTAGAATATGTTACTTTTTTCAAAGGTCGAATTTTCGAGTTTGATTTTCACAAAACCATTGACCATCCCCTTCAGGTACTGGAAAACTACAAGCCTCAGGATGGTCGAAAATATAGCAAAGTTGAACTCGAAAGCATTGATTTCAACAAAACATTCAATACTTACGCCACTGACAAGCATACCGCGTTTTATGTATTGACCCCTCACTTCATGGAACGGTTGATGAAAATAGAAGAACTGCACCCTGGCAAACTGGGATTTTCTTTTATGGATAAAAAAATGTATTTCGCCATCAACAATAATCGTTCCACATTCCCTGTAACCCCGTTTAAGAAAATTGATGAATCATTGGTCGAGTCATTCAAGGAAGATGTGGATGTCGTTTATGATTTGGTCGATGACCTCAAGTTGAACAAATCCATATTCAAGGAGGATAAGTAATGCCTACAGAAGTAATTGTTATTATTGTGATTGTTGTTTTGCTGCTATTGATTATCATTGGTTGGTATATTTCAACCATGAATGCGCTTAGACGTGCGGAAGTCAAGGTAGAAGAAGCAGAAAGCGGCATCGATGTCGCTCTTACCAAACGATTTGACACGCTTGGTAAAATGGTCGATACGGTTAAAGGCTATACGAAGCATGAGGCCCAGACGTTTGAGAATGTTGTCAAATGGCGCAAAGGGATGCCTGATGATCTTACGATGGAGCAAAAAGAGGAATTCATGCAGAAGCTTAACCAAGTTCAGGCGGATATCAATGTTGCCGTAGAACAGTATCCTGATCTCAAAGCAGAGAAAGTCTTCACCAACTTGCAACATGCGATTTCGGATGTTGAAGAGCACCTTCAGGCCTCGCGTCGCATGTATAACGCCAATGTGGCTTATCTTAATCGCAAGATTGTATCGTTTCCAACGAGCATTGTTGCTGGAAAAATCGGTATGCACAAAAAAGAGTTTTTTGAAGCGGAACTTGAAAAACGCGCTGATGTGGACATTAGTTTCTGACACGTTACCAATCAATACATTACCACACCATTTCATGAACAGGATGTTCAGCGAAATGGTGTGGTTTTTTATGTGCTGAGAGAATGATATAGTGCTATTCTCTACAAAATATAAGTCGCATATCTGTATTACATATTTTATGTTAGACTATAAGTATAGTTGCTTATTAAGGAGCTTATAATGACTTATATCGTTAGCGATACACTGCAGAGTTACGACGTTATTTTGATTGTGGTATTAATGGTGCTCGCTGGATTATACGTTGGGCGTATTGTGGAACGGTTCCGTATACCGAATGTCAGCGGATATCTAGCGGTGGGGATGATGTTTGGTGTGGGATTGCTTTTCCTAGGCCATACTAATTTGTTCGATGTATTTTTTTATCTTACGACATTTGCTCTGGGTTTCATCGCGTTTTCTATCGGATTGGAACTTGATTTCAAGAAAGTGTGGAAACGGCGCAACCAAATACTCATAGTTACATTGTCTCAGGCTCTTCTCGTTTTTGTTTTGACAACTCTTGGATTGTTTTTGTTTGGTATGGAGCTTCATATCGCATTGTTATTAGGGACAGTGGCAATAGCCACTGAGCCTGGGCCGATTCTGTTTTTGACCAAACGGTATAAAACCCGCGGAGAAATTACGGATACGCTTGTGCCTTTGCATGGGGTGGAGGATGCGTTGGCAATCATTCTTTTCGGTATTGCCCTTTCTTATGCGATTGCAGTCGATGGTGGGACGTCGCTATCTTTATTAGACATTTTACACGGTCCGGTATACGAGTTGTTTTTTTCCATTGTAATCGGTTTTGCGATTGGCTATGCTATGCGAACGCTTATTCGCCGGTTGGATTATGACGATGTGGATAAAGACATGGTTGTGTTTGTCAGTGCCGTTGTTGCAATATTGGTTTCAATTGCGTTTGCTAGCAGAGGCTTTTACTTTTTTGGCGTGCATGTGCATTTATCTCCGGTGTTATTGCCTATGGTGGTAGGCATCACGTTCACCAACACCTCCACCAAACTGGCCAAGCATGAGACAGAACACATGATTGATCAATTTTCACCACCGATTATCATCGGATTTTTCACTATCATTGGTGCAGAAATTGTTTTCATGGTTGTTGATGGCATCTCACAAGTGCCGCTTGGGCGATTTTTCCTTTATGCAGGAATATTTATCGCATTACGCATCATTGGAAAAGTTGGGGGATCATACCTTGGGGGTGTTTTGTCAAAATCGTCAAAAAACCTTCGCAAGTATCTTGGTTTTTGTCTGCTCCCTCAAGCTCAGGCAGCACTTGGTTTGGCCTTTTATGCCAGGAGCCAATTGACCGATACTGCACAGGGAAATATGCTGATACTCGTTGTTATAGCGGGAACGCTTGTCTATGAAATGTTTGGCCCCTTCGGGCTTCGCCATTCCCTCATACGCTGCGAAGAAGTTGATGAGAACGGGGCATGCATTATTTCGCCGCGTAAAAAAAGAAATCTTTAAACGTACGCGTTTTGCAAGTGGGCCACACTGTTGATCAAAAGTGACCTTCAACGTATGCTTTTATTCCTTTAAGGGTTCTGTGTGAAGGCATTCCGTCCAATTCATTAATTGTATGATATAATACAATTGTTAATGTCTGAGCGGGGAGGGTGTTATGAAAAGCATCAAATCACTGTATAAAGTCGGAAAAGGCCCTTCGAGTTCTCATACGATGGGACCTGAGCGCGCTGCGAAGCATTTTAAAAAAACTTATCCGAATCACCAGTATAAAGTTATTCTTTACGGATCGCTTGCGCTTACGGGGAAAGGACACTTGACCGACTGGGTCGTCAAGCAAGTTCTTGGTGATATTCCTGTAGTGTTTTCCTCAACGTTTATCGACCGTCATCCCAACACGCTCGATTTTTTTGCTTATGATGCTTCGGGGAATGAAGTGGGGATGATGCGTGTTTACAGCGTCGGTGGTGGGTCCATAGAGATCGAGGGCGTTGCGCATACGGAAAAAGCGGATGTATACCCTCACAATTCGTTCAGCGAAATCATGGCGTATTGTGAAACTGAGGGAATACGTCTGAAAGATTATGTGGCCCGTTTTGAATCAGGTGATATACGTACCTTTCTTCACGGTATATGGCGTTCAATGCAGGCGTCCATTGAAGAAGGGTTGAAGCGTGAAGACATCCTTCCCGGCACGCTGGAAGTGCAAAGAAAAGCCAAGCAACTTTACACCAAACAAATGAAAAAAGAACCATCTGAAATCAAGGAGAACCGCTTGGTCAGTGCTTATGCGTTTGCGGTCAATGAAATGAACGCTTCAGGTGGAACAATCGTTACCGCACCTACGTGTGGTGCTGCAGGGACGATGCCGGCCGTACTTAAATACATGGCCGATCGCCACGGCTTCAGTGATGAGGATGTGGTGGACGCCCTAGCCACGGCGGGTGTGATTGGCAACGTGATTAAGCATAATGCTTCGATATCGGGCGCGGAAGCAGGATGTCAAGCGGAAGTTGGCAGTGCTTGCAGCATGGCGGCCGCAGCGCATGCGGAACTTTTCAATTTGAATCTTCATCAAATCGAATACGCTGCGGAAATCGCTCTGGAACATCACCTTGGCTTGACGTGCGACCCGATTGGTGGGTACGTACAAATTCCGTGTATCGAGCGCAATGCCGTTGCGGCACTGCGTGCAATCGATGCGTGCGGGCTTGCGTATTTCCTCAGTGAATCACGAAAAATATCATTTGACCTTGTGGTTGAGACAATGTTTGAAACTGGCAAAGATATGCCGGCCAATTACCGTGAAACATCGTGTGGAGGCCTGGCCAAACAATATCAGAGTCACTAATTTGGAAATGAGGGGTAAGTGTGGTTGAACTCGGCAAAGTATACGACGCAACATTCACAGATTTAACGCATGATGCAATGGGGGTTGCCAAAATCGACGGTTATCCTCTATTTGTCGAGGGTGCGCTCAAAGGGGAACGCGCACTGATTAAGGTGACGAAAACGAATAAGAATTTCGGGTTTGCCAAATTGCTTGAAATCAAAGAAGTCTCTCCGTTTCGCAAAGAACCTCTGTGCGGGCATTATGACAACTGCGGGGGATGTAATCTAATGCACATGCATTATGATATTCAGCTTGATTTTAAGCGACATCGCGTCAAGGAAACCTTGCGTAAAATCGGTCGTGTTGATATGGACGTATCGCCAACTGTGGGCATGGACAATCCTTTTTATTATCGCAATAAGGCGATGATTCCCTTTGGAGAAAAAGATGGTAAGATTGTGGCGGGCATGTTTAAAAAGGGCTCGCATGAGATTATCGATCTCAACCGTTGCCATATTTATCCAAGGGGATATTCGGAAATTGTTAAAGCAATTAAACAGTTCTTGAGCAAAGAAAGCATTGAAATCTACAACCCCCATACTGACAAAGGGATTGTTCGCGGCATTATGCTGCGCAGAAGCGAAGCCTATGATTCGATCAGTCTTGTGGTGATTACGGCTACGTCAAAATTTCCTGGGAAAGATCAATTTGTCGCGCAGATAACGCAGCGTTTCGCGAATATCACCTCGGTCATTCTCAATGTCAATGCGCATGATAAAAACTTCAGACTCGGCAATAAATCAAAAGTGCTTTATGGTGAGGATAAACTTGAAGAACGCTTGCTCGGGGTGTCGTTTGAAATGAGTCACCAAAGCTTTTTTCAAATCAATCCCTCACAAAGCGAAGTGCTCTTTAAGAAGGTTGGTGGATTAATCGGTGAGAAGGATACTACGCTTTTGGACGCTTACTGCGGGACAGGTTCTATCAGCTTGGCGCTTTCGCAGTATGTGGAAAAAGTCATCGGTTTTGACATATCCAAGCATGCCATCAAAAATGCACAGGCCAACGCACGCAAAAATGGAATCGAGCACGCCTCGTTCATTGTAGGCGCGGCGGACAAAGTTATGCCTTACCTTAAAGACAGTGGCATCGATGTGGTTGTTGTCGACCCGCCCAGAAAAGGGTTGGACAAATCGTTTTTGGAGACGCTCATGCGTATGAACGTGCCCAAAATCATCTATATTTCCTGCAATGTATCCACTTTTGCAAGAGACGCAAAAACGATGCGTGAGAAAGGCTACGATCTCAAGCAAATCACGCCTGTGGATATGTTTCCCCAAACATCCCATGTGGAAACCGTGGCGCTCCTTGAGCGCGGGTGAAAATAGGCGATGGAGTTCGAGTAGTTATTTAAGACGCCAATCCCTTGAGTGATTGGTGTTTTTATTAGCGTTTTTTCACTGGCGCATGTGTGCTATACTTATTAAGACGATTAAATGAAAGATGGGATATTATGGGAACGCTCCTCAATGCTCTGGCGATTATCGCAGGGACGTTTGTAGGCATGCTTTTTAAAAAACGCCTGCCTAATGACTTGCAAAAACCTATTCTCACAGCCATGGGGCTTGCGATTGTCGCTTTGTCACTGGGATGGTTTCTAAGTGACTTTTTGGTTGTGGAGGAGGACGGTATTTCCACACACAATGAACTGCTGGTGATTATTTCGTTGGTGGTTGGGACTGTAATCGGAGAAAAACTCGATATTGATGGACGGTTGCGTTCGTTTGCTAACCATATGGAACAGCGCTATAATCTTCCGCCTGTTGCACAAGGATTCATCTCAGGGACGATGATTTTTTGTATTGGTGCGTTGGCAATCATCGGAGCGATTCAGGATGGGTTGCATGGCGATATTACTATACTGGGTATCAAAAGTGTCCTGGATTTTATCACATCGACAATGCTTGCGAGTGTTTTTGGCATTGGTGTGGCTTTTTCTGCCATTAGCGTCTTGGTGTATCAGGGTGTGATTACCCTGGGTGCGATGGGTCTTGGCATGTTTTTAAGCGATGCGATGATCGTGGGGATGTCGATGGTAGGAAACTTGTTGCTTGTTGCGATGGGATTGAATTTCATGGAAATAAAAAAGGAACCATTCAGAGTTGCCAATATGCTTCCAGCGCTCATTATTCCGTTGCTTTATGTGCTTATTGCAGGGCTTTTTTAATAATAAAAAGCCTCAGACTTATTAAAAAGCGAGGGTGCTTTGTGATATAATGAATTTACTTAAATAGAAAGGGGATTTGTATGGAGGAAAAACTAAGTTTTGAACGTTTGCGACGCTTTAATTTCAAAATGGGGATCGTGCACTTAGTCCAGGCAATCATTATGTTTGTGTTGGCGTTTGTGGTGATTCAGGAGGTTTCAGAGTTTGCGCCAGTCATCACGCAGAACTATCTGGAATACGACCCTGAGATAGGTGGGCTTATTTTGTCCACGGATGATTTATTCACAATGCCTTTTGGTGTGCTGGTGGCATCATTTTTATTGATTTCCGCTATTGCGCATTTCTTGATCAGTGTTCCAAAGCGAACCAATGCCATCTATGTAGCGGACTTAAAAGAGGGCATCAACAAGTTCCGCTGGTTCGAATATGCGCTGTCCTCATCGATTATGATCGTGTTGATTGCGACACTTTTTGGGATTTATGACATTGCTTCACTGATTTTGATTTTCATTTTGAATGCTACGATGAATCTATTTGGACTTGTGATGGAGCAGCTCAATCAAAAACGTGATAAGGATAGTGTTAACTGGGGGCCTTTCATCTGGGGAAGCATTGCCGGTATTGGACCGTGGATTGCGATTTTGCTTTATATGTTCGGCACCGGTAATTTTTCCGAAGTCCCATGGTTTGTATGGGCGATAGTAGGAACTTATTTTGTAGCGTTTAATACGTTCCCCGTCAACATGGTATTGCAGTATTTGCAAGTGGGTAAGTGGAAAAACTACCTATATGGTGAGCGGGTCTACATTGTATTGTCTTTAGTTGCCAAAACAATTTTGGCGTGGCTCGTATTCTTTGGTGCTTTCCAGCCGTGATTATTCACAAAATGCATCAAGTGTAAATGATTCAATATAAACCTTTAAGATGTGTCTGCGCGCCCCAGGGCGCGCAGATTTTTTAATGCAATAAAATTGTTGGATATAATAAATTGTGCTATCATTTTACTATCTAATCAATAGTAACTATACTTATGAAAGCGGTGATTGAATGGTTTCACCAAGCAAAGGAATTCATCATATAACTGCCATTGTAGGCAATCCTCAGGAAAACGTTGATTTCTATGGTCGTGTCTTAGGCATGCGCCTGAGTAAAAAGACTGTGAATCATGACGACCCTGAAACGTATCATTTATATTTTTCCAACGGTGATGTCGACCCTGGCACACATATTACTTTTTTCCCGTGGGAAGATGCGATGCAAGGCAAAGTAGGAGATGGACAGGTTGGTGTAACTGTTTATGCGATTCCCTTTGGGTCTATGGACTTTTGGCGCACGCGCCTGCAATCTTTTGGTGTTGATGTTGAGGAAGTAACACGGTTTGATACGTCTTATCTACATTTTAATGACCCCCATGGATTGAACCTGGAACTTGTTGAGCGTAAAAAGGGTAAGCGCAGCAGTTACACGTATGGGGATATTACTGTGGATAAGGCGATCAAAGGGTTTGATGGGGCTGTGCTTTATTCACAAAACCCTGAGGCCACTAAGCCCCTTTTGCGTGATGTCCTGGGATTAAAACCTGATGTGATATCGGATGATTATGAACGGTTTAAAGGCGAGGGCGAATTCGGTGATGTCATCGATTTGAAAATCAAACCTGCAGACCGCGGATTTCAAGGCGTTGGAACGGTGCATCATATCGCTTTTCGTGCGGCGGGAGATGCCCATCACAAAACGTTCAGAGAACTTGTGGACAAAAAGGGATACCATGTGACGCCGTTTATTGACCGCAAATATTTCAAATCCATCTATTTCCGTGAGACGGGGAAAATACTCTTTGAGATTGCTACAGACGGGCCGGGCTTCGATGTAGATGAACCCAGTGAAACCCTAGGGGATTCATTGACGCTGCCTGAACGTTATGAGCCCTACCGCAAACGCATTGAGTCACGGTTAAAGCCTTTGGAGGTGCCGCGTGGATAATAATCAAGTATTTATTGAAGACCATATGATGGCCATTAATCTCGACGCGCTTGCAAAGCGCGATGTTTACGGGTTACTCAGTGAAAGTGTCACGCCGCGCCCCATCGCCTTTGTTGGAACGCTTAATGAAAATGGGACGCATAATGCGGCGCCTTATAGTTACTTCAATGTTGTATCTGTCAAACCACCACTTGTGATGGTCTCCATTGGCAAGCGCCAAGGGAAAACCAAGGATACGGCCGCCAATATAAGGCGAACCAATAATTTTACGGTTAATCTTGTGGACACTGCCATGATTGAGCGGGTTAACGCTGCCTCCGGTGATTATAAAAACGATCAAAGCGAGGTCGATCTCGTAGGACTGCACAGCATTCGTTCACAATCGATTGAGGCACCGGGCATAGCAGAGAGTCCGGTGCGTTTTGAATGTGAGGTTGAACGCTTGATCGACCTTGAGGATGACAATGAAACCACCGGTGTTTTGGTGATTGGTCGCATCAAGCGCATGCAAGTCACTCGCGAGGGATTCACTGAAGGGCGTATCGATGCGAAAAAACTCGACCTTGTGGGTCGTCTTGGAGGCAATCAGTATACAAAACTAGGCGAGGTCTTTGAACTCGAACGCCCGAAATAAGGAGAGATTCCATGCACTATGACTTTATCGATAATGCAGGCAGTCGAACATTTTTATTGTTCCACGGCACGGGTGGGAGCAAAGAGGATTTGGTGCCTCTGGCTAAGCACATTGATCCCACTGCGAACATTGTTGCGTTTGAAGGAGATGTGTCTGAGCGTGGCATGCGACGGTTCTTCAAACGCAAATCACCCGGTGTCTTTGATGTGGAGGATTTAAAAAAACGCAGCAAAGCTGCGCTTAAGACCATTGAGACCATCACCGATAAACACGGCCTTGATCAGACGCATCTGATTGCGATTGGTTATTCCAATGGTGCCAATCTCATCGCAAGCACGCTATATGTTAGTGCTGGTGTGTTTGAAGCGGTCTTTTTACACCATCCGATGATTCCCTATGAATCTGGAAATATGATGCAGGGCGCAACAGCCAAGGCATTCATCGGTGCTGGTGAGAATGACCCCATCTGTCCAAAGGACCACACTACACGGGTGGAATCTTTGCTGGAGGATTGTGGTGCAAAAGTTTGCCTGCACTGGCATGCGCATGGCCATTCCCTCACTCAGGGTGAGGCCGATGCGGCCAAAAAGTATTACGACGATGAGGTCAAATAAAAAAGACCGATTACTCGGCCTTTTCTTCATGGTTGAACATATAAATAATGTAAAACAGCGTTAGAATCATGGAAAACAATAAAGACGCCCCTGCCGCAAAGCCGATGCGTGTCATTTCACTTTCCCTGAAAAGTGGCATTAGAAAAATGCTTGTGGCCGCAAGGAAAAAAATCAAAGGCACCACAAACGCGAGTGCGGCTTTTAACCGCATAAGAATGCGGGCTATTGTGGCGCCGAGAATGATGCAAAACAAGACGAAGAAAAAAGCGAAAAATACATATTCCATATACTCACCTCCCCCTTATCATAGCACATGTATTCTCAAGACCAAACCAAAGGCGTGATATTATGAGCCATTCCCAGTGTCCTAAATTCGAAGCCGCCACCACCCTTTTGTCAAAGCGATGGGTGGGGTTGATCGTGCACACGCTCCTTGAGGGTCCTGCGCGCTTTCATACGCTTGAATCACGGCTAAAGATATCACCAAAAGTTCTCAGTGACCGCTTAAAATACCTTGGTGAACAAGATATTGTCAAGCGGTATGTGGATGATTCAACGCCTCTGAGTGTGCACTATGCCCTGACACCCAAGGGGGAAGCACTCCAGGGAGTTCTGAGCGCCATTGAGCATTGGAGTAAACAATGGATGTGAGAAGCATTAAACGATGCATTGTTTTGACACGCGCGTGCGACTACTA
>CAZOPM010000009.1:23764-51651 GCA_964581705.1 uncultured Candidatus Izemoplasmatales bacterium
TGGATGTGAGAAGCATTAAACGATGCATTGTTTTGACACGCGCGTGCGACTACTAATTAAACGATGCATTGTTTTGACACGCGCGTGCGACTACTATAAAATGAGAGTGTAAAGGAGGCATCTGTGTGAAAGACAAGACTATACTAAAACGTTTATTGCCCTATGTCATTTTCGCTCTGGGTGTGATTGCGAGTGCGAGTGTTTTTCTACCGGCGCTTGCCTATGAAGGTGAAACATTCAGAGGCCTTGATATTGCGCGGGGTAAAGAAATAGCAAATTTTGATTTCCTTGGGCTGGATGATATTGCCCAGGCGCGCTTGCCGCTTAACATGTATGCAATGGTGGCGTATATCGCACCGGTTTTTGCAGGCATTTTCACGCTTGTGTTCAAACGCGGAAACACATTCGCTTTAGCGATGTTTGTACTTGCGGGTGCGTTATTTTTCATGATCGGCGATTATGTGGAAATTGAAGTAACCATCCTTGGAGAAGAATCCATGGAGTCGGTTGAGTGGAACATTGCCTATGGCGCCCTTATCGCTGGATTGACATCCATCATGGCTGCCATTGGTGAAATGTTGCACATATCCATCAGTGACCAACAGTAACAAAGCATCAAAAAATAGGAGGAATGATGAAATGAAAGATGAAGTCATCGTCATCACCGGCGGAGCAAGCGGCATAGGCCGTGAAACAGCCAAGTTACTGGCAGCCGACGGTGCGAAAGTAATTATCTCCGACATCAATGAAGATGCTGCACGTAAGGTTGCTGAAGAAATCAAAAAAAGTGGTGAAGAAGCAGTTCACTACAAGTGCAATGTGGCAAAAAAAGAGGAAGTCCAGGCGCTTGTGGAATTCACTGTCAAAACGTATGGAACAATCACCGGTTATTTCAACAATGCCGGAATTGGCGCTCAAGTACCATTTTTGGACCTTGACCCCGATGAATACCATCGCGTGGTCGACATCAATCAAAGCGGAGTGTATTATGGACTGTATTATGCGGCGAACAAGATGAAATCGCTCGGCGTGAAAAATGGTAAAATCGTCAATACAGCGTCGATTTACGGATTTGTTGGTGCTGAGCTATCTGCGCATTATAATGCGACCAAAGCTGCGGTTGTGTCACTGACTAAATCCGCGGCACAAGCATTGACCAAAGATGGCATCCGCGTCACTGGCGTAGCCCCGGGATTCACAAGAACAGCGATTCTTGAGGCGCTGCCTGAAGAAGCTTTGGAAATGTTGAAAGGCGCGCACTTACGCGGTAAGCTTTTAGAAGCCATTGAAATTGCGCAAGTTGCGAAATTCCTATTCAGTGATGAAAGTGTCGCAATCAACGGCTCAACCGTGCTTGCGGACGATGGATTCCTGGCTGTTAAATAATTCCTTAGTTCCAAACCCTGTGCGGATGATTTCCGCACAGGGTTTTTCATTACAAGCATACATCTTGACAATGTAAGAATTTTCACATATAATATGTAATGTAATGAAAAAAATTTCCTTCACGATAAACCAACGCACCATTAACACTGATTGCAACCAGTCAATCAAATACAAATCAAGGAGTGATTATGATGAAAAACAATCAAAAAGCACAAGATAAAAAACTCAATCGCTATTTTCAAACCGGGCTTTTGGTCAATTTATTGACTGCCGGAACCAGACAATAACAAAAAGAGTGATGTTTATATGAACCCTTTGATCAAATGTGACAAAAACATCACTCAATTTCATGGTGAAGGGGACAAGAGTCTTTTCATAATGCATATTGATGCGTTGGCGCATTTGCCGCAGACGTACTAAGCGGTATTCCACGCTCAGTGGTTGCGTTTAAAAACAAACTCTATTATAATGAAACACGGAAAAGGAACTTACGTTAGGTGAGGCTCCTGCATGAATATACGCCGCTGCCCAGAAATGTCGAAAGATGCCAATGGGTCAGCAGACATTGTCGGTTTAAGGCTTTGTCTAACGCGGCTGGCCACGTCATGCAGTGCCAAAACTCAACTAGGTAAGCGTCATGACGTGTTGAACGTTTTGTACGGGGACCCTGCGTTGAGTGGGACCCGTTTTTTTATGTTTTTTTTCAAGTGAACTCTTGAGGAGAGTGATGCCCGTGAATAAAGAACTGGTTAATGTTTTGAAGGCTATTCGGCAATTGATTGATGCCAATGACACTGAAACATTGAAATCTACGATCAGTGCGATGGAGCCATACGTGCTCAGCGATGTTATTGAGGTGTTAGAACCGGCTAAACAAGTGGTTGTTTTTCGGCTGATTGACAAAGATAAGGCACTTGAAGTGTTTGAAAATATCGAGGTGGAAGTCCAACAGGATCTTCTACAAAATTTCACTGATGACCGCGCGATTGAGTTTTTCAATGGGCTTGAACCCGATGATCGCGTGCGTCTTATGGATGAGCTACCCGCAAAGGTGACGGACAAGCTCATGCAATCCCTTAACCCAAGTGAACGAGCAATGACTTCGATGCTTCTTGGATTCGACGTTGGCACAGCGGGTTATATCATGACACCAAAATATGTTCATTTTAAGAAAAAAACGCGTGTGAAAACCGCGGTGGAATCGCTGAAACGCATCGGCAAAACATTTGAAACGCTTTACAACGTCTATATTACCGATGATTCAAGGATTATTGAGGGGGTTGTATCGCTCAAGGAATTAATAACTTCAGATGACGAAGTCACGCTTGAATCCATCATGACCCCTAATCCCATCACTGTCACGCATGACACCCTGGATGAGAATGTGGCTAAACTTCTGCAGGATTCCGATTTGGTTGCATTGCCCGTTGTGGATACGGAGAAGCGCATTATCGGAGTGGTGACCATTGATGACGCTGTAGACGTCCTTGAAGATGAAGCGCGCGATCAGGCTCTCAACAAGGCTGGTTTTGCGCTTGGTTCGGTGGAAACCAACCGTTCGAAAATTCTTACCCAGGGCAGCCTTCCCCAGGTATGGCGTGTCAGGGTACCTTATTTGATGCTCGCCTTAGCGGGTGGATTAATCGCCGGTGGAGCCATCAGTCAGTTCGAGGCGCAGCTCGAACAAGTGGCGGCGCTTGCTTTTTTCATTCCAGTCATCATGGATATGGGGGGCAACGTGGGGACTCAGTCTTCAACCATTTTCACACGCGCCCTTATTTTTGGTCACATTGATTTTAATCGCTTTGTCAAACAATGGTTTAGAGAAGTGATGATTGGATTTTCCATGGGCGCGCTCAGTGGTTTTCTCGCCGGGGTCATTGTTTATGTGTGGCAAGACAGTATCCGGCTGAGCATTGTCATAAGCATTGCTTTGGCATTGACGATTACTGTGGCCTCAGCCATCGGGTTTTTGGTTCCCGCGATTTTGAGCCGCCTGGGCTTTGATCATGCGGCTGGCTCAGTGCCGTTCATCACAACAATCAAAGACATTACCGGCCTGTTGATTTACTTCTTTTTGGCCACAGCCATTTTGTTTTAATTTGTTTCAAGATTCAATATATTTTAGGAGTGAGTCTATGTATAACGAAAACGAACAACAAAAATCTTCTGAAGTCCCATCTGATGAAGAGACAACGGACATTCAAGAACAAGGCACCACGCAATCGGAACAGTATTCAAACATGGAAAGCCTTAGAAGGGGTCTGCACAAGCGCATATGGATTTCCGGTTTAATTGCTTCGGCGATATTCAGTGTGCTGACATATGTTCTTGAGAGCGATACACCCATTCCCGCTATCATTATCCAGTTTTTCATCTTTTTAGGTGTCTGGGTACTGCTTCACTATTTTTTCCTGAGAAAAACTTTCAGACAGCTCAGGGATTAAAACATGCAACGACTGGACAGTGTCAATGTGTGCGTTCACTGGGAAGCTGGGTATGTTGTCGCGGTTGAACTGGCCGGGGCGTGCAATACCCATTGCACCGCTTCAAAACAAATCCGGCAATATTTGAAATGTAAGCGACGCACCCTTGATTTCCCTGTGAAATTTCGGGGGACATCGTTTGAAAAGCGCGTGTGGAAGGCGGCGATGGATACCGCTTACGCACACACACGCACCTATGGTGATATCGCCAAGCAAATCGGACATCAAAGTGCATATAGGGCAGTAGGCAATGCGCTTTCCAAAAACCCCTTACTGATCAAAGTGCCGTGCCATCGCGTAATTAAATCGGATGGGTCGTTGGGCGGTTTTGGCAGTGAGACATGGTTGAAAGCTGCGTTGCTTGATTTGGAAGGTGCGAATTTTAAAGGGAATTGACACTGTGTTAAAATACGCTTGAGGTGGTCAATGTGAGAAAAGAAAATGCTATGTTTCATTTGATAGAAAATGTTGCGCTCAAGGATGACAACGTCCGCGTGGTTGTTTTAAACGGTTCAAGGGCGAACCCCAATGCTAAAAAGGACTTCATGCAGGATTATGATGTAGTATATTTCGTCAATGACTTCAACGCAGCGAAAACAACACCATGGAGTGAAGATTTCGGTGATGCTTTGCTTGTGCATACAACTGACGATATGACGTTTTTGCCCTCCAAGGCCAACGCCTATATGGTACAAATGCTTTTTGAAGATTACACACGGCTCGATCTGGCGATTCTGCCCCTTGAATCCCTAGAAAATCATCTTGAAGAAGAACCAATATACAAAGTGCTGATTGACAAGGATGAACGTGTGGAGAAAAAAGAGTGTTTCGATGAATCTCACTACACTGTCGAACAACCCAGCAGCGATATGGTTCGCAGTACCATTCAGACGTTTTTATGGCTTGAACCCTACGTAGCGAAGGGATTGTACCGCCATGAGCACTTGTACGCACTCAAGCATCTAAGGCTCATGCGCAAGGCGCTTGAAACCGTCCTTAAATGGAAAATGGGCATAAAGACGGATTTCCAGAAAGTGATTGGCAAGGAAATGAAACACATGCGCCATTATCTTGGCGAGGATATCTATAAGAATTATTTAAAAACGTATTCAACAGCGGAAGTCAAGCAAGTGTGGAATACCATGCTTTTCATGCACGATCTGTTCATCAAGCATGCCAAAGATGTCTGTAAAGCGTTGGACGTGGAATTTGATTTTGATGTGGCCGATAAAATTAAAACATATATCAAGGAAATTCGCGGTCTGTCAATTAGCGAACGCACGCAGACGGATGTCAGCGAAGCATTTTAAAATGGAGCGGTTTACGCTCCATTTTTTGAAATATGAATAAATTATCATCGCTCCCTTTCCATCTTTAGCCAAACAAAGTATAATATAATAAATTAAGGGGTATGTTTCGCGAATATGAAGGGGTGGGACCATGAACGGATTTCAGCGACGTTCAAACAAGAAAAAACAATCGATTATTGAATCCGCGCAACGTTTGTTCAAGCGGCATGGTTGGAAACGCACAACCATCGCTATGATTGCTAAATCGGCGGATGTTTCACAAGTAACCATCTACAACCATTTCTCCAGCAAGGAAAATGTGCTGTATGAAGTCCTTAAAAGTGTGTTTGAAGCGCATATGCGCACACTTGAGGGAATCGTTTATGATGCCAACCGAACTTATGATAATAAAATTGACGCTTTGCTCGTCCTTGAGATGGAGCATGTCGATGTGCTGGGGTTCGATGTTTTGCGCGTGTTAAATACGACGGACAATGCTAAAATCAACACTTTAAAAAAATGGTATGAAGCAAATCGTTACATGATTGCTTTTGACCATCTGATTCGTGAGGGGAAAAAGGAACGCGCCATTGACCCGACCATATCGGATGAATCATTCATGGTGTATGCGCAGTGGATTCGTCGCATAAGTGCCGATGTTTCCGTTAGGAACAAGTCCATGGTGAAAGATTTGCTCAAACTTTTCTTTGAAGGGATGCGTGGTGAGTCTTGAAAACACGAATGAAGCTTAAGGAACTTACTATTTTTAACAAATATGCCAAAGCGTGCGCAGAGATTTTGCGTCAGACTTATCCTGAAGATTATGACGCCCCACAAAGCAAAGAAACAATCCTTCATCTTCTCAAGGGGAAAAACCGTTTATTTATCGCCGAAGAATCTGAGCGTGTCATTGCGTTCGTTGGTGTGCTTCGCCATGTATTTCCCTACGCTTACCAGATAGAACCACTGATTGTTAAGGAGCCCTTCAGGGGCCAGGGTGTGGGGGGGCGTCTGATTGAACTCATTGAATTCAAACTCAAAGACGAGGGTGTGCGCACCCTGTTTATCACTGGTCCTGATACTACCGGTGAGACATCGCTTTATAATAAGGATTTGTTTGATGGTGAGGGCATTGTGCATCACTTAAGCACGGTGGATTATGGGCATGAAGCGCTGAGTTTTTATACTAAGCGCGGCTACCAGGTGAGTGGAGTCATCCCTGAAGCCAATGGTGCTGGGAAACCTGAAATAATGCTCGCTAAACGCATAAGTCAAAAATAAGGCGCTTAAGAGCGCTTTTATTGTTTTATAATGGAGGCAGGAACTATGGATTTGAAAAATTCAAGAATTGTGCTGAGCGGCGCTTCAAGCGGCATCGGCAAAGAACTGCTTTTGCGTCTTTTGGATGAGGGCGCGTATGTTTGTGCTGTGAGTCGCCATATTGAAACTACGATTGACTTTCAACATGAACGGCTTTTTCTCAAGAATGTTGATGTCTCAGTATATGAAAACATTGACCATCTTTTTGCGTGGGCTCAAAAGACGCTTGGGCACATTGATGTTTTTATCGCGAATGCCGGGTTCACTTACTACGAAATTCTTGATGAGGCGAATAAGGACCATATCGATGCGATTATGGACACCAATACACGCAGTGTGATCTATAGCGCTGTGAAAATGCGGGAACACTATCCTGATGCGCCCTACCGCTTCATGGTGACCCTCAGTGCGGTCAGTTATCTCTCAATGCCCGGCTATGCGCTATATAGCGCTTCAAAATCGGCGCTGAGAGGGTTTTTTGATGCGTATGAACTCGAGTTCACCCGTAAAGACCAACGCCTTCAGCGCGTCTATCCGGTGGCCACAAAGACACCGTTTTTTAAAAAAGCCGATCAGCCGCGTGCGCCCTGGCCCGTTCAATCACCGCAAAAAGTTGCGGCTGCGATGATCAAGGGACTCAAAAAAGGCACACGCCATATTTATCCGTTCAAGCTATTTAAATGGACCTATAGACCCTTTCCTATTCTTTACCGTCCCTACATCGCCATCGAACGACGTATTTTTTTAAACACGATGCAATCAAAGGATGAATGAAATGTTTGCGTTTAACAACGTGCGATATAAAAATGTGCTGGATATTCCTGCCCTCATCATTCCCCGGGGAACCATCGTGTGCCTGGTGGGTAAAAGCGGGGGTGGAAAATCTACGATTTTGAGATTGCTCAATAAGATGATTTCTCCCACCCAGGGTTCCATCACCCTGGACGGGGATGATTTGGCGTCCTTTGACAGTGTGCATCACCGCCGTCGCACCCTGATGCTCGAACAGACGCCCCATATATTCAAAGGGACTGTGCGTGATAATCTGCACAAGCCCTTTATCTTGCAGGGGACAGCGCCGCCGGAGGAGGCGACGCTCATTGCTTACTTGCGTATGGTTGCTTTGAAGCAGTCGCTCGATGATTCTGCATCGACACTCAGTGGTGGTGAAGCGCAGCGACTTGCACTGGCAAGGATTCTTTTGCTTGATGGGGATGTGTATTTGCTAGATGAACCCTCCAGTGCGCTGGATGAGCAAACGGAAGCCGATGTCATCCGTACGATGGTCGATTTTGTACGAAACAACGGGAAGACCATGGTTATGGTCACCCATTCTCGCGCCATCGCAGCCACCTATGGTGATGTTATTTATGGTGTGGATGAGGGGCATGTGCGAAGGGAGGACAATCATGAATGATTCGATCATCGAACTCGCTTTGTGGCAAGTGCTTATTGCCTATGTATTCGTTGCGATAATTCTAGTCATCCTGCGCACGCGAAACATCTCAAGAGAACGCATCCTTGTGATCGCCACGCTGCGCATGAGTTTTCAACTTGTGATTGTAGGGTTATTGTTGACGTGGGTGATTGAAAACCCTCACCCGTTTTTCACATTGCTCATCATCCTCATTATGCAGGGGTTTGCAGTATATACCGTATTGTCAAGATTCAAGGGGAAACTCAACAGACCCTTGAAACAATATATTCTCATGGCGATTCCCAGTGGAACCTTGCTGACCCTCGCGTATTTTCTATTCTTAGTCATTGGCATCGAACCATGGTATGATCCGCAATACTTCATTCCCATTGCCGGAATGATTATCGGAAACTCTATGACCGGGATTACGCTTGGGGTGCATACCATGGTCAACCGTTTCACTAATGAGACCGCACAAGTGCGTGGTGCACTCACACTGGGCGCTTCGCCGAAAGCGGCGTCCAAACCGATAGTTGATGAGGCGTTTGATGCGGCGATCATGCCTACAATAAACAATATGCTCGGGACAGGCATCATCTTTTTGCCGGGGATGATGACGGGTCAGATTTTGAGCGGCGTGCTCCCTTCAACCGCTGTCCTTTATCAAATAACCATTTTACTGGGCATTCTCGGTGGTGTGGCACTGACCACTTACATTTTCTTGCGCGTTGGGTATCGGGCGTTTTTCAACGACCAGGCTCAGCTTCAGACCATGGATATCAATCATTGGTGAGACAAAGGTGTTCGTTGATAATGCAGTTGTTTGAAATTTAACGAACTATACTAATGGTGATGTGATTCGGAGGCCTTTATGAACGAAAAAACGATCATTAACACCGAAATACTGTTTTTAAGTCTCAGGCATAAAATTCTTGTGTCAGCTTTAGCGCTCGCACTTATTGGTGCGGTTACTTCTTTAGTATACGTGACGGGCGGCATTCAGTATGCATTTTCACACTTGGTGTATATCCCCATCATTATGATGGCGGTCATGACCGGGTGGAAAGGGGCGTTGGTCGCCGCTCTTATCAGCGGGGTTGCCCTGGGCCCTTTTATGCCTGTTGATACGGATGCTCAGCAGATGCAGGCGACACTCAACTGGCTGGTGAGGCTTTTGGTTTTAGTTATTATCGGTGGAGGATTTGGCACACTGTTTGATTTGTTGCGCAGCACTATCTCAAAAACAGAGTATTTGCGCACGCATCATCAGGACAGTAAGCTCCCGAATTTCTCGTTTTATGCGAAAACATTCGACAAGCAGATACGGGATGGCGATTTACTGAGCATGTCGTTGCAAATTAACAATTTCGAACAGCTGATTATCCTTCTGGGTCTAGAGACCTATGATGATGTTATGAAAAATTTATACGATACCGTAGACTCTTTTCTTCCTGCAAGTGCAAAAATTGCCCAAGTCGATATGCGAAGGTTCTGGGTTGGTATTCCAAAGGAAGATTATAAAAACGTGCAAAGCGATTTTGTGAATAACCTTGAGAATGTATCGTTTTATGGAGGGAACATCCCGCTTTATCTGGATTTCTCTGTGGGGATTGCACATTCCATGGGGGCGAAAAGTCCACAAGCGCAGTTCAAACAAAGTGATATCGCCGCGCTGCATGCGAAATACAATCACTTGAAATATGTCGTTTATCATCGTGAACACGAAAGAGACCAGCAGTTGCTCAAACGATTGGGAGAACTTCCTCAGGCGATTGAAAACGGCGATTTGTTCGTCATGTATCAGCCGATTGTTGAGGCGAAAACAAAAAAATTGTATCTGTGGAGGCCCTTATTCGCTGGCAGTATGGACAGACGGTATTGGAGCCCGTAGACTTCATTCCCCTGGCGGAGGAAACCCGCATCATCGATCACATCACAGAATGGCTTGTGGGAGAGACTCTTTCGGCTTATCAAGCGTTTAGTGCCATCGATGGCGATATTGTGATGACCATCAATATCTCACAGCGAAATCTGTTCAACCCTGCATTCATCGAACGGATTCGCAACACCATCAAGGCGGCCGATCTCAATAAAGGGGCCTTTGAGATGGAGATGACTGAATCCACACTCATGCTCAACAGACAATTGACGAATAGTTTTTTGGAGTCGTTTCGTTCCATTGGCGTTGGTGCGGTGCTGGATGATTTTGGTACCGGATATTCATCGTTGTCACTTTTGAAGGATTTGCCGGTGGACAAAGTTAAAATCGACAGAGAATTCACTAAAGATATGCTCGAGCACGAAGAAGTGCATTACATGATTAAAACTATTATTTCATTGGCACATTACATGGATCTGCTTGTGATCGCCGAAGGAGTGGAAAGCGAAGCAATCGCTACAGCGCTTGCTTCACTGGGGTGCGATTATGTCCAAGGGTATTATTATTCCAAGCCACTTGAGTATGAAAACATCAAGCAATTACTCCGTTCCAGTAAAGAATGATTGTATTTGTCAATTGACAACGCTTACAAAAAATGCTATAACTACTTATATAAACGTTAATAATGTTTCGCGTGGAGACATAGAGCCCGGCGAAAGCAATGCCTACCTTTTTTGGGTATGGCTGCTTTCGCTGGGCTTTTTGTATAAAATACTATTTTATAGGAGGAAATTGAATGGATGTAGGATTCGCGCAATATGTTTCAGAGTTTTTTGCTACCATGACACTACTTATCTTCGGTGTTGGTGTTGTGGCCGGCGTGGTTCTTAAGGGAACCAAGTCCAATGGATCTGGTTGGATTGTCATTACGTTCGGTTGGGGTCTTGGTGTTGCCATGGCCGTTTATGTCGGCGGTTGGATCAGTGGGGCACACATCAACCCCGCAGTAACAATTGCTGAATGGTCAATGGGAACATTGACGTTCGCTGAAATGCTTGGGTATATGGGAGCTCAGGTTGCTGGTGGCTTTGTAGGTGCGGCGATTATTCTGGGTATGTATTATCCCCATTACAAAGCAGAAGAGGACAAAGCTGCCAAACTCGCAACGTTCTCCACAGCACCTGAAATTCGTCATACTCCGGCAAACTATTTCAGTGAAGTTGTCGGTACGTTTATGCTTCTTTTCGGTATTCAGGGTATCTTCGCTACTATGGGGAACTTTGATGTTACAGGCTCAGGTGGTGCTGGTGAAGCAATTGCACCGTTGCTTGTCGGTCTCTTAGTTGGTGTTATCGGGATGAGCCTTGGTGGTACAACGGGTTATGCAATCAACCCCGCACGTGACCTCGGGCCACGTCTGACACACTTCTTGCTTCCTGTTCCTGACAAAGGCGATTCTGATTGGGAATACTCATGGGTTCCCATTGTCGGACCGCTAATCGGTGGACCACTTGGTGCTTTAACCTATCACCTAGCACTGGGTGCAGGAGATTTCGAACATATGGGCATGCTGATAGGTTTTATCATCGCATTCGTTGTTGTTCAAATCGCAACTTTCTTCATCAGCGTCGAGAAACGCAACGCATAATTTAAACAAGTACGATCCGTTTTTAAAACTATTTTATGGAGGTTACGCGTTTTATGGAAAAGCAATATGTAATGGCGATTGACCAGGGAACTACGTCATCGCGCGCGATTCTTTTCGACAAAGCCGGTAAGATTGTTGAAGTTGCACAGCGCGAGTTCAAACAACATTATCCCAAACCCGGTTGGGTTGAGCATGACGCCAATGAAATCTGGATTTCGATCCTGGGCGTTATCGCCGAAGTATTGAATGGGAAAAACATTTCTCCCAAGGAAATTGCATCTGTAGGAATCACCAACCAGCGTGAAACTACGGTTGTGTGGGACAAGAACACAGGCAAACCTATTTATAACGCTCTTTGCTGGCAGTCTCGCCAAACAATGGATATTTGTGACGATCTCAATGCCAAAGGCTACGGCCAAATGGCTACGGACAAAACTGGTCTGTTGATCGACGCATATTTCTCAGGAACGAAAGTCAAGTGGCTTCTTGACAATGTAGAGGGTGCACGCGAAAAAGCGGAAAAAGGTGACCTTCTCTTCGGAACCATGGACACATGGGTCATTTGGAAACTCTCTGGTGGAAAAGCCCACGTTACGGACTATTCAAACGCATCCCGTACATTGATGTACAACATTCATGAACTCAAATGGGACGATGAGCTGCTTGAAATGCTCGATGTTCCTAAATCGATGCTTCCTGAAGTTCGTCCATCCTCTGAAGTTTACGCACACACGATTGATTATCACTTCTTCGGTGAAGAAGTCCCCATTGCGGGCGCAGCTGGTGACCAGCAATCCGCACTGTTCGGACAAGCGTGCTTCGAAAAAGGTATGGCGAAAAACACATATGGAACCGGTAGTTTCATGCTTATGAATACAGGATCTGAAGGCATCAAGAGCGAAAACGGCTTGCTTACAACCCTCGCATGGGGTGTTGATGGCAAAGTTGAGTACGCGCTTGAAGGGTCACTATTTGTCACAGGTGCTGCGGTTCAGTGGCTGCGTGATAGCTTGAAAATTGTTAAGAAAGCTTCCGAAACGGAAGAACTTGCTAAAAAACTTGATTCCAATGATGGTGTGTATGTAGTACCTGCTTTCGTAGGACTCGGGACCCCTTATTGGGACAGTAATGTACGCGGTGCGGTATTCGGATTGACACGCGGTAGCGGACGCGAGCAGTTCTCTCGTGCTGTACTTGAGTCAATCGCGTATCAGACAGCGGATGTTCTCAACACAATGAATAAGGACTCCGGCATCGAACTTAAAGCACTCCGTGTCGATGGCGGCGCTGTTGCCAATGATTTCCTCATGCAGTTCCAAAGCGATATTCTGAATGTTCCTGTTGAACGTCCTGTTGTCCAGGAAACCACAGCACTTGGTGCGGCTTATCTTGCCGGTCTCGCAGTTGGATTCTGGAAAGACAAAGAAGAAATCGCAAAACAATGGGCGATCGACAAAACCTTCGAACCAAAGATGGGCAAAGAAGAACGCGAAACACTATATCATGGTTGGAAGACTGCAATCGAAGCAACCATGGCGTTCAAGCCTAACAAAAAATAATCATTACCTAATTTACAGGAATGTAGATACACTCACAATTTAATATTTCTAAGAGCGAAAGAGGAAAAGCTTCCATTCATGAATTTGATGGACTTTTTCTCTTTTGTCTTTTCTTGAGGTGAATATCATCAACCAAAAAATTATTCCCGCTATCAATTCCCACCAGCGTCTGGACGATTTCATATTAACGAACAAAACCTATGGGATTTTGATGGATTTTCAACTCGCTCAACTCCCGCCGCTGATAGAAACTATGAAAGCGCATGATAAGAAAGTATTGATTCATCTTGATTTGATCAAGGGGCTTGCTAGTGATGAGTTCGGTGCAATCTATTTGATTCAGTGTCTCAAGGTTGACGGAATCATCACTACAAAGCCGCGTGTTGTCAAAGTGTGCAAAAAGCGTGGCGTCATCGGTATTATGCGAGTGTTTTTGAAAGATAAACACTCCCTTGAACAAAGTATCGAGCTTATTCAAAGCACTGAACCTGATTTACTCGAAGTACTCCCCTATATGCCAAGCATTATCGGTTACCTAACAAAGAAATTGGAACGACCGATCTTAATGGGTGGACTGATTTCGACATCACGGCAAGTAGACAAGACCATAGACAAAGGGGTGCTTGCCATAACCACCTCCCAAAAAGACTTGTGGCACTATGAATATAATTCTCCCAAGCATAACGGAAAGGAAGATACACTATGATTTATGATTTTATAATTGTCGGGGCCGGTGTCGTGGGCGCGTCTGTTGGACGCGAACTGATGAAATACAATGTTACCGCACTGATGATTGAAAGAGAAAACGATGTGTGCAACCATGCATCGCTCGCTAACAGTGCCATTGTCCACAGTGGCCACGACCCAAAACCCGGGACCCTCAAAGCAAGACTCAATGTCGAGGGCAACGCACTATATGATGAATTGGAAAAAGAAATTCAGGTTCCCCTGCTTAGAAACGGGGCATTCATGGTCGCCCAAAGTGACGAGGAGGTACAGACGCTCAAAGACCTCGGGGAGCGTGCCAAGGAAAATGGCGTACCGGGTGTCGAGCTTTTGAGCCGTGAAGAGGCACTGAAAGCTGAACCCAACTTGCATCCCGATGTCAAAAACGTTTTGGATTTGCCAACAACGAAAATCACTTATCCATGGGAAGTCACTCTGGCCAATGCGGAAAACGCTATTGACAACGGGTTGGAATTTAAAAAGGCAACCGAAGTAGTCGATATTACACGCGAAGACAATGTCTATACAGTCCACACGAAAAAAGGCGATGCCTTCAAGTGTCGCTATGTCATTAACGCAGCGGGTGGATTTTCAGATAAGATAGCCGCAATGGTTGAAAAGACTCCGCCTTATGAGATTACTCCACGGCGTGGGGAATACTTTGTCATTGACCGTCACATGCAAGGATTTGTGGACCGCACGCTTTATCCGACCCCTTCTAAGCGTGGTAAAGGGGTTTTGATTGTTCCGCAAGTACACGGTGAATTGCTTATCGGTCCAAGTAGTGAATTCCAAGACAGTCCGTTGAATGTGGACAACACCAAAGCAGGATTGTCCCATGTGCGCAAAGAGTCGATGCGTCTTGCGCAAAACATCCCGTTCAATAAAGTCATTCGCACATTTACCGGGGTACGCGCATCGAGTTCACACAAGGATTTCTACATTGCTGAGAGCAAAGAATCTCCAAACTTTATTCATCTTGGGGGCATCGATTCTCCAGGGCTCACAGCCGCACCGGCCATTGCACGTTATGTGGTCGATGAAATCGTCAAGCCAAAAGAAACTCTGGAAGTAAACGAAGCATTCTATCCATACCGTGAGCGTATTCGCATGTTCCATGATATGAATGAAGAGGAAAAACGTGAAGCGTTCCGCTTCGACCCCGCTTATGGGAATTTGATCTGCAAATGTGAAAAAGTTACGGAAGCGGACGCGGTTCATCATATCAACCGTAGTGTCCCAGGCGATACTGTCAAAGGCATGAAAAAACGCTCCCGTGCGGGTGCGGGATTATGTCAGGGTGGCTACTGTGAGCACAATGTCATCCATCTCATTGCGCGTGAAACCGGTAAGAAAGTCACTGAAGTGGAATACTACGATGAAAACTCCAATATTCTTAAAGGCGAAACGAAGGTGAAACAATGAACTATGATCTTATAATAATCGGCGGCGGTGCCGCTGGACTTGCAGCGCTTAAAAGTGCTTATGATCCTAATTTAAATATTTTGTTAGTGGAAAGAGAAAAAACACTTGGCGGGATTCTCAAACAGTGCATTCATAACGGCTTTGGTGTTCATCACTACAAAGAGGAGCTCACCGGACCCGAATACGCTGTGCGAGGCATTGACGACGTTGAAAAACTTGATGTGGACATTCTCACAGATACTACGGTGATGGATGTGGCGAAAGAAAATGGCGAATTTTCCGTGACTATGACCAATACGGTGGATGGGTATCATTCAAGAACAGCTAAAGCGGTGATTTTAGGCAGTGGCTGCTTTGAACGCACACGCGGTGCGATTCAATTGCCCGGAGACCGTCCGGCAGGCATCATGCCTGCAGGTAGTGCACAACGCTATCTGAACCTTGAGGGCTACATGGTCGGGAAGAAAGTATTTATTCTCGGCAGCGGCGATATTGGACTGATTATGGCTCGCCGTATGCGTCTTGAAGGTGCAGAAGTTAAAGGCGTTGCAGAAATCATGCCCTATTC
This sequence comes from uncultured Candidatus Izemoplasmatales bacterium, assembly GCA_964581705.1. GTDB lineage: Bacteria > Bacillota_I > Bacilli_A > Izemoplasmatales > Izemoplasmataceae > B1SED10-225. Next base: position 39,468 of record CAZOPM010000009.1, read on the forward strand.
CAATGGCCTGACACGCAACATTGTTCAGTGTCTGCATGATTTCGATATTCCGCTTTATCTATCGCACACCATCAGTGATATCCGCGGGAAAAGTACACTTGAAGGCATTTCGATCAGTGAAGTCAATGATGAATTTCAAACCATAGAAGGAACCGAAAAACATTTTGATGTCGACACGCTGTTGCTGTCGGTTGGATTGATTCCCGATGTAAATATGTTTGAATCTCTCAATTTTGACATGTCACGCAAAACCAACGGTGCGATTGTTGATCAGAATTATCAAACAAGTGTTGAGGGACTTTTCGCCTGTGGTAACGCCCTCCATGTGCATGACTTGGTGGATTTTGTTACAGAGGAAAGTGAAAAAGCTGGTCATTCCGCAAAGAAGTATTTACTTGAAAACAAGCGCCAAGCTAAGCGTTTCATCGATGTGGAACCATCTAATAATGTTGGATATGTTCTACCTCAGAAACTTGATGTGACCGATGATTTCGAGACTGTTGAAATCGCTCTGCGGGCAACGCTCAAAGGAAATAAAGGCGTTTTTGTCATCCATCAGGGGGACCAGGAAATTATGACGAAAAAGGCACGGTTCGTCATGCCTGCGGAAATGGAAAAAATCAAGTTGAAACGCGAGCTTATCGATACAGATGAACCGATTTCGATTCGTTTTGAGGTGAAAGAATGAAAAAAGATATGATTTGCATTGTATGTCCTGTTGGCTGTCATGTCAGCATCGATACAGAATCCATGGAAGTGACGGGAAACCGTTGTCCAAGGGGCGATAAGTACGCTAAAAAGGAAATTACAAACCCCACTCGCGTCGTAACGTCTACCGTCAGAATTAACAGCAAACATCAGCGACGTGTCAGCGTTAAGACGACAGACGCTATCCCCAAGGGAAAAATATTCGACCTTATGGATATGCTAGACGATGTGTCGCTGGAAGTTCCAGTCAGTATCGGCGATACCATCTTCACCAATGTGTTTGACAGCGGCGAAGATGTCGTTGTTACGATGAAACTCGAAGAATAACCCTTCAGGACGCAGCGAATTCGCTGCGTCCTTTTTTGTAAACATGCATGCTTGGAAATCACATGCATGATTGGTATAATAACTAAGACGAATGAAAGGGGAGGCTTTATGGATTTTTCTACGAGTGAGATAGTATTTGCGTTTTTGCTTACACTGGGTGCAGGCCTCTCAACGGGCATTGGAAGTGCACTGGCATTTTTCACTAAAAAAACCAATGAAACATTCTTAAGTGTAGCACTCGGCTTTTCTGCAGGGGTAATGATTTATCTTTCATTTGTGGAAATCTTTCCTGAAGCGCTGAAAAGCCTCGAAGCGACCACTTCACCTTCAAACGCCTATATCATTACGACTGCTGCCTTTTTTGGTGGTGTTGGCATTACGATGCTGATTGACCGTATGGTTCCTGATATCGCCAACCCTCATGAGCCTAAGATTGTTGAAGATATCGAAAAAGAAAAAACTAGGCGCAAAAAGAAACGCTTCAATGGAACAGAAAAAGAACAATCACTATTGCGCATGGGCCTGTTCACCGCCCTTGCGATCGCCCTTCACAATTTGCCTGAAGGGCTCGCTACATTTATAGCCGCACTTGAAAATCCCGCCCTAGGTGTAAGCATCGCGATTGCAATCGCAATTCACAACATTCCTGAGGGCGTTGCGGTCAGTGTCCCGATTTATTATGCGACAGGGTCAAGATTCAAAGCCTTTATTTTTTCGTTTTTGAGTGGACTTGCAGAACCACTCGGAGCAATTATTGGATTTTTCATCCTGATGAATTTCATGACGCCGATGATGTTCGGGATCATATTTAGCGGTGTGGGTGGCATCATGGTTTATATTGCCCTTGATGAATTACTTCCCACTGCAGAAAAATATGGACGTCATCATCTTGTCATATACGGACTTATTGCCGGTATGGCCGTCATGGCTTTCTCGCTCATATTATTACCAAGTGGTTTTTAATCAATGCACGCTTGTGCGTGTATTTTTCTGTTTCCTGTTTCCCTCCATGCTATAATAAATAAAATAGGGGAGGGATGAAATGAGAGGCATTTGGCTTTTATTATTGATGGGTGTTTTTGTCTTGAGTGGGTGTTTTGAACAAACTGCACCACCTGATAAGCGGGTTGGTGAGACCATTGAATTGACACTGGATAACGCTTATTATGATGTAGGAACGCAATTTGATGAACCCTCAGAAGATAAGGTCTTTTTAGTTCTGGAACTCACAATTGAAAATAATGGCTCCACCACGTTCAATGCGTACAGTACGCTTATGTTCGAGCTTGAAAGTGATGAGGGGACAGTCTATGATGCGGATGCTTTTATCCTCAGTGATCTCACACGCATTGATGGGTCTTTGGACGCCGGTGAAAGGAAAACCGGTCATGTTCCGTTTTCAGTATCGCTAGATGATGAGAAATGGGCCCTAATATTTACACCCTATATAAATACAGGGGAATCATATACAATCGAACTGGACGCCGCGAACGTTCAGTGAATCCATATTATTGAGGAGGCTTTTTATGGCTGAAACTGTTTTAATCACAGGAGGATCGCGCGGCATTGGAGCTACTACGGCTGTGGCTTTTGCAAAAGCGGGTTACACTGTGGCGATCAACTATGTTAACAATAAGGATAAAGCGCAAGCGGTGCTCAAGGAGGTTCAAGCCTGTGGCGCCAAGGGCATGACTGTACAAGGAGATGTAGGAGATTACCAGGCAGCGCTGCGTGTAGTCAGTGAAGTTGTCAACGAGCAAGGAGCGATCGATGTGCTCATCAATAATGCCTCCATCAAGCGTGACAACCCGATTGGTGAAATGAGTGAAGAGGATTATGATGCGGTGATGCAAATAAACACTAAAGGACCGTGGCAAATGATTAAACACACGGTAAGTGAAAACCCGGCCAATCATCCTATGCGCATTATCAATATCTCCAGTGGCACGGGCATTGTGGGCAAGGGAGACCAGGTCAATTATGCCATGAGCAAATTCGCAGTCAATGGATTGACGCTTTCAATGGCGAAGGAACTCGGCCCAAAGGGAATCACTGTCAATGCTGTGGCACCAGGACTGACAATGACCGATATGACCAGTTATGTTACTGAGGAAGGCAAGCAGCGCCGACTTGAAGATATTCCCCTTGGACGCATAGGGACCACTCAGGACATTGCCGATGCTTGTGTTTTCCTTGCAAGCCCGCAGGCGTCATTCATTAATGGACAAATTTTACCCGTCAACGGCGGTGTTCACAGCGCCTAAACAAACCGAAGCAGCCTATGCTGCTTCGGTTTATTTATTGGACTGGATTCAAACGATTGAACATAAAAAAATAGGAAAAATTTTTATTGAAGAATGTTGACAGTGTATCTGTGTATGATTATAATATAAGTAGAATTAGCACTCAAACCACAAAAGTGCTAACAAAAACAAAAGGAGGGTTGCTCATGTTTAAACTTACACCATTCAACGCTTCTCAGCGTGGCCGCAATGAATTGACGGACTTCGATGATTTTGTAGAGGATTTCTTCAATGCTCCATTTCGTTCGCTTCGCCATGATACATTCAAGATTGATGTACAGGATACCGATGATGCATATGAAATCAAAGCGGACGTTCCTGGGGTGAATAAAGATGAAATCAAAGTGTCTTATGATGATCAAGTACTCAATATACACATCGAGCGTAAAGAGGAAAACGAAGACAAGGATGAAAATAGCAATTATCTCCATCGTGAACGCCGTGTGGAAAGTATGCATCGTGCCATTCATCTTCCTGACATCGACCCTTCTAACATGAAAGCGAAGCTCGAAGAAGGCGTACTCAACATTCATGCCGCAAAATCACAAGTCCAAGAAAAAGGCTACGTAGTTGAAGTCGAATAATCCCACAAGGCTTCAGGAAAAATCCTGAAGCCTTAATTCACGTAGTGAAAGGAATGGAACCTTATGAATCCAGAAAAAATGACGAACAATATGCGCAATGTTGCCCAAGAAGCGCAAAATATTGCTCTTAGATATAACCATCAGCAATTGACACCGAGTCATTTTCACTTGGCGCTTTTGACAATAGATGAATCATTAATAGTGGATTTGCTCAAGAAAATGGGCAAAGATACAGAAGCCATTAAACATGATTTAAACATCAGTCTTGAAAAACTTCCGAGTGTCGACAACGCCGGTGGTGACCTCTATCTTTCACGGGATGCGCAGCAGCTTCTTTTGAGTGCTGAAGACATTCAAAAGAAATACAAAGACGATTACATGAGTGTTGAACATTTGTATCTCGCCTTACTCAAAAGCAAGGATGCGGCGAGTAAAACATTGCTCAACAATCATAAGATATCGACTAAAGCGTTTGAACAGACGCTTGAAGAAGTACGTAAAAACAAAAAGGTTGACTCACAGAATCCAGAAGACGCCTACAACGCCCTTGAAAAATACGGCCGTGATCTTGTTCGCCTCGCCAAAAACGGCAAGCTCGACCCCGTCATTGGACGTGATGGGGAAATACGGCGTGTGATCCGTATCTTGTCCAGACGTACAAAGAACAATCCGGTTCTCGTTGGAGAGGCTGGGGTCGGAAAAACGGCCATAGCCGAAGGTTTGGCTATGCGCATTGTCAACGGCGATGTCCCCGAAGGCCTTGCGAACAAGTCGATTTTCGCCCTTGATATGGGTGCACTGGTCGCTGGGGCAAAATACCGCGGAGAGTTTGAAGAGCGACTTAAAAATGTTCTCAAAGAAGTCAGTGAGTCTGAAGGTCAAATTATTTTGTTCATTGATGAACTGCACCTCATTGTCGGTGCCGGTAAGACAGATGGTGCGATGGACGCTGGCAATATACTCAAACCGATGCTTGCCCGCGGTGAATTGCACTGCATTGGTGCGACAACAATCGATGAATACCGCAAGTATATTGAAAAAGACGCAGCACTTGAACGACGGTTCCAACAAGTCATGATTGACCAGCCAAGTGTTGAAGACACCATCAGCATCCTTCGCGGTATCAAGGATAAATTCGAAATTCATCATGGTGTGCGCATTGCTGATAGTGCACTAGTCGCATGCGCGCAACTGTCACACAAATACATTTCCGATCGCTATTTACCCGATAAGGCCATCGACTTGATGGATGAGGCTGCGGCGCTGATTCGAACAGAAATCGATTCAATGCCCGCCGAACTTGATGAAATCAGTCGAAAAATGCTTCAACTTGAGATTGAAAAAAGGTCCTTGGAAAAAGAAGACGATCCCCAAAGCAAAAAACGTCTCGACACGATTAACCAGGAAATTAGCAATCTTAAAGATAACCATACTCGGTTAAAAACCCAGTGGGAAAACGAAAAAGCCTCCTTGAGCGATGTTAAATCACTTAAACAAAAAATCGAGGACATCAAGCGCGAAATCGACGAAGCAAGCCGTGAATACGACCTTGACCGTCTAGCGAAACTCAAACACGGTGACCTCCCTGAAGCGCAGAAACAATTGGAAAAGGCAAAAGAAAACGAAGGCCAGGAGACAGCACTGATCAAAGAGGAAGTCACAGAGGATGAAATTGCGGAAATCATTTCTAAGTGGACAGGCATTCCCGTTAAAAAACTTGTTGAGTCTGAGCGCGAAAAACTCCTCAATCTCGATAAATATCTCCATACTCGCGTCATTGGTCAGGATGATGCTGTGCAAAGTGTCTCGGACGCTGTACTTCGTGCGCGTGCATTCCTCAAAGATCCGAAAAAACCTGTTGGCAGTTTCATTTTCCTCGGCCCAACAGGAGTAGGGAAGACAGAACTGGCCAAAACGCTCGCTGAACATTTGTTTGACAGCGAGGAACACATGGTGCGCATTGATATGAGCGAATACCAAGAACGCCATACCGTTGCCCGTTTGATTGGCGCACCCCCCGGATATGTCGGGTATGAAGAAGGTGGCCAACTTACAGAACAGGTCAGACGCAAGCCCTACAGTGTCATCTTGTTTGATGAGATTGAAAAAGCGCATCCGGAAGTTTTCAATGCATTGCTTCAGGTGCTGGATGATGGTCACATGACTGATGGCAAAGGACGAAATGTCAATTTTAAAAACACCGTTATTATCATGACGTCGAATATTGGAAGTGAATTGCTGCTTGAAGGGTTGAATGATGATGGCAATATTGACACGCATGTAGCCAATCAAGTGTTTGATCGATTGAACACTCACTTTAAACCTGAGTTCTTAAACCGCGTTGATGATATCATTCTTTTTAAGCCGCTACAGCGTCATGAACTCAAACAGATTATTGACCTTCAAATAGAAACGCTCAATGAAAAACTCAGAGAAGATGATATTCGCGTTAAATTTACAGATGCAGCAAAGAATCAAATACTTGCAGAGGCATATTCTCCTCAGTATGGTGCGCGCCCTATGAAACGCTACATTCAAAAAACCATTGAAACTCAATTGGGACGTAAAATCATTAGCGGAGATATTACGCCTCAAAGTGATGTGACAATTGATTACCGAGATGAGATGTTCACTTTCGAACCAAGTGATATGATTGTTTAAGAGACCGGCGGGCCGGTCTCTTTTTTGTGCGTATAAATGTAAGCGCTATTTATAATTTTTATATGACACCCTGTCACCGTAATAAACTATGTTATAATCAGTTGTGAAAACTATCTTTTGTGAGGTGAACTATGCGAATTGACAAGCATCCCATACTCTCATTTGACCACCAGAAATCAGTGTCTTTTACTTACAATGGCATGCGTATGCAAGGTGTAGAGGGCGACACAATTGCAAGCGCTTTACACGCCAATGGTATTAAGAAACTTTCTGAATCGATTCACAGAAAGCGACCCAGGGGATTTTATTGCGCTATAGGCAATTGCGCTTCTTGTAACATGGTCGTGGATGACATGCCCAACGTCCGCACCTGCATCACACCACTCAAAGAGGGCATGCGCATTGAGACGCAAGAGGACAAGGGGCGGGTATGATGAAACAATACGAAAGCATTGTCATCGGCGGAGGCCCCGCAGGTCTCAAAGCTGCTCATGCACTTCTAAGTTCCGGAGCGAAAGTCTGTGTGATCGATCGCAACGCTTCCTTGGGCGGACAGTTGATTAAACAGACGCATATGTTTTTTGGTAGCGAGAAACAACATGCCTCCACACGGGGCATCGATATCCAAAAAAAGCTCCTTGCTGATGTTATGGCGTTTGGCTCGAAAGTTGAGATCATGAGTGAAACCCATGTCGTTGGTGTGTATGAAGACAAGGTCATTGCCTGTCTTCAGGGCGATAATTTCTTCAAATTGCGCGCAGGCACAATCGTCATAGCCACAGGCGCCAGTGAGAAACACCTTCCTTTTGAAAACAATGACCTTCCAGGCGTCTACGCAGCCGGTGCTGTGCAGACGCTCATGAATGAATACGGTGTTAAACCGGGGATGCGTACATTGATGGTTGGTAGTGGCAATATCGGACTTATTGTCACCTATCAGCTTTTACAGGCCGGTGTTGATGTGGTTGCTCTTGTGGAAGCTGCACCTCAAATTAGCGGGTATCACGTGCATGCATCGAAAATTAAACGTCACGGCGTTGAAATATTCACAGGAACATCAGTTAAGCGCGCAGTTGGTAAAACGAGCGTTGAACAGGTGGAACTTTGGGATCTCGATACGGCATGGAAAGGCATTGAAGGCAGTGAACGGGTGTTCGATGTTGATACCATTTGCATCAGTGTCGGACTTGCTCCGCTTACAGAATTGTTTCAGCAGGTGGGTGCGCGAGTTCAATATATCCGTGAACTTGGTGGGAACGTGCCGGTGATAGATGACACTTATGAAACCACGATAGACAGTGTGTATGCTTGTGGGGATGTTGTGGGTATTGAAGAAGCGTCAAGCGCCATGGTTGAAGGTGCCATCACAGGGATTCACGCAGCGACTCGCCTGGGTTACAGTGTGCCCGATAAGGATGAGCAGTTAAAAACACTTCACGACGAACTCATATTTTTAAGAAACGGTCCCCATGCAGCGAAAATCAGGCGTGGATACGCCAAGCGAGGTGTCAAAGCATGATTGAGAAAAACGGCGTTGCCACACAGCAGATGATACGCGATCAGTTTCCACGCGATGAAACAGTTTTAAAAAAGCCTAAGGCCATCATTGAATGCTACAAGGAAATCCCCTGCAATCCTTGTGAAACCAGTTGTCCTTTTGATGCCATCCATGTGGGGCCTGATATCAATAAGCGTCCACAGATTGATTTTGACAAATGCACAGGCTGCGGCGTGTGTGTCTATAACTGTCCGGGTCTTGCGATTACAGTGCGTGAATATAGTGAAGACAGTGCAACTCTTAAACTCCCTTATGAGTTCGCTCCCCTTCCCGGTGTTGAGCAAACCGTGAACATCATTGATAGAAATGGTGATGTGATTGGTGAGGGGACTGTTCTTAAAGTGCAGAATACGAAACGCCAGGATTTCACACCGCTCATTCATGTGCGCACTGATAAAAGCCATCTTCAAAACGCCATGACCATTGAGGTGAGACAATGAATCCAGACGATGTCATTATTTGCCGGTGCAGCGATGTGTCACTCAAGGACCTTTATGATCTTTTTGAACAAGGATATGATTCATTTGAGGAACTCAAACGCATCAAACGTGTGGGCATGGGGCCTTGCCAGGCCAATACGTGCGGAAAAATGGTTCAGTGGGAGATTGCCAGATATTTTGACCGCTCCTTGGAAGATGTTCCCTTTGCTAATATGCGTCCTTTCACTCTCGGAGTAAAACTGAGCGCAATCAAGGAGGCTGCGAATCATGAAGACGAATAAACCATTCCCCCAAAAAGCGAAATATGTGATTATCGGCGGGGGAATCACTGGCGTCTCGATTGCTTGGCATCTTGCGAAAAAAGGCGTGAAAGATATCGTCGTCCTTGAAAAGGAATATCTTTCTTATGGTGCAACGGGCCGTTGTGGTGCAGGCATTCGCCAACAGTGGTCCACTGAGGCGAATATAACCCTCGCAAAAAAAAGCATTGAATTTTTTGAAAACGCGGGGGATTTGCTTGAATATGACGAGGATATCGAATTTAAGCAAGAAGGCTATCTCATTGTAGGAACCAATGAACAAGAAGATGAAAAATTCAAGGAAAATGTCGCCTTGCAGCAATCCCTGGGTGTGCCTGCTAGGCACCTTAGTCCACAGGAGGCGAAGGAAATCGTTCCTCATCTCAACACAGAAGGCGTGACATCCTGCACATTTTGCCCGACGGATGGACATTTGAACCCATTTAAAATGACAGATGCCTTCTACAAAGCTGCTAAGCGACTGGGAGTTGATTTTTTCACGCGCGCCGAGGTCACTCGGATTGATGTGGATAAAGGGTCAATCCGTGCTGTGGCGACAAAGCGGGGTATCATCGAAACCGACGTCGTGATTAATGCGGCTGGAGGCTTTGCGCAAGACATCGGCAAAATGGCCGGTGTTGACATTCCGGTGAAGAGTCAAAACAGAGAGATTTTAGTTACAGAGCCGATTGAAAAGATCCAAGGCCCCATGGTAATTAGTTTCTCGCGCAATATCTATTGCCAGCAAACGCCGCACGGCGCATTCATCATGGGTCGTGGGGATGACAGAGCATATTCCCAGTCCATGGCTTCAACGCATCAATTTCTGGATGCGATGGCGCATACAGCGACCACACTGCTTCCTCCGATTGGAGAATTGCGTGTCATCCGCCAGTGGGGAGGACTTTACAATATGTCACCCGACTCCCAGCCAATTATTTCAAAAAGCGAGTCCGTCGCAGGCTTTTACATGGCATGTGGATTTTCGGGCCATGGTTTCATGCTCGCCCCCATGAGCGGGGCGCTGATCAGTGAGATGATTCTGGGCGAATCACCCACAGTTCCGCTTGAATCGTTGTCACTAAAACGTTTTAATGACCCAAAAACGCGAACAATGGAACAAAATGTTGTATAATGGTGAAAATGCATAAAGGAGCTGACACCTATGGCCATTTACAACTATTCAAACGAACCGACTATCGACTATTCAAACAACGCAAACATTGAGAAGTATCATGAGGGCTTTGATGTAATCAATGCTTATGTGGGAAATGAATTTCCCATTGTCATCGACGGAGAACGCATTTATACAGGAAAAACATATCACTCACTCAACCCGGCCAATCACAAAGAAGTAATCGGTGTGATGCATCAAGCCGATGAGGCGTATGCTCACAAAGCCATGCAAGCAGCGCAAGCGGCGTTCAAGACATGGCGCAATGTTTCCGCCTCGGCACGCGCGGATGTATTGTTCAAAGCGGCCTCGATCCTCAGGCGCCGCCGCTATGAATTCAATGCGCTTATGACCAAAGAAGCAGGCAAACCTTATAATGAGGCGGATGGAGATACTGCTGAAGCGATTGACTTTTTGGAGTGGTATGCACGTCAAATGCTTAGTCTGACGCGCACGGATGACCTCATCCATTCGGGCAAGCCTTTCGAACGCAACGAATTTCGCTACATTCCTCTGGGCGTAGGCGCGGTTATCACACCATGGAACTTTCCGCTGGCTATCCTCACAGGCATGACTGCCTCTGCGATCGTGACGGGGAACACAGTGTTGCTCAAGCCTGCGATCACAACGCAAGTAATCGCTTATAAACTCTTTGAAGTGCTTGAAGACGCGGGCATGCCCAAAGGAGTTGTCAACCTCATTCCGGGCGATGGCCCTGAAGTTGGGGAATTCATGGTCAAGCATCCTAAGACCGCATTCATTAATTTCACTGGATCTAAAGCGGTAGGAACCACTATTTATGAAGAAGCTGCTAAAGTGCGACCGGGTCAAATCTGGTTTAAACGCGTGGTGGCGGAAATGGGTGGCAAGGATGCGATTGTTGTTGATGAGGACTTTGACGCGGTTGAAGCTGCCCGCATTATCGCCAAGGGTGCGTTTGGGTTCTCTGGGCAAAAATGCAGCGCTTGTTCACGGGCGATTATTCACGAAAATATCTATGATGACGTCGTTAAAGCCCTGAAGGAAGTAACGGAAGATCTCATTTTAGGCGACCCGAGTGAAGCCGCTACATTTATGGGGCCTCTCAATGACGAAGCAGCATTCAAGAAAGTTTCGAGCTACATCGATATTGGAAAAACGGAAGGCACCTTACTCACCGGAGGGCAGTACGACAATTCAAAGGGATACTTTGTCCATCCGACGATTTTCACAGACGTAGCCTCTGATGCACGCATCATGCACGAAGAAATCTTCGGGCCTGTGCTCGCTGTGTGCAAAGTGGGAAGTTTCGATGAAGCCCTGGAAGTTTCCAATAATACTGAATATGGTCTCACAGGGTCCCTGTTGAGTTATGACCGCTCAAAATTGGAACGCGCCCGTGAATCGTTCCATGTAGGCAATCTCTATTTTAATCGTTCTTGCACGGGCTCTATTGTTGGTTATCAGCCGTTTGGCGGTTTCAATATGAGCGGGACTGACGCTAAAGCCGGTGGGCCCGATTATTTGCTCAACTTCCTTCAGGGAAAAACGATTACCGAACAGTTTTAAGATACATACAACATCACCGCCGGTGCGCGGTGATGTTTTTTTAGTATGACCAATTAATAAAAAAACACGATTTTCCCAACAAAAACCCATGTTTGAGCGTATACACTGTGAATACAAAATAAAACGGAGGTAACAATTATGAAAAAGTTTTTAATTTTAGGTGTTTTGTCCATTATGTTTATTGGACTAGCGGCGTGTGATGAATCAACAGAAACAGAACCCGTGAGCGATTCCAATGAAATGATGGGAATTTCCACAATGGCAACTGTAGGCGCACTTGGTGATATTGAAAAAGCCCAAACAGCGGCTAATCAAAGTGATGTTACACAGTTGAATGTGACAGACGGATTTGATGTCTTGGATTCCATTGATGAACTTCAAGAGTATTTAGACATGGTACGGACATTCATGGGAACAGATGAATCATTTGAAGTTGATGTCCACGAATCAGATATGGATGAATATGAATATCTCATGGTGATCGGGTTTGTTAACATGAACGGTCAAAATGAAGCGTATGAACTTCATTACAATGAAACTATTGTTGATGAAGATGACGACGATGAAGATGGCGATGATGAA
>CAZOPM010000010.1:0-48719 GCA_964581705.1 uncultured Candidatus Izemoplasmatales bacterium
TTCATTATATCACATAAAAAAGCCGATGCACACGTCTGTGCGTGCGCATCGGTTCGTATTCGCTACTTGATGAGGGATGGAGGAGTCAAGTCAGTTCAAAGAACCCTATATTAATGCCTTGTGGTGTGAAGGGGTGCATAGTAAAAATGAAGATCCCTCATCCCCACCTATGCAGAAAATTGCAGTATTTAAACTAGGCATTCACACTATGGCTCCACAGATAGATACTTCGATTTAGAATACGTCATGATTGAAACTGCGCCTTATGAAGTCTGTAGTAAAACCCGCGTTGATTGAGCAGTGTTTCATGAGATCCTTGTTCGATTAAACGGCCCTGGTCGATCACTAGAATGGTGTCAGCGTTTTGAATGGTTTGCAGGCGGTGAGCGATGACAATCGCTGTGCGTCCCTGCATGAGTCGCTCAACACTCTGTTGGATTTTGGCTTCGGTGCGCGTATCGATATTGGAGGTGGCCTCATCGAGAATCAGTAGGCCAGGATTGTTGAGGATGGTGCGGGCGATGCTGATAAGTTGGCGTTCGCCCTGGGAGAAGTTCTCTCCGCCTTCGTGAACCTGGGTATCATAGCCGCCGGGAAGCTTGCGGATGAAGTCATCCGCTCCCGCTTCCTTCGCAGCATCAATAACGGCCTCACTGGATGCGGTGAAATCACCGTAGTGGATATTGTCAAAGACTGTCCCCTTAAAAAGATGCGTATCTTGAAGCACCATGCCGATTCTACGGCGCAAATCATCCATTCTAAGCGTCGTGATGTCGTGAGCGTCAATACGGATGGTTCCGCTTTGCACATCATAAAATCGATTGAGCAGTTTGATCGTGGTAGTCTTCCCACCGCCGGTAGGGCCAACAATGGCGATTGTCTCGCCTTGTTGGGCTGTGAAGGTGACATTCTTTAAAACAAGCGTTGATGGGTCATACCCAAAATCAACTTGGTCAAATTCAATCGTTCCTTCGACTGCAGGCAAGGATTTACTGCCGTCTTTTTCATATTCATCAGGCGCGTCAATCAGTTCAAACACGCGTTCAGCCCCCGCAATGCCCTGCATGAGTGCGTTGAAAAGTTGGGCCATGTTGGCGATGGGTTGAATGAACTGGCGGGAATACTGGCTCACACCGGCAATATGACCGATGGTCACAAGGCCGCCCACACTCAGATAAAGCATGGCCCCCACCGCGATAACGCTCAGGAATATGATATTGTTCATAAAATGGATAAAGGGCCAGATGAGTCCTGAATAAAACTGTGCCATGAAGCCTGCGCGTTTCAGCTTATCGTTTTCTACGCTGAACTCTTCGGTGAAAGGGGCTTCCTGGTTATAAAGCTTGACCGTTTTAAGACCCGAAACATTTTCCTCAATGATACCGTTGAGACTGGCGAGATGAATCTGTTGTTCTTTAAAGCCCTTGCGTGTTTTCTTTGAGACCTTATAAGTGAACAGTACCATGATGGGAATGTAGGCAAGTACTACGAGCGCAAGCGCCCAGTTAAGCGCAAACATGAGCACAAACGCCCCAAGGAGCACCACCGATGAGTTGAGCACTTCAAGGACAGTATTGCCAAGGGAGTTGCTGATGAGCTCAATGTCGTTTGAAAGGCGTGAGACAATGTCGCCTGAGCCTTTTTCATCATAATAGGATACAGGCGCGCGCATCAGTTTGTTAAACGCATCCTCACGAATTTTACGGATGACACGCTGTGAAATGCGCACCATTGCGTAGCGCGCCGCAAAACGCGTCACACTGCTAATGATAGCCAAAATGACAATGATTACGACAATACGGTACAAGCCCTGTGGGTCAAACTGTTCAGAAAAGTTAGGCACATCAAGATGACGGTCAATCGCTTGAGCGAAGAGGGTGGGAATGTATAAAAGCGAGAGTGTCGCAACCACGAGCCCTGCGAATATGAGGAGAATGATGTATTTGTATACTCCCATGTACCCAAGGAGGCGCGCGATGGTCTCACGGATGTTTTTGGGTTTGCTTCCTACATTGAGCCCACCTCTTGAAGGGTTGCCTCCTACTTTTTTAGGGTCGGTGTAGTCAATGTCTTTTTTGAGTTTTTCATTAAGTTCGAGTTTGCTCAGTATTTTCTTATCCCTGGGCATCATAACCACCCCCGCCGAGTTGGCTCTCAACAATTTCCCTGTAGGTTTTGGAGATTCCGAGGAGTTCTGAGTGCGTGCCATAACCGTCGATACGGCCTTCGTTGTTGATTACGAGGATCTTGTCCAGTTTGCGAACCGTAGCGACTTTTTGTGAAACGAGCAGGAGGGTAGGGGCGTAATCGAGCGCATCGATGTTTGATAAAATATCCTGTTCACTCTGAGCATCAACAGCACTGGTGGCATCATCGAATATAAGAATTTGGGGACGCTTGATCATTGCTCGTCCGATAGATAGACGCTGTTTTTGTCCACCTGATAAGTTCACACCTTTAGAACGCACTAGGTAGTTATAAGTATCGCTCTGATCATGAATAAAGTCATGCAAAAGCGCATTGTGGGCTGCTTTTTCAAGTGTTTCAACGTCAGCTTCCGCATCACCCTGACGCAGATTGGTCGCAATGGAGCCTGAAAAGATGGTGGCGTTTTGTGTCACAAAGCCGATGTTCTCCCGCAAATAAAGCAAATCAAACGTGCGCACATCAACACCGTCAATGTGGACACTGCCGCTTTTGACGTCATAGAGCCTAGGAATTAGCTGCATGATAGTACTCTTACCACTGCCTGTTGAGCCGATGATCCCGACGCGTTTGGCAGGCTCGACAGTGAACGTGATGTCTTTGATAACGGCATTGCCATTGGTACCGTAGCCAAAATCAACATTGTCAAATGTGATGGCACCTTTTACACGCGGTCTCGCCCCATCCTCGGGATTGCTGAGGTCGATGGTGGCGTTAAAAATTTCATTGATCCTCGTGGCGCTTACGTTGGCGCGTGCAAGAAAAATCATGATCATAGCAAACATCATTAGTCCGATAAGAATTTGCATGGAATAATTTTGAAAGGCCATAATGACACCGATTTGTGGCGAGTCATTGATAAGCAGTTCACCAAGGCTGAGATAATACGCGGAAAAAAGCAATATGCCCGCAATGCCCAGGTTGAAAATGAACTGGATGGTGGGTTCGGCAAACGCCATGACCCCTTCTGCGGCTGTGTTGGCTTGACGGTAGGTTTCATTGGTGGCTTCAAAGCGCTCACGCTCGTGGTCCTGAGAGACAAAGGATTTAACCACTTGTGGAGCATTGGCGTTTTCAAGGACAACGTTGTTCACATCATCCAACGCGTACTGCACGCGTCTGAAGCGCGGATAGGCGAAAACCATGATGATGAGAATGCTGATGATGAGCAAGGGAATGGTGATATAAAACACTTGCGACAATAAAAGTGAAGTGCTGATAGAAAGCACCATACCCGTAATAATCATCAATGGTGCACGAATCACAATCCGCAGCATCATCGTAAAAAACATCTGCACGCGCAAAACGTCATTGGTCGCGTTGGTGATCAGACGACTTTGTTTGAAATCATCGACGTTTTTAAAGGAAAGATTCTGGATTTTTTTAAATAAATCAAGCCGCAAGTCAGCTGAAGCGTATTGCGAAATATATTGTGAGGTGTAGGTATTGAGCACCCCACTGAGTATCCCGCCAAACGCGAGACCAAGCATTAACAATGCGGTGTTGATGACCGCGTTGAAATCACGCGCAGGCAAATAGACATCGATAATATCGATCATTAAAAACGGAATATAAAAGCTTACGAATACCTGGGCGAACATTGTGAGAACGGATATGAATACGAACCATTTGAATCGTTTGGCGTAACGGATCAGTTTAAAGATCTCCTTCATCGGTGTCGACTCCTTTTGCGCCATGTTCTATGAGCTGAAGATAAAAACGATAATCCCTGTAAGCCTCCTCGAAAGTGGCTCGCTGGTTGATGGATTTGTGAATCATCTGAAATTTCAAGTGATGCATCAGCCGCATGGTTTTAAGACGCTTCTCATGTGTCAAATGCTCGATTGCCGTGATGTCGAGTTTGTCCAGACACGATTCATGAAACTGATTGCGACGCGCTTCGTTAAGCTCCACGTTAATCCCAATCATGTGGCGTTCTTTAAAGAACTTACGCATCAGTTCGAAATAATCGCTCGACTTCAAAAAATCAAAGTCAACTTTAAACGAGGCCCGCATGTAGGTAAAAAGCTCCGCGTTGGTAGCTTGAGCCAGCTGGTTAAAAGTAAACTCCTCATAATGGGCAATGGTTTGGGTGTAAAGATACTGATAGAGGTCCTCAAGATTTTCAAAATATTGATAAAAGCTGCCTCTGGGAATATTTACCGCGTAGACAATTTGAGAGATGGACACTTTATTGTATGGAGTTTTTAAAAAGACATCCCGCGCTTTGTCTTCTATGCGGCGACGCTTGGCTTGTGATAGATTAAAAAAAGTTTGTGTGGGCATGCAATCATCCTTTATGACAAATTGTCATTGATGGGGGTAAAAATAAAACCTACAGGCGTAGGTTTTATTGCTGACGGGGTTTGCCGTCCGTTCTGAAAACCTTGTAGTTGAATCCTTGACTTTTTGCGTAATCAATGGCCTCTTTTTGGTAATCAAACACTTTGTGTGCCTGTTTCGCACCGGCCGCAATAACTTGCCAGCCTTTGGCGTGTTTTTTGATGTGATACTCAGTTTGGGAAGGGTTATCTTGAGGTTTGGATTGAGCCGTTGTCGTAGACGCCTTTTCTTGTGCGGATTTCGATTGTGTTTGCTGCTTCGACTTTGTCGGTTCTTTTTTCGCTGAGGGCACTGATTCATTTTGTGTTTTTGACTCGACGCTGTCTTCTTTGATGGACGAATCCTCTTCGACCGTTTCTAGGTTGTTGAGTTCCTGCTTGACCTCGTCCAATGAAACATCACGGGATTCTTCAGGTTTTTGTTGCTTTGGTTCTTCTTTTTGCTGAGGTGCGGGTTTCTTTTTTCCAAACAAACGCTTTAAAATACCCATTAAGTAATCTCATCTCCTTCATATAAATGATAGAAAATTATGCAACTCATTATTATCTTACCACATTAAAATGGAGTGTGCAATTTTTTAGCGCTTGATAAAGGGACTTAAACGAATAATTCCCCATTGATTGTTTATTGGTTATTACACTAACTATCTTGGTTTGTAAACGACGTAATAACAGCCTGTGTATTCATCGCTCGATAAAAATAATACCCTTGAATATAATCGATGCCCTGTTGAAGCATAAAATCATACTCTGCCTGGGTTTCCACGCCTTCGACAACGACATCGAGGTTAAAGGCGCGGCCCAAATCGACCATTGCTTTAATCAAGGCTTGATTGGAAGGTGAAGTCACAATATTGGAGACAAAGGATTTGTCGATTTTTATTCTATCGAGCTTGGTCCGTGAAAGGCGTATCATGCTTGAATATCCTGAGCCGAAGTCATCGATCGCTACACGCAGGCCGATGGCTCTGAGGTCGCTTATGAACCGTGATTCGTTTTCCAATTTTTGTGGGTCGACAGTTTCGGTAAACTCAATGACCACTTCTTTGGGATCGATAGAATATTCTTTAAGCATCTGTTTGATAAATGTCAGGAAATCGCTATTATGAAGTTCAGAACTCGATATGTTCACTGCAATGAAACGAATGGGAACACCTTCTTGTTTGAAACGTCTGTAGGCTTCAAAGGTATGCTTGATAACGTAGCGGTCAATTTCATCAATCAAGTTAAATTTTTCAGCATAATTGATGATGTCGCCAGGAAAAAGCAATTTGCGCTTTGCCTTAAAACGGATGAGCGCTTCAAGACCGGCTAGGGTTTTGTTCTTCGTGTCCATGATTGGCTGAAATTCCATATAGAACGTGTTATTTTTCAGCGCATCCTTGATGAAGCGATACATATCGAACATATTGTGATGGTCTTCACGCATACGCGAATCATAGACAACCGCCTGGTCCTTGCCGATGCGTTTGGCTTCATCAAGTGCGAGTTCGCTTTTTAATAACACATCCTGATATAGGGGACGCTCATCGCTAATATCATAGCGTCCAATGGATACGGTGATGCGAAATTCGTGTTCATCAATAGTGTATGGCTTTTTAAGCTTTTTGAGCAGTTCATTGGTGAACGCTCCATCCTTGTCTTTGCGTGCTGCGCTTAGCACGATGAAACGATCACTATGTACCCTGAATACATGTGAGGATGCGGGAGCGATATTGGTTAAACGGCTTGAAAATCCTTTGAGAAGCTTATCCGCGACGTGAAAGCCGAAAAGATCATTGTAGTTTTTAAAGTTGTCGATATTGATGTAGTAAAAGGAGATTGTCTCATCGATGGTCATTAATATATCTGAAAAATGGGTCTCTAAATAACGTGCATTATAAATGTTGGTGAGTTGATCGGTGAACATTAGCGTTTGCACTTGCCTCTTGGAGCGCGTCGTCAATGCAGCATAAATAATCAGTGCGACGAAAAGCGCACTGATTATCAATACCCATACAATATTATCTGTCAAAAAGGTGTTGAGGGGATTAAGCACCATGGGCGATCACATCCTAATTATTAACCAATGTTGTCGGGGTCGGGGAAGAACTTGCGACCACGGTTGAGACCATTGATCGTATCGATGTCCTCATCACTCAAGGAAAATTCGAATAGGTCAATGTTTTCTTCGATCCGCCCTGGGTTGACGGATTTAGGAATTACGATGAAGTCGCGTTCCAAGAGATATTTGATGGCGATTTGCGGATTGGTTTTGCCGTGTTTCTTAGCAATTTCACCGAGTGTTTCGTTTTCAAGCACGCGGTCAATCTCATGGGAGGCAACCGGTGCGTAGGCTTCAAGATAAATACCGTTTTTCATGCAAAATTCCTGTAGCTTGTGGTTTTGTACAAATATATGCGTTTCCACCTGGTTGACCTGTGGAATGATTTCCGCAGTCTCAAAAAGATGTTCCAGGTGATGGAAATTGAAGTTGGATACACCGATTGAACGGGTTTTGCCTTCAAGGTATAGCTCTTCAAGCGCTTGATAGGAATCAGCGGTCAATTGATAGCTCAATGGCCAGTGAATCAAATATAGATCCACATAATCAAGCCCTAGGCGCTTAAGTGAACGCTCAATGGCACGCTTGGCTTTCAAATACCCTTGGTCGTCATGGAACAGCTTGGTGGTGACAAAGATGTCCTCGCGGGCAATGTTGCTGTCTTTAATCGCTTGTCCCACTTGTTCTTCGTTTCCATAGATCGAGGCAGTATCGATATGGCGGTACCCGCTTTTAAGCGCATGAAGGGTCGCTTCATAAGCTTCGTTATCCTTGGCGCGGAACGTTCCAAGTCCAATTTGAGGAATTTGTACGCCATTGTTCAATTTAATTTGTCGCATGTTCAACACTCCTTTTGTATAGTGGGTTCATTGTTTATTATGGAATAATCGGTTTTTTATGCGCTTGAAAAGCGCGACGAGCAACACACAATCAAAATGAATCATGTACAGGGGAATCAGTATATAATTCAAGATGTGCATATTCATATGCGGTCGCATAAGGGCGAAAAACGCCAAAGGAATCGCTAAGACAAATGCTATGCTCAAAAACTGTATATTGAAAATGGTATATATATAGAATAAATGAAACGCCGCCAAAAACAAAAGCATTCGCTTAAAAGGGATTTGGTCGGGATTGCGTACAAACTGCTCGATGAAAAGCCTCGTCATTGGTTTATAGCCTTCGCGCATCGGTACATATCGCACATTATTTTTATGGTCAACGTGTGTGATGGAGATGTTTTTACGTTCCACAGGTTCAAGGAAAGCTTCTTTGGAACTGTAGAACTCCTTGTGGATGCCCGTAAGTTCAAGCGTGCTTTTCTTAATGGCATAAAAACTATGAAATATATTCTCGTTATCATGCCGCATATCTTCATACAAATCATAAAACATTGCGTAACCGTTTTGCAAATCCCTGTGGGGTTTGGTCGGCTTAATCGTCATAATCTGGTGTTCGACCAGATTGTTTGCCAGGGTATTGATCATGCGCATGCTATTGATGTGCAGCGAATCATCGATGAAAAGAAGAAAATCGCCCTCAGTATGCTTGACCCCTTCGTTATATGCTCTAGAAAGCATGCTAATGCGGTTGAATGGACGCTGTGAAGTTTCCGTTAATTTCAGCGAATAAAGGTTTTCCACATCCTCAGTATTTTGCAGCGTATTGTTGATATCCACAACTATAATTCGATGTTTGCTCGCTTGCAGTTTGGCTATCATGCGGCGTGCATGGTCGCCACCATGATAAATCGCTAGCACAATGTCAAAGGTATGGTTGTTTTTGTACTGCAGCAAGGTTTGAAGCTTGTAGCGATGCCAATGGTCAACCATCACCAAAAGCGCCAATAAAAATATAAGTATGTACATAGTCCCCTCCTATCACTCATATTATACTAGTGATACACCCTAGGTTCAATGTTTAGATACAAACCCCCTAGACAAAGGGGCTTCGTATTTACTCATTATCCTCATATTGCAGTTTATACAGATAATAGTAATGACCCTTTTGACGCAACAGTTCCTGGTGGCTTCCCTGTTCGAGGATTTCACCTTGTTGTAGCACGATGATTTTATCGACGTGCTGGATGGTTGAGAGTCTGTGGGCCACGATGAGCATCGTACCGATGTTCATCATTTTCTTGAGTGATTCCTGAATGAGCTCTTCAGTTTCCGTGTCGATGTTCGCAGTGGCCTCATCGAGAATCATAATGCTTGGTTTGTGAACAAGGGTGCGTGCGAAACTGATCAGCTGGCGCTGACCTGCGGAGAAGTTGTTGCCGCGTTCGAGCACGGGCTCATCATAGCCGTACATCTGCTTGTCGATGAATCGGTCAGCCCCCACATATTCCGCTGCTTCTTTGACATCTTCATCATCGAAGGTATTATCGCGGAGGTTGATGTTGCTTTTGATGGTTCCAGAGAACATGAACACATCTTGGAGCATGACACCGATGAATTTACGCAAAGAGCTGATTTTTATATTCGTTATATCAATGCCATCAAGGAAAATCTGTCCCCCCTGGATGTCATAATCGCGCGTAAGCAAGGAAAGAATCGTCGTTTTCCCTGCCCCTGTCGCACCGACAAAGGCCACGGATTCTTTAGGATTGACATGAAAACTCACGCCTTTGAGCACCCATTCGTCCTTAACATAGCGGAACCAGACATCCCTGAATTCAATCTCACCTTTAACCTCGTCAAGTTCAATGGCTTCGGGGTCATCGAGGACAGTCGGTTTCTCATCGAGAATCGCGAAGATGCGTTCGCTCGATGCGAAGGCGGACTGCACAACGTTAAACTGTTCGGCGAGTTCCTGAATCGGTTCGAAGAAACGGCGCAGATAATTATAGAAACTGACCAAAGTTCCTACAGTCAGTGTGCCCGCAACCACTTGACGTCCACCATACAGGAATATCAGGATTGTGGAGACCATAAACAACATGTACATGGTTGGACGATAAATAGCGAAAACGAGCAGTTCGCGGAGCTCACTTTCCTTAAGGCGGGTGTTAATGGCAGTGAATTCCTCATCTTTTTCGGATTCTTTATTAAAGATTTGTACAACCTTCATGCCCGACAAGTGTTCGGCCAAAAAGCCATTGACACGCGACATGTTCGTACGAACATTGCGGTAAGCACGGCGTGAAAAACGCCGGAATATGAAGGAAAATACGACAATGAACGGTGTTACCCCTAAAATCAGGGACGCAAGTTCCGCGTTCAATATGAACATTGCCGATAAAATCCCCACGATCATCAAAAGGTTGCGAAAGACATTGACGACCACGGACGTATACATTTCATTGAGCGTCTGAGTATCATTGGTCACACGCGTTACAAGTTTCCCTGTGGGGACTTTGTTAAAGTATTCAATGTCCTGGGTCTCAACGTGGGTAAAAACCTCTTCACGCATGTTATACACAATCTGTTGACCGGTTTTTTGAAGAATCATTGTCTGCATGTATTCAAAGACGCCACTCAGCACCACTGCAATGGCGAAGAATGTGAGAATCATGGTCAAATAGTCAAAATCAATGGGGCGCTCGGTCAAAGCGTCAATTGAAAGACCGATGACAAACGGTTCGACGAGCGCAAAAAACACCGAGAGAAACATAAGTGCGAATGTGACTAAAAACGCAGGAATATAGGGTTTGGCGTAGGAGGCAAGGCGCTTGAGGATCACCTTGTCAGAGTAGGTGTGGAGTCTTTGGTCCGTATCGATATCGTACATTATTGTCCCTCCACTTCATCTTCGAGTTGTTGGCGCTCGACAAGGTCACGATAAAACTCACTCCGTGCTTCAAGTTCTTCGTGGGTCCCAACATCGAGCACCTCACCTTCATCGATGACCACAATCTTATCCGCGTTTTTAACCGTGGAGATTCTGTGGGCAATCATGATGGTGGTTTTGCCTTTGCGCAGTTTGCGCAGATTTTTCAGTATTTTTTCCTCTGTAGAGGTATCCACAGCACTCACCGAATCGTCCATGATGAGGATCGGTGGATTCTTAGCAAGCGCACGGGCGATGGAGACGCGTTGTTTCTGTCCGCCACTCAAGGTGACACCGCGCTCACCGATAATAGTTTCATAGCCGTGTTTGAACTGGGTAATGTTGTCGTGCACATCGGAGAGTTCCGCAACTTCCTGGATTTTATCCATATCCGCGCGGTTATCATCAACACCCAAAGCGATGTTGTTTTTGATGGTATCGGAGAACAAGAAACCATCCTGAGGCACATAGCCAATATCTTCGCGTACTTTTTTGAAAGGAAGGTTCATGATGTCAATGCCGTCGATGCGCAATTCATCCTCCTCAAGATTATACAGACGCAACAAGAGATCGACGATGCTCGTCTTACCCGAGCCTGTGCGACCGAGGATGCCCACCATCTCACCGGCGTTGATTGAAAAGGAAATGTCCTTGAGCACTGGTGATTCGCCCGATTCGGCATCGGGATACTTGAACGTAAGATGATTGAACTCGATATCGCCCTTGATTTCATCGATATTGACGGTATTCTCATCATCGACAATGTCGACAGGTTCATTAAGAATGCTTTCGATGCGTTGAAGGGACGCCTTACCACGTGAGCGGACGTTGATGATCATGGAAATAGCCATCATCGGCCAGATCAGCATGGAGAAATAGCTAAGGAATGCTACAAGGTCACCGATAGTGAAAGGGTCGGCTGTGTCTTCGGTAATACTGACAAGCTGCGTCCCATAAGCAATCATGAGTACGAATGACAACGATACAATCATGCGCACACTCGCACGCATGAGCATTTGCATGCGGGCGAAACGTACGTTTTTGTCCCGGGCGTTCTTGTTTGCTTTAAGGAAATGGCGAATTTCTTTTTCCTCTTTAACGAACGACTTGATAACATCGATGCCGCTAAGAGATTCCTGCACATCATCACTGAGGTACTCAAACGCTTCTTGCGCCTGGCGGAAGCGCTGGCGCATCTTGTTTCCGATGGTAATCCCGATCATGGCAATCATGAATAGTGGAAATGCTAAGACAAGCGTCATGCGCGCGTCAATTAGATACATGCGAGCAAACACCAGAAGTCCAAGGAAAATCATGTCGATAAACATAATCATACCCGGTCCTGTGGCACGGCGCACCGCCTGGATATCATTGATGAAATACGCCATGAGACCCCCGACTTTGCGCTGGGAATAAAATCTCGGTGAGAGCCTAAGGGCATGGTCGAACATGTCATTACGCAGTTCATAGACGAGACGACGCGAACCGCCCATGATTCCAAGGCGCCATATAAAGCGTCCGCCCACGATGAGCGCAGCGATAAGTGAAAGCGTCAGAACAATGTCGTTGATGATGGTCTGAATTTCCGCATTGGTGTGTTCACCCGTACGATACGCTTCAAGGTCATCCACAAGCTGACCGATGATAATCGGCACTTCAAGCTGCGCCAAATCTACAATGAGCAGTGAAACAATCCCCATGAGGAATAGTGGCGCGAACTTGCGATAGTATTTGTTAATGGATTTTGAAAAAATCATATGCTACACCTGTCCTATCTTGTCAAATAAATTCAAAAGTTGGTTCACTTCGGATTCATCGAGTCGAGCATTGATCTTGTCAATCGCTCGGTCGCTTTCCAGGCGGTTGGTTCGTGCGAGCAGTTCTCCGCGCTTGGTCAATGTGATATTGAACACACGATTATCATCACTGCTTCGCTCGCGCGTGATAACGTCGGTGGCTTCAAACTTTCGCACAATTTCACTGACCGTAGGCTTGGAAAGGTCAAACGCCTCCGCCAGTTCACTCATTGTCATCGAGCCCGCCTTTTCAATGGCGCGCAAGTACTTGAACTGACCCTCTTTGAGCTCTTTGAGATCAAGCTCCTCATACACTTCCTTGCAGGAATCAAAATACATCTTCAAAAATGCATTGAATGATTCGCGTACGCGCTCTTTATCCATAAAGCACCTCGTTAATTAGTTAGGATTTACCTAAATAATTATAGCGCTTTATGACAAAATGTCAACATCAGAAAACGTTTGTATTAAAAAAGCCCGCAATAACAATCATTGCGGGCTGGGAGGATTAATGTTTTCGTCGGTATCTGATGATGCCAAGTGTCACTATACTACCGGTAATTATGATGCCGATGGTCGGGCCCATGGTGGTGTTTTGCTGGGGGGTGACATTGATGGACGTGGTCTTTTCCATGCGCTCGCCTTCCGCATTTTCTAATGCAACCCTGTAATGATACGCCCCTTCCTTACCAAGTGAGCGCGTGTAGTCATCTTCGAGTACAACCATGCTTGTAGGGTTAAACGCACTAACATCTTCAAGCTGATTCAAGCGTTCAAACAAATCGTTTTGCGACAAAACACTCCCCGCTGTGATTTCGATGGTGTCGGCGACACTGAAGAGGGGCGCGACATCATCGATCACATCAAGCGTAAGTTCATGCGTGCCCACGTTGCCTGAGCTGTCGGTGGCTTTGAAGATAATGGTATAACGTCCTACTGCCTCGGGTTGATACGTGCTCGACTGCACGCTGATTGCATCGTTGGCAATGGACTTGTCGTGATTATCAGAAATACTCATTCGTGAAATGAAGGCTTGTGGATCAAACGTCTCCGTATAGGAAATTTCTTTAACTTCCGGGCCACTCAATACGGGTGGTGTCGTGTCGATGAGGACAATGTTAAATGTGGCGTCCTGCGTAATCCCGCCGCTGTTTGTTGTCCTCAGACTCACCGGATACGTCCCTACACTCATGGAACTTTCCGTATACGCGTCACTAATAATCTCGTAAGTCTCAAGTACACCATCGTAATCATCGGTGAACGCGAAATGCTTATCAATAATGCTTTCAATGGTCTGGGTTTCCTCAACATCAATCGCGATTTCTTCAGGCCCCTCTATTTGTGGCGTCGCGGCATTGATGACATTGATCGTTAGTGAAAAGTAGGCTGTGTTGCCACTGGAGTCCGTAACACTGAGTAAAACATCATAACTGCCCACCGTGCCCTGATTGGGCGTATAGCCGTCTTCCTCGATCACAATGGCGTCACTGATATCGCCGTCCACCTCGTCATAAGCGCCTACATTCTCTTCAACAATGCTTGTTAAGGGGGTTGCATCGTCGTAGGCGATGGTATAGCTTCCCGCACCGTCAATGACAGGGTCACTGGCATCATCCGAATTCTCTGGGTCATCGGAGGCGGAGTCGATATAATCTTCATACCCGGTAAACACATCCCCGCGTTCAAGAATTATATTATCCAACCCGAAATGGTGATAATACTGATAAGCATTGTCATAAAGCGCAAAGTCAAAATCCTGCGCACCATTCGTTGTGAATGTGCACGATATCTGGTGCCCACTTGTCTCACAAATGGTTTCATTGGATGGATCGCCCTCAATGATAATTTCTCCATCGAGCATAATCTCCAAATAGTGAAAATAGTTTGTTGTCGTTGTCATGGTGTAGGTTTCATTGCCTAGCAACGGAATCGATGTATGGGTAAACATAACATCATCCGCCTCCTGCGCAGTTACATGCTCAGGGTTGAGCCAGTTCTTGCCCTCCGGCACTTCGGCCGCATCCGCAGTGACGCTTTGCATCACAATCATTAGAAACATTAAAAGTATTATAGATTTCAAATTTATCACCTCAACCCCATCATTCTCATCACTTTTGCTTTTTACTCAAAAAAAAAGATGTTCACCGCGCGGGTGAACATCATCGTTTGAGAAAAGATTCGATTTGACTGGAAAGCTCACCGGGTCGGTCGGTCACTGGAGAATGCGATCCCTCTGGATACACATGCCCCTCTCCTTTTGTCAACGCGCGAAGCGTTTCTTCATACATGGCGCGCGTAATCACAAGGTCTTTTTCTCCATAGATACTTAGCACCTTGGCGTTCACTTCATCAATGCTTCCATCCCCGGGCGCCACCCCATTGGGTGTTTTAGACATATTAAATTGCATCAGTGCCCAGTCAACATCTATGAGGTTGCGTTGTTTGAGGGTTTCGTTGATATAAGCATCCACATCGGATTCGGAAGGTTCTTTCACGTTATAGATCGCTTGTTTCCACACCGATTTCATGAACGCGGCATCATTTTTCTCAAGTGCGTCCTTGATAGGTTTAACCTGCTGAGGGTCCTGTGCCATGTGTTCCTTTTGAGAATAGAGTCGGTCACTGGGGGTCCCATCAGCGTTTTTCTGATAAATGGGATAGCCACGATGCGAACAGCTTTCAAGCAACACCACGCGACCCACATGCGCAGGAAACTTAGCGGCCATCTTCATTGCGACACCCCCGCCGGTGGACCAGCCCACCACATGGGTACACTCAATATTTAGCTGGTCGAGCAAATCCATCAAATCCTCCGCAAAATCACCGAGTTTTCGGATGGGTTTTGCGTATGTGGAATCACCGAAGCCACGCAAATCCGGCACAATGAGACGGTATTCGTCTTTGAGTCGCTCGATGAGCGGCGCAAAATGCACACCACTACTCATGTTGCCGTGGATAAGCATGATTGTTTCTTCTGTATCTGCCTCATCAAAATACTGATAGGCGAGGACTTCTTTATTGTTAATGACTTGTGTGTGTTTCATGCGCGCCTCCTGTTAAATGTCGTAAGACTGAGTTGTGTCGAGGAAAAATCCGAGAATCGTACTTGTAAACAACTCCGGCTTTTCATACATGCTCGCGTGTCCGCACTCATGAAATACATTGAGCGTGGCATTGGGCATGTGCTTTACTAGGTTTTCCTGTTCATAAAGTGGGGTGAGATAATCATGGTCAGCCGCAACCACGATTGTCGGTGTTTGAATGCTAGGAAGTGCATCACGCACATCATGGCCTTCTGCGGAATTGGTCAGACGCGTCATCGCGTTTAAAAATGCCGGGTCTTTGAACACAGGCAGGAGTTTTTCCTTGCGCGCGTCCATCCACGCTGCTTGGCGCGTGTAAAACTGCGGAGAATAAATATAGGGGATGGTCACGTGATAATATGCCTCACCGTTGCCATCCTGGGCAACCTTGTTCCATCCGCGTCCGATATCACGGAGCCACGGAGACGTCGATGCAGCGGAATTGAACAGTGCGAGCTTCGCAAGGTCTTGTTGATATTTGGCCGCGTATTGAAGCGCAATGGACCCTCCATAGGAAATACCCACCATGTAAAGGTCCTTAAGGCCCAGATGTGTGAAAAGCGCCTTGAGCATTTCAACTTGCAATGACTGAGTATAGGGTTCGGTCATTTTTTGCGAAAGCCCCTGATCAAAAAAATCAACTCTCAGTACTTGAAAATATGGTGCGAATGCTGGGACGAACGCATCCCAGCTTTTGTGCGACATCATGATGCCATTGAGGATGACGAGGGTATGGTCCCCCTCTCCTTCAATGGTATAAAAGACTTCTTTGTTGTCATAAGTGAATATACTCATTGCACGTATCCTAACTTTTTAGCCTCTTGCCAGAGTTCATCGCGGAAATCAGGATGCGCAACAGCAATCAGACGCTCAACGCGTTCCTTGATAGTCGTTCCGCGCAATTGTGCAACACCATACTCAGTGACCACATGGTCGACATCATTGCGCGAGAGAGTCACAGCGGCGCCAGGTTTAAGGGTGGGGACAATTTTGGAAATGGTTTTTCGCTCACCGGTTTGTGGGTCTTTGGGTGAGGCTGTGGAGTAAAGGGTAATGAAACTGCGACCATTTTTCGCGCGCTGTGCACCAGTCGCCGTATCAGCCTGACCACCAGTTCCACTGAATTGCTTGGCCCCAATGGATTCAGAGGCGCACTGCCCGGTAAGGTCGACTTCGATTGTGGTGTTGATTGACACTTGATTGTCGTTTTGTCCGATGACGTAAGGGTCATTGACATAATTGCCATCATAAATTTGCACTGCGGGATTTTCGTGGAGGAATTCATAGAGGTCCTTGGTTCCCAGTGCGAACGCTGCGACCATTTTCCCTGGATGCAACGTCTTTTTCTTATTGGAGATTGCACCGGCTTTGTAGAGTTTCATGAATCCGGTTGTAAGCATTTCCGTGTGCACTCCAAGGTCTTTTTTATCGGTTAAAGCATTGGCCACCGCATTGGGGATTCCGCCGATGCCCAGTTGAATCGTGTCGCCGTCATTGATGTAATCGGCAATGTTTTGCCCGATTTGCTTGTCCTTTTCATTGGGTTCAAAATCCGGCAGTTCGGGGGCCGGATAATCGACTTCCACGAAATAATCAACGTCGCTGCTGTGCAGTTCATTGTCACCAAACGTGCGGGGAAGGTTTTCATTGATTTCAAGAATTACCGTCTCAGCCTGTTTGAGCATGTGCTTTTCATAGACATTGGACAACGACAAGGAAACAAATCCATGTTTATCAGGCGGTGTGGCATTGCCCACAAAAACATCAGGACGCTGGTGTTGCGCGCGCTTTACCCCTGCAAAATGCAAGTGGTTGGGAATATAAGTGACGTGTCCTTTTTTAAAGGCTTTGCGAAGATCGCCGGAAAAAAACCAACTATTGATGGTGAAATGGTCCACATACTTGTCTTCAACCATGAACGGATAGCTCTGCATGGGCAGACAGTTGTCTATCGTCACATGGTTAGTGCGCTTTGTAACCTCGTGAAGACGCTCGAAAAACGCACGCCCTTCTGCACCGGCCATGCCTGCGACGATGTGGTCGCCATCCTTTATCAAATCAAGCGCTTTATCTAGTGTTATGGTTTGTGCCATAATCAAGCTCCTCTCAAAAAATAATGGGGGTGAGCTAACCCACCCCCACCGTTTTATTCAAATGTTATGTGTGAAGCGTGAGCAGATCGGGGAATTAGTCCAGCAGTTCGTCTTCACTGCGGAAGCCGTCGTACTCTTCCCAAAGATAAGTGTCTTCATCAGGTACTGTGGCACGGACTAACGCGAGTGATGCAGTCCCAAGACGCTGACCATCAGAATAGTCAATAGCAGCACCCATTGGGTTGTCTACAGGTTCACTTTCCATTGCTTCAATGAAGTTATCCCAAGTTAGTGGATCGTCTCCGACGCGCTCAAGACCTTCTACAAAGAATGATGCGGCAATCCAGCCTGTGATAGCGTAAGTGTTTGCGCCTAAGTCGTCATCAACATTGTCCAAAAACTCTTGATAACCAGGAAGCGGTTCGCCTTCTTCATCAAACAGGTTCACCCATTGTGAAGCAAAAAGATCGAACTGTTCACTGGAAACTTCTGTTTCGAGGTTTTCGATCATGCTTTCAGCTGCGTTCACGTACGTTGTCAATACGTCCGCTTCATTACCAGCGTCATAAAGCGCGGTAATTGCTGTTTCAGCGGGTTGTTGGTTCGCAGCGACAATCACTGCATCGGGATTTGCGTCAACTACGCTGTTTGCCTGTGATGACATGTCGGATGCATCAGGATTGACTTGCTGTGAAACAAGCTCAATGCCTTCACGATCAGCGACTTCCTCGATGCCTTCTAGCAATCCTGCACCGTCATCTGCGTTTGAGTAGATGACACCAACAGTGTCAGCCTCATAATCACCGATGGCGCGTGACATTAGAATGCGGCCCTCAAGGTTGTACATTGGTTGCACGGGGAAGCTTGCGCGTGCGCCATCAGTAGCGTTCTCATCATACGTGACTGTTGTACCAGTAGCGTAATAAACGCGTGGAATGCCTACATTGTTTAAGTAGTCAAATGTGGCACCAACTGTTGGGGTTCCGAAGTGTCCGACGAATGAGAATATTTCATCATCTTCTACCAAACGCTCAGCATACTGCTGTCCTTGCGCTGGGTCAAACTCATCATCGTAGTGAACCCATTCAATTTGACGTCCATTGACGCCGCCTTGGTCATTCACCATGTCCAAATACGCTACAAGCGCATCATTGAACGGTTGACCAACAAATGCGAGGGCACCGCTTACTGCGGCACTGTTGCCCACGTATATGGTGTCTTCTGTGACACCTTGTGCTGTTTCTGAATCATCGATACCATCGCACGCAGCGAGTGTAAAGATGCCCAATCCTAAGATCAGGGCTAAAGCCAGTTTCTTCATAATACTGAATTCCTCCTATAAATTTTTTAATATGTTGTAGTGCGTTGCTGCCAATTGGATGAATCTTAGTGCTTCCCGAGATACGCCTCGACAAGTTCGTCATCATCGATGAGGTTAGCGCTTTTGCCTTCCTTGATGAGATGACCGGTTTGAAGCACGTAGGCGTAATCAGAAATTTTGAGTGTCTGAAGCGCGTTTTGTTCAATGATTAATACAGTTGTCCCTGCTTCATTGAGGTCTTTAATGATATTGAAGATATCGCGTACAATCAACGGTGCAAGGCCCAGTGAAGGCTCATCGAGAACGAGCAGTTCCGGGCGGTTCATCAGTGCACGCCCGATGGCAAGCATTTGTTGCTCACCGCCTGAGAGCGTTACAGCCATTTGATTGCTACGCTCTTTGAGGACAGGGAATATATCATGCACGCGCGCCATATTGTTTCGAACAATTTCCTCGCGGTGCATTTTCAGTGTGTGATCAGGGTTATCATTATTTTGCTCATATTCATCCATGAGACGTTTGGGGACAGCGTCTTTATAAAGCAGACGGATGGGCACATCGCCTTTTTTTACAGTGAATGCACCAATCATCAAGTTTTCATAAACCGTGAGGTCGGTAAAAATCTGTCTGCCCTCAGGAGACTGAATGATGCCTTTTTTGGTAATCTTTTCCGGAGCAGTCTCCGTGATGTCGTCCCCTTTGTAATAAACTTTTCCTGATGCCGCAGGGATAATCCCACTTATTTTTTTGAGGAGTGATGTCTTACCAGCGCCGTTGGCGCCAAGAATCGCTACAACGCTTCCTTTGTTAATGGAAAACGATAAGTTCTCTACCGCAGTGATAGCACCATAGCGTATGGTAAGGTCTTCAATTTGCAATATGGGCGTTTGTTCAGCCATTATTCATCGCCTCCATTTCCCAGGTAAGCTTCTTGTACTTTCGGATGCTGCTGGATATTAGCAGGCGTGTCCGTTGCAAGATTTTTGCCGAAGTTGATGGCCGCAACACGGTCACAAATATTCATAACGAAGCCCATGTCGTGTTCAATGAGAAGCACGGAGGCATTATACTGATCGCGTATCTTGTAAAATAGCGTCTCAAGCTCATCTGTTTCACTGTCATTGAGGCCTGCAGCAGGTTCATCGAGAATGATCAGCCGCGGATCGCTCATCAGGGTGCGGGCAACCTCGATTTTTTTCAAAATCCCATAAGGCTGTCCTTGGACCATGTGGTCCCGGATGGCTTGAAGACCCATGAATTCGAGCACTTCATCCGCTTTTTCATACATTTGCGCTTCTTCCTTACGAACTTTGGGGGTATGGAGAAGATGCTGAATCAAACCGGTTTTATATTTGTTATGCGCTCCTATAAGTACATTATCCACAACGGAGAGATCGGGAATGAGCTCAACATTTTGGAAGGTGCGCACAAGCCCCAAGTCGATGATTTCTGTCACTTTTTTCGTTTTAAGATCGACATGGTCGCCTTGTTCGGTTGTTAAGTGAATCGCACCTTCATAAGTATCATAAAACTGTGTGACACAGTTAAATACAGTAGTTTTGCCAGCGCCATTGGGGCCGATAAGTCCCACGATTTCATTTTCATTAATCGTGAGATTCAAGTGGTCAACGGCAGTCAAGCCGCCAAAACGCATTACGACGTCTTTGATTTCCAGTACGGGTTGTTTACTCATCTTGCGTCACTTCTTTCTTTTTCACGAGGCCAATGACTTTATTGAAACCTTTTTTAATGTCCGGTCCGGAATTGATCAATCCTTGTGGGTAGAACAAGACAACGAGAATAATCAACAGACCGGCAAATACCTCAGAAACATCGCCGAAGATATCTTCAAGGAACAGGGTGGGAATGCCGTAGGCAACAAATGCACCGAGGAACATACCGAAGACGGATTTGAATCCCCCTGCCACAACCATTGCAAGCAATAGCAAACTCAGATCAAGTGACCAAGCGCGCGTTGGGGCGCTTTGATAGTACATGGCATATAGAATGCCGCCCAGCATCGCAAATACAGTAGCAATGATAAAGGCATACACACGGTATTTCATGATGTTGACTCCCATCGCAGCCGCGGCGGATTTGCTGCGGCTCATCGCCATGAACGCACGGCCGCTTCGACTTTTGATAAGGTTGCGGAAGATGATCATGACAATCACCAGCACGGCCACAAGTATGACGAATATGATGGATCGCTGAGTGAAATCAAAACGATTGAGCTCCACAGTGCCAAACAGTGTAATCGTACCGATATCAATGCGCTCACCGCCAAAGATTCCCACGGAAGTGTATATTTGTCGTAGAATTTCCTGGACAAAAAGCGTGGTAATTGCCAGATAAATCCCTTGCGATTTAAGTGATAATATTCCAATCAGTGCGCCGAGGATGATTCCCGTGAAGATGACGAGCAGTGCCGCTAGTTCAAATGGCAAGCCCATATTCAGGAATATTCCCATCCCCAGGGCGCCACCCCCGACAAAACCAGCCGTCGCGAGGGAGATAAGTCCGGAAAATCCAAGAAGCAAGTTCAAACCGAATGCTGCGACTGTATAGATGATAATCAGTGCAAACACGCTCATCGTCGAATTGCGCATGACCCCGATTTGAGGGAGCACTGCGACAAACGACAACAAAACACCGAATATGATGTATTGCATGTAAGGGCGAAGTTTAACGAATTCGTAGGCTTTTTTGAGTGGATTTATCAACTGTGTATTATCCATGCCACTCACCTACACTTTCTCTACCGGTGTTTCTCCGAACAAACCATACGGTTTGAAATAGAGGAACACCAGAATCAGAATATATACAATTGCGTTGCCCCAGATGTCACTGAGGTAAAACATTGCTGTATTGCGTGCAAGCGCGATAACAAATGCTGCGAGCACAGGCCCGAAAAAGGTCTGAAGGCCACCGAAAACGGCGGCGAAAAAGGCACTGACCTGTACGTCAAGCATGAAGGTGGGGTTCACACTGGACTGGGGCGCGATAATGATGCCTGCGAGGGCACCAAGCATGGCCGCGGTTGCCCAGGCCATCATGGTAACGGTATTCGTGGGCACACCCATAAGCTGTGAAGTCACCTTGTTTGAGGCGGTCACACGAATTGCCAGACCCCAGCGTGTGTACTGAATAAACCAGAATATGCCAGCCATAAACACGATGGATATGAACGCAGTGAACAGCGTATTATAGCGAAGCGTGGTGTCGAGCACGTCAATACCGCCTGTTGGGAAGAAACGTCCCAGGCGAATCGGGTCAACACCGAATATGAACGGGATGATTCCTGTAAGAATCATGATAATCCCGAGGGTAATAATCTGTTTGTGCATCGGTTTGGAATTTTGCGCAGGGCGGATGAATATCTTGTCAATAACAACCCCTGTCAAAAACGCCGTAACCATTGCAATCGGTACGGCGGCCCAGATGCTCCAACCAAGGCCGCGGAAAATGATTGCCGCGACATACGCATTGAATGTCCCAATCATCCCCTGGGCGAAGTTGGTAACCTTCCCTGCGCGGAAAATCAGGACAATCCCAAGTGCGGCCAATGCATAGACCGCACCTGTTTGCAGACTGTTGAACAATAAACGAATGACATTACTCATCGGTTCTCACCCCACTGGATGGTGGTCGCACCCCATACGTAGCCAATACCGGCTGCGATGAGTGAAATGGTGGAACCATCCTTGATTTTGCCTTCCTTAAGACCCAGGTGCAGTGACAAAATCTGATCAATCTGACCCATGTGGCCATAATCCTCAAGATAAATGGTTTCGTTTTCACTGAGGCCCAGTTCTTTGAGCATGCCTTCGTGACCGCTGCGTTTGATATGCAGAATGCCCAGATAATCCAAATCCTCGCGGCTTTTGCCGGATTTTTCAAGGGATCTATCGATGCATTCGAACCAATTGGGCATGGAAACCTCATTAAGACGGTCTTTCATCTTTTTGGGCTCCATAAGTTTGAGTGATTTGTATGCGTGGTCCAGATTCTCGTGTGTAATTGGATTTTTGGTGCCCCCAATTTCAACACCGGCGGTACGCGCGAGCGTACCGTCGGCCTTGATATGAGAATCTAGGAGGAAGTTCTTGTCGTAATTTCTCTTTAAAATGATGGCGCCGCCACCAGCGGATAGATTGTACATCATTGACATATGCGGATCGGAGAAATCGACGAAATCGCCATTTCTGTAGCCGCCGACAATCATCACAGTCTTGAGATCGTCATCGGCGATCATCATATCTTTTGCAATCTTGAATGCTGATAAAGAGGTCGCACACCGGTTTTGCAGGTCAATGCCCCAGGCATTGTCCGCACCAATTGCGCCCTGGACATATAAAGCGCTCGTTGTGAGGGGGTACTCTTTCCACTCTTCACCGATATCAAGAATCAAATCAAGATCTTTGGCATCGATGCCGGTTTCATTTAAAGCGTCTTGCGCTGCGCGCGCACCCATTTCCTGTGTCCCATCATTGTCAGAAGCGACATATACTTGTTTGATTCCTAGTTTCTTGACGACATTTTCTGCCGTCCAGTTGCCGTTGGACCGCTTCGCAATCTCATCTGCGGTGATGGTTTGCTCAGGCAGATAGATTCCCGTTCCAACGACACCTACGTGCGTGTCTTTTGCCATGGTAACCACTCCTAGTTAGTCGATTAAAGTCTCATGCCGCCATTGACACTGATGACTTGGCCGGTGATATAGCTTGATTCTTCACTGGCTAAGAACAACGCGGTATTGGCGATTTCTTTGGGCTTTCCGAGGCGTCCGAGCATAGTCATGGACGCGAACTTGTCAAGCAAATCCTGTGGAACAGTTTTTAAAATGTCAGTCATGACATATCCGGGTGCGATGGCGTTAACACGCACAGGGACACCTTTGCGAGCAAATTCTTTTGCCCACGTTTTGCTAAGACCGATGATTCCGGCCTTGCTGGCGGAATAGTTGGCTTGACCGATGTTGCCGAATTCACCAACCACACTGGAAATGTTTATAATCGAACCGCCACCAATTTTTTCCATCTGCGGTCCAACGTGACGTGTCAGGTTGAAAACACCCTTTAAGTTGACATTCATCACAGCGTCCCAGTCTTCATCGCTCATCTTGCGGGTCATGCCGTCACGAGTGATGCCGGCGTTGTTAACAAGAATGTCGATTTGACCGTATTGTTCAATTACTTCATCAAAGAAAGCTTTGGCAGCATCGCTGTCAGCAACGTTCAAAACTTTGCCTTCGACGTTGTCATGATTATAATCAAGATCATTCATATCCGCCGCAATCACTTTAGCGCCTTGATCGGCGAATACGAGGCTCATTTCCTTACCGAGTCCTTGTGCACCGCCTGTAACGACGGCTACTTTGTCCTTAAGTCTCATTTATTTCCCTCCAATGATTTTAAAATAATGGCTGTGCCCATGCCGCCGCCAATGCATAGCGAGGCCAGGCCATAGGATTCATTGCGTTTGAGCATTTCATGGGCGAGCGTAACGGTGATGCGGTTCCCGCTTGCACCCACAGGATGACCAAGCGCAATCGCTCCGCCATTGACGTTGGTGTACTCAAGCATTGCCTCAGTGGACAATCCGTACGCTGTTTCCAAATCTTTAAAAACACCGAGACTTTGGGCCGCAAACGCTTCGTTGAGTTCAAGGAGACCGATGGCTTTGAAGTCGATATCGGTATGTTTGGTCGCCTTGTCAATCGCGGGGACGGGGCCCAGTCCCATGACTTCTGGTTCTACGCCGCCTTGACCCACACCGGCGATTTCAAGAATCGGCGTGAGATTATACTTCTTGAGCGCTTCTTCTGAGGCGATCATCATGAAGGACGCTCCGTCATTGATGCCACTGGACGTCCCTGCTGTAACGGTTCCATCCTTTTTAAAGGCGGGACGCATTTTGGAAAGCTTCTCCTCCGTGGCTGAAGGGTTGGGATGTTCGTCTTTAGCAAACACGAATTCGCCTTTGCGCTGTTTGACCGTGATGGGGACGATTTCATCGTCGAAGCGGCCGCTTTCCACTGCCTTGGCAGCGCGACGCTGTGATTCAGCGGCGAAAGCGTCCTGCGCCTGACGGGTAAGACCGTAGCGCTCGACAATGTTTTCCGCAGTCACACCCATGTGAATGTTGTGGAAGACATCCGTCAGAGCGTCGTCAATCATGTGGTCCTTGACGGTGAAATCGCCCATTTTTATACCCTTGCGCGCTTTGGCGGGCATCAGGTATGGGGCGCCTGACATCGATTCCACGCCGCCGGCGATCACCAGATCGCTCATGCCGGCTTGGATGTTCGTATAGGCGTTAATCACACTCTTCATGCCTGAGCCACACACCATGTTGACCGCGTACGCGGGTACCTCAACGGGAAGGCCGGCCTTGAGTGACACTTGTCGTGCCACATTCATACCCTGCCCTGCGGGCAGAATGTTTCCCACAATGACTTCGTCGATGTTTTCCACCGGCGCACCGGTTTCTTCAAGCATTGTTTTAAGCACCGTTGATCCATAATCTGCGGGATGCATATCTGAAAGCGATCCCATGAACGCACCAATCGGGGTGCGCTTAGCACTCACTACGTATACTTTCTTCACTGTAACCCCTCCTTAGGAGATATAATTGTTTTTACTATGGTCCTACTGTTGCTATTTTGAGCTTCATCATATATACTAATTATGATATGAATATAGTCTCATTAAATGAACACTTATTCACAAAATGAATTGATATTCACACTATAGCATTAAACGCTTACATTGTCAATGTAATGCTTGTAAATTTCTACGTATACTACACTAAGTTACAGGAGGCTACATCTATGCGACTCAATCTAAACATCAAAAAACCGACCACACGCAACGCCAAAAATACGTTTGCGGAAATTGAACGCAGTGCCATTAAACTCTTTTATGAAAACGGGTATCACAACACCACCATCGCGGCAATCACTAAAGAAGCCGGTGTGGCAGCAGGTACGTTTTATTTGTACTTCCCTTCTAAAATTGTCCTTTACAAGCATATCCTCGGATTGTTTTCTTACAATATCCGCAAACACATCGCGCAAAAAGTCAGTGAAAAAACATCGCGTTATGAAAAGGAACGCGAGGGGATCCGGGCGTTTTTTAATTACTTGATTGAAAATCCCGAAATGTACAATGTTATCTGGGAATCGCTTTATATCGACCGTACGCTTTTTAAGGACTACTATCAATCCTTCGCTGAACGCTACAAGGCAGGACTAGATGAAGCGAAGGTTAAAGGAGAAATTCGTGATTTGGATACAGAAGTTCTCGCCTATATATTGATGGGAATCTCCAACTTCGTAGGCCTTAAGATTCTTTTTGAACTCGGTGATAACAATCTCGACCTTGAAAGCATGATTGATGTCATCATGCAGTTTTTGGAAAAAGGGCTTTTAACAGAGTCTAGCAACTAATCAGCAAATAAAAAACGGCCGATCATCGCGAAAGATGAGTGGCCGTTTTTTATTTATAGGCAGGAGCGGGGCTCAGTGCCACACCCTGTGATTCTTCCAGAGTTTCAGTATCGATTTTGGGCGTAAATGTGATTCGTCTATATAGCAGCGCGCCTAGGAATGCGACGAGCAGGTTGCTAAGCAGCATCGCCTCCCATATAACCTGCGATCCACGCCAGGGAAACAACCATGCCATGAAAAGAACAAGGGGAATGCGGATAACCCACAAGCGACTCACAGACAAAATGAAGGTGTAGTGGGTGTTGCCTGTGCCGTTAAAAGTCCCGATGAATGTTTGGAAAACAGCCATTAAAGGAAGGCCAAGCAATATGAAAAACATATAATCCACCGTCAACTGCAAAGCAACAGGGTCGTCGGCCATGAACAGTGACGCCAGGGGATATCTTAAAAACAAAATCAACAACGCTCCCACCACCATGATGCTGTTGGAGAGAATCATCGTCTTTTTAAACGTTTCACGCGCACGCTGGGGATTGCGCGCGCCGATGTTCTGACCGATAAACGCCGCAAGGATTGCGCCCATGGCCATGACCGGATGCAGTACCATTGAAAGGAGGCGGTTCCCCACACCAAACGCCGCAACGGTCTGTTCACCAAAAGAGTAAATCACACCGTTCATCACACCAAAACCAATCGCTGTAATCGCTTGTCCCGTAGAGGCGGGGACTGCAGTTTTCACGATATGCCCCATGGTTTTCACCCGTGCACCCCAGGGCGCGAGGGTATTGGTCACAATATCCCTGGGTTTAATGAAAACGCCGTCTTTAATTAAAAATAGGCGCACAAGCGCAAGAGGCATAATCAGTCCGTGAGCCACAACCGTCGCTAAAGCAGCGCCCGGGACACCCAAATCGAGTCCCAGGATAAAAAGCGGCGAGAGAATGATATTAAGTCCGATTGCTGAAGCGCTGATCAATACGGGCGATACTGTGTCGCCACTCGCCTGGCGAATGCCGAGATAAGCGAAAAATGCGAATAACACGGGCAGTTCAAACGCACGGATGCGCATATAGGTGATGCTGTTTTCAAGCACGAAGCCATCCGCACCCATCGCCCCCATAATCAAGGGGGCAGTGAAATAAGCGATGATATTGAGCAAGATGCCCACCGTAATCGCCACACCCACAAGCGTCGCAGCGTACTCCTTCGCCGTTGTCATCTTGCCCGCACCCAGACTCTGAGAAATCAGCGCCGTCCCGGCAATGGACAATCCCATCCCTAGCGATACGAATGTGAACACAACGGGAAATGTCAATTGGATTGATGCAACCGCTTGTGAGGACACGACCGAATCGATGAATGTCACAAAAAACATATCGACAATATCATGCAAGGTTTTAATAAGATTGTTGATCATCAAAGGAAAGGCGAGAATGATCAAGCCTTTATATATATTCTTGTCCTTCAATATCAAATGCTGT
Organism: uncultured Candidatus Izemoplasmatales bacterium; assembly: GCA_964581705.1. Lineage (GTDB taxonomy): Bacteria > Bacillota_I > Bacilli_A > Izemoplasmatales > Izemoplasmataceae > B1SED10-225. Next base: position 27,587 of record CAZOPM010000010.1, read on the forward strand.
TTGGTTTCTGATTTTGTCATAGCTATGAATCCTTTCAATTATGCTTTGGTAACATTGTCGTCGCGCGCGGGGGGTGGGCCGTGATATTGATAAAATCGTGCTTTGATGCGTCCATTGAACAATACCCGCGTTTTATTCGCGCGTTTGCCCACCACGTTTTCAAAACCGATGAACGGCGTAATCACAAAGTAGGAATGGTCAGTATGGCTGCGAATAATACTTCCTAAATCTTTATATAGGGGCTCAAGGTCATTTGCGCCATCGCCCAAGCGATTGCCATAAGGCGGATTGGTCACAATGACGGCGTTGGGCACAGAAAAATCAAGATGTCTGAAATCAGCGATTTGAAAATGAATGTCATCGATCACGCCCGCTTCCGCCGCATTTTCCTTGGCGATAGTGATCATGTCGTAAGCAACATCAGAGGCGTAAATAGTGAGGGTCTTTTCATAATCGATTGCCTGCAAGACTTCCTTGCGGGTAGACTTGATCAGTGATTTAGGGATGAAAGAAAAGTGTTCGAAGGCGAAGCGGCGGTTGAGTCCCGGGGCCATGTTACGACCAATCATGGCCGCTTCAATGGCGAGGGTTCCACTGCCGCAAAAAGGATCGATGAATACGCGGTGGGCATCATAAAAGGAAAGCTGCACAAGCGCAGCTGCGAGCGTTTCCTTCATCGGCGCTTCTCCCGCATCGGTGCGGTACCCACGTCTGTGTAGCGCCTCACCGGATGTATCAAGCAACACTTCGGCAACATCTTCTTGAATATTGACAAGCACCCCGAACGTTGGTCCCCCCTCTTTAAATTCAGTGGAAGGGTGCGTGCGTTTCATGGACTCAATCAACGCTTTTTTTGTAATCTTTTGAATATCACGCAAAGAATATAGCGACGATTTATTGCTGCGGGCATTGACCACAAAGCGGCCATCCTTATGCAAATAATTGCCAAACGGCAAGGCTTCGATAAAATTAAAAAGCGCGTTAAAATCCTTCACTGTTTCACGCGCGAGCACAATATGGACATGCTCAGCGGTACGCAGCCAAAGATTCGCCTTGATGATCATGGGTTTATCCGCATGAAAATAAACGCTTCCGTTGTGAGTGGAAATCACTGTGGCACCGAGATTGGTAATTTCCCGTTTGAGCGGTGCTTCAAGTCCAAACGCCGTCGTTGCCGAACATGTGAACATAATATCAGTCTCCAGACTAAACTATTTAAAATATGCTATAAATTTAAAATATGCTATAATTTAACCAATAAAAACCGGGTGTGACGTGTTATATATGTGACCCGGTGAAAGGAGGCGTATTGTGAGAGAGCTCGATTATTATGTCAAACGTTTCAAAAAAGGCGACCAAACTGCGTTTGACATCCTTTACGACCAAACCAAAACGCCGGTTTATTATACCATCTACAGTGTCCTAAAAGACAAATCACACACTGAAGATATCATGCAGGAAACCTACATGCAGATGATTAAGAAAATTGACTCATATACACCAAAAGGGCAATTTCTCCCTTGGCTCAAAACAATAGCGCACAATAAAGCACTCAATGCTTACAAGCATCAGTCTCATGAGACTCCCATCGACACCCAAGATAGCGTGTGGAAGCTCACTGCCGCAGTGCCCGATGAGATAAGTCGTTATCGCCTGGAGAATATGCTCAGTATCCTCGATGAGGAAGAACAGCTGATCGTTGTGCGCCACGTAATACTCAACGAAACGTTCAAGACGCTCTCAAAACACCTTAACAGACCGCTTGGAACCGTGCTTTGGAAATATAATCAAGCGCTTAAAAAAATGAAACGAAAGGATGGTGATACCGATGCGTAAACGACTCATAAGCCTCGCAGAACAAGGCATTCCAGATATCAAGGAATCCATTAAGGAATCAAGGGAATATCAATCACACATGGCACAAACACAGTCCTCGGGTATCAGCTTCCCTTTAAAAAAACTCACTGGCGCCATGGCAGTGCTTGTCATCATGCTGGGTGGTTTTCTATTTTTCTCACAACCACAACCCGAAACATCCAGCTCGTCGCTTTACATGGAAGTCAATCCGTCCTTCGAACTCAAAGTGAAGGATGATGATACCATCGAAACCTTCATCGCACACAATGATGATGCAAAGACACTCAATGGAAGCGATATTGAGGGTCAACCATTTGAAACAGGCATTGAAAACCTATTGGTCGACGCCATTGAAAAAGGCCTTATCGACCCCGACCAAAGCAGCATCCTCTACGATGTGCTCAGTGAGGATGAATCCATCGAATCACGACACCTCTCCATGGTTGAATCGGTCCTTGAATCCATTAAAGACGACCATATGCCCGGCGTTCATATCGCTCGTGGCATTGGCGGACCGCCTTCACAAAATGAACAAGATATCGTTCAAAAGCATGATATTGGACACATGCACGCGCGCATAATCGGCCAGATTCTCCTTGAAGATGAAGACGCCGTAATCGAAGATTATCTTGATAAATCCATCCCCGAACTGATGGATATTCTGGGTGATGACTTCCACCACGGACCCAATGGACCCAACCATCGCCCTTTTGATGACAATGGCCCGCCTATGAACGGTGGGCCTCGGCATGAATAAAAGTGCAGTTTAACTGCACTTTTTTTATTTGCGAGGGATGGCCTGCACGCTTACTTCATAAAGGTAATCGCACTTGGCCTGGTCATAAACAATATCGAGTGGGGATTCAGGGCGTTCGTTAAAGAAATACAGCGTATCGCCTGGGACAGCCGAATCATATAGAAGATACAGATACGTCGCCGTCGCCGCTTGAGGGGAAATGCCACGCCGGGTGAACAGGCGCCATAAGAATGCGTAGACCTTCGAGGTATCCTTGGTGCCGATTTGTGTGCGCACAAGCCCTGGATGTACCGCAAAAACATCAATATCTCCTGCAAACCGTTGTTTGAGTACGTTCATAATCATGAGATTGTATAACTTTGTGCGCGCATAGCTTCTAAGCGCATGATATTTTTTGGTCGCATCGAGGTTTTTGGGATCGAATACAGCCTTTTTATGGGCGTTGGACGCGGTCGTGATCAAGGTACCTCCACGCTTGATAAGCAAGTCCTCAAGACCGTGAGAAACATGAAGTACCATAAGATGATTCACTTGATATTGCATCTCAAAGCCATCTTCTGTAAATGTCTTTTCCTTGGGCACAATCGCGGCATTATTAATAAGGGCATCGATTCCATCGGGGAAATCCGCCCGGATTGCATTGATTGCTTGCGTGACTTGCGCAAAGGAGGAAAAATCCGCCTGATACGGATGGAACGCACCCCTAGCATCCTCGAAATGCGCCGATAGCCTATCGAGTTTTTCCTGGTTGCGCGCAATTCCAATCACGCGTTCACCGCGCTGAACAAGAGCGTCACATAACGCCTTGCCTACACCACTGGTCACACCGGTAATAACAATACTCAACATATTAGACAAACGCCAATACGACAAGCGCGCTCAAAACCGCGAGCATAACGATGAATGTGATTTTTTTAATTAGTCCATATTGCTTTATCATGATAACACTCCTAACAAATTGAGTATATCAAATTATTGGGATTTATGCAGCCCCAATCAAAAAAAAGACACAGCACACTGTGTCTTGAATAAGCAAAATGGTGCCGCTTGCTGGACTCGAACCAGCAACCTCTTCCTTACCATGGAATTGCTCTACCGATTAGAGCTAAAGCGGCCCTCAAAAACCTACATTATTCTAACATGTTTCCCATGGGGCGGCAAGTAGCTTTGCTTCATTTGTCAAAAAATGTAAACACCGGCGCATCAGGCATCCACATAGACCTTCCCCTCATCGGTGGAAACACTGTACGCACGCGTTTTCTTAGTCGGCAATGGCAAAAATGCGATCTTTGCTTTTTGTTGGATGCGACCACTTTTCATATCGATTTTCGCCTTGTGCGCTTGACAGGTCACCACGCCTTCACTATCGATGGTGCCTTTATAAAGTGATGCGCGCATATGCGGGCACTTGTCGTTCACCGCATAGATATCGCCATCGATATACGCAACCAATATAGGTGTGGATTCAATGAAGATTCTCATCTTCCTGTGTTTTTTGAGTGTGCTGAGTTCACATGCCAAATGTTTCATTTAAATCATCCTTTCTTGATAATTTAAGTATACCATATGTGAAAGCGCTGTAATTCATTCTTGAAAAAATCGATGATACTGATATAATATACTGTTATCCACTAAAGTGGTTGACGAAAGGAGTCTTACCATGTTTACACTAACGATCAACGGAGAAACTCAAACCTTCGAAAAGAAAGTCAAACTTCTCGATTTGATTGACGACCCCGAGCACCGCTATTTCATTGCCCGAGTCAACAATCGTTTGCGCGAATTACACTACGAGGTGGATTTCGATGCGGACATTGAATTTTTGGACACTACACACAGTGAAGCTATTTTTGCCTATGAATCCAGTCTGAGGTACTTGGTGGCCATGGCGTTTCACAAGCGTTATCCTGACTTTGAATTCAAGTTCAACCATTCTTTGTCGCGCTCTGTTTTTTGCCATATCACCAATTTGAGCAAACAGGATGATGTACGTACAATTTTGCAGGGTCTGCAAGAAGAGATGGATTCGTTGATTGAAAAAGACCTTCCCATCACTCGTCTTGCAATGTCCAAAGACGAAGCGATCAGTTTTTATGAAAAACACGGCTATCAAGATAAGATTGATATCGTCAAATTCCGCCCCGAAGACACGGTCCACTTCTATCAAAGCGGCAGCTACATCAACTACATGTATGCGCTCATGGTCCCCTCAACGGGATATCTTAAAACATTTAACCTTCGCCAATATCCCCCTGGATTTCTCATTCAGTACCCCCGCGCTGAAGCGGGCGGCGGAATCCCCTCCTTTGAAGATGCGCCAATTTATGGGCGCACGCTCAAAGAGGCTAATCGCTGGGCGGACCGCATCAATGCTGGAACCGTTGCTAAAATCAACCAGCATGCGGATGAAAAATATGTCAATGATTTTGTGCAGATGAATGAATCCCATCACAATCAGATGCTCAGTGAGATTGGGGATACCATTAATAAAAACGCTGAAGACATCCGTCTCATCGCAATTGCCGGACCCTCATCAAGCGGGAAGACGACATTTTCAAACCGCTTGCGCATAGAACTCAAGACCAAAGGACTCAAACCCGTTATGATCTCACTGGACGATTATTATCTTGACCGAGACAAGATTGAACCAGATGAAAACGGAGATATGGACCTTGAGCACATCAATACGCTCGACATTGAACTTTTCAACCAAAACATGCTCAACCTCATCGAAGGCAAGGAAGTCAACATTCCCAAGTTTGATTTCATGAACAAAAAGCGCAATGGCTATAAAAAACTGCAGATTGATGAGAACACACCAATTATCATCGAGGGCATCCATGCGCTCAACGAAACCCTCACCGAACTCATCCCCCAACACCAGAAATTCAAAATTTTCATCTCCCCTCAACTTCAAATTAACCTGGATTATCACAATCCCATATCCATCACCAACGTGCGTTTGCTTAGACGCATAGTGCGCGACAGAAAATTCCGCAACGCCCCCGCATCCAAAACCATCGATATGTGGCCCAGTGTACGACGCGGAGAATTCCGTTGGATTTATCCTCATCAAGAGGGCGCGGATTATATATACAATTCAGGATTGACATATGAACTGTGCGTCATGAAAAAATACGCCCTGGACACGCTCATGGAAATCCCCCGTGAAAGCGAACATTTCATTACCGCCAATCGTTTGATCAAATTCCTCAAATACTTCTTTGACATCGACGATGCCTATGTTCCCAACAATTCCTTGTTGCGTGAATTCATTGGCGGGTCCTGCTTCGAAGACTAAAAAAGTGCGCCACTGCAACTTCGCAGTGCGCGCACTTTTTTATTGCTTGGAAAAGACCAGTCGGCCGGCCTCGTGTGTTTCAAAACGCATGCCTTCAAACGCATAATCCTTCAAGGCTTCTATATGCTCGATGTGATGAGTTGCGATAAAATGAATCATACGTCCTCGGTGTTTTTTTGCCTCCATCGCGCCAGCGCGTTTGCGCTTGCCCTGTTTGACGACCATGAAATCGACATCGATTACATCAACTACGGCTCTGTCGATGGCATCTGCGTATTCCTTGGATGCGAGATTAACCACGGTCTCACCACGCAAGTATTCGCTGATTGTTTCTTTCCAGAAATTTTTAAGTGGTGCACCATTCCATTTGACGCCCATGGGCATTCGATACAGTCCGATGCGGTCAAAGGGACGCACGAGTCCATAAAGCCCACTCATGATATAGATGTTTTTTGAAAGATGATTAAGGGCGGCCTTATCCAGCGTTTCAAGGTTCTTGTGCTTGTATTGTTGTCCAGTGTAGGAAAATATGGCACAGTGTGCCTCTTGGAAATGCATAAAACGCTCTTTGTTGAGCGCAGCAATTGATTCATTGACTGAATAAAGCGCCATCAATTGTTTTACAGACATCGAGGCGAGTCCCTCGAGCAAGTCATCGCGCTTATGGGGAAACAGTGGATCAGTTGATGGCGTTTGTGTGGTTTCGACCATTGTTTTCGATGGAGCAATAACAAATTTCATTGAACCCTCCATTATTTAAAATATTTAAGATACTCAGCATACCCTTCCTTTTTGAGGCGGTCTTTGGGGATGAACCGCATGGAGGCGGAATTGATGCAATACCGCAAGCCTCCCGCTTCACTTGGACCATCGTCAAAAACGTGTCCCAGGTGGCTATCACCGCGTCGTGAGCGCACTTCAACTCTTCGCATACCCATCGATTCATCCAGATGCGTCTCAAGACGCTCGAGGGGGTGTGTGAATGAGGGCCACCCACACCCACTGTCATACTGTTCGTTTGTGGTGAAAATCGGCTCACCACTTGCAATATCGACATACAATCCTTCATCCTTGTTGTCGTGGTAGGGGTTTTGATAAGGACTTTCAGTCATCGCTTCTTGCGTGACAAGATAAGAAAGGCGACTTAATTGTTTATGGAGTCGCTTATGTTTGAAAGGTTTGAATGCTTCTCGCATGCGCGTGCGCGCAGGTGAGTTGAACATGTGGTCGTATTCGCTTTTGCTCAGTTCACTCAAATTCGGGCCCACACTAAGTGGATAAAATGTTTTTAAAGGCTGAAGTTCAACCACAATTGGTGCTTCATAAAGTCTTTGTTCACTTAAATTGCGCACCATCGCATTTGCCTGGTCTTCCTGCGTGCGTGCGCTAGTGTGAATGATGGGTCTATACGCCTTGCCTCGATGTTTGAACTGACCGCCACTGTCGGTAGGGTCGGCAAATTCAAAAAATATTGCAAGCAACGTCTCATAACTTATGTGTGCAGGGTCATAACCAATCTCCACAGCAAACACAAAGTCGTTTGATTGTTCGACTTCTGCAGGACGCTGTGGGGGGTCACCTGCTCCAATGACTCCGCTGGTAATGTGTGTGATGCCTTGACGCCTGTTAAAGGCCTCACCGATAATGCGGGGATCACCGCTTGTAAAGTATGCTTTTTTCATATCAACACCTCAGTGTCATTATACCAAATTCACACGGTGGGCGGTGTGTGCACGCTCAGTGCCTCGGTTCATCATCCTGGATATCGACATCGTCCCTCTCTTCGGGACCGTGCGTTCTTACATATTCGAACACTTTAGAGGAATAATACTGGGAAGAGGACGTAAAGCTTCGCACGGTACTGTTAGGGAAAAACAGCGTGTTGATGATAGGTATAAGCAGGAACATCAACCAACCCGGATGCCAAAATCCTTCGATAATGACCCCCAATGCAATATAGCCTAACGTGATGCTTAGTGTTACAAGGCGGCGGGTAGACAGTGTTCGATTGATCAGCACATCACTGAGGGGAATAGCAAAAAACACCAGCCAACCCGGATGGGCGCGGTCCAGCCCTAATGCCAACCACAAAAACACCATCAGTGAAATGAGCGGCATCAGTTGTACCAAGTGGAATTTCCAGCGCCTGGAGAGTAACACCCATGAAAAGGGAATAAGCAAGAAAAAGGTTAGTCCAAGCACCCAGGAATCGAGGACAAATCCGCTAAACAAAAACATAAGCAGGCTGATCAGCGGTGTTGCGGCAATAATTCTGTCTTTCATATCTAAACACTCCTTTGTTGGATAAAAATTAAGAATGGTGCGTTATGTCGATTGACCATGGTATGTTTGCTGATTAGGTAATGCGCAGGCAATGATTGTAAAAACAGCTCGATGTGTTCAACTTCTTCCATCCCCTGGGGATGACCAGGATATAACACCATCGCAATCACACCAGTCTTTTCAAGACGTCCCATCGCACTTTTCAAAGCGGCGAGCGTAGTTTGGTATGTTGTGGTCACTGATTTATCACTTCCAGGAAGGTAGCCAAGATTGAAAATTACCGCGCGAACAGGTTCATCAACAACATCACCGATCGCAGTATGTGACATGGGATGATAGGTGACATTGGTGAGACCATTGGAAGCAAGGCGGGTTTTTGTCGCTTGAATGGCCGAATCCTGAATGTCAAAAGCATGTACGTGGCGCGCACGCCCAGCCAAAAAAAGTGTATCGTGCCCATTGCCGCACGTCGCATCAATAACAACGGAATCAGCGGTCAAGTGGTCTTGAAGCATAGCGTGCGTGAATTCAATCACATTTTTCATCAAAACACCTCATATAAATTATACCGTGCACACGAACAAAATCAACAATAAAAAAACGCCTCGCAAATCATGCGAGACGATTGAGTATAATTATGGCGGAGAGGGGGGGATTCGAACCCCCGCGCCGCGTAAACGGCCTACTAGCTTTCCAAGCCAGCCCCTTCAGCCACTTGGGTACCCCTCCGCGAAAATGTCCTATATTATTGTAACATTTTTAGAGCATCTGGCAAGCACTTTATCAAATCTGTAGGCAAAATTGATTCAACGCCCTGAATATCTCTTGCGGATGCTCCGGCAATACGCTGGATAATGTGGGCGTTTTCCAAGGCTTCAAGCACCGTAGGAGTGCGTTTGATTTGTGCTGCTATAATCCCACTAAGCACATCGCCCATGCCCGCCTTGGCCAGACCCGGATTGTGGGCTGTGGAAAACACTACTGTCTCCCTTGAAGCAAGCAGACTGGTTGGACCTTTCAATACCACGTGCATATTGCGTTTAGTGAACGGCTCAATGCTGCGAAGGGGATCATCAAGAACGTTTTGGACGGTCGTTGAAAGCAACATGGCCATCTCACCAGCATGCGGTGTGATGATAACATTTGATAAATCCGTGTAGCGTTGATGAATTTTCGCAAAATGATACAGTCCATCCGCGTCAATAATTAAGGGAATCGCGCATTCAATCAAGCGTTGCAGCAAACTCGTATAGTCCGCATCGCGCCCGAGGCCCACACCAAAAATAACCACATCCTTTTTTTCTAAATGGGCATCAATATTGTCAAAATTCATCACCCGGGCCATGATGGTTGGGTCGTGATACATCGCCGCATTGGCGCTCGGACCATAAGCGACGCTACAGACGCCTGCACCACTTTTAAGCGCAGCCTGGGCACTTAAAAGTGCTGCGCCTTCCATCCCTTCGCTGCCACCAATCACAAGCACAGACCCATAGTCATACTTATGCGTATTATAGCTGCGCTTATAAAGATGGGGCAAACCGCCTGCGCGGCGCATGAGAGGAACCGAAGAAATATGGTCAATCCCTGCATCTACAAGGTGCATGGTTCCACTGACATCAAGCGCATCACGAAGAAGGTTTCCACTTTTGTAGGTCTGTACAATCAGGGTGTAGCTCGCATGCACACACGGGTCATACGCTTCGCCATTATACGCGTTGAGTCCTGAGGGAATATCGAGACTGACCACAGGGCATCCAGAAGCGTTGATCGTCTCAATGATCCCATCAAATGGCGCACTTGGGGCACGCGATAGACCGATGCCAAAAAGCCCGTCAATCACAAGTTCGGCGTGTCTAAGCGCACTGGGCAGCGTGGTTTCGTCTTCAATGGGTATACCCTGAGTTTCCAGTAGATTGCGTGCGTCCGTTAATGACTGTGGCATGTTTGGTGAAGAGGTGATGTGATAAGCACTGATGGCATACCCGGCGCGTTTGAGGTAATGCGCCATCATCAGTGCATCACCGCCATTGTGTCCCGGTCCCCCCACAACAACGATTCTTCGAACGTTGCTTAAAATACCGAGTTTGACCGCATCGGTAAAAAGCGCGTACGCAGCGCGCTTCATCAAGGCAGTATTGGAAATATTCTCGCGTTTGAGCGTTGCAGTATCACACGCGTGCATGTGCGCTGGTGTATACACAAATTCCCTCATTCAATCGCTCCTATTTCGTTCCGAATAACCGATCGCCCGCATCCCCAAGGCCCGGTGTAATGTATTTATCTTTCGTAAGGCCTTCGTCGATTGCCGCAACAAAGTTTTTCATATCGGGGCACTGATTTTCTATGGCCTGTACGCCCTCGGGACTGGCCACAATGCCGATGTAGCGGATGTCTTTGGCTCCATGTGCTTTAACGATGTTGTAGGCTCTTATGACAGACCCGCCCGTTGCCAGCATCGGGTCAAGCAGCAACACTGTCGCCTTTTTTATATTCCCAGGAAACTTCGCGTAATATTCTGAAGGTTGAAACGTTGTCTCATCGCGGTAAAGGCCGATATGACCGACTTTAGCATTAGGAATGAGCATATGAATGGCTTCGCTCATCCCCAGTCCTGCCCGCAGAATCGGGACAATCACAATCGGTTTTTTAAGGGCGTGTCCCTTGGCCGGTGCCAAGGGGGTAGTCACTTGAATCTCATCGAGTTCGATGTCCTTGGTTGCCTCATAACTCATGAGTCCTGAAATCTCATTGATGGTTTCACGGAAGAGTTTGCTGTCTGTGGTTTTTTCACGGACAATCGTCAGCTTGTACTTAATCAGGGGGTGATCGATAACAGTTGTTGGCATAAATACCTCCAATAGGATTAGTGTTTATTGGTGATTAACATTGCTGGATGTGATAAACTAAATATGAAAGGAGCAATTATATGAATGATATTGTAAAAGCTTTTGATGACTTTCCCTTTATTGTGAAACTTATCCTAGCGCTGCCGTTTATCGATGGTATCGCCTATGGCATTTATCGCATTGCCAAAGGGCGGATCATACTGGGCGTCCTTTGGATTATTCTAGGATGGGCGATATTGTGGATCATCGATTTGGCATCGGTCATACTTTATGGAAAAGTGAAGATTCTCGCATAGTTATTTTACCACGATTGAGTAGTTCCTGACGATACTGTTCGAAAATGTGGCGCGCGAGATCATAAAGACCGTGATGGTTGGTTTGCACCTGGAAATCGACTTTCAAGAGATTCTCGACTTGAAAACGTTCGCGGTCTTTTTTGATGCGTTTTTTGATTTCTCTGAGATGATCACCCCGTTTAAGCATGCGTTCATAACGCACATGTTCGGAGGCTTCAAGGTAAAAAAACACAGCGTTGTCACCCAGTTTTTCCTGAAGAACATTCGCGCCATTGGGATCAACTATGAGAACTTTATTGACATCGGTATCCTTAAAGGCCGTTCCATAAAAATTTCCATTGTAGACGACGGATTCAATAAATTCTTCCCGCTTTAATTTCGCTTCAAACGCAGCGGCGTCCACGAAGTGATAATCAACACCGTTGATTTCACCCGCGCGCATCGGGCGTGATGTATATGTGACGACTTTCTCAAAGTCGTAGTGATTGATAAGGATTTTTGCGATTTCTGTTTTTCCACTCGCGCTGGCACCGATGAAGACTAGCATGAACGTCACCTCAATTTCTTCTCAATTTTATCAAATCCCTTCGCAATTTGAAAGCTTTAAAATCAACTTACTCTATCGCAGCAGGTGATCATATGATTCCAATCCACACAGATACATGCACACTTCGCAGTGGGGAAACCCTGTTTTACCGAACCGCACAAACTGGGCGAACCCCTATTGTGTTATTGCATGGGAACATGGCATCAAGCGTGTTCTTCGAAAGACTCATCAACACATTGAGTGATGATTACTCCGTCTTTGCGCCCGACCTCAGAGGGTTCGGACAATCGTCCTACACTACACAGTCCCTATCGGTCTACGACTACGCCCTGGATATTAAACAGTTCATTGAAAGGCTTGGATTGGACAAACCTATTGTTCTTGGATTCGAATTTGGTGGTGCGGTTGCCCTTAAGCTTCTCAGTGAATTTCGTTTCATCGCCCGTGGGCTTGTGCTGATGTCATCCATCAGCGTTGCGGGGCGTCCCATCAGACGACGGGTACTCTTCGGAATGATCAAAACGCGCGATTATCTCAAAACCAAGGGCGCCATTGAAAAATTCATCACCCCCGTCGAACGCTACAAGCGCGATAACCAGCGCTGGCTCATCAAACAGATGTTCGCCCAGGATATCTTCACCCTGAACAAGCCGACCTCCGAAGAAATGGAAACATTTATCGACGCCTTCATGCAGCAGCGCAATCTTGCAGATGTCTATATGGCACTGACATACTTCAACATCTTCTCCGATGACAACGGCGTTGCTGAGGGGGAGCACAAGGCAAAAGATATCGCCGTTCCCGTGCTCTCACTGCATGGAGATAAGAACGATGTCGTCCCCCTTGGCGCAGCTAAGCTCAATGAACGGGCCATCGGACGCAATGTAACCACAAAAGTGATCAATGGCGCTGGCCATGCGCTATTTTTCGATGCGCCGTCGGCTGTCAAAGAATATCTGGATACGTTTGTGAATACACTCGACAAAAATAAGGACGACCGCTGAGAAGCGATCGTCCTTTTCTTATGAACCGAGTTGAATGTCTTCTTCTTCAATTACATCCTGTACAATTTCCTCATCTTCAACTATGCCCCTTACCATGTAAACATCACGGCGATGTTTCTGAGTAGCGTAGGTTGATTGCAGGGAAAACAATAGGATAAAACTCATAATGAACAACAAGATAGCAAAGGGTAATCCTGTCATTATGACTGCATTTTGAAGCGCTTCAAGTGCCTCTTCGCCGCCAATGAGCAATAAGACAATGGCGATGAGCCCTTCCATGGCAGCCCAAAATACGCGCTGACGAGATTTTGTATCAGTCTTACCACCAGAAGTGATAGCATTGACCACAATGGACCCGGAGTCCGAACTTGTGATGAAAAAGAACATCACAAGCACTGTGGCGATGATGGACAAGATGACTGCCACAGCCCCTTGAATGGCGCCAATATCAAAATTATTGAACATCTCAAACATTCCCACAGGCAAATCCTCTGTAACAATTTCAAACAATCCGCCATCCATGTTCTGATTGACACTAAATGCGGCACCGCCAAATACGCTCAACCATAAAAAGCTGAGGAGTGAGGGAACAAACAATACCGCAACGATGAACTCACGGATGGTCCTTCCACGCGAAACACGGGCGACAAACATACCTACAAATGGGCTCCATGAAATCCACCATGCCCAATAAAAGATTGTCCAACTACCTTGCCATTCTCGCGCCGAGCTGTCTTCAAGGGATAAAAACATGCTCGCAGGGATGAAATCACCGAAATATACTCCTAAGGATGTGGCGAAGGTCCGCAAAATCACCGCAGTAGGGCCAATGAGTAGGACGAGTACCATAAATACACCAGCAATCCGGATGTTCATCTCAGAAAGAATGCGCACACCCTTGTCGATGCCGGATATGATAGAGATAGTTGCAATACCGGTAATGGCAATGATCAGCAATGACTGAACATAGACGTTAAAGGGAATGAAAGGCAACAAGTAATTAAGACCACTGTTCATCTGCTGCACACCGAGTCCGAGACTCGTAGCCAGGCCAAAGAGGGTTGCCAGTACGGCAATCAAATCGATGACATCACCCAAACGGCCGAACACGCGTTCTTTGAACACTGGATAAAAAATTGAACGAAGGGACAACGGCAGCTTTTTATTATAGGCAAAAAAGGCCAGTGCAAGTGCCATCACCGCATAAATGGCCCAAGGATGCAGTCCCCAGTGCAAAAACGTCGAAGCGAGCGCACCGATGTTATCCGTTTCTCCTGTGTAAATCGGGGGTGCTACTTCGGAATGGGAAAGCGGTTCTCCCACAGCCCAAAACATGAGCCCGATGCCCATTCCTGCACTAATGAGCATGGCATACCAAGAAAACCGGGAAAATTCCGGTTTAGCATTGAGCCCGCCCAATCGGATATTACCAAGCCTTGAGACAGCCAGATAAACACCGAATGCGATAAAAAAGTTCGTTGTTAGTATAAATACCCAGTCCGCATTATCCACAACAAAAGCCGTGGCGTCAGAAAACACTTCGTGCGCAGGGCGCAATCCGAAGAATCCCTGAGTGGATATAAAGGCATAGACCGTCAGTAATAAAATCAGTAGCGCTGCGGTCAATGAAACAAATGGATTGAGATCGAAACCGAACTTCTTAAAGTTCCTGCTATAAAGTGCGGTTTCCATGTTTTGCTGGAGTTCTTTTTCCTTTCTGCGCTCTTTTTTCAGTTGGCGCTCCAGTTTCCCCATGCTATATCATCCTTAAGTAAAATTTTTTACAAAAAATATATTAACGTCTAATAATAATCTTTTCAAGTACTTTAGTAAATTATGTGTAATTTCTCATGATTGGCACCCTGGTCAGTTAATGTGCTTCTAACGACCGCAAGATGGTCCACACGTAAAATAAGATGAGATTCAATAGGTTTGGGAGGCACACGCGTTTGACGATAGTTACGAAACAGTGTGATATGGGGTCGAAAATGTTTTTTGCTCCCTTTATTGTTTGTTTCAGATGCTTCTTTTAAGTTTGCAAGTGGGTGTGTTTTTTTAATTTCAAGTGCGAGACTCTCCCCCTTTGGTCCTATTTTTACGAACGATTCACCGCTGAGTTTCTCAGGAATCAACTGGTTGTTGAGAATCTCGCAGAGTCTTTGAATACCATTTTCATCGAGGGATTTATAAAATGCGAGTGTTAGATGCAATTGCTCGCGCTTAACAGCGCGAGCGTTTAAATCATAGGGTTGAACGAATTTTTGAAGGGATTGAAGCGTATCTGTGGCGCTTTGCGTACAATACAGTGCAACAAATATGCGCATAAGTTTACTCCTTTACATAATAAGAAGCGCTCGAAGGTACTCGAGCGCTTCAGCGTGTTTTATTGTGTGTCCAAAAATTCCATCACAGCGTCTTTGGTGAGGAATCGATTGGGGTCATCGTTGACATAATCCGTATTATCAAACGTATAGCCTGCGAGGTCCGCGGCTGACTCTATGTCATCGTTCATCGTGTAGCGTACAATCTTCGATTCGAAAATAATATCCGCATCGGCTTGATCCATTTGTGAAATATCAGTGAAATCGAAATCAACCGCCGTGAAATCACCATCATTCACAACAACCATTGTCGCATTGATGAAGTCAACGATTTCTTCTTCCTGAGTTAAATCAGTAAGTCCGTAGCGAGTTGCATCCAACTGTGCTTCGTGAGGAATTTCGATATTGGGATTGGTTTTGATCATGGTGTCGATGGTGTTGTGAAGCACACCACTTTCTAATATCTTTAAGAGATCCTCATCACTGAGTGAAGCAACTACTTGCGCATCCACCCCAGCTTCAAATTCCGTTGAATCACTGTAATCAAGAAGCGCGATGCCTTCAAGCAAGGCTTTGAGCTCAGATGGTTCCATATAGTTCGCGCCGCTTACATTCTGAATCATGTCATTATCATTATCAACCGTTTGCGGCGGGATATAAAGTCCATTCCCATCCATGTCTATGAATATGTCTGTCAATGTCGCGTGCATGATACTCGATGCTACAACAGTTTCGTTGGTAGAAGCATCACTAAAGAGTGAAAAATCGAATGCCTGCGCGTCATCGGCCACATCCAACGCCTCAAAAGCCTCAAGCAGCGCGATGACTTCATCAACGTCCATGTAGGTGACTTCCTCTGCGGCACTGCCATAAGTAATCCAAAGTGGTTCGCCACTGTAGGTTTGTTCAGGGAAAACGAGGAATTCTTCCGTTTCATCTTCCTCTAAGTCTTTTAAAATATCGGAGAACGTCGCATGCAGGATGCTTGAGGCGAATATGATGTCACTGTTTTCGTTGATCACTGCGACATCCAAAGCCTCACCATCTGCGAATACGTCATCACCGACTTCGATATACGCTGTTAAAAGCCGCGTAAGTTCGCCTTGGTCAATATACTCAATCCCATCCTCGGTATAACGGATGGAGTCGCCTTGATTGCTGTAATATGGCAGTGTGAGCTCACCGTCTGTCTCCATGTTCATGAGTATATTGGAGAACGTCGCATGCATGATTCCAGATTCAAAAAGAGCTTCAATCTCTTCATCGTCCATGTCCTCAAAAATTGCCATCTGCCAGTTTTCGCCCTCTCCAAGCGCATCCATATTGATGGAAGTCAAGGCATCCATCATACTGCGCATCTCTGTTTCCACGATATAGTTGACATCTTCACCTTTGGAAGAAATTGTCCCGACAGTCTGAGGAGGAACAATAAGCGATTCATCATCCCGGGTAACTGTATAAAGCATGTTTCCGAGTGTGGCTTCTAAAACCCTTGATTCAAATAATGAATCAAACAGCGCATCATCGAGATCGCTCAACATATCAAAGGGGTCTGTCACATCACCAAGTGTAAGCAAGTGTGCATTGTCACCGAGGTCATTGAATGCTTTCATCATTTTTCGCAGTTCGCCCTCTTGATTAATCTGTTCATTCTCATACGTATCCCGCCATACGACATCATCAGGTATAACGAGCGCATCCACCGCTTCAAACGTATCTTCCTGAGTCATTACATTGATCATGGTTTCACTGATCATCTCTGAGTCCAAAAGCACAGTGAAATCAAAGGCGGATAGTTTATCAAGCAAAACATCCACTTCGCTTTCCTCAACGTCTCTTAAGGTAATGCCCGTATCGAATAAGTCACCAAAAATTGTGCCGAGCGCAAGATACTCATCCGCCCAGTCAATGGCTTCGGGAATTGCAAGCACGGGTGGTTGATTTTCTTGTTCATCTTGTTCTTCTTGGTGTTCCATATAGTAAGCACTGCCAACACTCGCACCGAGTACAAAGGCTTGTGAATCACTCATTTTCGAAAAAATATCGCGTATGGTGTCGCCATCCAGCGTAGCATCGAGATGGGCGTCTTCTCCGGCTTCGAAGAACCCACCCTCATCGAGCATCACCAGGGTGTCTGAAGCAACGGAACCCATGGAACGAATTTCTTCATCCCAAGGGATCTCATACAATTCATCACGAGTAATCCCCAGGTCAATTTCGTTTTCATCGCTCATAACCTCTATACCCACAGGCATAAGGGTCACAACCAACTCCGATGTCGAAACGAGGCGGACCATTTCATCGACCATTTCAACGTGAAGATCGGATAAATCTTCACTCTCTGCATAGTCACTTTCAAAATAGCTTTCGCTGACATCCCTGAATATACCGACTTCGTTTCTAAGAGCAATGGAGCGGTCACGGTAATCCATGGAAAAAATAAGATCAAAAAGATGTAGATTTACCGGCGTATCACGCTGGGAAAGCTCATCCGTGGTTGACCACCGCGAAAGCAGGTTGACAAGCCCATTATTATGATAAGCGTCCACCATCTCTCTCATCTCATCAAGTTCATCGGTCTCTTGCGCGGGGGTCGATAACAACACGTTTTGTTCATTATCTTCAAGGGAATCCATCGAACGAACAATGGCAAGGCCATCATCCACCAGGCTCATCAGTCCACCCAGAAATACGAGTAGGACAAAGATTGAAAGCACGCCATTGGCAGCACCGAACACCAACCCTGCAGTGCGGCGCTTACCTTTTTCTTTAACCACTTTTTTATCACTGAAGAAAACTTTGCGAACAATGAAAAACACAAGCGTGTAAAGCATTTTAAATACAGTGAAGTAAAAGATTGCATATACAATCTTCAGTGCAAAGAGCATCACTGCTTGACCAAATTCCATCAACGGTTCACTCGCAGTGGCCGCATCGAATGTTTCACCCATGAGGCTTTCCATAATGATGGGTAGTGCAGCCTCCATAGAGCCCGCTGTTGCGCCAGGTTCAAACGCTTGTACCAGCATAGGTACAAACGGAAGATTCATCGTATAAAGCCATCCCACAACCAAGGTGATGGTCGCAAAGAAAAACACGTAGAATATAACTTTGACAATCAGCCAATAAAGACTCGCGCGCAGACCGCGCCAAAGCCCCACAAGCATCCCAGTACCGATAAGTATGACAAACAATAAGTTCAGATAAAGCGCGGCATTCTCAATTCCCATTTCAACCCTCTCCATTGTGATGCTATATTTACTTTATTATACTATATTTTTTCCTTAAGCAACATATCTGTGCTCAATTCGTGATGCCTTGTTCGGTTTCACCGCGGAAATAAGTGGTGTAAAGCACCGTGTTGGCAATATTCTCACAGTGGTCGCCAATGCGTTCAACATTAGAGAGGATATCCACAAACAACGCCTCCGAGTGCGTGGAATCACTGATGCGGGCCACATAGCGCTTACGATTTTCACCTACCAAATGATCGATGGTTTCCTCAAGATCAATTACTTTGCGCGCTTCGTCTTTATCGTTGTCACGCAGCGCACGGTATGTGGAATTAAGCGCGGCTTCAACGGTGTTATAAAGTGTAGCAAGATCTGTTGCCGCCTCACCATCCAGCAATTGTTTATTTTCGTGTCTGTGTTCAAAAAACTCAAACAGATTTTGACAGTGATCGGCAATACGTTCAAAATCACGGATAGCCTCCACGTAAGAAGATTGCTGGTGCGCGAGATTATCATCAAGGTCGTCTTGAGACAATTTGACCAGATAATCGTGGGTTTTTTGATCGAGGGTGTCAATGATCTCCTCAAGTGAGCGTCCTTTTTCCAGTGCTTTCTTATCGTTTTCGAAGGAATATTTCACACTGAGTTTAAACATAGTAATGACAATGTCGCCCATTGACATTACCACTTTTTTCGCGCTTTCAAGCGCAAGTGGAGGAGAATCTTTGATAAGACGTTCTTGGAGGTTGTCCACATTGGCCAAATCGTCCATGTCTTCTCCGGGGATGACACGCTTGGCGACCTTGACAAGTTGCGTAATGAAGAAAAACATAATGAACGTATTGAGAAGGTTGAAAAATATGTGGGCGAAGGAAAGCGTCATAGCCACAGGTTCACCGCCCAGTATGATGCGCTCCAAGAATAATATAAAGCGTGAATAGGGATAAATTAAAATGAGAAACACCACTGTCCCAACGGTGTTAAAGATGATATGTACCACCGCAGTGCGCTTCGCCGCAACGCTCCCGCCGATAGCGGCGATAAAGGCAGTGATTGTTGTACCGATGTTGCTTCCGAGGATAATCGCAATCGCACCAACAATTGGAATCGCACCAGTCTCATAAAGACTTTGCAAAATCCCGATGACAGCGGTTGAGGACTGAACCATGAATGTCATGACAGCGCCCATAACCACCCCTACGACAGGCCAGTCACTGATGGTGATGAAAATTTGTTCAAACATGTCGAATTCCACGAATGTCTTGAGCGTATCCCCCATCATTTCCAGACCATAAAAAATCATACCAAATCCCATAAGCGCACCGCCTAAACGGCTGTATTTCTTATTGGAAATAAAGTATGAAAGCATGCTTCCCACACCAATCATCGGCAGCGCGATCGCTGCGATATTGAGTCCGATGAGGAAGCTTGTTACCGTCGTTCCCACGTTCGCACCCAAAATGATGCCCGCCGCCTGAGGCAAGGTCATCAATCCGGCACGCACAAGGGAAATTGTGAGCGCAGTCGTCCCTGAGGACGTTTGTAGGATGACAGTGATTACAATCCCCATTATAATCCCTTTAAATGGGGTGTTCGTTGTCTTTTCAATGACGCGCTTGAGTTTGCTTCCGGCCAGGAGTTTTAATGATTCACCTGTTAAGTGAATACCATATAAAAACAGTCCCAGGCCTCCAACAATAAAAAAGATGCTCGCTAACCAATCAATTTCCTGCATGAGAACCTCCGAGTTAAGCAATAGTTTTAAGTTATGTCGCTATAAGCTTTTGCAATCTTTACACCGAGTCGGGCGTTATTATAAACAAGCGCCAAGTTGGCATCCAGTGATGCCCCTTTAGTCGCGTTTTTTACTTCTTCAAGCAAAAATGGTGTCATGGCTTTGCCCTTGATTCCTTGCTTGTTCGCCTTGGTGATGGCCGCAGCGATGATGCTGTCAATATAACTGGGGTCCATCGAAGCTTCGCTGGGGATGGGATTAGCTACCACGAGTCCGCCTTCAAGCCCAAGTGACCACTTTGCTTGCATCATTTGGGCGATGGCTTGTGGGCTGGATAGATTATAGTCCACATCATAAGGGCTGCTGCGTGTATAAAAGGCGGGTAGCTTGTCTGTAGCGTAACCTATGACAGGCACCCCTTTGGTTTCAAGATATTCAAGCGTCTTGGGGAGGTCAAGTATGCTTTTCGCTCCGGCGCACACCACAGCAACATTCGTTTGCGATAACTCTTCAAGGTCACGGGAGATGTCGAACGTGTTTTGCGCATCACGATGCACACCACCGATGCCTCCTGTTGCAAACACAGAAATGCCCGCTTTGTGCGCGAAAACCATGGTGGCTGAGACTGTTGTAGCACCATGACGTTTTTGTGCAATTGCATAAGGAATGTCGCGTTTTGACAATTTCATGACGTCCTGCGCGGTGGCAAGCACCTTCAATTCGTTTTCATTTAATCCGATTTTGACCACGCCATCGATGACAGCAATTGTCGCAGGTGTCGCACCGCCCTCTTTAATGATGCGGGCAACGGTATTCGCCATTTCCAAGTTCTGCGGATAGGGCAAACCGTGTGATATGATTGTGGATTCAAGCGCAACAACTGGACGTCCCGAAGTAAGTGCAGCTTGCACATCGGGATGAATGTGAAACGGATCCATGATAACCACCTC
>CAZOPM010000011.1:0-37728 GCA_964581705.1 uncultured Candidatus Izemoplasmatales bacterium
AAACGCCCATTTTTTTTAGCATGCAAGAAAATGTTCAAATATTGACATTGTGCATACTTTGCCCTATAATTTGTGGGCATGTACGCACAAGGCTGTATGAATCATTAGCGTTGACGCGCCCCTTTATGCCGTTTGGCTTAATTGGTTGAAAACCTTGCTTGCCTATATTATAATAAGCTAAGCTTTGGAGTGATTAGCATGAAAAAACGTTTAGATGCAATAAAAAACCGGTATGAAACCATCAATGAACAACTCAGCGATCCTGAGGTTACCAGTGATATTGAGCGTCTCACGAAGCTTTCAAAGGAACAAAGCGACCTCGAAGAAACTGTCAAAACCTATGAGACGTATCTCGAAACTGAGCAGCAAATTGAAGATCTTAAGGATATGAGCGAGGACGATGACGCTGAGATTCGTGAAATGGCAGTGAGTGAACTTGAAGAAGCAAGGGAGACCCTTGAAAAACTTGATGAGAAACTCAAGGGGTTGCTCGTCCCTAAAGACCCCAATGACAAGAAAAATGTTATTGTGGAGATTCGTGGTGCCGCAGGCGGGAATGAGGCCAATATTTTTGCAGGCGATTTGTATAGGATGTATCATCGCTACGCTGAAAAACAGGGCTGGACGCTGAGCGTTATCAACGTCATTGAATCTGAAGCAGGTGGATTTTCACAAATAGAATTTACAATTAAAGGGAAACTTGTTTATTCCAACTTGAAATATGAATCAGGAGGCCACCGTGTTCAGCGTGTTCCTCAAACTGAATCCCAGGGTCGTGTGCACACATCAACCGCTACTGTGGTTGTGCTTCCTGAAGCAGAGGATGTTGAAGTTGAACTCGAAATGAACGATGTTCGCATCGATACCTTCCGGAGCAGCGGGAAGGGCGGTCAAAGTGTCAACACCACCGACAGTGCCGTACGTCTTACCCATGAACCAACCGGTGTGGTTGTCTCATGTCAAGACGGGAAAAGCCAGCATGAGAATAAAGCGACTGCTTTCAGAGTTCTTCGCGCACGCCTTCATGATATTCACGAGCAAAAACGGCGTGAAGAGGAAGGTGAAGCCCGCCGCAGTAAAATCGGAACCGGCGAGCGCAGTGAGAAGGTCCGTACCTACAATTACCCTCAAAATCGTGTGACCGATCACCGCATCAACTTCACCCTGCAACAGCTTGATCGTGTGATGGAAGGCAAACTCGACCCCATCATTGAAGCCTTGATCGATGAGGAGTACAACCGAAAATTGAACGAACAGACGGTGTAAAGCCGTTTGTTTTTAAGGAGCATCATTTTATGGCTACATACGGCGACGTTCTAAGAATCAATGAATGCTACGCGAAAGATAACGGCAAGGAACCCACAGCCATCAAACTACTGTTAATGCATTACACCAACAAAAACCATACAGAACTGCTTAACGCCATGAACAAACCCATGCCACCCCAGCGTTACAAACAGTTCCTGCGTTCTGTGGATGAATATATCATCAAGAATCGTCCTGTGCAGCACATTACTCAAAATGAGCATTTTTACGGCTATAAGTTCAAAGTGAACGGCAATGTCATGATCCCCCGCTTTGAAACTGAGGAGCTTGTTGATTATACGTTGGAATTCTTAGACAGTCACTTTAAGCGAAACAGCACCATCGATGTGCTGGATATTGGCACTGGATCGGGATGTCTTGCGATTACGCTCGCCAAGGAAAACGCAAAAGTCAGTGCCGTAGGGACGGAAATATCCCAAGAGGCGCTTGAAACTGCGCGAGAAAACCGGGACATCATGAATGCCGATGTTACGTTTCACAACGGTGATCTTGTCGAGCCGGTCCGCGCTCAACAATTCGATGTGATTATTTCGAATCCGCCCTATATTCCCGATGGAGAGAAACTTGAAGCGGTAGTCAAGGACCACGAACCCGCCATTGCATTATTCGGAGGCAAGGATGGCCTGGATTATTACCGCAAGATTCTTCCGGCAATCAAACCGATGCTCAATGAACAGTTTCTTGTGGCATTTGAACACGCGTCCCATCACGCTAAACCACTTCGAAAACTGATCAAAAAAGAATTTAAGAACATTCATATCTATCATAAAAAAGACATGCAAGGTAAAGACCGGATGACATTTGTCATGAACAGATGACCCATTCTTCTGACGCTTAGGAGCTGAGAGTATGCAAAACTTAGTCATCGTAGAATCCCCATCCAAATCCAAAACCATAAAGCAATACCTCGGAGAGGACTATGAAGTCCTCTCTTCAAAGGGACACATCCGCGACCTCGCCATCAGTAACCAAGGCGGCCTGGGGCTGGATATTGAAAATGATTTCGAGCCGCAATATGCCATGCTAAAGGATAAGAAACAAGTCGTTAACGCATTGAAAAAAGCTGCGAAAAACTCTGATGCGATTTATCTGGCCACCGACCCCGACCGGGAAGGGGAGGCCATCAGCTGGCATTTGAAAAAAGTGCTTGAGGAAGTCAAAGAAGAAGATGCCTTTAAACGCGTCATTTTTAACGAGGTTACCAAAGACGCAGTGCAGTCAGCGTTTGAACAAACGCGCACCATCGACTATGGCCTGGTCTCATCTCAGGAAACGCGCCGGATTCTCGACCGTATCATTGGATTTAAACTCTCTAAACTGCTGCAAAGCAAAATCAAATCCAAATCGGCTGGACGCGTTCAAAGTGCCGCCCTTAAGATTCTCGTTGACAAAGAGCGTGAAATCGAAGCGTTCAAGAGCGAGGAATACTGGAAAATTCACGCGTATTTTCAAGGGTTTGAAGCGGAACTCTCCCGTTTAAACAATAAAAAACCATTATTGCCCGATGAACAAAGCGCTCAGGAAGTTTTTGCTGTTCTTGAACCGGAATTTTCCGTTGAGACATTGAAAACCAAAAAACGAAGCCGCGCCCCTAAAGCGCCATTCACTACTTCCACGCTCCAACAAGAAGCCTCGAACCGCCTCAACATGAGCGGTCAGCGCACAATGATGATCGCCCAGAAACTCTATGAAGGCATTGATCTGCAAAATGAAACTGTCGGTCTGATTACTTACATGCGTACTGACTCCACACGCATGTCTCAAGCATTCATCAATCCGGCTCAGGAATTTATCGAGCAGCACTATGGCAAGGATTACCTTGGAAGCGTACGCAAACAACGCAGTACGAAAAATGCGCAGGATGCGCATGAAGCCGTGCGACCAACATCGATTAAATATCATCCCGATCAGATACGCAGACATCTCTCCAAGGATGAGTATCGTCTTTATGCGATAATCTATAAACGTGCCGTGGCATCGCTCATGGCACCTGCGGCTTTTGAAAATACGACACTCACGCTCACCAACAACAATGCCAAATTCCGCGCAAAGGCTCAGGCCCTTACGTTCGATGGGTATTTGAAAGTGTATGGGGATTACGAGTCTGTGGAAACCAGTGAACTCCCAAGCCTCTCTGAAGGGGATGTCATCAAAGCGGATAAAGTTGAAAAGACGCAACATTTCACCAAACCCCCCGCGCGCTACACTGAAGCCAAACTCATCAAGGAAATGGAAGAACTCGGTATCGGACGGCCCTCAACGTATTCACAGACCGTCTCTACGCTGAAAAAACGCAATTATGTTTCACTTGAAGAAAAAAAGTTCGTCCCCACTGAACAAGGTCGTCTGACTGTGGAGAAACTGGAAACGTTTTTCAGCCGCATCATCAGTGTTGATTACACTGCTCAGATGGAATCGATATTGGACGATATCGCCAATGACCAAGCGGACCAGAAAAAAGTTGTCGGTGAATTCTATGACACCTTCATCCCGCTTGTAGACAAAGCCAATGAAGAGATGGAAAAAATTGGGCCCAAATACACTGGAGAAGCGTGTCCGAAGTGTGGGTCACCTATGGTTTATCGTGAATCGCGCTATGGAACATTTGAAGCGTGCAGCGCGTATCCGGATTGTAAATATATCAAGCCCAATGAAAATCAAAGCGAACCGGAAAACACCCATGTGACATGTCCGAAATGCAACAAGGGTGAAATTGTCAAACGCGAAGCCAAACGCGGTCGCAACAAGGGCAAAGAATTTTATGCCTGCAACAATTATCCCAAATGTAAAAACATTCTTCGTGGACGCCCAACAGGGGATAAATGTGATAATGTGGACGATGTAATGGTGGAACTTCCAGATGGAACAATCGAATGCAACACCTCCGCACAAGAAGAAACAAAAAAATAAAAAATCTCGTGTCACAATTCTTGACAATCCGTCAACCCCATGCTAATATTACACATGCAATCGAAAGGTTGCACTTATCCCTTACATAGCATGGTGAATATTCATTTATTCACACATCCCCTTCCTTAATCCGCCGCGAGGCGGATTTTCCCTTTTTATAGGGGTATTTTTTATTTGGGGAGGGTATGGTATAATACCTTTGATTATTTGATAAGGTGTGATAACATGGGTATTTTTTCGAATATGTTCAAGTCGAAAAAACGGCGTGAAAAAGCGCAAAAATATAGAATTGGCATGGAAAAGACACGCAACAGTGTTTTTAATCAACTCAATGATTTGCTTAAAAGCGGACAAAATATAACCGAAGATCTCTTCGAAGAGATCGAAGAGCTGTTCATCATGGCCGATATGGGCGTGGACACAGTGCTTGCGCTTGTCAATCACTTGCGCGAGACTGTCAAGACTAAAGACATCAAGGATGCACAAAGCCTTAAAGAGATTATTGTCGAAGAAATGTTCAAGCGGTATGTAGGCAGTGAAATCGTGGATACGAATCTCAACATCGAAGCACCGCTCAATGTGCTTCTTTTTGTGGGTGTCAATGGTGTAGGCAAAACCACCACTATCGCGAAAGTAGCGCATTTGCTGCAACAAGAAGGTAAAAAAGTAATGATGGTCGCTGGTGACACGTTCAGGGCCGGCGCCATTGAACAACTCCGCATTTGGAGTGAACGCGTCGGCAGTGAATTTTATGAAAAGCCCCAAGGAAGCGATCCTTCCAGTGTCATGTACGACGCGATCAACGAAGCGAAACAAAACAATGTAGATGTGATTTTGGCCGATACTGCTGGACGGCTTCAAAATAAGGAAAACCTTATGAAAGAACTGCAAAAAATCCATCGTGTCATCGGTCGTGAAATAAAGGGCGCACCTCAGGAAACCCTGCTGGTGGTCGATGCGACGACGGGTCAAAATGGTATTTCCCAGGCCAAAATATTCAATGAGGTCACTGCACTCAGCGGCGTGGTCCTGACAAAACTTGATGGGACTGCCAAAGGCGGAATTGCCCTAGCAATTAAAGAATCAATTGGTGTTCCTGTGAAATTGATTGGCCTAGGCGAACGTGTGGAAGACCTGGAATACTTTGATATTGAAGAATACATTTACGGTCTGTTTGCGGATGTGGTCTGATGGATGTCATTGACAAACATGTGCGCATCAACACGCTGTTGAGTTTTTATGGCTCCTTGCTTACTGATAAGCAGTACCGCGTGATGCATTATTATTATGAGGAGAACTATACCCTTGGTGAAATCGCGGAAATACTCAGTGTCAGCCGCAACGCTGTGCACGACCAAATGAGTAAGACGGTAAAAAAACTCGAGGACTATGAAACAAAATTAAAACTCAAAGAAAAACATGATGCCAAAGAAGCGCTGATCGTTAAACTAGAAAAAACGGTTGATACCCCGCAGGCAAAAGCGCTATTGGCTAAACTCAAGGATGTGGAATAATGGCTTTCGATCAACTCTCCGATAGATTACAAATGGCGCTTCGCCGCCTCAGCGGGAAAGCGAAACTCACTGAAAACGACATTGATGAGATGATGCGCGAAGTGCGTCTGAGCCTTCTTGAGGCGGATGTCAACTTCAAAGTAGTGAAGAGTTTCACGAAACAAGTAAAAGAAAAAGCCAAGGACGAAAAAATACTTAAAGGCCTAAACCCCTCCCAACAGGTTGTTAAAGTAGTGCGCGATGAACTTACTGAACTTTTGGGCGGGGAAACCAGTGTCTTCACCATAGATAAATCGAAGCGAACTACAATCATGCTTAGTGGTCTACAAGGGAGCGGGAAGACGACGACTGCTGGAAAACTGGCCAGATATTTAAGGGAAAAGGAATCCCTCAATCCGCTCATGGTCGCTTTGGACGTCTATCGTCCTGCAGCGGTGGATCAGCTTAAAACGATTGGTCACGACCTTGGAGTGGATGTGTATGAAGAAGGAACGTCCGATAAACCGCAGGCGATTGCCAAACGCGCAATGCAATATGCGCAGGACAATGCGCACGACGTAGTCATCGCCGATACTGCGGGACGTCTGCATATCGATGAAACGATGATGGATGAACTCAAGGAAGTCAAGTCCACGCTCAATCCTGATGAGATTTTGCTGGTGCTTGATGCCATGACGGGTCAAGACGCTGTAAACGTCGCTGAACATTTCCACGAGTCCCTGGGTGTCACAGGCTCGATTATTACAAAACTCGACGGTGATACACGCGGTGGTGCAGCGCTTTCCCTCAGGCACGTCACCAATGTTCCCATCAAATTCATGGGGCTTGGAGAGAAACTCGATGCTCTGGAAGTGTTCCACCCAGAACGTATGGCCTCGAGAATTCTTGGAATGGGCGATGTGCTGACACTCATCGACAAAGTTGAAGAGAATGTCGATGAAGACGACATGATGAGTCTGATGGAAAAAATGCAATCGGGAACATTCAATTTCAACGATTATGTGAAGCAGTTGAAGATGATTAGACGCATGGGGTCACTAGGCGGCTTGATGAAGATGATTCCCGGAATGAACAAAATGATGAAAAACGCCGATGTCGACGAACAGCGGCTCAATCACATAGAAACGCTCATCAATGGTATGACCAAGGAGGAACGCAAAACCCCTGATCTCATAAAAAAAAGCGGCTCGCGTCGACGCCGCATTGCCTCTGGTTCGGGGCGTAGCGTCGCTGAAGTGAACCGTTTGATACAAACCCTCGACCAACAAAAGCAGGCCTTCAAGCAAATGGGTTCGATGGACCCCAAAACCATGGACCCCTCAAACCCGATGAAGGCCATGCAAAATATGCAACCGCAAAAACAAAAACAGAAAAAAGGCAAAGGCAAAGGAAAAGGAGGTTTCAGGTTTTAAGCCTGAACCTCCTTATTTTTTTAACAATTCACGCAAGTGATATTCGATAGCCGATTCCTCATTGGTATACGGTGAGATGATGTCTGCGACATCCTTGAGCTCCTCGTGTGCGTTGTGCATGGCTATACCCTTGCCGGCGGCACTGAGCATTTCTATGTCATTGTGTCCATCTCCAAATGCGATGATGTCGCTAGGGTCGAACCCAAGTTCACGGGCCACATGTGTGATGGCGCGTCCCTTGTTGGTTTTGGGGGTGTAAAGTTCAATGATGAACTGATGGTCGTCTCCCCAGTTTCTTGCGAAGACTTTATCACTATAATGCGTGTTGACGTAGGATTCAATTTTCTGTCCTTGGCCTTGTTTGGCAACAACGATAAATCCATTCGTTCCCGCACCCTTTGGTAGAGTTTCATCAAAGGGACCGACATGCAGCTTTGCGCCATTGAAATAATGGAGAAGGTCAACAATCTCCTCACTCTCTTTTAACAAATAGATGTCATCCTTGATTTCACAGAATGCGTTGTCAATGTATTGCGCGTTTTGTTTGAATACATCGATGACGGCGTCGTAATCAACGAGGATGTTGACATCTTCAAACGCCGGATTATCACGCCAAGTAATCAACCCCCCATTATAATTTATGAGTGGCGTATCAAGTTCCAACTGGTCATAAAACCCAATGGCACTGCGATAAGGACGGCCAGTTGCAATCACAAGAGAATGCCCGTCCTGTTTGATTTTTTTGAGAAAATCTTCGGTTTCTTTTTTTAGCGTCGACCAATCATAAAGCAGTGTGCCATCAAGGTCGAGCGCGATTAAATGCTTCTTCATGTTTATCACCCCAGCTATTATCGCACAAAACCATTTGCAAGGCAAATGCGAAAGACAAGGACAATTGTTTTGTGATATAATGAGCCATAGACAAATACTCGAAGGTGATGGCATGATTGAAATATCTTTTGGTGGTTTCATCAATTTTCTAATTGGCATTTTTTCCGGATTCGTTTTATTTACAGTTGTTTACATTTATTTTATTGTCAGAGGCAAAAACGTTGACCTTGATTCTGCGAACCATCCGGTTGAAGAAGTTGATGAAGAGGCCCTCAAGACACTGATAACCGATAAACAATCGGCATTTAAAACCCAACATAAGAAAGTGAACAAGGGCCTTGGAAAATTGGTCTTTGATTTATCGTTTGAACTTGTTGAGGAGATCGCAGGGTACTATTATCCCGATTCACCCCATCCGATGATGGAGCTTTCTATTGATGAAATGATTGATCTCAACCAATACATTTCCAAGCGCATTGACACAATCTTGGAACAGCCCTTGCTTAAAAACACACGGAACATCCGTGTGACGCGCATTGTTCAACTTTTTGAAAAGAAAAAACAAATCGAGCAAAACAAGGCGTTTAAAGTGATCCGCAACAAAAATGTCAACCGTGCCTTTAAAGCGACGCTGGGAGCAATCAATGTTTTCAACCCGGCGTACTGGTTCAGAAAACTGGTTGTCGGACAGAGTGTGGACTTCATCACCAAGCGTGTGGCTTTAATGATTATAGCGGTGGTCGGCGAAGAGACCAGCAGCATTTATTCCAAAAAACTTTTCGACAAAGACCTGGAATTCGATTTTGTTGACAAGGAACTCCAAGCACTCGAAGAGGGCTCAAATAACGATGAAGACAATTAAAACGCTTGCGTCATTTGAAGCAATCGTCACAAACTATCGCTACGTTGTTGTAATTTTAAGTAGTGATTCGTGTCCAGATTGTCATTATCTGGACACATTCACCGATGCACTGGAAATGGCGCACAATGATATTGTCTTTGTTAAAGTCAAACGCAGCGATCTGCCCATGCTGTTCACGCATTATAATGTGTATGGTGTTCCTTCGATTTTCTTTTATGAAAATGCGGAGCTCACCGATACTTACATCGATAAAAACCGCAAGACGCTTTCAATGGTTGATGCATTTATAACCCAGGCGAAGAAGGGAGGGAACCCTCAATGAATTTCAAAATTTTCAAACGAAATGACAAGCTGATTCCACCACGAGAACGTACGCCCGATGATGTCGCGTTTGAGGTATATGAAATACAGGAACAACGTGAGAAAGTGCGCACGGGGTATCAGAAGAAACGGTTCGTCTCTCCCATATTCGGTTCCAATGTCAAAGACGAAGTGGTCATTCCCATCCGCACAAAAAACACGCACAACATGGATAGTCTCGATCCTTTTAGAACCAAGCCGCGTCTGACCAAGGAAGAACGCAAACGCAAATACGGCACAGCCTATCCGGAATTCGACCTTGTCAGGGGAAAGAACCTCGATGAAGTCGTCCAGGGACGCCGCAGAAAAAAAAGCAACATCGCCACACCAGCGAAGATTACGCACGCAGAAATCATCGACACCAGTGCCGCAAATAAAGAAGATACGGCGCAGACACACCCAAAAGTCACGGATTCGAAGCGCCCTACAAACGAGAACCCTCACGCATCACAAGGTGATGCTCCCTTTACGCCCTCCCCCTCCCAGCAGGATTCCCCTTCAGATGACTCAACGCCCACTCAGAGTACTGAGCAACAAGCGAATCATGATGAAGTGACTAAAGAAAGCGTAACTGACCATGTCGATTCATCCACTCAAAGTCATAATGATGAAGAGAGTACTCAATTCAGTGAACCCCCCGAGGCACCTTCCAACACCCAACAGACGGTGACTGCCGGGAAAAATTCCTATGCGGATTATCAGATTCCTCCCATTTCACTGTTGCACACGCCTTCAGAAGAACCCGTGGATTTGAGTGAATCGATTGAAAACCAAACCAATAGAATCAATGAAACCTTTGAGGAATTCAATATTGGCGCACGTGTGTATACCCATACGCAGGGCCCCACGGTCACGCGGTATGAAATCGCGGTTGAAAAAGGGGTCAAACTCTCAAAAATCACCGGATTGAATGACAATCTGAAAATGGCGCTCGGTGCAAAGGAAATCCGCTTGGAAGCTCCAATTCCCGGTAAAAAGACCGTGGGCATTGAAGTGCCCAATGAAACACCACAGACGGTGCACTTTATTAATATTGTCAACCGCTCTATGTTCAAACAAGCATCGCTGCCCCTTACGGTTGCTTTAGGACTCGATATTGATGGCAAGCCCGTTTATGCACCGATCAAGTCGATGCCGCACGGTTTAATCGCAGGCGCTACAGGTAGCGGGAAAAGTGTATGCATCAACACGGTACTCATGAGCTTATTGCTCAAATACAAACCCAGCGAACTCAAAATGTTGCTCATCGATCCTAAGATGGTTGAACTGGGGGCCTATAATGATCTGCCACATTTGATCACACCGGTCATCAATGACCCCAAGGCGGCAACTGCCGCACTCAACTGGGTTGTGGAGGAAATGGAACGCCGGTTTCAGTTGTTTAAGCAATCGAGTGCCCGCGATATTGATGCCTACAATGAAAAAATTACCGAGGAAAGCGATACCTTGCCCTATATGGTTATTGTCGTCGATGAGCTTGCGGACTTAATGATGATCTCAAGCCAATATGTTGAGGAGTCCGTCATGCGCATCACGCAAAAAGCGCGTGCTTGCGGCATTCACTTGCTTGTGGCCACGCAGCGGCCATCCACCGATGTAATCAAAGGGACCATCAAGTCGAATATTCCCACGCGCATCGCCTTTAGCGTCTCTTCCAATGTTGATTCACAAACCATCATCGATTCCACCGGAGCGGAAAATCTTCTCGGACGCGGCGATATGCTTTATGCGCCCAGTGGCCAAAGCAAGCAGCGTCTGCAAGGTGCGTTTGTCTCTGATGAGGACATTGAGGCAGTGACGACATTCATCCGTTCTCAAAGCGAACCGGATTATCTTTTCAACGAAGAATCACTGGTAAAAAGTGCCACCAAGGCTTTTGAATACGACGATTTGCTCGATGAAGTTGCGCGCTATGTTGTGCAGCGCCAGGAAGCCTCCATTAATAAGATATCCAAGACGTTCTCAGTGGGCTTCAACCGAGCACAAAGAATTGTAGAGTCCCTGGAAGCCTCTGGAGTGGTCAGCGCGAATCTCGGCAGCAAAGCCCGCGAAGTGCTCGTGGATGAAACGGAACTTGAAACCATATTGAAAGATTTGGGCTGATCGTATGGATGTAAATCTATTTGACTCAAATCAAGCGCATACCAAACGTATGCGCCAACGCATGGAGCGCAAGATTGCATTGATTTCCCTTGCGCTTCTTTTCATCGTGTTTTTACCGCGCGTGCGCACACGATACGTAACCTTCGATATCATATACACTACAACACTCGATGAGATTTTCCCATTTATAACCAGTGCCTTCTTGCAAAGCGTGCCGATTATTTATTTATTCGTCACTCTCGCTGCAGTGTATCTTCTGGGCCTTTTGATTCATGCGGTGCGACTGCGTGGAAGAGCCGCCCTTCCGCAAAACCATCCCAAGATGTATAAGAGACTTGATGCTATAAGTTTTTTGGTGTATCTTATGGCATTTTACATTTTCATCAATGCTTTTTGGATTTCCCTTGCCAATGTTGAAGGGGCGAGTATGCAGCCAACGTTTTTCGATGGAGATTCTTTAATCATGCGCCACGACAACGGATCATTGGAACGCTTTGATAATGTGGTCGTCGACCCTGAATACGCAGGGGCTGATTTTTTCATTAAACGCATCATCGGACTTCCTGGGGAAACACTGGAAATTGAAGACGGCGATATCTTCATCGATGGTGAACGCCTTGATCAAAGCGACTTTCTGGCACCGGGAACGCATACTGAGTGTGAACCCGGATTCGTAGGTGCCGCCAGTTACTGTGCGTATGAACTCGAAGCGGATGAATATTTCATCATAGGAGACAACCGAAACAATTCGCTGGATTCGCGGTATGGCATTATAGGCCCGGTGGAAAAGCGGCAAATTTATGGGACGATTGAATACAGGATTTTTCCTTTTCAATCCTTCGGACGGGTGAACTGAAATGACAAAAATTAATTACTATCCAGGTCACATGGCCAAAACCAAACGACTAATCAAAGAACAAATCAAACAAATTGACATTGTCTTTGAACTGCTCGATGCCCGTGCTCCAGGGGCTTCTATGAATCCTGAAGTGAGTGAAATGACGAGAAACAAACCCCGGCTCATGTTGCTTAATAAGAGTGATTTGTCCGATGGAGAGGGCCTGAGAGCCTGGGAGCGTCACTTTGCAAACAATGGCCTGCACACATTACAAATCAATGCCCTCAACGGCCACAATGTCAATCGCATTGTGCCACTGACGCGCGATATACTGAGTGACACTGTTGAGAAGGCCAAAAAACGCGGGATGAAAGTAAGGCCTTTCCGTGCACTCATCATTGGAATTCCAAATGTGGGAAAAAGTACGCTCATCAATCGACTCGTGGCAAAAAAAGCGACCAAGGTCGGTGATGTTCCCGGAATTACACGACACATGCAGGTGGTGCGCATCCATGAATCACTGGAGCTTCTTGATACCCCAGGCATTCTGTGGCCGAATCTCGAAGACCAGACAACGGCGCTCAAACTTGCTTTGCTTGGCACCATCAAAGACAGCCTCATCCCTAGGGATGACGTTGTCATTTTCGGGTTCGACCTTCTTAGGAAATATTATCCCAGACAGTTTGCGGTCCGCTATGATATCGATGTGGACCCACAAGACAGTGCCCTCGATCTTTTTGATAAGATTGGCCGGCGACGCGGGGCGCTTACAAAGGGCAATGAAGTTGATTATGACCGTGTGATGGATCATTTCTTGTATGATTTTCGTCATCAGCAGTTCGGCCCGGTGATATTGGAGTGGCCAGACGATGTATGAGTATGAAACGATGCTTCTACAACAAGGCAACGCACACATTGCCGGAACGGATGAAGCGGGCAGAGGGCCCCTGGCAGGGCCTTTGGTCGTTGCGGCTGTCATTTTGGATCCGGCCCTGCGCATCGAGGGATTGAATGATTCGAAAAAGCTTTCACACAAAAAGCGTGTAGCACTTGCAGAAGAGATTAAATCCAAGGCTTTTGATTATGCATTGGTTGAATTTGACAGTACGACGGTTGACCGGTTGAATGTTTATCAGGCATCTAAACGCGGGATGACTCAAGCGGTGGGTCAATTGAAGTCTGTAGACCACGTTTTAAGCGATGCCATGCCTTTTGAACATCCTTGCGGTGTTACTGCGCTCATTAAGGGCGATCAAAAAAGTGCAACGATTGCAGCCGCAAGCATTCTTGCCAAAGTTCGCCGCGATGAGATGATGGTTGATTATGCGCAAATGTATCCGCATTATGGGTTTGAATCACACAAGGGCTATGGAACGAAAAAACATATAGAGGCGCTTCGAAGCTACGGAGCCTGTGCGATTCATAGGCGCAGTTTCGCTCCAGTCCGCCAAGCGCTAAAAAGGCAAATAAAATTGAATGTTGGTGAATGAATGATAGTTTCAAAAGCAAACGCCCTGAATATGGAGTTAGGTGGCCGTGTTGTAGCATTTCCCACCGACACTGTGTATGGTGTGGGTGCAAAAATGGATGATTACGCGGCGATTGAGCGTATATATGCGCTCAAAAAACGCACTCGGGACAAACCGTTGGCCATTTTGTGCGCCACCCTCGATCAAGTGCGCGCCATCGCTCATAATTATGATGATTTTGCTAGCATAGCAAATCAACACTGGCCGGGGGCCTTGACGCTGGTTGTGAAAAAACGCCCGCACGTCTCAGATGTGATTACCGCTGACAAAGATACAGTGGGCATCAGAGTTCCAGATGATGCATTTGTTAGGGAGTTTCTTCATGTCCACGGCCCCATGGCCGTGACTTCCCTCAATGAAAGTGGTGAACCAGCGGTCACAAGGTTCACTGACGCCCAGTATTACCTCGGGGAAGTGGACGTATTGGTCAAAGGCGGAAACCTTACAGGGAGCGCCTCCACTGTTTATGACACCCTTACAAAACGGGTTATAAGAGAGGGGCCCGTTCAAGTGATGTAAGGGTTTTAATACCCAAATCAATTGTTTTTTACTTATATTTTGATATAATATTCAAGGATTAACATGCCTATTTTAGGAAGGTGAACGTATGAAAATAGCAATCGGGTCCGATCATGGTGGGTTTGAACTCAAAACCAAGATTGTGGAGCATCTCAAGTCTCGCGGTTTCAACCTGGATGATTTTGGTACGCATGACGCCACATCCTCTGATTATAATGACGTCAGCAAGGACGTGGCTCAAAAAGTGGCGCAGGGTGAATATGACCGCGGCATTTTAATTTGTGGGACCGGAATCGGAACCAACATACAGGCCAATAAAATTAAAGGTGTGCGCGCCGCACTTGTCCATGATGTCTTTAGTGCTAGGGTAACGCGTGAGCACAATGACTCCAACGTGCTTTCACTGGGTGGACGCATCATTGGTGATGAGGTTGCGAAATTGATTGTCGATACATGGATCGACACTGAGTTTTCCAATGCCGAGCGCCACCGACGCCGCGTGAACAAGTTAGAAGAATAGCTGTGGACAAGAAGTTTTTGTTCAAGCTTCTTGCCATCGCCTCCCATTTCGTATGGGAGATGTTGGTAGCTGTATTGGCGGGGTTTTTCCTCGGACGTTTGTTGGATTCACTGTTTGATTATGAGAGATTCTTTGTCATTATCGTTATGGTGATCGGCGCCTTGGGTGCCGTAGCGAATTTTATGAAACGGATGTATCGGTTGGGAGAGAATCATCATGAATAAACACCCCAGTGTGTTTGTACGCACGTTCGCTGTTGCATGGCCTTATGTTATTATTATGTCTTTGCTTGCATGGTTGGTTTTCAACCAGGTGATTGCGGTCAGTTTCTTTTTAGGCGCCATTACAAGCATCATGCTAATGAGTCATAATTACAAAACCACATTCAATCAGCTCAATAAGGACCCTGCACTGCTTAAGAGGCGTGCGATACAGAATTATGTTTTCCGTTTTGTGCTTTATGGGGTCATATTGGTTGTCGCCCATTATTCACAAGGGTTGGAGATGATTCCCACGTTTGTTGGATTCACATCGTTCAAAGTGGCGCTGCTCCTAACCGCACTCATCTATAGAGGAAGTGATTACAATGAGTCCTAATCTGCTCAGTTCACTGATTGTCACGATTGTTTTGATTGTGGTGGTCATCATACTTGGACGCAAAGTTGAGCGTCTTGATCCCGCAAAGCCCTTCAAGGGTCCGATATTTCTTGTTGTGAGTGGCGTAGGGATGCTTAATGATTTCATCAAGGAATTTTACGGCGAGCACTGGCGCAAATTTACGCCGCTGCTCACGGGAATTTTGCTATATCTTGCGTTTGCCAACACCGCGTCACTTGTTGGGTTGCATACTCCATTGTCCAATATCAACATCGCATTGTCGTTCAGTTTGCTTGCGTTTTTCATTATTCAGGTTTCCGGATTGTGGGTGCGAACGCCCAAAAAGCGTATTAAGGACTTGATGAGCCCATCACCGCTTTTGTTGCCGGTCAATCTCGTAAGTGAAATCTCCACACCACTAGCAATGGGGCTGCGTCTTTTTGGTAATCTTTTGAGCGGTGCGGTAATCACTGTATTATTTTATTCACTGTTGCCGGCGGCCGTGAGCGTCCTACCGATTGTGGTAATCGCTCATCCGATTTTCAATATCGGATTCGGGCTTATTCAGGCGTTTGTTTATTTCATGCTGTTGACTATATTCCTGTCAATGGCGATCGAATCACAAGAAGTAGAGCAAAGAAGTATCACAAAATAGAAAATCTTAAAATGGAGGAAATACTATGTTTTTATTAGAAGCAGTGTACAATGCAGACTTTATTAGCGGACTTGCAATGCTAGGTGCAGGAATCGCCATGATCGGTGGTCTTGGTGCTGGTATTGGACAAGGGTTCGCCGGGGGCAAAGCAGTTGAGGCCGTCGGGCGTCAACCTGAAGCTAGTGGTAAAATTACAACAACCATGCTTGTGGGTCAGGCAATGGCCGAAACAACTGGGCTTTACTCGCTCATTATTGCTTTTGTACTTATTTTCACCACATAATTTATTCATCCGAGTGAGGAGGCAGCACTATGATTGAAGCATTCTCCAATGCCATCGACCGTTTGGTCGAGCATTCTGGACTGACACAGCTCGATCCCGTGGAAATGGCTGTTCAGATTGTCGCGACCATCCTCTTGATTGTTGTGGTGAAAATATTCTTCTGGGAGAAAGTTACAGCGTTTTTGGATAAACGCCGTGAAGTCGTCGATTCAGAACTTACAGAAGCCACAGAACAAAACGAAGAGGCCAAACAGCTCAAAAACGAAGCGGAACAAGCGCTTGAAAGTGCAAAAAAAGAAGCGCAGTCCATTGTCGATGAAGCGAAAACACGCGGGGAAGACACGCGCCGTGAGATTGTTCGGGAAGCTAATGAGGAAGCCGAACGCATCAAGGACAACGCACAAAAAGACATGGAGCGCGAGCTTGAGCTGGCAAGAAATAAAATGCGCGACGAAATGATCGAAATCGCGACGCATCTTACACAAAAAGTCATCGAGAAAAAGTTGCCTAAGGCGACTTACAATCAACTGATTGACGAAGCAATCAAAGAGGTTCGAAAACAATGAGCGCACTCAGCGAACAGTATGCCGTTGCGCTTTTTGATGTTGCTAATGACTTAGATGCAGTCAGTGATGTGCAAGAAGAGTTCAAAAATCTTGTGGACAACCTCGATAATGAAGCAATGAAATTTTTTGAACACCCCGGCATTGAAAAAGTCAATAAGCGCCAATTGATTGCATCCCTTAATTTGATAAAGGTGTTTGAAAACTTTCTCAATGTCTTAATAGATAACGGTCGTTTCGATCAATTACAGATCATCAAGGATGATTTTGATGAATTGATCAACAACCGTTACAAACGGATGCATGTAGTCGTCTACAGTAAACGTCCACTGGACAAGAAGCGTCAGGACAATCTTAAAGAACAATATGAAAAAAAATACAACCGTCAAGTGACGATTGAAAATCGTGTGGATAATAATATCGCTGGGGGCCTTCGTTTTGAATTTGAAGGCAAAGTGATCGATGACACCATCAACCACACGCTACGTCAAATGAAAAGTCGTTTGACTAAATAGGCAGGTGAAACCATGAGCAAAGTGAATCCGGGTGAAATAAGTGCCCTAATCAAAGAACAAATCGAGAAGTACTCCAAAGAGATTAAGACAGAGAGTGTGGGAACCGTCATCAGTGTCGGTGATGGCATTGCACGCATTCATGGTCTTGATGATGCGATGAGTGGTGAGTTGCTTGTTTTCGCCGATGATGTTTACGGCATGGCGCTCAACTTGGAAACCGACCACGTCGGCGCCATCATTCTCGATGAGTCAACAAACATCAAAGAAGGTGACACGGTTAAAACTTCAGGCCGTATCCTCGAAGTTCCCGTGGGCGATGCCTTGCTTGGTCGTGCCATCAATCCTCTGGGGCAGGCCATCGATGGCCTGGGATCGATCGATACGAAGGAAACCCTTCCCCTTGAACAAAAGGCCAAGGGTGTCATGAGCCGTAAATCTGTCGATGAGCCCCTTCAAACAGGAATCAAAGTCCTCGATGCCCTTGTACCAATCGGCCGCGGACAGCGTGAGTTGATTATCGGAGATAGAAAGACCGGTAAAACAGCCATCGCTCTTGATACCATCATCAATCAAAAAAATGAAGACGTTATTTGTATCTATGTGGCCATCGGTCAAAAAGAATCGACAGTCGCCCAGGTACAACAAACCCTCAAAGCTCACGGAGCACTCGATTATACCATTGTCGTCAGCGCATCCGCCTCCGAGCCTGCGCCCATGCTTTATCTCGCGCCATATGCGGGTGTGAGCATCGGTGAGCACTTCATGGCCCAGGGCAAGAGTGTACTAGTCGTATATGACGACTTGTCCAAGCACGCTGTGGCATACCGCGAACTCTCCTTGTTGCTTCGCCGTCCTCCAGGACGCGAGGCCTTTCCAGGCGATGTCTTTTACTTGCATTCCCGCTTGCTCGAGCGTGCAGCGAAACTCCGTGATGATCTCGGCGGGGGGTCAATTACAGCCTTGCCGATCATTGAAACCAAAGCCGGAGACATTTCCGCATATATCCCTACCAATGTTATTTCCATCACCGATGGACAGATTTTTTTGCAAAGTGATTTGTTCAACTCCGGTGTGCGCCCTGCGATCAATGCGGGCTTATCAGTAAGTCGTGTAGGGGGAAGCGCTCAGATCAAACCCATCAAGAAAGTCAGCGGAACTCTTAGGTTGGACCTGGCGTCCTTCCGCGAATTAGAAGCGTTTACTCAGTTTGGAAGCGACCTTGATGAGGCCACCCGCAAGAAACTCGCGCGCGGGGAGCGTACTGTTGAAATTCTAAAACAGGGACTTCATGATGTCATGGACGTCAAATATCAAGCAATTAGTATTTATGCGTTGACCAATGGATTTCTTGATGATGTCAAAAAAGACGATATTCCCCGGTTTGAAGCGCAGCTTCACCAACATTTCGATGGGGATGAAAAAGGACAAAAACTGCTTAAGACCATCAAGGAAGAAAAGAAACTTCCCGACAATTCAGAACTGGATGAAGTCATTGAAAAATTTAAGCGAAATTTCGCTTAAGGGGGTGAGCGCATGAGTTCAATGCGTGAGATTAAAAAACGAATCGGCGCCACTAAAAAAACATCACAAATCACGAAGGCTATGCAGATGGTTTCTGCGGCTAAACTCCGAAAGGCCGAACGCGCCATTAAGGACTATAGACCCCTTACTGAGCGGTTAAGCAAAATCCTCTCTCGTGTGCTAAGCAGTGACAGGGAACTTTCACATGCTATGCTTGAACCGCGTGAAACCATCAATAAGACGGTCTATATCATCGTCTCTTCAGACAGAGGTTTGGCCGGACCCTACAACAATAATATTTTCAAAGCATTCCAAAATTATGTCAAAAAACATCACAATGATACCTCAGAATTCGAAATCGCTGCGCTTGGATATAAAGCGTTCGCTTTTGCCAAGCGCAACGGCTATACAATGATTCATGAAAAAGTCATCCAGGTGCGCGACGATGTTCAGTTCCTAGACTTCCGCGCGATTTCCGATCGCTTCATCACCGGGTATCTTTCTGGCCAGTTCGATAAAATCGAAGTATTTTACAATCAATTTGTCAATACACTGACTCAGAATGTGAAACATCAAACGCTTGTGCCTTTAGCACAAAACCCCTTGATTCAGGCCGATGATGAGGACCACCAACGATATCGAACCATTTACAATTACGAACCAGACGCTCAAAACGTTCTTCAAGAATTGTTGCCGATGTATGTTACCAACTTGTTATACGGTATGATTCTTGAGGCCAAAGCGTCTGAACATGCCTCACGCATGACCGCTATGAAAAGTGCGACAGACAATGCCGGTAATATCATTGAAGACCTTCAAATCAGTTATAACCGGGCCCGTCAAGACGCCATCACAGTTGAACTCACCGATATTATCGGTGGGGCTGAAGCGGTGAAATAAAGGAGGAGAAATATGAACAAAGGACGCGTTACACAGGTCATGGGGCCGGTCGTTGACGTCTCATTCGATGAGAGTCTTCCGGAAATCAACCATGCGCTGCATCTAAAAAAAGAAACCAAGGGACAAACGCCTAATATTAACCTCACACTGGAAGTCGCTTTGCATCTGGGGGATCACGCTGTGCGCACCATTGCGATGGATTCCACAGACGGTGTATACCGGGGCATGGAAGTTACGGACACGGGACAGGCTATCAATGTTCCTGTCGGCGATAAGACGCTCGGTCGGATTTTCAATGTTTTGGGTCAGGAAATCGACGAAAAGGACCCTGTTGCCAAAGACACCCCTCGCATGCCTATTCACCGCACAGCGCCCAAACTTGATGAGATAAGCAGTGAAACAGAGATTCTTGAAACTGGAATCAAGGTTGTCGACTTGCTCGCCCCTTATGTCAAGGGGGGTAAAA
Source organism: uncultured Candidatus Izemoplasmatales bacterium (assembly GCA_964581705.1). GTDB lineage: Bacteria > Bacillota_I > Bacilli_A > Izemoplasmatales > Izemoplasmataceae > B1SED10-225. The sequence goes on from CAZOPM010000011.1 coordinate 20,225, forward strand.
TCGGGCTTTTCGGCGGTGCCGGTGTTGGCAAAACCGTTTTAATTCAGGAACTGATTCACAACGTCGGGCAAGAACACGGCGGTATCAGTGTTTTTGCCGGTGTTGGTGAGCGTACCCGTGAGGGGAATGACCTTTATCACGAAATGAGCGAATCGGGTGTTATCAAAAAAACGGCGATGGTGTTCGGTCAAATGAACGAACCTCCCGGAGCGCGCATGCGCGTAGGGCTCACCGGTCTTACGATGGCGGAACATTTCCGCGACAAGAAGAAACAGGATGTTCTCCTATTTATTGACAATATTTACCGCTTCACGCAGGCTGGGATGGAAGTGTCGGCCCTACTTGGGCGCATGCCTTCGGCAGTAGGGTATCAACCCACACTTGCCACAGAAATGGGTCAACTCCAGGAGCGGATCACCTCGACTAAGGAAGGCTCGATCACATCGATTCAAGCCATCTACGTTCCAGCGGACGACTACACTGACCCCGCTCCAGCCACGACATTTGCGCATCTTGATGCCACAACAAACCTTTCACGTAAAATATCGGAAGAGGGTATTTATCCAGCGGTGGATCCCCTCGATTCCTCATCGCGCGCCCTTGAACCAGACATTGTAGGCGATGAACATTACAAAGTTGCACGCGATGTACAACAAACCATTCAAAAATACAATGAGCTCCTTGATATCATCGCAATTCTAGGTATGGACGAACTGAGCGAGGATGACAAACTCGTTGTGCACAGAGCACGTCGTCTCAGATTGTTTTTGTCTCAAAACTTCCACGTGGCCGAACAATTCACCGGTCAGAAAGGCTCTTATGTTCCTGTCGATGAAACCATCCGCGGGTTTAAAGGAATCTTGGAAGGCAAGTACGATGACTATCCCGAAGACGCATTCCGTCTTGTAGGAAGCATCGATGATGTCGTGGAAAAAGCGAAAAATCTTAAAGAGTAGGTGATTCCATGCAACTTGTCGTAATCACGCCAGCGGGTGAACTTTATAACGAAGCGGTCGACTACATTGTTGTCTCCAGTAGGAACAATGGTGATTTTGCGTTGCTTAAAGACCACGCCCCCTTGATCAGTGCGATTGATGTGGGTTATCTAAAAATGATAAGAGATGCTGATACATTGTTCACAGTCATCGTTAACGGTGCACTGGAAGTTCAGGACAACGTCATCAATGTGGTTGCACAAGAAGCCCATGTCGGTCTCAATAAGGACAGCGCCATGGAACACCTTGAACAAGTTCGTGAGGCTAGACTCGAAGAAAACCGCAAACGCACCCGGGACTTCTTGAAAGCCGAACAACAACTGAAGGAAAACGTTCGCCAGGCCAAAGCGTCTAAACGTTAAGGTAGTGAAAATGCAAACGTCCGCTTTTTGGCGGACGTTTGTTTTATAGGAGGTTCATATGCGCATCGTACATTATGAAAAAGTCGACTCAACGAATGACACAATCAAATCGTTGGTTAAGACACATGGTCATCCGTTGATGGTGAGTGCTGATTTCCAAACGTCGGGACGCGGGAGGCAAGGAGCGGTGTGGCACGCATCTCCTGGAAAAAATCTTCTTTGTTCTGTGTTTCACCCTGATATAGCGACGAATGAATCCGCCTTGTTTATTGCTGCGCTTTGTATCGGTGACACGCTTGATACCCTTGGAATCAATCATTTTTTCAAACTCCCCAATGATGTCTATGTCGATAATAAAAAAATCGCAGGGATACTCATCGAAGCCCTGAGCGATGGACGCATAATTATCGGCATGGGACTCAACGTTCTAGAATCCTTAGATGGTCATCGAAAGGCTACATCCATCTATGAACACAGCGACATTGATATCCATCTATCAACGTTGCGCTCACGCCTTGCCAGTCATTTCATGCAAAGAAGCATGCAAGATAGAAGAATACTTTTCAACGAATTTAAGGCAAAATGTGCACTTAACAAGCATAAAGTCACCCTCGCTAACACCCCCCTTACCTTGTATAATTTCGATGAACACTTCATGTGCGAAACATCGAAAGGTCGATTGCCATGCACGCACTTGAACTTTGAAACCACGTCCGCAAACGAATGAAAAGTTCGTTTAAAAACTAAAAATATTTTTGTTATATAAGCTGTTTTATAAAAGGAACGCTGTATTCTATATAATTGCTCAACTGCTTTGTTGCGCTGTTAGGGGAAAGTGTTCTTTTTTTTATAATAAAAATAAATGGTTTGTGTGCTTTCTTATGAAAGCTAAATGGTTGGAAGACAACACGGTTTGATATTCAAAAGATATTGACATGCGAATTGTTCGCAATTATAATGCTTTCAAAGGAGGTGTTTTGATGTTCGAACAAATTCAAGTCGTTATTGCTGAAGAACTTGATGTTTCAAAAGACGACGTAACAAAGGAAGCCAATATACTCAATGACCTCGGTGCTGACTCACTGGATGTGGTTGAGCTTATTATGGCGCTTGAAGAATCATTTGGTGTTGAGATTAGTGATGAGAAGGCACAATCACTTAAAACTGTTCAAGACGTTCTTGACTACATTGAGTCGGTCAAATAAAATGGACCGCAAACGTCAAAGAGAACTGAGGGATCATCTATGAAAAACCGAGAGCTTAAGACGATTATTAAAATGTTCGAGGAGTCATCACTCGCCAGTATGAAACTGGAAAAGGATGATGTGAAAATAGAAATGAGCAAACCGGATAATCAAAGCGAAAACAATAATCAAGTGGTGACCGCTGCCCCCGCTGTTTCGCCCACAAATCCTGCTGGAGAGGTTGGCGAGGAAACCACACAAATCAATGACACGCTTAATCCCATTAAAGCACCTTTAGTGGGAACATTTTATGAGGCTGCTTCTCCGGATAAACCTCCATTTGTCAAAGAAGGTCAATATGTGAATGAAGGCGATACTGTTTGTATTTTGGAGGCCATGAAGGTGATGAATGAAATCAGTGCGCCTACCAGTGGCTACGTTAAGACTATTCACGTTGCTAACAAGGACATGGTTGAGTATGACCAAGTGCTTATGGAGATTGGCCAATGATACAACGTGTATTGATTGCTAATCGCGGTGAAATTGCAGTCCGCATTATTCGCGCGTGCAAGAATTTGGGCATAGAAACTGTGGCTGTTTATTCACAGGGTGACACTGATGCACTGCATGTGCATCTGGCGGATGAAGCGGTGTGCATAGGTGAGGCACCGGCTGCTCAGAGTTATTTGAACAAGGAGAATATAATCTCTGCGGCTATTGGATCAAAAGCGGAAGCCATCCACCCAGGCTTCGGCTTTTTAAGCGAGGATGCAGAGTTTGCGACACTTGTGGAGTCTTGTGATCTGACGTTCATAGGCCCCTCGCCGCGTGTGATTGAATCAATGGGTGATAAATCACGAGCGAAGGAACTCATGAAAGCGGCTGAGGTTCCCCTCGTCCCCGGCAGCAGTGGTGAAGTGACCCTTAAGGAGGGCCGGGCAATCGCCGAGGAAATCGGTTATCCAGTCTTAATTAAAGCCTCCGCAGGCGGGGGAGGACGCGGGATGCGTGTTGTGCGCCGCAACGATCAATTCGAAACCCTCTTCGATGCTGCTCGCCAGGAGGCTGGCGCATCGTTTTCCCATAGTGGAGTGTATATCGAGAAGTATATAGACAACCCACGTCATGTGGAAGTGCAGATTTTGGCAGATAAGTACGGCAGTGTTATCCATTTGGGCACGCGTGATTGTTCTATTCAGCGCCGCAATCAAAAAGTGCTTGAAGAAGCACCGGCAACATTGCCCGATGCTTTGCGCGATGCCATTCATGAAACGTCCATAAAGGCTGCGAAACATGTGGGGTATGAAAATGCGGGAACGATGGAATACATTGTTGAAAATGAACGATTTTATTTTATTGAAATGAATACGCGCATTCAAGTTGAACACCCTGTCAGTGAGATGATCAGTGGCATAGACATTATAGAAGAACAGCTGAGGATTGCCTCAGGTGAAGCGCTGAGACATTCCCAGTCGTCTATCAGTTTTAAAGGACACGCCATTGAAGCGCGCATTAATGCGGAGAACCCCAAGGAAAACTTCAGACCGGCACCGGGAAGAATTACAGCGTTGCATGTTCCTGGTGGGCCGGGTGTTCGTTTTGATTCACCAATGTATGCAGGGTATTTCATTCCCCCGCATTACGATTCGATGGTGGGGAAACTAATTGTCCACAGTGAAACGCGGCGTGAGGCGATACAAAAACTTAAAGCGACACTTGAAGAACTGGTTGTGGAGGGTGTGAGTACCAATCAGTATTTTCATATGATGATTATGCTTGAACCGGCATTCGTTGAAGGGGATGTATCCACAGCATTCATTGAAAAGCATCTGGAAGGATTGTTGGATTATGAAACCTGAGAGTATTAAGCAGGCACTGCATAGACAAAAGCGCTTCAAGCAAAAAGTTATGCACAAGCAATCACGTTCAATCAACCCCTCCAAAGTTCCTGATGTTCCCAAAGGGCTTTATAAGCAATGTGACAATTGCAAAAAGACCTTTGCGGCCAACAGGCTCGAAAAAACATTGCAAGTCTGTCCCCACTGCGATCATCATGCCCGACTGAAAGCGGTGGAGAGGTTAAGATACCTCGTGGACAGTGATTCTTTTAAAGAAAAGGGTCTGGGCTACATATCACTTGACCCCCTGTTCATCGAAGGCTATGAACAAAAACTTGAACAGGCTAAGACAACAAGTGATATCGACGAGGCCTTTATTTATGGTTATGCGCGTATCGAGGGATTCCCATTGATTGTCGGCGTATTTGATTCGCACTTTATGATGGCATCGATGGGGAGCGTTGTTGGTGAGAAAATTGCGAAAAGCGTTGAATATGCTATTCAAAAACGGCTTCCCTTGGTTTTGTTTATTGCCTCAGGTGGTGCGCGCATGCAAGAAGGCATTTTTTCTCTTATGCAGATGGCTAAGACATCAGCGGCCATTAAGAAAATGCACGAAGAAGGATTGTTATATATCAGTGTTCTCACCCATCCAACCACTGGGGGTGTGAGTGCTTCTGTGGCGACACTGGGTGATATCATCTTGAGTGAACCGGGTGCGCTGATCGGGTTTGCCGGTCCCAGAGTCATCAAACAAACCATTAAACAAGATCTTCCTGAGGGGTTTCAGCGCAGTGAGTTTTTGTTGCAAAAGGGCATGGTTGACAAGATTGTTCATCGCGATGCACTCAGACCCACGTTGCATAAAATACTCGCATTGCATGAAACACCGGGGGTGTGACAATGGACATATTGAAAAAAGAAGAAAAGCTGCACACGCTCGAGCGTGAGCTTAAAACGCTGGATGATGAAACTGCAATAAAAACAATCAAGACACAGATCAATGACTATAAACACCAAATGATGAGCAGTCTGACCGCCTGGGATAAAGTGCTTTTGGCCCGTCATACAAAGCGCCCGAACGCCCGAGAGGTGATCGATGCCGTCTTTGATGATTTTATGGAATTGAAAGGGGACCGCCTATACGGTGATGATGCGGCAATCATTGGTGGAATTGCCTTTTACAAGGGCCGACCCATCACCGTGATCGGCCAGCAAAAAGGCAAAACGACGCAGGAGAATATCGACACAAATTTTGCAATGCCCCATCCTGAGGGGTATAGAAAAGCCTTGCGTCTAATGCGTCAAGCGGAGAAATTCAATCGCCCCATCATTACGCTTATCGACACTCCAGGTGCGTTTCCGGGCATTGGTGCAGAGTCTCGTGGTCAAAGCAATGCCATCAGTGAAAATCTCTTCGCTATGAGCGACTTGGAAGTGCCAATCATCGCCTTGGTCATCGGTGAAGGCGGAAGTGGGGGCGCCCTTGCTATTGGAGTGGCCAATGAAGTACATATGCTTGAGCATTCCGTTTATTCCATTCTTTCTCCTGAGGGATATGCCTCGATTCTTTGGAAAGATGCCTCAAAAGCACAAGAAGCAGCTGAAGTGATGAAAATAACTGCGGAGGACTTAAAAGAGTTCGGAATTATCGAAGGCATTATCAGTGAACCACTGGGCGGAGCCCATCGTGATTTCAACAATACGATTTCAGCCATTGATGAGCGTTTGAAACACGTGCTTGAACGGTTCAATAATAAATCCGTGCAGGCGATCAAGAATGAACGCTATGAAAAATTCAGAGCAATCGGATTTTTCCAACGCTTCAATTATGAAAATTTGCAGGGAGTGATAAAATGAAGGGTGCAAGAATTGTGGCCACAGGATCATATCAACCGAACAATCACGTTTCAAACAAAACCATGGAAACCCTTGTTGAGACGTCGGATGAATGGATTCAAACCAGAAGCGGTATCAAAACCCGCGCAATCACGATAGATGAAAACACCTCTGATATCGCCTATGAAGCGGCGATACGCGCGATGAATAAAGCCGGTATAGTCGCCGATAAGATTGATATGATCATTGTAGGGACCGTCACAGGTGATTATGTGTTTCCCGGTGTGAGCCAGTTGCTTCAAAAGCGACTGGGTGCAAGGGAGATTCCCGCATTTGATGTGAATGCTGCATGCAGCGGATTTATCTATACCCTAGAAATAGCCCACAAGATGATCAAGAGTGACGCGTATGATACGGTATTGATTATCGGTGCTGAAGCGCTGAGCAAATACACGGACTTTTCAGACCGCAACACATGCGTGCTGTTCGCTGATGGGGCGGGTGCTGCCATTGTCCAATCGACGGAACGTGAACAGATTTTTGCTTCAGCCATTCATTCACGCGGGTCGGCGGACAGTTTGAAAATGGACGGCTATCCTCTGAAGGAGAACTTTAAGACTCCTCATCAACCACGTCCGTTTATACAGATGCAGGGGAAGGACGTGTTCAAATTCGCAACAACCGCACTTCCTGAGACGATTGAGACGCTTTTGGCGCAAAGCAATCTTACGATTGAGTCGATTGACAAAATCATTGCCCATCAAGCCAACGCCCGCATCATTACTCATGCGGCCAAGCACTTAAATATTCCTATGGACAAGATGGTTATGAACATCGAACACACGGGCAACACATCGAGCGCGAGTGTTCCCCTAGCACTGGATGAAGCTATTCAAAGCAATCAAGTCTCCAAAGGTGATACCGTTTTGATGGTCGCTTTTGGCGGTGGCCTCACCTGGGGCGGTGCGATTGTTGAATTATAAGGTTCCTGGCATCAACAAGGAGGATTAAGATGAAACTTGCTTTTGTATTTTCGCCACAAGGCGCTCAAAAAAAAGGTATGGGCAAAGCACTTTATGCAGCCAACGAAACCGTCAGATCCACGATCGATGAAGCGGATGGATATCTGAGTTATGACTTGAAAAATGTTATGTTTGAAAGTGATCAAGCGCTTCAATCTACAAAATATGCACAAATGGCGCTTTTTGTTCTCTCTTGTGCCATCAAGCGTGCGATGAATAAAGCGGGTGTGTTCTCCAGTGGTAGCGGAGGGCTCTCTCTTGGTGAGTATGCAGCGCTTTTTGACAGGGATGTATTTGATTTTCACACAGGAGTCAACCTCGTAGAACACCGCGGGCATTTTATGGAGACGGCAGTGCAGGAAACACGCGGACGAATGGTCGCCGTAAGGAGTGATCTGAGGACACTCAAACCAATTGTCGAGGGTACAGAGAATCTCCATATTGCCAATTACAACCTGCCCAATCAGTTTGTGGTAAGCGGCACGAAAGATGCAGTAGATGCATTTGAGGCTTCTGCAAAGTCTCAGGGCATCAAACGGGTGCACCCTTTGGATACTGCAGGTGCGTTTCATACGCCTTTGATGAATAGCGCAGCAACGTCGTTCCAGGAGTATTTACATTATGTGAAGATAAATGCGCCCCAAGGAGACTTTTACTCCAATACGACTGCTAAAAAAGCAACCCACGACCTTGAAACATTGCTCGTCAAACAAATTATCAACCCGGTGAAATTCTATCCGATGATTAAAGCGATGATCGAGGATGGATATGATACATTTGTGGAACTTGGTACTGGAAAAACCCTGACGAATTTTATAAAAAAGATTGATTCATCCGTCGCAACGTGGCATGTTGAAGACAGTGAAACCCTTGAGAATGCGATAAAGGAGTTGAAAGACCATGAATAATAAAACTGCGATTGTCACGGGCGCATCCGGCGATATTGGTGCCGCGATAGCGACCACCTTTGCAGCTTCTGGGTACAATGTGGTTGTCCATTATCACGCCAACGGTACTTTGGCGAATGAGGTTGTTCAAAATATAAAAGATAGTGGTGGTGAGGCAACAGCAATTGGCGGAGATCTCAGTGATTTTGAAACGGCCAAAAGCATTGTCGATGAAACCATCGCCACCTACGGGAGCATCGACGTTCTTATCAATAACTCAGGTGTGACGAAGGACAGTCTCATGCTGCGGATGAAAGAGGCGGATTTTGACAAAGTCATCGATGTCAATCTCAAAGGAACCTGGAATATGATTAAGCACGTCACTCGACCGATGTTCAAACAAAAATCCGGTCGAATCATCAATATTTCTAGTGTCGTCTCGCTCATAGGCAATCCCGGACAGGCAAACTATGTGGCATCAAAATCAGGCATCAACGGAATGACCAAAGCACTGGCGAAGGAATATGCACCTAAAAACATTACTGTGAATGCAATCGCACCGGGCTTCATCGAAACCAAGATGACACAAAACCTTGATGAATCACTTAAGGAACAATATTTAAATCAAATCCCGCTGGGGCGTTTTGGCACGGTTGGTGACATCGCTAAAAGTGCGCTGTTTTTAGCAAGTGATGATGCAGCATATATTAGCGGACAGATCATCAGTGTGAATGGAGGCATGGTGTAAATGAAACAACGGGTAGTAGTCACAGGAATGGGAAGCATCACCCCACTGGGTCATGATGTCAATACCACCTGGAATAACATAGCAAACGGCAAGAACGGCATCAGCCACATTGAACGCATTGACACGGACGCTCTTGATGTTCATATTGCCGGGGAAGTCAAACAATTTGACGCCGGGGCAGTATTTGGGAAAAAGCGTGCGCGCCGACTTGACCGATTCACTCAATTTGCCCTTTATGCGACCAAAGAGGCAGTGGCACAAAGCGGTATTGATCTAGACCTTATTGATAAAGCGCGCGCCGGTGTTTTTTATTCAAGTGGGATCGGTGGTTTGGAAACCATTTCCAACCAGCAGATCAAAGCGCATGAAAAAGGGTATAATAAAATCAGTCCCTTTTTCATCCCCATGTCCATCATAAACATCGCAGCGGGGACCCTGTCGATCGAATATGGATTCCATGGTGCCTCTACCGCCTCGGTGACGGCGTGTGCGAGTGCGACCAATACGATTGGCGACGCATTCAGAAGCATTCGAGATGGGTATCATGATCTCACCATCGCCGGGGGAAGCGAAGCTTCCATCACACCAATGGGGATTGGTGGATTTAGTGTCATGCAGGCGTTGAGCAAGACTACAGATCCCAGTAATGCTTCCAAACCGTTTGATAAAAATAGAAATGGATTTGTCATGGGTGAAGGGGCTGGGACTTTGATATTAGAGTCGCTCGACCATGCGAAAAAACGAGGCGCGCCCATTTATGGTGAGATTATCGGATACGCATCCACCTCCGATGCCCACCACATCACATCGCCGGACCCTGAGGGAAAAGGTGCGGCGGCCAGTATGCAGCACGCACTTAACGATGGGAATCTGTCTGCGGATGCGGTGGACTACATCAATGCACACGGCACCTCGACGCCGCTCAATGATTCAGTGGAGACCAAGGCAATCCGCGATGTTTTCAAGACGCATGCGGACAATCTGAATGTATCATCGACAAAATCGATGATTGGACATTTGCTCGGGGGGAGCGGTGCGGTTGAAAGCATTGTCGCACTTAAAGCGCTTGCCGATGGCGTAGTTCCACCAACCATCAATTATGAGACGCCGGATGAAGCCTGTGATCTCAACTACACACCCAATCGCGCGGTAAACAAACCATTGAACGTTGCATTGAGCAATTCGTTAGGATTCGGTGGACACAATGCCACCCTCATATTCAGACGCTGGGAGGAATAACATGTTAAACAGCAATGATATCGAAGCAATCATTCCCCATCGCTATCCGTTTTTGTTGGTCGACAAAGTCTTGTGGGTCAAACCGGGCGATGCTGTGGAGGCAATTAAGCAAGTCAGCGCCAACGAACCGTTTTTCACCGGTCATTTCCCCGGGTATCACATTATGCCAGGAGTGCTCATCATCGAGGCATTGGCTCAAGCAGGAGCAGTGGCACTGTTGAAACAAGATGAACTTAAAGGAAAAAAGGCGTTTTTCGCAGGTATAGACAAGGCCCGCTTCAAACGCCAGGTACGACCCGGAGATACGCTCCATCTTCATGTTAAAATCACAAAAGTCAAAGGGGCCATCGGCAAGGGAACTGCCAAAGCGACAGTCGAGGGTGAACTTGCTGCAAGCGGCGAATTAACGTTTGCGATTGAACAGTGAGTATCATCGTTGCAAAAATTTTTGAAGTGGACACTCGCCTTTGAGTGTCCTTTTTTTATTCATTGGACGACACCACGCGAGTCCGTGGTAAAAACATATTCAATACAATACCGGCGAGTGCCGCTAGACTCATTCCAGACAAAGAAGTGATGTCGCTGATTTCTACAACGGCGCCACCAAGACCGATCACCAAAATCGTAGAGATTATGATAAGGTTACGGTTGTCACTTAAATCAACATTGTTTTTTACAAGCACTTTAATGCCGTTGGCGGCGATTAATCCATATAAAATGAGTGTGACTCCACCGATGATCCCATCGGGGATAGAAAGGATGAATGCCTGGACATGTCCGGAAAACCCAAGGACCACAGCAATGATCGCCGCAAGCCCAATCACATAGACACTAGCGACCTTGTTCATGGCAATAATGCCCGTATTCTCACCATAAGAAGTATTGGCAGGACCTCCCATTGCGGCACTGAGAAGTGTAGCAACACCATCGCCCATAAGTGTGTATTCAAGTCCCGGGTCTTCAATGAAATCTCTTCCGGTCACTTCGCCGAGGACTTTATGGTCGCCGATGTGCTCAGCGATGGTGACAAAGGCCAGGGGTGCAAACATGAGCATGACAGAGAAATCCAAGGAATAAGTGCCGATTAGCGTGAAATTTGGAATATTGAGGAATGAAACATCGCCAAATGTTTCTACAAGGCTTACTTGTCCGATTACAACAGCGCCCCCATAGCCAACAGTGATTGCAACAATGAAAGGAATGATGCGCAGAAAACCTCGGGCCTTCAGTGCAATTATAGCGGCAGTTAGAAAGGTGAGTGCACCAATGAACATTCCACCTTCTGTATCTTCTCCCATCCCGATGTAATCTACAGCCACGTAGGCCAGGGACAAACCGATCACCATGATGATTGGTCCGATGACCACTGGCGGTAATAGCCGGTTAATCCAATGTGATCCGGTGAAACGTAAAACCAGCGCCACAACGATATAAATTGTCGCAACGCCAATCAAACCACTGAGTGCGGCTCCGATGCCTCCTGTGTTGATGGCAAAGGCGATAGCCGCTATATAGGCAAAGGAGGAGCCTAAATAAATGGGGACTTTCCCCTTGGTGATAACGATATAGGCGAGCGTCCCGATTCCACTGCCCAAAAGGGCAATGCCAATATCCAGCCCTGTGAGCAAAGGAACCAATACAGTCGCGGAAAACATCCCGGCGACGTGCTGAAGTGATAAGATCATCCATTTTATGAACGATGATGGTTTTTCTTCGATATCAAGCAAAAGTTCTGGTTTCATACTAATCAATGCCTCCTTATATTTTAAAAAAACACCCCTTGTCAATTGACAAGGGGTGGAAATTCAGGAAATTAAAGCGGTTAATGCAAAGTAGAGGATGAATAATCCCATAAGCATATACATGATTGGATGGACGTTACGCGCTTTTCCATTAGCAACCATTGCAATGGGATAAAAGACAAATCCAACAGCGATACCCTCTGCGATTGAATAGGTAAACACCATGAAGACGATGGTGAGGAATGTTGCAAGCACAAGGGGTTTGTCATCAAAATCAATGTCCTTCAGCTGTGTGACCATCAGTGCCCCCACCATGACAAGGGCCATCGAGGTCACTGGGGAATAGACCATGTCAGTGGCAGGGTCATAGATACCAGTGAATATTCCGATAAGTGGATAGATAGCCAAAGACATTAGGAACAACGCACCGACTGTCACGGCTGTGAGTCCTGTTCGTCCGCCTTGTTCGATACCAGTGGAGGATTCAATGTAAGATGTGACAGTGGATGTCCCGAGCAATGAGCCGCTTACCGTACCGATGGAGTCAGCCAACAACGCTTTGTTTCCACCTTTGAGTTCTCCTTTATCATCCAGCAGATTTGCTCGTGCACCCACACCGATCAGTGTGCCCGCTGTATCAAAAAAGTCCACGAACAAGAAGGTGAAAATGATGAAGGCGGCCTGCGGTGTTTGCAGCAATTCCCCCATCCCTCCAAATGCAGCAAACATAGTTTGCGAAGCGCCATCAAGTAGCCCCTCCTGGGCTTCTGCCAATTGTGGCATTGTGGAAACACCCACAGCGTTCAATATAAGCCCCACCCCCGCAGTGGTGGCGATGGCAATGATCAATGCGAATTTATTGTTCATAGCGTAAAGAACAACCGCTATAATCAAGCCGAATATGCCAAGAAGCACCGCTGGGTGGGTGAGGTCACCCAGTGAAACATAGGTGTCAGGATCAGCGACAATCAATCCCATATTGGTCAGACCGATAAAAGCAATAAAAAAACCGATGCCCGCACCCACGGCGTACTTCAAGCCTTGAGGAATAGCATCGATAATCTTTTTTCTCAGTCCGCTGATGGATAACAATAAAAACAAGACCCCACTGATGAATACCGCAGCCAACGCAGCCTCCCAGCTGAGTCCATAGCCCAATACGACAGTGAAGGTGAAAAAAGCATTGATGCCCATACCCGGTGCCAATGCTACAGGATAATTGGCCACCAATCCCATTACCAACGCCGCTATCAGTGAAGCGATAACAGTCGCGAAAAACACACCCGCCACGGGGATTCCTGCGGTGGATAGAATGTCGGCATTGACCGGAAGAATATAGGCCATTGCCAAAAACGTTGTGATACCGGCCAAAATCTCTGTGCGTACGGATGATCCGCGCTCACGAATCTTGAAAAATGAATCAACCTTTTCCATTAAAAAAGCCTCCCAGAAATAAGTGTGCCAGCACGCACGCAAAATAGGGTAGGCTCCACAAAAAATATTCAAGCATTACGTAGTTCCAACATTTGCGGTGTCGGAGTAGAGACAATCAGACCCTATTTCTGATCATATACGTAGCTAACCACTTATAGTCTATGCAAACTTAAGAGAAATTACAACCCTAAGAAAACCTTTTCATCTCAAAAGTCCCGAACCCGTTGATCCGAATCCGCCATTACGGGTTGTGTTGGATACTTTTTCACCGGAGACAATCAAATATTTTTGAAAAATGCCCTGGGCAATCCGTGTGCCGCCGGGGATTGTCACGGTGACATTTGAAAAATTGTATAGTTGAATGAATATCGCACCATCATTATTAGGGTTGGAATAATAATCAGCATCGATGATGCCGACGTTGTTGGGAATGGTAACGCCGTAACGATCGGGAAGTGAGCTTCGTGGAACAATCGACAATACTTCATCTTCTTGCATGTAAGCTTTAATGCCTGTTGCGGCCTTCTTAATTTCTCCGGGGGGGAGGGTCACACTTTGGCAGATGGTGAAATCATACCCCGCACTATGTTTCGTACTCCGCCTGGGGATGATTGTCTCGCTTGAATCATACCCCTTTGCCACTTCAAATCCACGCATGGGAATCACTCCTTGAGTTTATGGTAGGTTTCATAATTATAGCATTCTTTCCCCGGTTTGTTAAAATGGCTTGAATTTGTTGGATATATAAACTAAACTGTTAATAGATGACATAGGTGCATATCAACAGGGAATACGGGTTAAAATCCCGAGCTGTCCCAGCAACCGTGATACGGACGAAATGCAATGAACCACTGCCCATGCGGGAAGGTGCATAGTAGGACGATGTTAAGCCGGTAGACCTACCTGTGGTCATTCAACTGACACTCCTGGGAGTGAGTGGTCACGTTGTTTTGGGTGCAGTGTTTTTTGCATTTCAAGATAAGTGACACCATTCTCAAGGAATGGTGTTTTTTAATACTTATTTTGGAGGCGAAACAATGAAGAAAGCAGCGTTAATTATTGGAAGTTTGTTCGCAGTATTCGCACTGGGTGCTTGCGAGGCGGACGAACAAGAGGATTTAAGTGAACAGATTGAAGCACTTGAGGAACAAATCGAGACAATGCACACTGAGGTGGTTGAGCGTGATGAAACCATCGAATCGCTTGAAGAGGAAATTGCAATCCTCAAAGATTCACTTTATGAAGGCAGTGTGACGTTTTCACTGGATAGTGAAGATGAAATGCACTCTGAGACTATCCATTTTTCCACCGATGAAGAGGGGACACTGAAATTGTTGGAAGAGGCCTTTAGTATAGATTTCACCGAATCGGACTTTGGTGTGTTTTTGGAGTCTGTTGGACCCATTGACCCTGTCCCCGGAAGCTATATAGCGCTTTATAAAAATGGAGAAATGGCCGATGTGGGCATAGGAGATATCGAATATGAAGATGGAGATCATTTTCATTTTGCAATGGAATTTTTTGATGAGAGCGCTGAGGTTATCCATGAAGGACTCACGGCTTTAGAAGGTAATTTCGAATCGTTGAAGGATGACTCTACGCTTGATCACACCCTGTTTTTCGGACTGCAACACTTAGGTGCCTTGCAGCCTGATGATGCGACGATTGACCCTGATGAGGCGGAAAGTAGTGGAGACCTTATCAATGCGATATTCACGCAGCGTGCATTAGACGCCGATACGCTGGAGTATGAAGAAGCCCTTCTTGAGCAAGCAGATACTGACTGGCTATACCCTGCAAGTCTCCAAGTCTTGGCGTTGCAAGATGAGTCATTGGACCTGGAGCATTTCCACAATGAGTACATTGATAACATTGATGGTGACACTTTAGATGAACACGATGTGGATTCACTGGCGATGGCATACTTTGCGCTTGATTCCCTTGGTGAAGATGACTTGCGTGAACAAATCGTCCTCTTAATGGAAGAGGCTCCTTCAGAGTACCCATACAGTGACAATGCTGCATCTCACGCACACCGTGTGATGGTATTGGCGCATGCGAATGAACTTGAAGTCGCACACGTGCAAAGCCTTGTGAACTATCAGCTTGAAAGCGGCATGTTTGCCTATGAGATTGATGACGATACCCCGGATACCGCTTTTTCAACTCCGCAAGCACTCCTTGCTTTAGCTTATGCCCAGCAAACCATTGATGGTTTTGATGGTCACCCATTTGAAACTGACGCACCCATTGAACAAGATTAAATGCGCGTAAAACTTTTTGTAAGTGTCATTGTTGCGGGGTTGGCGGTCGCTTTTGTGATATGGAACATCGGAGGTGCCGAAGGTGAAGGGGAAATAGATGTTGTTGTTGTGGAAAATGAAGAGACAGTGATTGATGATTCGTTGCCTTATGCCTATGATGATACGCTTTATACTGTTCTGGATGCGCACTACGAGATAGAAACCTCAAGTGATTATGGTGCGGCGCTTGGAAGAACCCTGCTTGTGATTGACGATGTTGAAACCGATTTTTATAATACGTTTTTTCATATTTCCATCGACGGCGAAGCCGCCAAGCGCGGCATCGACCATATAGAATTAGTAGATGGGGCTACCTACACGTTTGAAGTACGTGAGCCTTATGGAGAGTGAGTAAGATGAGACTCAGACGCTTAATCGCCCTGGCGATGGGTGTATCGATTGTGTTCGTTCAAGAACAGATTCTAACATTCATTCCCAATGTGCAGTTCACCACAGTATTGATTCTGGTGTTTGCTTCCGTTTTTACGTTTCGTGAAATGGTTGTGTTCATATTGGTCTATGTGCTACTTGACAACATGGTCATGGCGGGACTCAATCCTTTAATAATGACCCCGATGTTTTTGGCGTGGTTGGTAATCCTCGCGATATATTACACACTGATGCAGCGTACAACCAATGAGCATGTTTTGGCGTTTTTCGGATTGTTGATCGCACCGATTTATGGGTTCATGTTTGTTCCCTTTGTAATGCTTCAAACAGGCATCACAGAACTGTGGCCTTACATTTTGGCCGACTTCCCTTTTCAATTCATTATGGCAACTGCGAACTTTCTCACTATACTCTGGGTATTCGCACCGCTGCATGCGCGATTGAAGAAGGAAATTGAATATACCGACAACCGCAGTACACTCACTCAGAGCGTGAGCAAAAAAATATAGTGTAAAAACTTGCGCATTGCATGCTTTTTTGGTATACTACCTAATGCCGTAAATACACACACAAGAAGAGCGTACTGTTGTTGAGCCCAAGTGGGTCGACAGGCGCGTCGACGTTTGTGGAGGCCAATCAAAAAACTATAGGAGGAAACACATTATGGCAGTAGTAACAATGAAACAACTGCTGGAGTCCGGTGTGCATTTTGGACACCAGACACGTCGCTGGAATCCCAAGATGTCCAAATACATCTATACCAAGCGTAACGGGATTCACATCATCGACCTTCAGCAAACCGTAGGCTACATCGACGATGCTTACAAACGCATTTTGGAAATCAGCAAAAATGGCGGGAAAGTATTGTTCGTAGGAACGAAAAAACAAGCGGTGGACGCAATTGAAGAAAATGCAACCCGTGCGGGACAATTCTATGTCTCCAAACGCTGGTTGGGTGGAACCCTCACCAATTTCAAAACCATCCGCAAAAGTATTCGCCGTCTTCACTCGATTAAGCAGTGGGAAAAAGACGGTACATTTGAAAGACTACCAAAAAAAGAAACTGTAGATTTGAAAAAAGAGCTTGCTCGTCTTGAGATGTTCCTGGGTGGAATCAAGGATATGCGCACCCTTCCGGATGCAGTATTTATTGTTGACCCCCGCAAGGAGCACAACGCAATCGCCGAAGCACGCAAACTCAATATCCCCTTGTTCGGTATGGTTGACACCAACTGTGACCCTGATGAAATGGATTATATCATTCCTGCAAATGACGATGCGATTCGTTCCATTAAACTAATCGTTGGCAAGATGGCCGACGCTACCATTGAAGGTGGATCGGGTCAATCTGAAAAAGATGGTGAAACCACCGAAAAACAACCTGAGCAACAACCCAAACAACAAACGCCAAAACCTGAAGCGAAGCCAGCTGAAAAACGCGAGGACAAAAGCAAGGCTGATTTGAAACAGGCAATGGATTCCTCACCACAAAAAGCGAAACCAGCCAAGGACCAACAAAGC
>CAZOPM010000011.1:37828-46521 GCA_964581705.1 uncultured Candidatus Izemoplasmatales bacterium
AAAGGCCTTAGCGGATACTCAAAACTTAGAAAAGCTGAACTCATCGAAGCTTTGCAAAAATAATAGAGAGCTTTTCAGCTCTCTATTTTTTGCGAAAGTTGCTGCGATGTTTTTTCAAACTCACCGCAGTATGTTAAAATTATAGCGATAACTATCATTCGGAGGGAATACTTATGGCAACGATTAAAGCAAGTGACGTCAAAGCACTGCGCGAACAAAGTGGCGCAGGCATGATGGATTGTAAAAACGCGCTCAAGGAAACCAACGGCGACCTTGAAGCCGCAATGAAATACTTACGTGAAAAAGGCATTGCCAAAGCGGCCAAAAAAGCAAGTCGTGTTGCGGCGGAAGGTCTTGCAAACGTTAAAGTACAAGGCAATAAGGCAGTCATCTATGAAGTGAACAGCGAAACGGACTTCGTAGCGAAAAACGATCAGTTCAAACAATTGATTGAAGATTTGGGCAACGAAATTTTGGCATCAGACGCCACGACACTCGAAGAGGTCACACAAAAAGTTACACTCAACGGCAAAGACCTCGATACCGCCATTGCAGAGACAACGGTGCAAATCGGTGAAAAGATTACACTCCGCCGCTTAAGCGTTGTAGAAAAAAACGACAGCGAAGTATTTGGCGCTTATGTACACATGGGCGGAAAAATCGCTGCGCTCACTTTGCTTAGTGGCGGGTCCGATTCAGTTGCGAAGGATGTTGCGATGCATGTTGCCGCAATCAGCCCGCGTTATTTGAAAGCGGATGAAATCAGCGAGGATGTCATTGCCGCAGAGCGTGAAACGCTTCGTAAAGAAGCCCTCAATGAAGGCAAACCAGAACACATTGTCGATAAGATGGTTGAAGGACGTCTAAACAAATACCTCAAGGAAATTTGCCTAGTCAACCAAGCCTTTGTCAAAGACCCTGATAAGTCAGTAGAGAATTTTGTCAAAGAAGCTGGCGCCAAGATTGTTTCTTTCGAACGCCTCGAAGTAGGCGAAGGCATTGATAAAAAATCAGAAGATTTTGCGGACGAAGTCAAATCGCAAATGAAGTAAAACTCAGGCATTCATTGTCAAGAGTTTTATAGTTAGGGGCGTATTGAATGAGTGAAAAGAAGCGACTGATTATTAAACTCAGTGGCGAAGCCATGTCATCACCTGGTGGCAGAAGCATCGATCCTATAAGGGTGCGTCAAATCGCTGAAGAAATTAAAGATGCGTACGATCTGAATTTATTTGAAATCGGAATTATTGTTGGTGGTGGCAATATCTGGCGCGGAAAAACAGCAAGTGAAATGGGTATGGAACGAAGCAGTGCCGATTACATGGGCATGATTGCTACAATCATGAACGCGCTGGCGCTGCAAAACTCATTAGAAAGTCTTGGGGTTGAAACGCGTGCGATGACATCGCTCAATATTCCACAAGTTGCTGAGCCTTACATTCGTCGAAAAGCCATCGCCAATCTTGAAAAAGGTATGATCGTCATTTTTGGAGGCGGCACCGGCAACCCATACTTTTCCACAGACACTACCAGTGCACTGCGTGCTGCGGAAATCGGCGCTAGAACTATTCTCATGGCTAAAAACGGGACGGATGGCGTGTATGATAATGACCCAAAAACCAACGAGAAGGCGAAGAAATTTCAAGTACTCACACATCATGAAGTCCTTGAACACCGTCTTGAGGTCATGGATTCTACAGCGGCGGCACTTTGCAAGGACAACGACATTGAAATCGTAGTGTTCGATATGAATATCAAAGGCAACATCAAGCGCGCTGCGCTTGGCGAAAATATAGGAACAGTCATTCGCTGAGGAGGATCAATTATGATTGATGAAACAATGATGGAAACAGAAGAAAAGATGGAAAACGCAGTCAGTTCCCTGTTGCATGAATTTGCCCGTATTTCAACCGGACGTGCCAACCCCGCGATGCTAGATAGTGTTCTTGTGGAATATTATGGAACAAAAACACCGCTCAACCAATTGGCCAATATCTCCATCCCTGAAGGCAATCAGTTGCTCGTAAAGCCTTTTGATAAGAACTCTATCAAGGATGTAGAAAAGGCAATCAACGCGGCCAATCTTGGCGTGAATCCCAACAATGAGGGTGACCAGATCCGTATTGTGCTTCCACAACTTGATGAATCAAGGCGCAAAGAGCTTGTCAAACAGGTTAAAAAACTTGCGGAAAACGCTCGTGTAAAAATCCGCAATGCGCGTCGTGAAGCAAATGAAACAATTAAGAAATTGGAAAAGAAAAGCGAATTGACAGAAGATAATTCAAACGATTATCAAGAAGAAGTTCAAGAACTTACAGACAAATATATCGGCAAAGTCGACGCTGAGCTCAAATCAAAAGAAGACGATTTGATGACTGTTTAACAACACGTGAAAAAACCACCAATGGTGGTTTTTTTTCGATGGGTGCACGGTGTGATGGCATTCATCGATAGTTTATTGTATAATACCACTGCATTGACGAGGTGAAAGCATGATAAAACAAGAGACTTTAAAAAAACAACCGATTCCCACGCATATCGCATTTATTTTGGATGGCAACGGACGGTGGGCCAAGCGACTTGGTCGCACGCGAGCTTACGGCCACATGCGTGGTGCGATGAATGTGCGAACCATTGCCAAGGAAGCGAAATCCCTTGGGGTTGAAGTGATGAGTGTGTACGCATTCTCCACAGAAAACTGGAAACGTCCGCAAAAAGAAATTGATACACTCATGGATATCCCCAAACGTTTCGAAAAAGAATATGAATCTGATAATGAAGAATTCAAACAAAAGTATTTTGCTGATGAAGTGCGCATCGTTTTTACAGGAAGACGCGATCGTCTGGACACATATAATCTCGGCCTCATGAAAAAAGTTGAGGATGCTACAAAGGATAATGAAGGGCTCATACTCAATATTTGTGTAGATTATGGCGCTAAGGATGAACTGATTCACGTGGCCAAAACCGTCGCGAAAAAGGTAAAACAAAACACGCTTTCACTTGATTCTATCGACGAGAGCACACTGGAAAAACATTTATACACCCATCCCCTTCCACCAGTTGACTTTCTTATACGGACATCTGGTGAACAGCGGTTAAGCAATTATTTGCTTTGGCAAAATGCGTATGCTGAATTTCTTTTTACTAAGAAACACTGGCCGGCATTTTCCAAAAGTGATCTACGCCGCGCAATAAGAAATTATCAAAAACGCAACCGCAAATTCGGCGGTTTGAAGAAAGGCTGATCCTATGCGCACACGTGTGATTACCGCTTTGGTGATGGCGGTGGTTTTAGTGCCGTTGCTATTTGTGAGTGAAATATGGCTCATGAGCGTCCTCGGTGTTTTCACTGCCGGTGCCGCGTATGAGTATGTCCGTATGATGGAAGTCCAAAAGGAGATTGCATTTTTCCTTAAAGGATTGTTTATTGGTGCAGCGCTCACCACGTACGCTGTGACTCTGATGGTGTTTGTGGGTATCATCGTGCCAATGAGCCTCGTGATATGGCTGATGTTTTGGATGCTGGTATGGCTCGGAGCCTTAGCGCTTGCCCCCAATTTCCCCACTGGGTCTGTCGCATCTGTGTTTATTGGTATGTTTTATACCTCCGTACCGTTCGCTGCGATCAGTTTTCTTTTCTTTGAGGGCATTGAATATTTAATATTTGTTATTCTCATCACCATGGTGAGTGATATTTTCGCTTATTTTGTAGGCATGCGTTTTGGCAAACACAAATTGCATCCTCATGTCTCGCCTAACAAAAGCATTGAGGGAGCGATAGGGGGCACTGTTATCGCTTCAGTTGTTGCAACGATTTATGCCGCCACACTCGGACTCTTTGCATTTGAGCCTTTCGCTGGATACATCGGTGGTTTATTGTTGTTAAGTGTTGCGCTATCCATTGTTTCCCAGCTTGGAGACCTCGTTGCATCAGCTCTCAAACGCAATCACGATATCAAGGATTTCTCCAATCTCTTTCCGGGGCATGGAGGGATTTTGGACCGATTTGATTCCACTATGTTCGCCGCTGTGCTTTTGGCTATGGTTATTCTCGCCTCAGGTGGCGTCTTATGAAACGATTCACACTGCTTGGAGCAACAGGTTCGATAGGCAAACAGGCTGTGGAAATGGTTCGCGAGTATCCGAATGAATTTGCCCTCGATGTCATTTCTGCCAACCGCAACATAGAAGGGGTCCTCAGCATTCTCAAACATCACGATATTAAGTGTGTTGTTATGGCTTCGACATATGAATCCACTATCAAGGACAAGTATCCCGATATTGTATTTTACGCCCTAGAAGACGAAGGACTATTAAAAGCATTGGAGCACTTTTCAAACACGATTGTTTTTAATGCGCTTGTAGGCAGTGTCGGTCTTAAGGCGACACTTACAGCCATAAGGCACAACAGGGATGTACTGCTCGCTAACAAGGAGAGTCTGGTTGTGGGCGGACCGCTTATCAATGAAGCACTGAAACATTCAAGCGCTTCGATCATCCCTGTTGATAGCGAACACGCGGCCCTCGGTGAATGCATGAGGGGGCGCTCGATCGAAAGTGTTGACAAACTCATCATTACAGCGAGCGGCGGAAGTTTTCGCCACTTGGATAAAGCACAGCTAAAAACAGTGACTAAAGAAGATGCCTTGAAACATCCCAATTGGGCGATGGGCGCTAAGATCACAATCGATTCGGCAACGATGATGAACAAAGTTTTTGAAGTCATTGAGGCCCATTATCTGTTTGGGCTGGATTATGATAAAATAGAAGCAATCCTGCACAAAGAAAGTGTCGTTCATGGCATCATACAATTCACCGATGGCAATGTCTTAGCCCATATGGGCCCTTCGGATATGCGCATTCCGATCTTGTCGGCGATGAAGGGCACAACCACACTGAGGTTTCACAGTGTATTTGATATCACTAAAGTGGGACAGATGAATTTCGCACCGATTGATAAAGAACGGTATTCGCTGTTTGATTTGGGAATCGCCGTGGCGAAGCGCAAAGGCATGCACGTGGTGACTATGAACGCTGCCAATGAAGTTGCGGTGGAGAAATTCCTTGGCGGACATATTGCATTCAGTGACATTGAGACGCTGATCAAGCGTGCGCTTGATCACTTCGACAATGCCCAGGTGCGAAGCCTAGAAGCGGTTGAAACGCACGATGCGCACGTACGCAATTTTGTGAGAGAATTGAAAGTTTAATTAGAAGGTGAAAAAATGTTTATAATCAATATAGCAGCATTTGTATTTGTACTCGGATTGGTCATCATGCTGCACGAGCTTGGACACATGATCATGGCCAAGCGTGCCGGTATTTTGTGTCATGAGTTTTCTATAGGCATGGGTCCTATTTTATATCAAAAGAAAAAAGGCGAGACGCTCTATGCCATCCGTGCGGTTCCCATTGGCGGGTTCGTCATGATGGCTGGAGAAGAAGTCAACGATGAGATGATCAAGGCAGGACAGGAAATCCGTGTCCTGCGCGATGATGATGGCGTTATTACACACATGATTATGGATGTGAATGATGAACGCTACCCTGATGCTGAAAAAATCAAGGTCGATAACCTGGATTTGACGGGGAAGGATAATGAACCTCTTCACATCAATGGACAACTTGTTGATACGCAAGCGTATTATATTTATAAGAACAAGCG
Source organism: uncultured Candidatus Izemoplasmatales bacterium (assembly GCA_964581705.1). Taxonomy (GTDB): domain Bacteria; phylum Bacillota_I; class Bacilli_A; order Izemoplasmatales; family Izemoplasmataceae; genus B1SED10-225. The sequence goes on from CAZOPM010000011.1 coordinate 43,497, forward strand.
ACTTCAAGTCGCGCCGTATGATAGAAGCTTTGAATCCAAAACACTCATGCAACGGTTTTTAGCGATTGTCGCCGGCCCGTTGATGAATTTTATTCTCGCATTTTTTCTATTTATCATGATCGGCTTTTTAACGGGGTTCCCTCAAACGGATGCTCAAGATAATATTACCAATGAAATCGGTATTGTCGAACCCTCCAGACCAGCTGAGGGGGTGGTTGAGGTTGGTGACCGCGTTGTTGGTGTTGAGGCCATAGATGGCATTGAAACATGGCAGGAATTTTCCGAAGCGATGAGCCAGCATCAGGGTGAGCGAAATCTCACACTGTTTTTAGAGCGCGATGGTGAAATCGTAGAACGGACGTTGACGCCAAATATTTCAATATTCTCCATAGGAATCTCTTCCGACCCCGGCGCTGAGGACCCTCACGATGTGATCATCGGTGATGTTCAGCAAAACACGCCGGCTAGGGAAGCCGGAATCGAGGGCGGCGATACAATCCTCCAAGTGGAAGATTACACCATAGAAACCTGGTCGGATTTGCTTGATTCAATGTATGAATATGACCAAGGTGAGATGCTTAGTGTTACAGTGGAGCGCGATGGTGAGACTCGGACGTTTGAAGTCGACGCCTATGGCCGCGAGCTCCTCGAAAGTCAGGGCGTGCAGCTTGCACGCGTGACCATCGGTGTTTCACCGATCCATGAGTTCAGTTTCACCCAGAGTATCATGGCTGGGTTCAGTGGTGTGGCAAGGTCCTCCACAATGATTATTGATACGCTGCGCATGCTCTTTGGTGGCACTGTTGGCGTGGGTGACCTAGCTGGCCCCGTCGGTATTTATTCTCTTACAACCAGCGCCTTTCAACAAGGCCTTATAACACTGATGAACTGGGTTGCCCTTTTAAGTGTTAACCTGGGGATTTTGAATCTCCTGCCTATTCCAGCACTTGATGGGGGACGCATCGTGTTCATCGGCTATGAAGCCCTTACGCGTAGAAAAGTGAACAAGACTGTGGAAAACACACTGCATGCAATCATGTTTGTTTTACTGATTGGATTGTTGCTGGTGGTTACATACAATGATATTCTCAGACTATTCAATTAATTCATCGAGGTGAGACCCATGAAACAAAGCATGTTATTCGTACCGACATTGAAAGACGCTCCTAAAGACGCTGAAGTGAAATCCCATCGATTGATGGCCCGCAGTGGACTCATGAAACAGACCGCCTCGGGGATCTACACATATCTTCCTCTTGGCCAGCGCGTTATGAACAAAATTGAAGCGATTATTCGTGAGGAACATGATGCCATTGGTGCATCCGAAATGCTCATGCCTGCCATGCAACCAAAGGATTTGTGGGAAGAAAGTGGCCGTTGGAGTGAGTACGGCCCTGAACTTGTGCGTTTTAAAGACCGCAAGGACCGTGATTTTTGCCTTGGCCCCACCCACGAAGAAGTAATCACTGCGGTTGTTCGCGACCACATTGATTCATACAAAAAACTGCCCCTCGCCCTCTATCAGATTCAAACCAAATTCCGCGATGAGCTTCGTCCGCGGTTTGGCTTGATGCGTGGACGGGAGTTTGTCATGAAAGACCTCTATACCTTCTCAGAAAGCGAAACCGACCTCGATTACTGGTATGAGCTATCCAAACAGACTTATACAAAAATCTTTAAACGCATTGGCCTCGATACCAAGATTGTGGCTTCTGATACCGGACAGATCGGCGGTAAGGTCGCGCATGAATTCATGGTGATGAGTGAAGTCGGTGAAGACACTACCGTATACTGTGATGCATGCGACTATGCTGCGAACAAGGAATTTGCCGGCCTCAAAAGCGGTGATGCCTGCCCAAATGAATGCGAAGGAACCATCAAGGAAGCCAAAGGCATAGAAGTAGGAAATATCTTTAAACTAGGCACCAAGTATTCCGAAAGCATGAATGCCTATTTCACTGATCGCGACGGAAAAAGCAAACCGTTGATCATGGGGTGTTATGGACTAGGAGTTTCGCGCACCCTTATGGCCGCTGTTGAACAAAACAGCGATGAAAACAGCATACTGTGGCCATGGTCGATTACGCCATTTGATGTGCACATTCTTCCCCTCAAGACCAATGATGACACCGTTATTGCCCTTGCAAATGAGGTGTATGCGCAGCTGCGCGCGACTCATGAGGTATTGATAGATGACCGTGAGGAACGCCCAGGGGTAAAATTTAAGGATGCTGACCTCATCGGTGTGCCCTACCGTGTCATTGTAGGCAAGGATGCACCCCAGGGCAAAGTGGAATTCCTTAACCGCTATACAGGTGAAAAAAGTGTAGTCGATAAAGCGACGTTAATCGCTAAATTAAGCGAATAATTAACACATTTAAAAAAGTGAGCGGTTTTTATTGACAAAGCCGCTCACTTTTTATATACTTTTATTTAGTTGCGCGCACGAGCACGCAATTATATATAGGGAAAAACAACATGAAAAGATTTAAAGTTCATCGTTGACTTTCTCTAAAAACAATTATATACTGTTCAACGTTGGCCTAAAGTACGATCAAAAGCCGACGAATCAAGTCAAATGACACCGAGTAAAAAACTTAAAAAAAGCATTGACTTGGAAGTTCACACGTTATATACTTGTGAACAGTTGCGCAAAAAGCATTAACCGATTTGCCAACAGACAATGCGGCGACAGACCCACACAAAAAACGTTAAAAAGTAGTTGACACATTGTTGTAAAAAAGATATACTCTTCATTGCGGGTGAACAAGAAGCGAGCGCTTCAAACCGTAAAAACGTAATTACAACCGATGCAAAAACATTAAAATAACATTGACATCAGGAACACAACATATTATAATGTTACAGCATCACTAAAGTATTATGGTCTTTGAAAACTGAATAGAACAGAATTACTTTTGAGTTTTAAACCATATCAAACTTAACCGCTTTAAGCGGTTCACATAATTTTTATGGAGAGTTTGATCTTGGCTCAGGATGAACGCTGGCGGCATGCCTAATACAT
>CAZOPM010000012.1:0-42976 GCA_964581705.1 uncultured Candidatus Izemoplasmatales bacterium
GCCCCTTATGTATAATGCGCTAAGCGTTCATATGGAGGAATAAAAAATGCAATCCGGAATTTCCCGGATTGCATTTTTTACGCTTTTATGAGTGTGTATAATTGCTTGTCAAGCATAGGAAGCACCGTTTCAATAACGCGGGGTGAAAACTGGGTGCCCATATTTGCCCGCAGTTCCTTGGTAATGATTTCCACGCTGAGTGCACGGCGGTAGGGGCGGTGTGTGGCCATGGTCGCAATCGCGTCCGCTACACCAATAATCTGTCCGCCCAGGGAAATGGTTGTTTCTTTGATGCCTGAGGGATAGCCTTTTCCATCCCAGCGTTCATGGTGGTCTTTGACCATTTGTGCGACGTCTTCCAAAAGATCGCTCTTTTGCAAAATCGATACGGAATAATTCACATGGTCCTTGATTTTACTGTATTCCTCGTCAGTCAATTTTCCGTTTTTATTGAGGATTGGGGCATCCACGCCGAGCTTGCCGATGTCATGAAGCAATCCCGCCCAGTAAATGGTCTGTACGAAGTCATCGTCCTTATCCATCGCTTTGGCGATGGCCTGCGACAAGCGTGCAACGTCTTCGCTGTGGCCCTTGGTATAATGATCATACAGATCGAGTGTGCGCACGAAGGCACGGATGATGTCGTCGCGTAAAATGATATTTTGCGTCTGCACAAAGTGTTTGGTGAAAAGATTGTTCATTAGATTGGTGAATTCGTGCTTGCGTTCTATGTTGATGTGTTGCTTATTGTGGAGAAAATCCAACCCAACCATCAAATATTGACCATAGGCAATGTTGAACACTAGCACGATGCGTTTGGTGCGGGCGATGGTGTCCGCTTTTGTAAAGTTGGCGTCTGGGTAGTGAAACTGGAAACTGTCCTTGAGATTTTCGTGAATGATGAGATTTTGCTGTCTGATCTGGGTGGCATCATGCAGTGCATGAAGCAGCGGGAAAGGCTCATCTGTATAACGCGAAGAGACAATGGGACGCAGCGTTCCCGATTCCTCCATATAAGCGAATGTGTGATTGGCCTGAGGGAAAATCAGACGGACGAGATCATACGTTTCCTTGGCATAAAAATGCGGGGACATTTTACTATCAAAGATATAGTCTGACAGCGATAAAAAGCGCTCGATGTATTCAAGCGTCGTATCGAGCTGCCGAGTGCTTTCTTCCGTATGGCGCAGCTGCAGTGTGTGGCTTTCCATATAACGCTTGAAAATGAGAATGACCACAAGCATGCTCGCCATGAAAACATAAAAGGTTCCTATTTCGAACACATAGGCATCAAACGCCCATTGGGGATCAAAATAAAGCGTTGCATAAAGGACATATAAAGTGATAATCATGATCACGAGTGTGCGGTGGGTGAATACAACCGCTGCAAGAATGAAAAAGGCGATGACGACATAAAGGTGACGAATGAAATGGAATTGAAACGCCCCGCTGATTAGCACAAGGAGGAAGACGGTGTAGGTTAAGAGGAAAATCGTCTCATAAATAAACGCCCTGTCCTTGGTTTGAAACCAGTTGGCCCGGGTTTCGAATTCAGAAAGGTAGACGAAGGGAACCACAAAAAGCAACGCCGAAAAATACCCTATCAAGGCAGTGGTGAAACTAAGGGCGGTAAAGAGTTCCAAAGCGGGAATGATTAGATGCTGCACAATCCGCAGCAATGCCCCAACAACCGATGCAATCATGATGATCAAGATGAAAACACCCATTGCTTTGGGTCGTCGCGAATCAAACAAACCATAAAATTCACTTGCGGCGATGAGGCCACGGGTGAATTCTATGAGTGCGACCAGGATGAGGGGCTGAAGCAGGGAGAGGATGAATAGTTGTGGAAAAACAAGGTCAAAAATCAACACGCCCTGAAAAAGCGACCCGAGTGCCGACACGGGAAGGATGAACGCATAAATCGCCCGTCCGTGGAGCAGCACCGCACTAAGTCCCACTGCGAAGGTAACGATGAATATCGGGATGTTTGATAAATCTAAACGCAGCGCAATTTCGAGAAAATACCCACCCAAAAGGGCGAATGCAAAAAATGCGCCACGGGCAATGGGGGGTGGGACGTGGTCTTGCATGAGCCATCAACTCCTTAAGGGTTTCTTGTGTTATTATAGCATACAAGCGCCCTTCTCTACACGCTTTTATGGTGATTTGGTTGCGCCTGGCGGTGTTCCATGCGATACTACCCATAGGAGTGATGCCGATGATTGACGTTCACCGCATCAATGCATTTACAACGGAACATGGCGGCGGCAACCCCGCAGGCGTGGTGTTTGATTATGCACTGAGTGAATCAACCATGCAGCGCGTTGCTGAGAAGGTGGGGGATTCGGAAACCGTATTCATCACCCCCCGTAAACAAGGCTACCAGCTGACTTACTACACCCCTACGCAACGCGTGCGCCTGTGTGGCCATGCAACCATCGCCGCAATCGGTTGGCTGAGGGCCAACGGCCACATCAGTGATGGTCCGTTGCGTCTTTTTACTGACGCGGGGGAGATCGCGGGACGATGCGAAGGAACCATGAATTTTCTCAGTGTTCCCATTCATTCCCTGGAGCCCTTAAACTCCCCGCGCGTAGCGGAAATGCTCGGGTTTTCAGTGATTGATGCCCATATCATCGACACGGGAGTACGCGAAGTGTATGTGCGTGTCGATGCGCTCAGTGATCTCACACCAAGCCTCAGAGCAACTGGCGATCTCGCTAGTGCGCATGCGTGTGCCGGCGTGTATCTTTATGCCTACAGTTCGCCCACTCGCACCCTCACTGCACGCAACTTTCTCACCCCCATCGGTATCGACGAAGAAAGTGCCACCGGCACCGCAGCGGGTGGAGTAGGCTATTTGCTCACCAAGGATGCCCCCACGGCCCGCGGCCTTACGATTCACCAAGGGTTGACCATGGCCAGTCCTTCAACACTATATGTTCGTCCACGAATCAATGAAGCTGTGAGCGATGTGGGCGGGACCATAGGTTTCATAGAAACCATCAATGTCCTTTAAAAGGACTTATTTAGGCATTTTTTGGCTTAAACAACTTAACTTTGCGCCAAAAAATGATAAAATAAAATAAAGGGGGATTTACTATGGACCATAATGAAAAGGTCAATCAGCTTTTACAAAAACGCTATAAGTCACTTGTGGAAACATCCGTTAAAAGCGATGCGACTGTTAAAGGGAAAGTGGAACTTTTCAAATCCAATCAACAGGCGCTCGACCGTTCAATAAAACGATCGCTTGAAAACGTGGAAAAAAATATCACCGCCATTGATAAGCGTTACGATGATCTCAAAGCGACGGTGGAAAATACCTTGCGCGAGAAAATGACGCAAGTCGCCCAGGCACGCACGGACCACGACGCCAATTTCGACGCGCAACACCAAGAGGCCCACGACCGCCTGGAAAACAAGTATGAACTCAACGAACTCAAAAAGGAGAAACTCGACAACGACTACGACCACAAAAGCAACACGGCCGCTCAAGCAAAACTCGACACCCAGCAGCGCAGCGAAGACACCATTGAAGCGGCCATGAAGGAACACAATGATTTCATGAGCGAATTGATTGAGGAGATCAATGCCCGCCATGAAAACAACAACACCATCGAAACCGAAGCGAACCAAGCGTTTGATACCACACACAAGCGCATTGAATCGGCGCGTCAGCGACGCATCAATGACCTTGAAAACGAAAAACAGGCATATCTGGAGAACCTGAAATCCTCGGTTTCTGCCCTCGAGACATCCTTTAAAGAAGAACGCGCACCCTTACTAGAGGAAATCGAGCAGCTTGATGCTGAGTATGACAAAGCCATTCAAGCCATTGAAAAGGATTACGACCAATCCATCGCCAAACACGAAAACTATAAGAAGGAATCGGAGAAAATCAACGATTCTGATAACGTCAGTGCGTATGAAAAGAAAATCAAGGATTTGAAAAAACGAAAATCCCAGGCGCTTGAAGACAAGCGCACAGAACGCGAAGCGACCATCAAGCCCGAAAAGGACAAACTGGAGCGCTTCGATCAAAATTACGCAGAAAAGATGGAACAAACCAAGGGCGATGGCTGCGAAGGCGTGGCGGATTTTCTTAAACGCTACGACACCATTCAAAATGAACAAAACATTGCCATTGATGAGGCCAACACCACCCTCAACAAGGAACTTGCCCGCCACCAAAAGGAAAAGGAAAACATTGAACTCGACCGCCGTCTGCAAACGGTCAATATCGACCACACCCTAGAAGAAAAGCGCGCCCAGAGCGACCACCAACAGCAAACCGCCGGACCCACAGAAGAACTCGCGGTCAATGAGGCCGCCTACGAATACAATATCGCTATGAGCGACCTCACCCGGGCGAAGGAAATCGCCGAAGCCGACCATCAAAAATCCATCGATACAATACAGGAAATGCGCACATTCGAGCACGACAAACTCTCACAGCTCGCCAAAAAGCTCAATGCCTACTCCACCTATGACACCCATCATATCGACATTGAGAAACGCCGCCGGCTGCACACGCTCGATTATAACCATGAAGCCATGCTCGCCGGCCATTACTTCACACACAGTGAAAACTATGCCGCTTATAAAAACGAACCCGTCAATGACCGCAAACCTTTCATGGATAAACTCATTAATACGAAATTAAAAGAAAAAACCGACATGTACAATGCAATGCTCAAAAGCGCTGAAGCCGACCACAACACTATGGTTAAGGAAATCGAGGAGACTTTCGAAGCGGAAAAGGCCATCTATGAACGCCCCTACGAGGTCATGCGCGAAAAGCACCAGCGTATCATCGATGAACTGGTTGCTGCGCAGGTCCAAGAACGCAATGATATTCTTGAAAAAATCGGTGCGCTCAATTATTCCAAGGATAAAAAGAGCATCGCCAAACTCAAAAAACATCTCTCCATTCGTAAACACGAAAACGGCGAAGCGCTTGAAGCTAAAAAGGCCGAACTTGAAAACACCCGTAAGATTTACCTGGACATGATTGAAAATCTTAAAAAGGCCAAGGAACAATCAATCGAAGAAGCGCAGACGCTATTTTATCACTATACCGATCAAATCAACGGCGCAATCGAACAAGCCAAAGACCACGCCCAACAGGAAATGGACGCCTTTTACGACACCTACTATGAAATCAAGCACCGTGCGCAGCTTTTCAAGACGTTCCAGCGCACCCGCAAACAAAAGACCCTCGATTCGGCCAATGCCTATAATCGTCGACGCAATCAGCGCCTCAATGATGAACAAAGCAAGGCGGACAACACCCTGCAACAAACCCTGCAAACCATCAGTTCAACGCTAAAGCAGCGCGAGGAAGCTTACGCTTCGACAATCAAGAGCATCGAATCGACGCACCAGCAAACCCTCGAAGCAATCGATACCAAAAAGGACGAAGCCTACGCCCATTACAAGAAAGTCTATGAAGAAGAAAAAAATAGGCTTGAAAAGTATCTCGAAACCCTCAGGCGCAAACATGCGCAGACCATGCGTGAGCTCAAGACCGATTTCAACACCAAAAAAGAAAAAGGCTTCGCCGATAAGGATGCCAACGAAAAAGCTTATCACGAGGAAATCAACCGCCTCGATGATGCGCTTGAAAAGGAGAAGGCCCGCAAGGAAAATCAGCGCGAAGCCCGCGCCAAGGAATACACGGACCAACTCAATGCATTGCTTGAATGGGTGAAGGTCGATGCGCTCAAACGTCTACAAAGCAGCGATATCTACAGCATCGAACCCATCATCAAAGGGGAACAATCTCTGCAATCCTTAAGCGAACAGGACTGAGCTGAATGGAAAGAAACTTACGCAAAAACTTATGGGTTGTACTGATCATCTCCATGGCAATCGGTGGACGTTTTGTCCTGGAGTTCCTGTTTCAAATCGTATGGGATTTCTTTGACCTCTCCAGTGTGAGCGGTTTTGTCTTCCGAAGCGTCACCGTCATTGTCTTTGTCTTCATTTGGCTTTCAATCACCTTCCGAAGCGACTCGCCCCATCAAAAACTGCCATGGCTGCTCGTCCTCACGTTCGAACCCGTCCTGGGGATTACGCTGTTTTTGACATTCGGACGCTCTTTCCGCCGCTCAAGGCGGTACCGCAAGCGTCCGCTGATGGTGGATGACAAATACATTACCCACGAAGCCACTCCGGCGCAAACGAAGGATACGCTTGAAGGATACGACCCCCGCGTGCGCTCGCTTTTCCACGCGGGGCATTTGTTGTCGCATCACCAGCCATGGGATGGGGATACATCCATCGATGTGCTAAAAAACGGAGAGACATTTTATCCTGATTTAATTCAGTCGATTAAGGAAGCACAGTCATTCATTTTGTTTGAATTTTTCATTATCCGCGCCGATACGCGCGGAAGGGAAATCGTTGATTTGCTCATGCAGAAGGCGGAAAATGGCGTGGAAGTCAAAATGATTATCGACGGCCTTGGCAGTGCGCGAATGAATCGTCGCTACCGCAGGAAAATCGCCTCAAGCAAAATCGATTTCGTTGTTCAGGATAAAGTGTACTTTCCCATGTTCAACACCCGCATTCATTATCGCAACCACCGCAAGATTGTTGTGATTGACGGCGAAGTTGCCTATACGGGCGGCATGAATATCGCCAACGAGTACGACAACCGCATCCCCAACAATTATTTTTTCAGAGACACCCAGCTCAAGATACAGGGTGGGCTCGTTAAAAGCCTCACATCATTATTCTTCAAGGATTATTATTACAACACCAACCGTTTCATCGATGACGCGTTTTACTACCCCGATGCCCATCATAATAGTGTTGGCGTTGCACAGCTTTTGGAATCGGGCCCTGATTCTAAGCGTGCAGGCATCCGTGATATGGTAATCAAGATGATTCACTCGGCCAATGACACCATCAAAATCATGACCCCCTACATGGCGCTAGACCCCGAGACCCTCAATGCCCTTAAAACCGCCGCTAAAAGCGGCATAGACGTACAGATTATCGTCCCTGGGTCTCCAGATAAATACATCGTTTACAAAGTGACCAAATACTTCATATCCAATCTGCTTGAAGACGGCGTGAACATCTATCAATACACAGGTGGTTTCTCCCATGCAAAAGTCATCATCATCGATGATTCAATCGCCTCGGTAGGGTCTTATAACCTTGATTACCGCAGTGCGATGGTCGATTTTGAAGCCACCGTCATGATGCATGGCCCCGCTGTACAAACCCTTGCCCAGCATTTCACCATGGACAGGGCGGCATCAACTAAAATTGAGCATGAACGCTGGAAACAGCGCAGTCTGTTCAACCGTTTCTTAGAATCGATCATGTCTTATTTCACCCCAATCATGTAATAAAAAGGAGGCCCCCATGGCCATTGACAACATTTATCACGTATCCACCAAACAAGGCGACAAAGGGTCGTCAAAAAACTATTCCAACGAGAGTCTGCCCAAACACGACATTCTCTTTGAAACGCTTGGGACCATTGACGAACTTTCCAGCGTGCTGGGCATTACCTTTCACCATACCCACTACGAACAGATCAAAGTGATTCAGCGTACCCTGGAGTCAATCAACTCCCTTGTGGCGACCAATCCTCAAAGTGATGCGGAGAAATACGCGAGCTTGCGCAAAATCACCGATGACGACATCGACTTCGTGGAAAGTGAAGAGAAGAAGATTCTTGCGATTAAAGCACTGGAACCCAAATTCCATCTTCCAGGCAGCGACACAACCCCAGCAGGATCTTATTTTGATTACTCCCGCACAATCACGCGGCGTGCGGAACGCATGCTTGTAAGGTTCATCGCCAACAATGAAAGAGACGACCTCGATGTGCCCGCACGCTACCTCAACCGCTTGAGCGACCTGATGTTTTTGCTCGCGAGAAACTATCAATCCTAACAAGGAGGCACCGCTATGGCAGATATCGCAGTGATGAGTGACACCAACGCTTCCCTCGACTTTTTAGAAGGTGGACAGTCCATAGGAATTGTTCGCTCCATCATCTATTTGGGTGAGACGGCCTACACCGACACCCTCGAGCTTTCAGCAACGCAGTTTTATGACGCACTCGCCAATGACCCTTCAATTATGCCTAAAACCGCTCAACCGCCCATGCACGTCATGATTGAAGCCTATAAGAAACTCCGCGACCAAGGGGCTAAAGACATCATATTCGTTACCATCTCTTCACAGATGAGCGGCATATACAATACCGCAAAAATCGCCGCCAAGGAAGTGCAGGGCGTGCGCGTGCATGTTTTTGACTCCAAAAGCGTCGCTTATCCCCAGGCGCGCATGGCCATCCGTGCCGATGCGCTGGCCCGGGACGGCCAAACGCTTGAGTCCATCATGGAAACCCTTGAAGCGATGCGCGAGCGCAACCATATTTATTTTGCGGTTGACACCCTCAAGTATCTTGTGAAGAACGGTCGATTGAGTGGTGCGCAGGGTTTCATGGGAAGCATGCTGCGCATCAAGCCACTTTTAGAGATCACCCCTGAAGGGTCGGTGGAATCGATTGAAAAGATTCGCACCTTCAAACGTGCGCTCCAGGGTGTGATTGACCGCTACATTCAACGCACCGAGCACTTGGACAATGTCAAACCGTTCATTTGCCATGCCAATAACCCTGAAGCTGTTGAAACAATCACTGCTGCGCTCAAGGCTCATGATGAAACACTCGGTGATATTCCCACTCTTCCCCTCACGCCCGCTGTTGGCGCCCATGCGGGGCCCGGTGCCATCGGACTGGGGTATTTGCTCGAGCCATGATCGAGCGCTATCGGCGTGCCACAAAGCGAAAACTTGAGCGCTATCACATGCGCACCGCGCAAAAACAAGCCTACATGGAAACGCTCGATGTGATAATCGAGGAAAAACGCAAACGCGGCCTGAGCGATGAGCAAATCATCGCCCGGCTTCCAGATCCTCATGCACTCGAACAAGAACTTTCAGTACACTACGCACTCAAAGCGAGACGGCCTGTGGGTGAGAAAATACTGATGGTGGTGCCCATTGCTGTTGTGGCGCTTTATCTGGTCGTGGGGATCGTCTATGGGACGTGGCACCCCGGATGGATGGTGTTGCTCGCCATCCCAGTTTTGGCATTCACCATTGAAATCATCCGCAACAAGGAAAAACCCAATGCCTGGGCACTTTGGCCCCTTTTGGTAGGGACCGCGATTCTTTTTTGGACATGGCTCGAAGAAAGCCCGCATCCTGCGTGGGCGCTTGTATTCTTAGTGCCGCTGGTAATCATCATCAGTGCACCGCCTAAAAGAACAGGGGAGACAGTGCGTTTTTCGCTTCCCTTCCTCGCCTTAAGCATCATGGTGATTGCGGGATACTATACCGATTATGCCTATGCGTGGCCCCTTGCCTTACTTGGGGTGTACGCTTTTACCTTCAAGGGCAAGCATCCACGCAATCAATTGCTTTTTGGATGTGCAGCCATAGGCGCGGCGTTGTTGTATTTCTGGCCGGTGTTCATTGGCGGGGCCCTTTATAAAGCTTTGTTTGTGTGGGCGCTCCCCTTTGCATTTAAAGACACGCTTCTCGTGCGCTACGCACCGCTTAAAAGCGTGGGCATTATTGGCGTATTCCTCCTTTATACTCTTTTAGCGCACACAGTGAACGCAGTGGTGGCACCCAGTGTGTTCATCGTATTATTGCCGCTGCGCAGGAGCGTTTAGATGGGGATTTTGCTTCTACGTATACTTGTTACGATGCTGGTGGCGCTTATCGAGATTTATGTGCTTACCCTCAGTCCTTTCGCCCGTGGATGGATGATTGTACTTTTCATCGTCATGCTTGCAACCACCGGTGTGTTGCTTTATTACTTCACACTTAGTCTTAAGTTGTTTTTAAACAAACCCACAACCGTGGATATTGCCCGTAAAGATCGCTTATTTGGCATCACAATCGGCGTGGTGTTTAACGCCTTAGTCCTTTATGTGATGTTCACGCAGCTTTTTATACTTATCGTTCATATTACAGAGTCCATGTGAGGAGGATTCCATGACCAACGCAGAGCATCTCAAACGCGCCCATACACTTTTCAAGCAAGGGCACTTTGAACAATACATCACTTATTCAATCGAGCGTTTCACACAATTGGAAGAAGGCGCAACCGTTTCGTTTGAAGGGCACACGCTCGCGCCCTATTTTGACCAAGAGACTACCATGGTGGTCTATGGCAAGACCAAACAGACGAAAAGAGGGACCGTCATGCTTTTTCTGGCCTTTTCGAGGTATCATTACTTTTATGATTCAGCAGGAACCTTTGAGTGGTACGATACGCACACCTATGGCTTTGGTGATGGAAAATAAAAACACGCGCTAGTGAACTGCATCTAGCGCGTGTTTTGTTGTTTTAAGCATAAAAGCGGGAGAGCAAGCCATTGTCAATGAGTGCGATGACCGCCTGAACAAGGTCCGGAGGGTAAGCGCCTCGCGCTTCACCTTCCAAATCCGCCTTGATGCTCTGTGTGTCCATCGCGGGACTGTAGGGTTGCGTGCGTGCCATGGTAGCCACGTCTTCGCTAATTTTAAGAATATAGTGACTGAGTGGGATATCATTGCCGGACAACCCTTCAGGGTAGCCTTTGCCGTCGTAGCGTTCATGGTGGTCATAGACAATGAGTGCGACATTGGCCAGGTTGCTGGAGGGTTTGAGAAGTTCAAAGCCGTAGCTGGGATGATGCTTCATCGCTTCGTATTGTTTGACTGTGAGGGTTGAAGGTTTGTTAACGATTGCCTTGTCAATTCCGATTTTTCCAATGTCATGAACAATACCGGCCCAGTAAAGCTCGCTTATTGTCGCTGAATCAAAGTGGTAATGCGTAGCGATTTCTTTTGCCAGATAGGCGACATCTTCACTGTGCTCGTGCGTTCTTTCATCGAACAGACCGATGATTTGTAGCAATGCATCGATCATTTGTTTTTTCTCCTGGGCAGCTTGTTCACCGAGTTGCTGGGACTCAAAAAATCCATTGAGAAGTGTCTGCAGACGTTTGAAATAAGCGAGTATGTCGCTGTCAACGGATGCTTTGCTTCCAGTTTTGATATCAAAACTGAGTTCGCAGTAGAAAGACTCTGAGACTTTAATGCTGAAAAGCACACTTTCTTGATAAGGGCGGACGTGCTTGAAAAAAGCATCTACATCATCCACGCTATATTCTAACCATTTCCGCGTATTCGTGATATGTTTTGGGGCATCAATCCCTTGTACGAACTCCTTAGCATTAAATCCCATAGTGTTCAGATAATCCTTGTCGTGCCCCACCGTCTCTAAAAAATGCACCGTGTCGTCCTTGATAGTCATGCAAGAACCATAATCAAAAATATCAAACATCTCAAAAACCATTTGGAATATTTTTTTAGAGATGGATTCATAATCGCTTGTAGGGGTAATGTTTTCACTGGAAAGCGAGAAAAAATCATCCATCGCCCGCACAAGCTTTATTTTGCGGTTTTCAATGTGCTTCGTGTTGCGTTGATGGGTCATTAATGTGTGAAATAGGTATTTGAATACGAAAAACACTATCGTTAAAAACAATAAGAAGCCATTGATATCCAGTAAGTAATAATAAAGCGTCAGAACCTCCAGGGTAGGTGAAATCAGCCCTAGGATGACGATGAATAGCAACAGACCGATGGGCAAGCTTCGATAGGGTAAATAATAAGCCCCGAAAATGGCGATCGGTAGATATAAAAACTTATGTGCGTGGAAATTGATTGATGGCGCTATATCACCTAGCAAAAACACACTCGCAAGCACCACGCTCGCATAAACTAAAAGCTCGCCAACTGGGCGTTTCAGTGTTTTCTCATCAAAACGCCAAGCAGTCAGTACCGCAGGGGTGAAAATCAACAATCCAAAGGTGTCGCCAATGAACCAATGCATCCACGATCTTAAAGTGGCGCCCCCATCAGTGAAAGAGGTGATGCCAAGATGGCCAATCGTGCTTGCCAGTGCCCCTGCAGCGAATGCTGCTACAATAAAACGCACCAGATTTGTCCAGTGATAGTTAGTGTGAATATTCCACCGTATAATGGTCGTGCGCACAATGCCAATCGCAGCGAGGGCTGCGATGGTGGATGAGACGTCAACAAGCAGTGTCCTTGGAATTACTGGGCCGTTCACTAAAAGCGCATAGGTGATATGACCGAGTAAGAACCCCGCAGTGATCGCAGGCAATACCCGCCGTCCGTATATGACAAAAAATCCTGTAGCCACACCGGTGGCGGGCCACAAAATTGAACTTTGCAACATATGGGGGAAGTGGTGTCCGATTACGACCAGCCCACCAAGCCCCAAAAAAAGCGCAATGGACAGTGCAATATCCTGTTTACTCAAGATGATCGCCCCTTTCACTCGTTATTTTATCATCAAACCTGTTTTTAAAAAAACTAACTTTAAGGTTTTTTACAGGCATTTGTATGTTATAATTCCATGTTGTTTTCATATCAGAAAAAAAAGGAGAATATTATATGTTACCAGAGTACATCGATATTCAATGGATTGGGTATCTTGCGAGTTTCCTCGTCCTTGTATCCCTGCTTATGGCGTCCATCAAACGCCTGCGCATCATCAATACCGTAGGGTCGCTCACCTTCGCTTACTACGGCCTCATGATCAGTGATAATCCTGTCATGATTATGAACCTGGGGATTGCAGTCATCAACGTCTATTATCTCAGACAAATCTTTTTGGCCAAAGATTATTTCACCACGCTGAGTGTGCAGGAACACGAAGAATACGTCGAGGAGCTCATCAAATTTCACAAAGATGACATCAAAGCCTATACCGCCCTCGATGAAACAACGCTGCAATCATCGGATTACCGTTTCTTGGTCCTTAGAAACATGAACCCCGCAGGCATCTTCATCGCCCGCAAATATGACAAGGATACTCTGGAAGTTGTCCTGGATTATGCCACGCCATCGTTCCGCGATTTCAAAACCGGCCTCCACATTTACGAAGGTAAGTCACAGGTATTCAAAGACGGCGGTTACAAAAAGTTTATCGCGTTTCCTGAGGTTGACAAACATAGGAAGTATTTTGAAAAGATGGGATTCAAACCCACTACCATCAACGACACAAACGCATTAATCAGACCAATAAGCTAAGCATCCCAGGCGGGGATGCTTTTTTTATAATATGTCGCACAAAGTTTTCATTAAGCGTTCGAACAATGCTATAATTATCTTTGAAAGGGTGTGTTCAATGCTTAGACTAAAAGGGCTTTCTAAATATTATCACGATAAAACACAAGTCGTCCAGGCGCTGGCTTCAATCGACCTAACCTTCACTCCTGGTGAATTTGTTGTCGTTACAGGAGAGAGCGGATCAGGGAAAAGTACGCTTTTAAACGTCATCAGTGGACTGGATACATACGAAGCCGGCGAATTGTTCATCAACGGAAATGAAACCGCCTATTATTCCCAGGGAGACTGGGAGCGTTACCGTAAGGAGACCATCGGATTCATTTTTCAACACTACAATTTAATTGAATCCTACAGTGTCCTTGAAAACATTGAAGTCGCCGCCTTCATTCAGGGTGAGGACAAGCAAAGCCGTCTTAAAAAAGCCCGCGACCTTGCGGAGAAAGTTGGCCTCAAAGGCAAGGAAAAACAAAAAGCCTCCACGCTTTCTGGGGGAGAAAAACAACGTGTCGCCATCGCGCGCGCCCTGGCCAAGGACGCGCCTGTTTTGATTGCCGATGAGCCCACGGGCAACCTCGATGAAGCCACGAGCAAAGAAATCCTGGAGTTGCTCAAGACTGTTGGTGAAGATAGGTTAGTAATTGTGGTATCACACAGTTTTGAACGCATGCAGCCTTACGCTACACGTCATGTCCGTTTGCATGATGGAGAAGTCGTGCTCGATAAGACACTTGCCTCCCCCTCCCAAGAAGAAGGCATGACCCCGCCAACCCCGCGCAAGCTGGCGTGGGGGGATTTGTTCGCGCTGGCAATGAAAAATTTGCGCACCACCCCGAAAAAAACACTTTTCACACTGTTGATCGCTGTCTTCGTTGTAGGGGTGTTCGCCAGTGTCTATGGCTCTTATGTCCAACAGGCCTACACGCTGGAAGGATTTTCCGCAAGCGGGTTCGCCAATGATAATGAAAACCGTTTGATCGTCACCAATGTTGATGGCAGTGCGTTTGATGAGGCAACGATTCATAGCCTCGAGCAGACAAGCGGTGTGCTCGGGGTTGCCCCTTTCGATGTCATGATGGATATCAACTATGAAGTCGTCACTGTCAATGATTCTGAAAATCATTCATACACTCGGGGCTATCCCAAACACGCCGTAACACTTTCCCAAAGCAATCTTAGTGAAGGGCGTTTGCCGCAAAACGCCGATGAAGTTGTTGTATCCACAGACGCCCTCGCCGTTGGTGATACCATTGTGTTTCAAGGGGTAAACGCGTATCGACACGAGGAATCTGCTGCTTATGCTGGCTTGCCACAATTCGAGGTTGTGGGCAAAATACAAAGCTCCAATCAGTGGCAAAGCGACTTTTTCTTTCATGAAGACCATTTCTCCGACGCCTTTTTCATCGGACGCTCAGTAATGTTCTCCCACGATATGCGCATGCGCATGACAACCACTGATGGCGACGAGACGGAAGTGAGTGCATCCCACGCTATGCGGGTGGATGGTCAAATCGATGAAGGCGTGGTCCGTTTTCATGCCAACTTCTTTGATCAGGCCGGTCTCAACGCGGAAGTGGAGGATTATACGTATAACCTTGTCTTTAACGATCGCTTCACCGGTGAGGACCAATCATTGGATGTCATCGCCGATGAGACGCTTGGTGATGCTGAGGGCCCGCACCAATTCTCCGTTCACCCCGCAACCATCGCTGAATGGTTCGAGGATTATCCAGCACACCAGGTCACTGTTTTCGTCGAGGACGCCTTCGGTGCTGAACAAGTGGAAAACACCCTTGATCTTGATACGTACAATACCCTTTATCCCGCCGGCATCGGCGACCCCTTCGCCAACATGATGAGCATCATCATGAACCTCTTCATGGCGGTTGTCTCCATCATTGTTGCGGCCGTGATGTATTTC
Organism: uncultured Candidatus Izemoplasmatales bacterium; assembly: GCA_964581705.1. Classification (GTDB taxonomy): domain Bacteria; phylum Bacillota_I; class Bacilli_A; order Izemoplasmatales; family Izemoplasmataceae; genus B1SED10-225. The sequence goes on from CAZOPM010000012.1 coordinate 15,110, forward strand.
GTTGCTTATCTCGCCCTTAAAAACGTTATGAGCGCCAAACGCAAAGATTACATCATCATGCGCTCAATGGGACTGTACAGACCTCAGCTGAGCGTAGTCAATCTCTTTGAGATGGTTACGTTGATGGTTGTGGCGATGATGCTGGTGATCGGTGTGTTCACCCTTGGCCCACAGCTGGGATTCACAGCGCTACCTAATTTCTTCAGATATTTTTCCTTCGGCAATTACCTGTTCATGAGCATAGTGTTAATCATTCTGAGTACGCTTTTATCACTGCGATTCAACCGAAATATCTTTTCGGGCAGTGTCATCAGCGTCTTCAAGGAACAGTAGGTGAGACGATGATCAGTGTAAAAAACATAAACAAGTACTACAATAAAAACCGTCGCAATGAAAATCACGTCCTGAGGGATGTGTCTGTTGAATTCCCATCTGAGGGGCTTGTGATGCTGCTTGGGAAAAGCGGCTCAGGAAAAACGACCCTGCTTAATATTATTGGCGGTCTTGATAAGGCCGAGGGGGGAACTTTGCAGATTAACAATGAGACCTTCAGAAAATATAAACCCACCCAGATTGATGCGCTGCGCGCACATTCCATCGGTTATATCTTTCAAAATTATTATCTCTTTCCTGAAGAAACCGTCAAGGAAAATATCCGCCTGCCCCTTAAAATGATCGGCATCGCCGATGAAGAGGAAATTGACAAACGTATCAATACCCTTTTAAGACTCATCAACATGCCGCAATACAAGCACCGCAAGGCCAAACAGCTCTCAGGAGGCCAACAACAGCGCATCGCCATCGTTCGCGCCTTGGCTAAAGACCCCGATGTCATCATTGCTGATGAACCCACAGGCAATCTTGACAGCAAAAATACGCTTGCCCTCATGCGGCTCTTAAAGGAAATCTCCAAAGAAAAACTCGTCATCATGGTCACCCACGAACAAACCCTCGCCAGCCACTACGGCGATACCATCATCAATATCGTCGATGGTGAAATCATCACGCGGTCAAATACCGAGCGAAGCGCGGGTGTGGATACGACCACTGATTCCGACATATACCTGGGCGACTTCACCACAACACCGCTTGAATCAAACGGGGAGGATACCATCCTCATTCACCGCGATGATACTGCCACCCCCATAAAGGGACGCATCATCATCAAGGACAACACGCTTTATCTGGATATCAATGATACCGACTTTAAACAGGTGCACGTCCTCGATGAGAAAAGCGATACCCTCGTGTATGACACTACCCGCGACGCGGCATCCAAAGAAAGTACCGCCCAAGCAGCCATTGATTATCCTCCCCTTGAAGCCTCCTATGGAAAAAAACGCTCCGTAATCCCCTTCACCCAAGTCATCCTCCAAAGTCTAGGCAAAATCCGGCACGCCTCCAAAGCCTCGCGCCTCATGTATCTGGCATTCATAGGCGCCGCCGCCGTATTTTTGATGGCGTTTTCCATGGTTGCCAATGTCTTCACCCTTGATGAGTCGAGCTTCCTCGATAACCCGGCTTACACCTACACCATTGAACGCCGTGCAATAGATTCGATGGATACGCTCAATGAACTGAGTGACACCGATGCCTTTGAAGCCTATGCATATGGACCCTCGCGTACCATGACCTACACCCTTCCCCAATTTTATCAAACCCCCATTTTAGAAGAGGTAGGCTCCACCCTCGCCCCACTGAGTCTCACCGGTGCAACCGAGCTTATCCACGGCACCTTCCCCGAACAGCCCGGCCAAATTGTGATTTCACAGACCTACGCGCAAAACTTGCTTGACAGACGCAACATTGAACGCACGGGCATTACACGCATGGAAGATTTGCTCAGGCTTTCTTATGAGGCCGGTGGCCAGACACTCACCATCGCCGGTATTGTCGATTCCAATGCCCCCGTGGTATTCACAGACGACCCCCTGCTTTACCAACAGGCTTCATCATCGATGCACTACGCCTACGAACTGTTTGAAGACACGCTCACCATCACAGAGGGCCGTGCACCAGATGAGGGTGAAATCCTCATGAACGCGTCGATGGCAAGTGGTGATTTCGAGCCCCACAGTGTGAACCTTGATGATGAGACTTTTGAAGTTGTTGGTCTTTATGAAATCCCCTCGACCTCGGAGCAAAGCGGCTACATGCTTCACACAGACGCCCTTAAAACACTGGCATTTGAACGTCTTGAACCGGGAGATACCATCAAACTCTACAGCGATTCACAGGATGCGGCTTCTGCGCAACTAAGCGACAGCGGCATCGACTATGTTGATACATACGCCGAACAAGCCGCTTTGGAGCGTGCTCAGCGCATTGATTCCGCTGGAGGGATGCTGACGTTTGCGACGATTACCATCACCGCCAGCGCCCTGGCCTATCTATTGATCATCCGCAGTTCAATGCTGCGGCGCATTCAGGAAATCGGAATCTACCGTGCCCTGGGTGTGAAACGCCTGGATGTGGTGAAACTGTTCTTAGTGGAGATTGTAGTGCTGATGAGTGTGACTTCTCTTCTTGGCTACATTGGTATGTTTTATGTGCTGCGAACCATCAACAGCGCCACTCAGGAACTGATTGATGTCTTCGCCCTAGGCATCCCCACCTTCATCGGTGGTCTTGTGAGTCTGTACGCTATTCATATCATTTTCGGGCTTCTTCCCCTCAGCGGTGTATTAAGAAAAACGCCCGCAGAAATACACGCGACATATGACCTATAAAAAAACCCCCGGCCAAAAAGCCGGGGGTTTTTACGTTTACTCTTCAAGCGCGTCCATGCGCGCTTTGTAGGCATCGATATCAAATTTGCGTTTCAGCCCTTTTTGATTCATATAGCGAATCTTACCAAAGACATCGCGTTCCTTAAAGCCATGATCGTGTCGACCGAAACACCACGCTACTCCGGTATATGAATTGGGGTCGCGCCCATCGAGGAAGTAGTGGTTGTTCAGATAAAGCATAGTTGCATAAGCCGTCTTATAATCCTTCGACCACTCGAGGATTTTCTTGCCCCAGTACATGCGCATGTAATTGTGCATGTGTCCGGTATGGACCATTTCCTTCATCGCTGCGTTGAAGTAAGGGTCGTGGGTGTTCGCGGCGACATAATCCTCCAGTGTATAATGATAAGGGCGTGTATCATGTTTGTGGATGTCCATCGTTTTATAAGCCCACGCATGGGTCATATGATCAAAATCATCGTAACAGGGTTCGAAATAAATAAAATTGAACGCCAGTTCGCGCCGGACAAGCAACTGTTCTAAGAAACCGTCCTTGCTGTCTTGATCAACCTTTGAAGCGCGCACTACGCGGTAAAGACGCATTGGTGCGAGCATGCCGAAATGCAGGTAGGGACTGAGTTTGGATGTTGCATCCTTTGCAGGGTCATTGCTGTTTTTGTATTCATCGAGGGTTGATGCGATGAAACGGTCCATATGCGCAAGTGCTTCATGCTCTCCGCCTTTAAAGTAAGGGATTGGTGCGATGGAATGGTTGATGTTCATAGAGGCGACGAGCGTTTCAATTGGCGTATCAAAGGGCGAATGGAGATACGCCGATTGAATGAACAGTTCGGGAATCGTAATGGCGTCTGTGAAATTGCCTACATGTTTTTGTAGGGATGGGCGCAGGGTGCGCGCAGCGGTTTCGAGTTTATCACTGGCAACCTGCACAGGGACAATTACGTCGGATTCGACAATCTCTGTGGGCAAATCAATGGATTGCGCGCGCGCAGAGATGCGTTCTTTCATCCGACGAATCGGCCTGAGATAAGAACGGTCCATAATCAGCGCTGCCGCATCTTGCAAACACGAAAGCAGACTCATTTCCGTGGGTCCTACTTCCACATGAACCATCGCACCTAAAGCATGCAGGTCATGGGTGAGCGCTTTGAATCCTTCAAGCATAAACGTGAGATTTCGGTCGTTGGCATAGATGAAATCTTCATCAATGACAAGGATGACCTTGAGTGGTTTTTCCAGCTGGTTGGCGAGATCGACTGCACGAGCAAGCGCATGGTTTTCATGGATGCGCTGCGTGTGCTGAAGCCAGTAGAGCACATAGTCTTTATCGTCCTTGTAGGGTGCTTGGTGAATGGTTTCAATGCGTTCGTTTGTCATGGGAACCCTCCTTAAGTACAGCCTCAATTATAGAATGTTTTGTCCCGGTGTGCAAGCGTGTGATGACATTTGTGTGGGAGGGTGTGTCACACGCCGCAAAACATGATACAATATTACTAACAATTCCATAAAGGAGAATGTGTGTGAAACCGCTGACGAAAACCCTCAGTATACTCAATGAATCACCCACGCTCACCATTACCGCCAATGCCAAGGCACTCAAAGCATCCGGCGCGGATGTAGTGATGTTTTCATCGGGAGAACCCGATTTTGACGCCCCATCAACCATCGCTCAAGCCGCCAAAAACACCATCGATAAAGGCGGAAACGGCTATACTGCGGCGGCGGGCCTCAGTGAACTCAGAGATGCTGTGAAATCCAGGTTCAACCGCTTCAACGCACTTGAATACGACGCCGCCGACATCACCGTAAGCAGTGGAGCCAAACAGGCGCTTTTCAACGCAGTTCGCGCTGTGTGCGACCCAGGGGATGAAGTGATCGTCATTGCGCCTTATTGGGTGTCATATCCCGAGATGTGCAAGCTCGCCGGTGCCACCCCCATTGTTGTGCGTGCACAGAAGTCCGACGGCTTCGTTCCTCGTGAAGCGGCCCTTGAGGCAGCCTTCAACGAAAAGACCAAGGCCATCATCATCAATACGCCGAACAATCCCACGGGTGCCCTATACACTGAGGAAACGCTGCGCATGATCGGACGTCTGAGCGAACGCCATGACGTGCTCATCATCAGTGATGAGATCTATGATACGCTGGTGTATGATACCAAACATATTCCCATGGCATCCCTCGCACAATACGCTGCACGCACCCTCACCATCAACGGCATGTCCAAAGCCTACGCCATGACGGGATGGCGCATCGGTTTTGCGGCGGGCCCGCGCGCCTTGATTCAAGCGATGAATAAAATTCAGTCCCACACCACATCAAACGCCAATACCATCGCACAACACGCCTCCATTGCAGGGCTTGAGGCGTGCGATGAGGATGTGCGCGCGATGCGTAATACCTTCCAAAAGCGCCGCGACAAGGCGTACGCGTCTTTAAGTGCGCTTGAGGGCGTTGAACCGTTCTTCCCAAAAGGGGCCTTCTATGTCCTTTGCGACATCTCCGCACTTCTTGGGACGCGCTACGGTGAAACCCGCATCGATTCCGCCCAGGCGTTCGCAGAAGCACTGCTCAAGGCCAAGCACGTTGCCCTTGTGCCCGGGGAAGCATTCGACGCGCCTAAAAGCGTGCGTGTATCTTATGCGACCGATGAACAATCCATTGATAAGGGGCTCTCGCGTCTGCGCGACTTCATCAGCGAGCTGAGCCACTAAGGAGGCCATCATGCAGTTTTATCTCAAACCCACGCATTATTCGAAAACTCGGAGTTTCACCATTAGAGATGAACACAAGAACCGGCTCTTTCGCGTGAAAGGCAGATTTTTTATGGGTCTGCGCCAACTGGAGATGCGCGATATGAACGGCGAGTTGCTTTACCGCATGCGCCGCAAATATGACTTCACATTTATGAAAAAATACATCATTGAAGACGAACATCAAACCACCATGGGCGTCATCCAGCGCACCTACGGATTTTTCGCACCTAAATTTAAAATCATATTGCTTGAGCACCCGCTTGTTATTGAGGGCAGTTTGTATCAGCATGATTTTTCCTTGATGGACGGCGAAGCGACTTGTGCGCGCATACAAAAGCAAGTCTTTCCCTCCGGTGATGCCTATGAAATTGATATCACGCGTGAAGAAAAACCGCTCCTTCACCTCTTTGCCATGATCACCGTAGACCAATTCCTTCACGAAAGGCGGAAACATCGTGCCGCAGTGTAATATATGCACCCATCCAACCCACACGCTTTATGACCCTGAGATCAAAGTGACCTACGACGTGTGTCAAGCGTGTGGGTTCACTTACAAACGCCCTGAACATCATGTTGAGCCCCAAAAAGAAAAATCGTTGTACGACAATCACCAAAACACCATGGAAAACAAAGGCTACGTAAGAATGTTCGAAAAATTCTTAAGCGAAGGGGTTACTCCCTTCATTACCCGCGGGGAAGCGCTCGATTTCGGCTCGGGCCCTGGCCCCGTGCTTTATGAACTCTTAAAGATGCGCGGTTTTGACGCCCATCACTACGATCCCTTCTACAGGCCCGATCAATCCGCCTTCAACCATCGCTACGACTTGGTCACTTCCACGGAAGTCTTCGAACACTTTGCAGACCCTACCGCTGAGATTAAGCGTCTTTGCTCAATAGTGAAACCCGGTGGCTTTTTGGCAGTGATGACCTCGCTGCGAGGGGAAGATGATGACGCGTTTTTATCCTGGTGGTACCGCCGTGACCAAACGCATGTATCGTTTTACACCCTTGATGCACTTACCCGCCTGGGGCACTTGGGTGGGTTTAAACGCATCCACACTAACAACAAAAATATTGTGACATTCACAAAGGAGTGACCCCCATGATTGTATACAGTCCCTCACAACGCTACCGAGATTATCTTCAAAGCGCTCTGCCCTCCCACATCCGTGTGAGCGACACCCCTCAAGAGGCCAGTGTGTTTGTCAGTGGAACACTGAAGGGCGAGGATGTTCACGATCAGCTAAAGGCGGTCATCATTCCCTTTGCCGGGCACAATGGCATCGATCTCGATGCCATAGAATCCAACAACATCGCCTTATTCAACACGCAGGCGCACGCGGTGTATGTGGCGGAAATGGCACTCAAGCTCACCCTGGGAATCATGGGCAATGTTCAGTTTTATCACAACGAATTACGCCACGGACGCTGGGCGCACCGCAACAGCGGAGCACGCATTCCATGGGTCACCCTTATCGGCAAAAACGTCGGCATTTATGGCTATGGGGCCATCGGGCAACACTTCGCCAGACTCATCGAACCCTTTAATACGACCATCCATGTCATTGACCGCGGCAAGGATTACGGTGCATGCACCACCCATTCAAGTCTTTCTTCCATGGTCCGTGCCAGCGACGTCGTGCTTATTGCCGCGCCGCTCAAAGCATCCACCAAACACGCATTTGACGATTCCATCCTCAGTGCCATGGACGATACATTCCTCATAAACGTGGGACGCGGCGCCATCGTCGAACAATCTGCGCTTTATTCAGCCCTTGTGCGCGGAGCCCTTAAAGGCTACGCCGCCGATGTGTGGTACACCTACCCCACCGGCAGCGAACCCCAGGACCCCAGCATCCACCCCTTGCACACATTGGACAATGTGCTGCTCAGTCCGCATTTCGGCGGGTTCAACGACCAGGCACAAGAAAAGATGCGCCAACAAGTCCTCGCAACCATCACCGCCATTGACCAGGGTGATTACACCGGCGCACTATCCATAGAAAAATTGAAGGAATGATGCCCACTATGCATTGGTATGATGAACGCCAAACCCTTTTTTCACGCATGCGTCTGAAAAAAGGGACGCAGGCTTATGAAAGCTTTTATCATGCCCACCCTGAATATCAGGAGGGGGATGATGCAATCAGAGGCATGGATTTTTTACAGGGCATGAAAAAAAGTGAGGCCTTCAAAGCCAAGCACCTCCCGATCTTCAGCAATGACGATGTCTTTTTCAAAGGCCTTTACGACAGTGTTGACGCCATTCCCTTGAACCCCGAAGTCGTTGATGTAGGCGAAGGGTTTGAAGCGAAAATCAAAGCCATTACCAAACATTACGGCGCGGTTGATGTGGGGATTGTCACATTGAATGAAGGCCATTACTATACGCACCATGGGGGAGTGAACGAGGCGCTTGGCCTTAAAAACTATGGTGAGGCGATTACCCCGCGCCACAAAACTGCGATCGTCTACGCGGTCCCCATGGATACCGCCTATATTCGCCGCGCCCCGCACTTTGAAACCCTGCTTGGGACGATGAACGCCTACTTTGATGTGGCGGTAATCGGGGCGCGCTTGGCAGGTTATCTCAAAGGCCTTGGCTACCCTTCGTTATTTCAAAGTGAAGCGTATTATGAGACGCCACTTGTGCCTCTTGGCTATGATGCGGGTCTAGGAGAAATCGGCATGAGCAATCATCTCATCCATCCGCGTTATGGCGATGGCATTCGTCTAGGTGCGGTCCTCACTGACCTACCGCTTGCCGCAGATCAACCCATCGACTTCGGGTTGGAGACATTTTGCAAGCGCTGCGCGCTATGTCTGATGAATTGTCCCAACCAGGCCATCCATTTCAAACAACGCCGCGTGCAGGGGCGAACCTTTTACCATCTTGATGACCAAAGCTGTTATGCGCTATTTAAAACTGCGGGAAGCGACTGCGGGCTATGCATCCAAAGCTGTCCTTTCACTCACGGCATTGACCCAAAGACGGTTCAGTGGATGAAACACACCCCACACCGCATCGATAGCGTATTAAAAGATTATCTCAACAAAAACGGAAGACGCCCCAAAGACAAAAAGACCCTTAAAATAGTGGAGGAATGAGTTATGCGCGAAACACTCGACATACACGGGATGAGTGAATACGACGCCATCAAGGAAATTGAACAGTTTATCGCTAAGCTGGATGATTCAATCAAGGAACTTGAAATCATCCATGGTCACTCGCGGGGCAATGTCCTTAAGGACATGGTCGCCCATCCGCGGAAAATCCGCTCAAAACGCATCCGCCGCAGGAAATACTCCAAAAATCCGGGTGCCACGATTCTGGAGCTTTTCTGATGCTCCGGCACAAGTTGTTTGTAGCCGCGTTGGTCTCTGGTTTTCTACTGAGTGGCGTAAGTGCGCTTGTGGCGTACTTTTATGAGCCTTTGCGCAATGTGTTTTTTGTCGTTGCGGTTGTTTTGTTTGTGCTGCACCTCGCGGGTGCGCAGATCGCCTACGCGTTTTTCGCCATGCACAAAGACCAAATCGATGAACGCCAAAAGATGGCCCCCTGCCCGCACTGTAAAAAACCTATCTATCAAGATGAATCCGTATGCCCCTACTGTAAAAGGGAACTTTAAGGGTTCATATAAGCGCGAACTTTGTTATAATGAACAAAGAAAGCGCTTTTATTTTTGAATTGGAGTGATTGTGTGTATAAGATTCTTAAGAAAAAATCGCTCAACGAACTCGTTGATTATATGCGTATTGAAGCGCCCCTGGTTGCGCGCAATGCAAAGCCGGGTCATTTTATTATCTTGCGCGTGGATGCGTCGGGTGAGCGCATTCCGTTGACGATCGCCGACCATGGTGCGCGCACCGTCGATATCATATATCAAAAGATGGGCTATTCAACTCAGCTTCTGAGCACTAAGGACGAGGGCGACAGTGTCGCTGATTTTGTCGGTCCGCTTGGCAAGGCTGCCCACATACGAAAGAAGAATCACGTCATAGGCGTTGCCGGCGGCGTGGGCGCCGCACCGCTACTGCCTCAGATGCGCGCCTACAAACAAAGCGGAGCGCGCGTCAGTGTCATTTTGGGCGCAAAAACTGATGATTTCATCATTTTGCGTGATGAATATTCGGCCTTCGTCGATGAGCTGATCATCACAACTGATGATGGGTCCCTTGGCGAAAAAGGCATGGTTACCACACCGCTTGAACGCATGCTTAAAAGCGATCAAAGCATTGACCACGTCGTCGCTATCGGTCCAGTGATCATGATGAAATATTGCGCAATGGCTGCCAATGCACATGATATGAGTGTCGATGTTTCACTCAATCCCATCATGATCGATGGGACGGGCATGTGTGGCAACTGTCGCGTCAATGTTGGGGGCAAGACGCAATTCGCTTGCATCGACGGACCGGACTTCGATGGGTCCGATGTCGATTTTGACGGGCTAATGAAACGCCAGAACTACTATAAAGAAGAAGAACACGCCTGTAAAATCAAGGTGGGCAACCGTGAGTAAGAAACTACAAAGAATCCCCGTTCCCCACCAGCCTTCGACGACGCGTATTGACAACTTCCTCGAAGTCGCCCTGGGCTATTCATATGAGGAGGCCACCATCGAGGCTTCCCGCTGCATTGACTGTAAAAATCCCCGCTGCGTACAAGCGTGCCCTGTTGGGGTCAAAATCCCCACTTTTATCAAGCACTTGCTTGAAGGTGCGCTCGATGAAGCGTTTGAAACCATTTATGAAGACAATATCCTCCCTTCAATCTGCGGACGCGTATGTCCACAGGAAAGTCAGTGCGAAGGGGCGTGCATCATGGGCATCAAGCATGAACCGGTGAATATCGGTGCGTTGGAACGCTTTGTGGGCGATTATGGCCGTGAGCATGTGCTCACCCACGACGCACCATCACCATCCCCCACGCGCCCTCAAAGCATCGCCGTGGTCGGCTCAGGGCCTGCGGGCCTTGCCAATGCGGCGGCGATGCGCAAATGCGGGTACAACGTGACGATTTTTGAAGCGCTGCATGAATTTGGCGGTGTGCTCACATACGGTATTCCCGAATTTCGTCTGCCCAAATCGATCGTCAAAGATGAAATCGACAACCTTAAATCCATGGGTGTCACGTTTGTTAAAAACGCCATCATCGGAAAATCCATCACCCTCGAACAACTCAAGGAGGATGGGTATGACGCCATCTTCATTGGAAGTGGCGCGGGTCTTCCTTCTTCCTTGGGCATTCCTGGTGAAAACTACAATGGGGTATATTTTGCCAATGAATTCCTCACCCGCGTCAATCTCATGCGCTCCCAGGATTTCCCCAATAGTGCGACGCCGATCAAGATCGGTTCCACCGTTGCGGTAGTAGGGGGCGGGAATGTGGCGATGGATGCCGCACGGACCGCCAAGCGCATTGGTGCTGAGAAGGTCATGATCATCTACCGACGCGACATGGATAATATTCCGGCGAGAAAAGAAGAAGTTGATCATGCGATTGAAGAGGATATTGTCATGAATGTGCTGCACAATCCCGTGGAAATTATCGGAGAAGCGTACGAAATCAAACGGGTCAAATGTGAAAAAATGACCCTCGGTGAACCCGATGCCTCAGGAAGGCGCCGTCCCATTGGCACGGGGGAATATGAAACGTTCAATGTCGATAACTTGATTATCGCAATCGGTCAAAAGCCCAATCCGATCATAAAATCCGCCACCCCCGATCTCTCAACCCATTCGTGGGGCGGGATTATCACCGGTGAGACGCATATGACCTCTATTGAAGGTGTTTTCGCAGGCGGCGATGCGGTCAGTGGCGCAGCAACCGTCATTTTGGCCATGGGCGCCGGCAAAGACGCCGCCGCGTCAATGGATGCCTATTTGCGCACGCGCGATTCATCGCTTTAACGACTGAATTTCAAACCGCACCCGCTGGTGCGGTTTTTTTTATGCATTGACCGATTGACACGCTTGACATCCCCACCTTTGAGCGATATACTTAAATTAAAATTAAGGTAACCCTTAAAAGGAGTGAAATAATGAAACCTTTATTGATAGTATTGCTGGGCGTCACAGCCCTTAGCCTCGTGGGATGCGAGAGTGATAATGAAAATTCGGATGCACTCAGCATCGTCGCAACGACTACGTATATCGGTGATATGGCCCAGTCGATCGGTGGCGATGCCGTCGAAGTGCAAACACTGATGGGCGTGGGTGTTGACCCCCACGATTATGAACCGCGGCAAAGCGATACGCGCCGATTGGAAGCGGCGGATGTCATCATTATCAACGGGTTGAATCTCGAAGAGCGTATGGGGGATGTGATCGCTCAAATCGATTCTGCGCAGTTGGTTGTGCTTGGTGAACATGTCGATGAAGACGACCTCATCTATGAATCACACGGAACAGTTGATCCGCACGTTTGGTTTGACATTGATCTGTGGTCACAGCTCACGGGAGTAGTCGGCGAAGCGCTTGGTGAGGCTGACCCCGATAATAAGGCGATGTATGAAACGCGCACTGAAGAATACTTGCAGGACCTTTCCATGTTGGATGATTACGTGAGCAATCGGGTGGATGCGCTTGATGCGAGCGACCGCATTTTAATCACCGCACACGATGCCTTTGCCTATTTTGGCAGAGCCTATGGATTTGAAGTGCACGCAGTCCAGGGCGTGTCCACAGATTCTGAGGCGAGCGTGCGCGATATAGAGGAATTGGCCGAGTTACTGGTTGAACTCGATGTAAATAGCGTTTTCTGGGAGAGTTCCGTCCCTCAGGGAACGGTGGATGCGCTTGTGGAGGCCGCTTTGGATTTGGACCACGACGTCAGTGTCGGTGGAGAGCTCTATTCGGATTCAACCGGTGGATTTTCTCAGGGACACGAAACCTACATTAGAACGTTTAGGTCGAATGTCGATACAATTGTGGATGCACTGGAGGAATGATGCATGAAAGGATTTGAAGTTGAAGACCTGAGTGTCGCTTATGGCGCTTCTCCTGTACTTTGGGATATTGATATCACGATTGCTCCGGGGGTTTTGCATGGCATTGTTGGACCCAATGGTGCGGGCAAATCCACATTGATCAAGGCGGCGCTCAACTTGGTGCCGACATTGAGCGGTGCTGTGCGTTTTGAAGGAAAATCCTACAAAAACATGTATAAGTCCATTGGCTACGTGCCGCAAAAGGAAAGCGTCGACTGGGATTTTCCTACCACTGTTTACGATGCGGTACTCATGGGCCGCTACGGCCATATTGGCTGGGTGCGACGCGTGAGAAAACAGGATAAAACCAAGGCCCTAGAAGCACTCGAGCAAGTGGGCATGAGCGATTATATGCACCGACAAATATCAGAACTCTCAGGCGGGCAGCGCCAGCGTGTTTTCCTTGCGCGCGCGCTTGTGCAAGAAGCGCAGATCTATTTTATGGACGAACCCTTCCAGGGCGTCGATGTACGCACAGAAAAAGCGATTGTGAATGTGCTTCAGACCCTTAAGCAACAAGGCAAGACAGTCATCGTTGTCCATCACGACCTCAACACAGTGCAGGCGTATTTTGATACGCTGACGCTGCTTAATGTACGCGTAGTTGCCCACGGTGCGGTTGAGGATGTCTATACGGAGGAAAACATTCAAAAGACGTACATGAGCAACGCCTCACTCCTGGGGGAGAGCGGCGATGTTTGAGATTTCTTACACCCTGCGCCTTGTGCTTCTTGGGACGCTTATGCTCGGCGTTTCTGCGGGCATGCTCGGGACGTTTTTGGTATTGCGTTCTCAGGCGCTGATGGGCGATGCGCTGTCACACTCGGCACTGCCGGGCGTCATGCTTGCCTACATCATCAGCGGCGTGCGCGATCTGCAGGTGCTGTTGATTGGCGCTTTTTTAAGTGCCCTGCTCGCAACAGCGCTCCTTGAAATGATCAAGCGCTATACCACCATTAAATTTGATGCATCCATGGCTTTGATTCTCGCAGGGTTTTTCGGCTTTGGCCAAGTATTGCTATCCCACATCCAAACTGGTGGGGCCGCCTCCCAGGCGGGTCTTTCGACGTTTGTGCTCGGCCAGGCGGCTACCATGCTCAGAGCCGATATTGTGATGATCGCATGGATGAGTGCGATTGTGCTTTTTGTGATTGCACTTTTTTACAAGGAGCTCAAACTTTTCGTTTTTGATGGACAGTACTTTAAAGTCATCATGCGCCATGAGCGCATCATTAGTGTGGTGCTCAACGCGATGGTGGTGTTTGTGATTGTGATTGGCATCCGCATGGTGGGCGTCATTCTTATGAGTGCGTTATTAATCGCTCCGGGTGTTGCTGCACGGCAGCTGTCCAATCGCCTGTGGCTGAATTTGGTGTATGCGGGCATTGTGGGCGGCGTCTCAGGCATTATCGGTGCCTTTTTATCCGCACGCATCAGTGGAATGCCCACGGGGCCTGCCATCGCTGTGGTCCTTGGGGTAATCGTTATTATCGCACTGCTTTTTTCACCCAAAAAAGGACTCGTTCGCCACTTTGTCTTCTTAAGACGCTTCCGCCGTTCCATCCATACTTATAAACCACTGATTCATATGTATGAAAAACAATCACCCCTCGCCTTTGATCACGCGCAGGCGGAACGCTTCTGTGCGCAGGGGCTGATTCAATCCCGCGGAACGCAGTGGTCACTGACCCATAAGGGCGAGACCCTTGTACGCCGTATTATGGGGGAATGGACATGAGTATGGAAATAATGCTTGTGGCTGTGCTTACTGGCCTCTCAACGTCACTGCTGGGCGTCTTTTTGGTACTCAGACGTCTCAGCATGCTCAGTGATGCGATTTCTCACACGGTGCTTTTGGGGATTGTACTGGCCTTTATGGTGGTCAATACGTTGCAAAGTCCGCTGCTTATGGTAGGGGCGACGCTTATGGGCGTGATCACAGTATACCTGATTGAAATATTGATCAAATCGCGGCGCGTCAAGGAAGATGCGGCGATTGGCATCGTCTTCACTCTCTTGTTCGCTGTCGCCGTCATATTGATCAACACCACCCTTCGCAATGTTCATCTGGACATTGATATGGTGCTTCTAGGCAATCTGGAATTTGTCACTTTTGACCGTTTGAGCCTCTTCGGGGTGGCACTCCCCACCTCCGCATGGGTCATGGGAGGCGTGTTTGCGGTCAATGTCGCATTGATTGCCATATTTTACAAAGAATTGAAACTGGTGAGTTTCGATTATGCGCTGGCGACGGCGCTGGGTTTTTCACCTCTCGTAATCCACTACGTGATGATGCTCATGGTTTCTTTGACGGCGGTCGCGGCGTTTAACGCAGTGGGTGCGATTTTGGTGATCGCTTTGTTTGTGGGCCCGCCGATTACTGCCCTGCAGTTTACAAAAACGCTGTTTCCCACTATCGTACTCACGCAAATGATTGCTATAATGAACAGTGTTATCGGCTATGGCGTGTCGTTTTTAGCGGATGTCACAATTGCCGGGACCATTGCATCGATGACGCTTTTAAGTTTCCTTCTGGCATTTTTATTCGCACCGAAAAAAGGCTTGATTGGACGTCTGTATGTAAGAAACAAGCAAAAACGCTTCGTTGCGCTCATCACACTCGTGCTGCATGTGATGTCGCATGAAGATGATGAAGCGGCCGATGTGGAAAACGGCGTGGATACGCTTCATACCCATCTTGGGTGGTCCTCAGTGCGAACGAAACGCTACATCTCAACTGCCAAGAAACGAAATTATGTGTTTGAGCACAACAAACAGCTGATGGTCACGCGCAAGGGCCAAAGGGTGTTTCAATCCATCGATTATAAGAAGGTGTAACCATGAATCGTGCCGAAGAAGATTATTTGAAGCTGATCTACGAACTTGATAAGACTTCACAAGACCCCTACATCAAAACCTCCTATCTTGCGGAGCGTTTTGGCTATACGCTTCAGAGTGTCAATGAAATGGTCAAGCGGTTGTCGCAAAAAGATTTGTTGAGCTTTGAACCCTATAAAGGCGTGCGGCTCAAAGACAAAGGGAAAAACGAAGCGCTGCGCATGATTCGTGCGCACCGATTGTGGGAAGTGTTTTTGTCGCAAAAGCTCGGCATGGGATGGGAAGAACTTCATGAAGAGGCGGAAAAGCTTGAACACGCCACGTCGCTCAATGTGCTTGAGAAACTCTATTCGTTTTTAGATGAGCCTGAGCACTGCATTCACGGTAACCCCATCCCCAACGCCCTCGGCGAACTGCCCCACGATGATTATGTCGCCTTGTGGGACGCTACGGAGGGGACGACATTTCGCGTGCGCCGTGTGCTTGATTACAAGCAGCTTCTTACCTATTTGAAATCCCACAGGATTGCCCTGGATTCTCTGCTTTATATTGAAAATAAAGACCCGTTTGGAAAAATTGTGCATGTGCACCACAATGGACGCTCCATCCCGCTTGGAAAAAATATTGCCACCATGATTTATGGTGAGATGCATACCGATGATTAAGACCGCTGTGGCGGTCTTTTTTTGATTGACAAAGCGCGCGAATGTTGTTAAACTTTCCATATACTTTGATTATCAAAACAATGGAGGCTACTATGAGAAAAATAGGGTATGTTGTATGCGGAAATTCGGGCATCGATTATATTGACCATTCGTATGACATTCGGGTGTTCAGAAGTCAGCTGCTTGTGGGTGAGCGTGAATACACAGACTTCACAGACATCAAGGCAGAAGAGTTTTATTCCATGATTAAGGAAAACCCGGATTTGCATCCGACCACTGCGCAAACTGCGACGGGTGTAATGCTTGAAACGTATGAACAAATGCGCGACGAGGGTTATGAGGAAATCGTCGTTGTGACTATCTCTTCCAAACTTTCTGGAACGTTCGAAGGGGCACAAATGGCGGCGAACATGGTCAATGATGTGAGTGTGACGGTGTTTGATTCTAAATCTGTCGCTTATGGTGAGGCGTATATGGTCTTAGAAGCCGCGCGCCTTGGCAGCGAAGGCAAGAGTGTCCCGCAGATTATTGATCACTTGAGCTGGATCCGTGAGAACCAGGGATTGCTTGTAAGCGTGGATACACTGAAGTATCTTGTGAAAAACGGACGTTTATCGGGCGCGAGTGGTTTTTTGGGTTCATTTTTGAAAATCAAGCCGATGTTGATGCTTTCGCGTGAAGGCAAGATTGAGCCAGTGGAAAAGATTCGCACACGACAAAAAGCGATTGAGCGCATCATTGAAAAATTCACACACGAGCTTTATGATGCATCGATGGAAGTGTTCGTGGTGCATGCCAATGCCTATGACATGGTCGAATATGTCCAAAAGGAACTGAAGAAACGATTGGATTATGCGGATGAAATCACCACTTATCCACTGACGCCTGTTGTTGGTGCGCACGCTGGGCATGGGGCGCTTGCTATTGGTTGGGTTCGTAAAAAAGCGTGAGTTTTCACGCATTTTTTGTTATAATGTGTAATTAGAATGGAGGGGTTGATATGGCAAAGGAACCCAAAGAAATCATCAATGAACTGCTGGTCGATGTATTCAACCATATTCTAAGCATCGAACAGCAACACTTAAGACAGCGTGGTGTCAATCTTTCCATGAACGAAGTGCACGTTCTTGAAGCGATTGAAAAGAGTGATGAAGCCACCATGGGCAATGTTGCGCGCAAACTGCGCGTCACTGTGGGGACCCTCACCACAGCGATCAACCGCCTCAGCGAGAAAGGGTACTGTGAGCGCTACAGCATGACAGGAGATAAGCGCAAAGTCTTTTTGCGCTTAACCGACAAAGCCCGTGAAGTCCTGAGCATCCATGATGATTTTCATGATGAGATGATCGATGCGGTGCTTGAGGATATGAAACTTGAGGATAATACCGTATTGATTGAGTCGCTTGAAAAATTGAGCCAGTATTTCAAAAACAAGTATTGAGTGATGACGATGGCGATTAGTTCCGATTTGATTCGCGGTCACCTCGAAAGTGTCATTTTGACACTTATCAAGGAAAAGGACCGTTATGCATACGAAATTGCCAGTGAGATCAAGACGCGCACTCAGGGCACATTCGCGATGAAGGAAGCGACCCTTTACGCGATGGTGCAGCGCCTTGAAAAACGCGGAATCATCACATCCTACATTGGTGATAAGTCTCACGGAAAGAAACGGCGCTATTATCAAATTACATCGCTGGGTGAGGCGTATCTGAAAACCAAAAAGGATGAATGGCGCGACCTCAAGGCAATCATGGCACGGCTTTTGGAGGATACTTATGAAAGCGATCGATAAATTCGTGGATAAGCTTTATAAACAAAAGGGCTTGAAAGACTCGGACGAAGCCTCTCAACTCAAGGAAATGCTTTACGAGAAGGTCGATGACCTGCAAAAAGAAGAGGGCCTCAGTGAATCACAAGCGATTGAACGTACGATTGAAGAATTCGGTGATGAGAGCGATTATTCCCTGAAATCAATCGAAAAAGCCAAGCGTGCGCATGCGCGACACAAGACCGTCGTGCACTATCAAAATGATTTGTTATTCGCAGGCCTCGCCACAGCGCTTATTGCGGCGATTGTATTTATTATCAACTATGTGTTTGTAGAGGACTGGTATCCCTGGGCAGCGATTATAATAACCCTGGGTGTGCTGTTTTGGCCACTCAGTCTGTTTTATAAATTATTGAACCGAAGAGGGGATTATTGATGAAAAAAACTGCAGTGATTGCGGTCAGTACCGGGTGTCTGGATTATTTGGACATCACTCATGACAATTTGTACATTGTACGGTGCAAGATTGTTTTGCGCGACGACACTTATGATGATTATACCCAGATCAAAGCGGATCATTTTTATGACGCCATAAGAAAGGACAGTTCGCTTGTTCCTACCTCCTCGATGCCTGCGATCGGCGAAATCAATGACACGCTCGAAGCGGTGGAAAAACAAGGCTATGAAGATGTGCTTGTCATCACGATATCCTCACAATTAAGCGGCACATACCAAACCGTGCAAATGGCGGCCAACGCTTATGAGGGGGACCTCAAGATCTATCCGCTGGATACTAAGAATGCGGCCATAAGCGAAGGATTCATATCGCTTGAAGCACTGCGCCTTATCGAAGCGGATACGCCCACAGAGGAAATTGTCGCTTACTTGGAGACATTATCGCTTGCTCGCAAGCAGTATTTCATGGTCGACAATTTGCGCCTGCTTGTTAAAAACGGTCGACTCAGTGGGGCCAAAGGCTTCATGGGCCGTCTGCTCAAGATGAAACCAATCCTTGAAGTCAACGATGAAGGGAAAATCGTACCCTTTGAAAAGGTGCGCACCCAAAGCAAAGCCTTAACCCGGATGGTTGAGGTGGTGCTCGAACAATTACAGAATGTTGAGGAATTCGTGATTACCTATGACACTTCCGATAACACAGAAGGCTTTGAATATGTATTTAACCGCATCGAGGAAGTCTACCCCAATCATCGTTACTATGCGGCGCCCATTACACCAGTGATCGGCGCGCACACGGGCGTTGGAACCGTGGGGATTGCTTTTTTCGATTTGAAAAAAGCGCGCGGTGAAAAATGATTGTTTTTATCACCGCTCGGTGGTAAAATAATGAGCGGTGATTGTTATGGACGGAAGAACAAGAAAACTGGTGCTCCTGGCTATTTTGCTGTCAGTGAGCATCGTAGTCAATGTCGTTGAACGCTTTGCCCTTCAAGGGGTTACCGGTATGCCGTGGATGCGACTTGGGCTGGCAAATATTGTTGTTTTACTCGTCCTTTACACTTATGGTGTGAAGGACGGTTTTGCCATTATGGCACTGCGCATTTTGCTCGTAGCCATGCTAACTACCGGCATTGGCAGTGTAGGGTTTTTACTCTCTGTTGGTGGAGGGTCGATCGCATTCATTATGATGGTGATTTTCCGGTTTCTTCCGGGGTTTTCACTGGTCAGTGTCTCAGTCATGGGCGCTTTAGGCCATGCGACGGGACAAATAATGATGGCGATTGCTTTGCTTGCAACGGATGAAATAATTTACACACTTCCACTTTTGATGATTATGAGTGTGCCGACCGGTATTTTTGTTGGTATAGTCACACAGCGGTTACTCACCGTACTCGGCCCACAGCTTAATGTCACACAAATCGAATGAAGTTTACCTCCGGGGAAAATCCCGGAGGTTTTTTTGTGCCCGGGGTCAATCAATAGTTACTGTTATACTTAAGTGCTGGGTCGCTTATATAAAAAGCGTTTGACTCCAATGGAATCAAACGCTTTGAAAGGCACTAGGATTAATTTTTCTTATTAATGTACAAGGCGTAGCCGCCAAAGCCGATAATTACCGTTAAGACGGGGATGCCAAGGGATAAAAGCAGCGTCGTTGTATCAGTGAAGGGGCTTTGAGGATCGCCGGGAACGCCGCTGGAACCGTCGTTGCCATTGGTTGGTGTAGAATCGTCTCCATCGTTGTTGAGACTATCATCATCCGTTGGTCCGGTAGTAGTGATATCGATATTGACTTGCCGTAAGTATTGCTCCTGAAAGTCATCGCTCATCACGAGGGTAACGTCATCGTTTTGTGCGTATGTTCCCTGGCCTTCGGCAGGGAGCCAGTTGTCGGAACCTGTTCCCCCCTCTGTAAACCATATCGCGCTAATATCATCGCGTGCATTGACATAGTCCATCCCTTCTTCGATGCCCATGACATAAATAGCTGTGACGAGCAAGTCACCAAAAGCGCCATCCTCACTGATTAGCGAGACCGCACGATGGTGATCGGTGGGACGGTTGGTATCGGGGTCGATTAGGTGGTGGATTCGCTGACCATCAGCCATATAATAGCGTTGATAATCGCCACTAGTTGTAATATTTTGTCCGTCCTCAAGTTTCGCGGATGCAAATGATTGGTCGTCGATTCCCGAGGGGTTTGGATTGGTCAATCCTACGTACCATAGACCATTTTCTCTTTGTGGATGCGTGCCGCCCACTTCAATATTGGAGGTCCCGGCATTGATGAGGAATTTTTCTACGGTATCATCGTTGCGCAGATAATCTCCCGCGCGTTTAGCACCATAGCCTTTTCCAAATCCGCCCAAATCAAGGCTCATGCCTTCTTCAATGCGGACGCGTTTGTCATCATGGTCCAAATCAATCCGCTCGATGCCAGTATGCTGAGCGGCCTCGTCGATTTCACTATCTGATGGCGTTGTGCACACATCATCCTCAAGACACTGCTCGCGGTAAGAATCCCACAAATCGATGACCGGCCCCAAGGAAATATCAAATCGTCCGTTGGTTTCATCGTAGTATTCCACGGCCTCGTTGATCATGGTGAACAACAAATCATCCACCTCGTGCCACTCACCGGGGTTGTTATTAATGGTTTTGAGATTAACCACACCCGTATAATCTTCATAGCGTGTCGATTGTTTGTGGACTTCGGCTAAAAGATCATCAATGCCGTCCTTAATACGTTCGTAATCATCACCTTCTTCAAAAAAGAACGTGATATTAATCTGGGTGTCAAAGTGATCACTGCTGCGGTATGTTTCGGATACCAGAGACTGCGAATCCGCTGAAAGAGACGGTGTGAGACTGATGCTTAGTAAAGTGAAAATGAGAGCAATGGAACTCACACGTAGTATTGTAGATTTAAGGAATTTTTTCATAATATCACCAAAAAGATTATAACATAATATTGAATTGTGCTCTTTAAAAATGTAAATAAAAGAGGTGTTTTGCAACACCTCTTTTATATTGCGTTAATTAAGTTGATTATAGGGCAAATCTTCCAACTTGTATTATAGGTTAGACCGTGAGTTCTGTCAACTGAATTTGTGATATAAATAACGCTTGAATACGCCTTCCATTTTGTGTTACAACTATGTTAAGTAAATTGCACCAGCTTTAAGTGACTACATAAAAGGCATAATATGATAAAATAATATAGAGGCGATGCATATGAAAAAACGCGATATAATTTTAGTGACAGTAGTAATGATTATTTCCCTTAGTGCCTTCGGCATTGTGCGCTACCTCCAATCTCAAAGCGAAGTGGAGGATGGACGCGCCATTGTCCGCTATGAGAACAGGGAAATCCTGCATATATATTTGGAAAACGGTGATTACACCATTTTGGATGATTCAAAGGTCCTCGAAGTCAATGAGGACGACCATATCTACATCGTGCAGGGAGATTTGGGCGAGGTAATCATCCAATACGCGAATCACCGCGTTTCGGTTATCGATGAGACCAGTCCGCAAAATATTTGTCAAAAACAAGGAGAGACCAATTCCCCGCTTTATCCGCTTACGTGTTTGCCCAACGATGTCGTCATCACCATTGAAGCGGGTGAATTCGACCCTGATGATGATGATATCATCATACAATAAAAAAGGAGGACCCAATCATGGATCCTTTAAGCAGTGCGATATTTGAGGGGATGTTGTTTTTTATTGCGCTTGCGCTTATCTTTCCCGCCCTCATGCGGATGGATTTGGCCAAGCATTTTGAAAAAGGGGCAATCTGGCAAATCCAGATCGTCTACATCTTTCTGGCACTATCCCTGGCGTATCTCACCACCCGTGCAGTGATGAATTTGATCAATATCTCATTCACCATTTTCTCATGAGCGCGTGTAGCGCTTTGTGCATTCTTTGAAGGCGACGCCGGCATGGCCGCGTGTCGCCTCTTTTATTGCTTGAATGAACGGCGCTTCGCGGCTTTGTTCAATTTCTACCGTATAGATCGCCTGGTGCGTGTATTCACGGCTTAAAAGCGTCTCACCCTCGAGAATGTGCTCAATGGTGCCGATGTGATTGAAATCCACGTTGATCGCATAAGTTAAGAATGTGCGCTTGGTGACCCGTGTAGCTTTTTCAAGCGCAGCTGAAGCCCCTGAAGCGTAGGCGCGGATCAAGCCGCCCGCACCGAGTTTGACGCCCCCAAAATAGCGCACGACCACGCACAAAACGTCGGTGAGATTGTTTTTCTTTAAAACGTCCAATATAGGGACGCCTGCAGTCTTGGTGGGTTCACCATCATCATCGGCTTTTTGAATTTCCTGAGTCTCACCGATTACATAGGCCATGCAGTGATGCGCCGCGCCCGGGTGCTCGGCTTTGATGGAAGCGAGCAACCCTTTGGCGGTCTCTACGTCGCTTACTGGTGATAAATAGGTGATGAACGTGGAGTGTTTAACCTCGAATTCATCGGTCACTGTGTGCTTGATGCTTTGCATATGCATCCCTCCGTCTCAATGATATCATTTATTTGAGCGATTGTGGCCCATCCGTGGAAAAACGCGGTGATTTGTTGTATAATTCACTTGGTGATTTTATGAACGAAGCCCTGCACAATGGATGCACAATCTTGAGGCAACTACACGACGCTGGTTATGAGGCGTTTTTTGTGGGCGGTGCTGTTCGTGATTATTTGCTTGGAATCCAAAGCGGCGATGTCGATATTACCACCAATGCTCACCCTGAAGAGGTGCAACGTCTTTTTGAGCGCACGATCCTTACAGGGAAGGCCTTTGGCACCATCACCGTTTTGCATGGTGGATATGCTTATGAAGTGACTACCTACCGCAGTGAGACACAATATGACAATCATCGCCATCCCTCGCAAATTCAATTTGCCGATGATGTGCGCGACGATCTTTCGCGCCGTGATTTTACCATCAACCAGCTGTTGATGGATGAAAAAGGTACGATTCACGACCATCACGGCGGTCAGGATGATCTGCACAGGGGAATCATACGCACCATTGGTGATCCGAGCGCGCGTTTCAATGAGGACGCGCTGCGAATGCTGCGGGCGTTTCGCTTCATGGCCGTATTGGGGTTTTCCCTTGAATCCTCGGCCGCAGATGCCATCGCGCAGACACATGAAGTGTTGCGCCATGTCTCTGTTGAACGCATTCATGCTGAATTGTTCAAGTTATTTGACGCGCACCACAAGCCTCGGGCCATCAAGGCTATGGTACAAAGCGGAATCCACACGACACTTGGCCTTTCGCGCACATTGACGGCGCTTCAAAGCGTTCAAAGTCCGTATGACTCCACCGAAGCGTTCGCCCTTGGCATGCGTGCTGGTGAGGTTGATCAGGAAAGGTTTCGCCTTTCTAAACAATTCACGCGGACAATCACTGCGGTCAGTGATGCCTATGAGCGCGCCCGCGCCCGCGGATGGACGCCCAAAATCGTCTTTGATTATGGCCTGCAAATCGCAGAGCATGCCAACCGTTTGAATGTCATGCTCGGCGGCCGTGATGAATCAAAAACGCTTAAAGATATCGATGCTGCACTGAAAATACGAGATTCTAAGGAACTGGCCATTGACGGGCGGGCAATTAAAGCGCTTAGGCCTAAAAAAAATTCCCACATCGCACGCACCCTCGATGCATTGAATGAAGCGGTGCTCAACGGTGAAGTCGCCAACGAAAAAACGGCACTGACAAAGCGTGCTAAAACAATACTCAATACGTTAAAAGGTGAGTGAGACCATGCAAACATTCGAAGCCTATCTGGAAGGGTTTCACGAAATATCCATCCTTGTGAGCCGTAAGTATCACGAAGGAACCATTCGTTCTTTTCGCGCTGAGAGCGCGACGGAAACCATTCCTCTAGAAATTATCCACAAACAGACATTTGACAGTGTCGTCAAATATACTGCCCGTTTCACGGGCTTCATCATGCTCAACAAGCATTATGAAATCATCGATGAACACGGCACCAGCGTTGAGCTTTTCAGCGGAGAAGTTGTAAGGAGTCCGCTGTTTGATGAGCTGTTTTATTATGATGGTGATGACCTTGGCTTTACCTACACACCACAAGCGAGTGTTTTCAAACTCTGGACACCCGTGGCCAAGGAAGTCAATCTCATATTGAAACGTCCCGGCGGCGATGAAAAGCATGCAATGCATTATACCAATCAAGGAGTGTGGCGCGTGCGCATCGGTGAAGACCTCGAAGGAATGGGGTATTGTTTTGAAGCGTACGTCAACGGCAAGATGCGCACTTTCACCGACCCATGGGCAATTGCTTCAAACGCCAACGGGGAGTACGCCTACGTCATCAATACTGACACGTTGCGCGCACAAGTCCATAACCGTCCCTTTAATTCACTTTATGCCAACGATGCGGTCATCTATGAAGCATCCATTCGCGATGCGACGGTCGATGATTCCATTGGGGCGGAGGAACCTGCGACGTTCAACGCGTTTGCGCAAAAAGGGCTCAAGACACCCAAAGGCAACCCTGCTGGTATTGATTATCTCAAGGATCTGGGCATCACGCATGTACAGATTTTGCCGTTTTCTGATTTTGAGGGCGTCGACGAGCGCGATCGTTTCAAACACTATAACTGGGGGTACAACCCCTCGCAATACAATGTCCCCGAAGGCAGTTTCACCCTAAACCCCGATGACCCTTATGCGCGCATCAATGAACTCAGAGGCATGATCGATGCGCTCCATGACGCGGGCATCGGTGTGATTATGGACGTGGTGTATAACCACGTCTACAACATCAAGACGTTCCCCTGGGATAAAATGGTCCCAGGCTACGCTTACAGGGTGGATCATAACGGTGTACTCACCGAGTCCTCGGGGTGCGGTTCGGACAATGCGACCGAACGCAAAATGGTTCGCAAGTTCATCATCGACAGTGTCTGTTTCTGGGCGGAGTTTTACCGTATTGACGGCTTTCGTTTCGATTTGATGGGGCTTATGGATACAACAACCATGAATGTGCTCCGCCAAAAGCTTGAGAGCATCGACTCCAGAATCATCGTCTATGGTGAAGGCTGGCAGATGCCCGCCCCTCTTGAGAGCAATCAACTCGCGCATATGAACAATCCCAATGTCTTGTTCAATATCGGATTTTTCAACGATGAGACCCGAGAGCATATCAAGGGGGAGACCTTCAAACTTAAAAGCCGTGGCTATGCAATGGGCAATCTTAGCGATGTAGAGACCATCAAGCGTGTAGTTCAGGCCAAGACCCATTTAAAAGGCGGCATCCAGTATCCTTCGCAGTCCGTCAATTATGTGGAGTGCCATGACAATCACACATTCTTCGATAAAGCGGCCAAGGCTATGGAAAAGTCCACCCCCGACAATCGACGCCGCGCTCAGAAACTCGCAACGTCGATGATGGTGCTTATGCAGGGAGTGCCCTTCATCCACATGGGCCAGGAATTCTACCGCAGTAAAAACGGGGTTTCCAATTCCTATAAGTCGCCTGATAGCGTCAATAAAATAGACTGGAACGCTGTAGATCAGCATTCAGAGGACATCGAACACTTCAAGCGCCTTGTTGAAATACGCAAAACCCATCCGCTGTTTCGTCTGAAGACTTTCTATACAATCGACACCCACACTTACGTGCGGCTCAGAAAGAGTGGAACGCTGGTTTACGAACTGCGCGATGACACCATGCATCTGATTGTCATCTTCAAAAACAACACCAAAAAAGAAACGTTCTCCTTTGATGAATCCTTTGAAACGCTCTATGATTCACAAACGCTTGAGGAAACTTCCCATTCCACCGATTCCTTCACCCTCGAAGCCATCACTACGACCATTCTTAAACAAAACCGCTAAATAGAAAAAGGTGAACCCATGAGACAGTTTTACGCAAAAGTAGAAACCTACAACCACACCAGTGAGGATAAAGCCTATAACACCCTCACTGTCAAACATGCTTCTAAAGAACTTGAGACAATCGCGATTGATGCCAAGGCTCCAGTGACTACTGGGGAAGTGTATCATTTCGAAGTCGAACCCAATGGTGATGCCATGCGCGAGCGCCCGATGGTCACCGACTACGCCCATTTTTACACGCTCTCGCTTCCTACAAGTGAAAAAGAGACTATCATGCGCAAGTTTTATGCCTTCGCCCCGGTCTCACACGACAGTGTCAAAGAAACGGTCGAGGGCTACATCGCGCGCATGAATGAAGGAGACGTCAGAACCATCACCCTGGCGCTTTTCCGCGAGTTGGAAGACGAATTTTATCTTTATCCCGCAGCCACCCGCTTTCATCATGCCTACATTGGTGGTCTGGCGCATCATACCGCGACCATGCTCAAAATGGTGGATGGATTTATTTCAGTGTATCCATTTCTGGATGAAACGCTGTTGATCGGTGGCATTCTTCTGCACGATCTATACAAGACCAGTGAGCTATCCAACTATCACGCGCCCTCCTACACCACTGAAGGCAAGCTGCTTGGGCACCTGAGTATGGGGAGTGACGCTGTTGGACGAGTTGCACGCGAGCAGGGGCTATATGAGAGCGAAGCGCGCATTTTGCTTCAACACATGGTGGTTTCGCATCATTACTACGGGAATTTTGGTTCTCCCAAAAAACCCAACACCCCCGAAGCCCTCGCCCTTCACTTCATCGACAACATCGACTCCAAATTCGCTGTACTCGGTGAACAGCTCAAAGCGATAAAATCCGGCGAATTTACCCCCTCTTTGGGTGTGCTCGACCGGGAGCGTTATTACAAACCCAAAGGAAACAACTAAAGGGTTGGACAAAGAGTTGGCCCTGTGTTACAATACTTAGGAAACTATGGATTTGAGTGTTTTTTCGCATATAGTTAAGGAGTGAATTAAAATGAAAGTTGAACAACGCACAGAAAAACTCAAAGACGTGCGCGAAGCTAAATTGATTCCCGGAATCGTCTATGGAAAGGGTATTGAACCAATCCCCTTGAAGGCGAATTTCAAGGAATTTGTGGCCGCGTATAACGAATACGGTCAGAGTATGACCTTCGAACTCACCATCGAAAAACAAAAACATCAGGTGTATATCAAGGAAGTACAGACGGACCCATTGCGTCCCAATCACGTGCTACACTTTGATTTGCAGAAAATTTCTGCCGATGACACCATCACTGCTGAAATTCCTATCGACGTGCTTGGCCGCGAAGACGTGGAACGCCGCGGGTTGGTCGTAGAACAGATCTTCGACACCATCGAAGCGGACTTCCCTGCAGGAAGCGGTATTTCGAGTGTTGAAGTTGACGTTACCGGCCTTGAAGGCAACGATGCACTGCGCGTGAGTGACCTTGAACTTCCAGAAGGGTTTAAGCCACTCTCCGATGAAAGCGAGATTATCGTCTCCATCTCCTTCCCACAAGAAGAAGAGGAAATTGACGCTGAGGAAACAGAAGAAGAAGAACTCGAAGTTGAAGCCATCAAGCAAAAAGGTGAAGACGAAGAGGACGACACCGAAGACCCAGACGACGATTAATCCACCAATCCCGGTCCTCGCGACCGGGATTTTTTATTTATCAGGCATTCATTGTATAAAAAAACCGCCAGAATTGGCGGTTTTTTTGTTAGTCGA
>CAZOPM010000013.1:0-13650 GCA_964581705.1 uncultured Candidatus Izemoplasmatales bacterium
CTGGGTCTGCGACTCAGAAGTACCGGGGAAAACCCCCAAGCCAGCGAGTCTCTGGGGATCGATGTATACAAAATGCGTTACTTCGGTGTCCTTGCCTCAGGATTTCTAGGTGGCCTCGGTGGCGCCGCGTATCTTATCAGTTTTGATAACCGTTTCAACGGTGACTTCCTAGGACTTGGGTTTTTGGCACTGGCAATCATGATCAGCGGCCAGTGGAAACCCATTCGCATCTTCATCTTCGCATTTCTATTCGCATTGATGCGGGTGCTTGCCAACTTGCACGATTCTTTTCAGGTGCTCGCAACACTAGATTTGCCCAGTCAATTTTACTCGATGCTCCCCTATGCATTCACCCTTGTAATACTGGCATTCTTTTCAAAAGAATCTCAAGCACCCAAGGCATCAGGCGAACCTTACGACCAGGAAAAACGTTAATTCAAAAGTGGCGGACTTCTTCCGCCACTTTTTTTATGCATTGCCATTGACAAAACGCTACATTGTGTTATAGTGTTCACAAAATCGATGCGTGAATGTGTTTGTGCACACTGAGGTTTGCAGAGACTTCGTGGCTGGTGAAAACGAAGATCCTCCGTGCATGATTTGGCTTCACAAGAGCGCGCCTGAATTTAGTAGGGCGTGACGGTTGGTTCCGTTAATGACCCTAGATATGACGGTATCGAAGTGATAAACCGAGGTGGCACCGCGCGTTCGCGCCCTCAGTGCATTTTTTGCACTGAGTTTTTTTATTGAAAGGGGGCAAAATGATGCCTTGAAGGAACCGAACCATCCCACATACACACCAAAAAAATCTTATGGAGGCATTATTATGGAATCTCTACAATACGGCGCCTTTGGTGGCGCATTTGTCCCTGAACCGCTTAAAAAAGCACTCAATGAAGTCGAAGAGGCCTTTACCCGCTACAAGGACGATCCCGACTTTTTAGAAGAATACCACACCTATCTCAAACAATACGTCGGCAGGGCCAATCCCCTTTACCACGCGCAGCGACTCAGTGATTACTTAGGTGGCGCACAAATCTATTTGAAACGCGAAGACCTCAACCACACCGGTGCACATAAAATTAACAATACGATCGGTCAGATTCTGCTTGCCAAGCGCATGGGGAAAAAACGCATTGTCGCTGAAACAGGCGCAGGTCAACACGGGGTTGCGACTGCGACCGCGGCAGCACTGTTCAATATGGAATGCATCATCTATCAAGGAGAACTCGACACCAAGCGCCAAAGTCTCAATGTTTTCCGCATGGAGCTTCTGGGAGCGAAAGTCATTCCTGTAACGCGAGGGACGAAGACTTTGAAAGACGCCGTCGATGTAGCAATTGAAGACTGGGTCGAGAATCTTGATGACACGTTTTATCTTCTGGGCTCGGCAGTGGGTCCTCATCCCTACCCAACAATGGTCCGCCACTTCCAAAGTGTGATCGGACGCGAAGCAAAAGAACAGTTCTACGACCTTCACGGACATCATCCCGACTGCGTGATGGCGTGTGTGGGCGGCGGCTCCAATGCCATCGGACTTTTCTCCGCCTTCTTAGACACACAAACAGCCATGATCGGTGTGGAAGCAGCCGGTGAGGGTGTGGATACAAAACGCCACGCCGCCACACTGACCAAAGGCAAAGCCGGCGTGATTCACGGCATGAACACCATTTCACTATTCGAAGACAATGGCGATATCAGCGATGTATACTCGATATCGGCAGGAATGGATTATCCCGGTGTAGGACCCGAACACGCCCAACTGCACGAAAGCGGACGCGTCGATTACCGCGCCATCACCGATATTGAGGCAGTCGAGGCCTTTCAACTGCTTTCGAAAAAAGAAGGCATCATCCCCGCGATTGAATCCGCGCACGCAATCGCTGAAGTGATGAAAGTCGCCCCTTCGATGCGCAAGGACCAAAGCATCATTATCAATTTATCGGGCAGAGGCGACAAGGACGTACAAAGCATCAAGGAATATCTGGACGCATAAGAACAGATCCGGAAGCCATTTCCGGATCTTTTTTTATGCGCACACGGTCCGCTCATCACTATATATATAGGAAATAATCAAAAATCATAACCGATTTAATTCCCAAAATTTCGCCGAAAAGTATTGATTAAGAAATATTTCTGTATTACAATTTAACTGTAAGGGTGAATACTTGTTCACTTTATGAATTAGCATTCAGGAGGTTGTAATATGACGAATTTTTTGCACACAGGCGCTTCAGCGGAACTCACTCGGACATTCACCGAGGAGGACGTGAATTTCTTCTCCCAAGTGAGTGGTGACACCAATCCACTCCATTTGGATGAATCCTACGCCAAAACATCGGTATTTGGTTCTCGCGTGGTACACGGGGCACTGATCAATGCGATGTTTTCCAATATCCTGGGCAACACATTGCCGGGTGAGGGCTCAATTTATTGCAAGCAGGACAGTTCCTTTGTCAAACCGGTATTCATCGGCGAAACCATTCATGCAAATGTAGTTGTGCGTGAAATCATTGAATCTAAAAACCGCGTAATCCTCGATACCATCGCAACCAACGACAAGGGTGAAACGGTTGTTAAAGGCTCTGCGCTCATGCTTTATCCTTGGTTGAACAAAGGAGGGTCAGACAATGGAACACGTGATTAACGACAAACACCGCATGGTCCAAAAGACCATCCGGGAATTTGTGAGGGACCACGTCAAAAAACAAGCGAAAATCATTGATGAATCAGAGTCGTTTCCTACTTCGAATGTCGAAGCCATGCGTGATATGGGGCTTTTCGGGCTGCCATTTGATGCGTCTTTGGGTGGGGCTGGTGGCGACACCGTTTCTTACGCCATCGCTGTGATGGAACTCTCCAAAGCATGCGCGACCACAGGGGTCATTCTCAGTGCGCACGTTTCCCTTTGCGCCGCACCCATTGCAACGTGGGGAACCGATGAGCAAAAAACTAAATTCTTGACCCCGCTGCTCAACGGTGAAACACTTGGCGCCTTCGGGCTCACTGAACCCAACGCGGGTACCGACGCTGGGGCACAAAAAACCGTGGCCATCGACAAAGGCGACCATTACGAAATCAGCGGCTCAAAAATATTCATCACCAACGCCGGTGAAGCCGATGTGTATATCATCAGCGCACTCACCGATCCCAAGGCCAAACACAAAGGCATCTCGCTTTTCATCGTCGAAGCGGACACACCGGGATTTACAGTAGGAAAAAAGGAAATGAAACTGGGCATCCGTGCCTCCAGCACCCGCGAGCTCATTCTTGATAAAGTGCGCGTGCCAAAAGCGCAGTTGCTCGGTAAGGAAAACAAGGGCTTTTCGATGATTATGAACATACTTTCGGGTGGGCGCATCGGCATCGCCGCCCAGGCAGTGGGCATATGCGAGGGCGCCATTCAAGAGGCGCTTGATTACACTGCTCAGCGCACTCAGTTCTCCCGCCCCATCAACAGTTTTCAAAATACCCAGTTCACCCTGGCGGATCTGGAAACCAAAAAAGAGGCGGCCAAGGGATTAATGTTTAAAGCGGCCATGTACAAAGACCAGGGGCGCCCCTTTGCCAAAGAAGCCGCCATGGCTAAACTTTACGCTGCGCAGTGCGCCACAGAAATCACGCAAAAAGCACTTCAGCTTTTCGGTGGATATGGCTATACACGTGAATATGACATTGAACGCATGATGCGTGATGCGAAAATTACAGAAATCTACGAAGGCACCAACGAAGCACAAAAAATGGTTATCGCCAATTTCTTGCTCAAGGAGGGAAGCGCATGAATATCGCAG
The DNA here is from genome assembly GCA_964581705.1 of uncultured Candidatus Izemoplasmatales bacterium. Lineage (GTDB taxonomy): Bacteria > Bacillota_I > Bacilli_A > Izemoplasmatales > Izemoplasmataceae > B1SED10-225. The sequence continues at coordinate 3,792 of CAZOPM010000013.1, forward strand.
TCTTGGTCAAACAAGTCCCCGACACCACTGAAATAAAAGTGGACAAGGAAACGGGAAGCCTGATTCGCAAAGGCATCCCTACTATCATCAACCCAGACGATCTGAGTGCGGTTGAAGTCGCACTCACTCTCAAAGAACAACACGGAGGATATGTCCATGTTTTCACCATGGGTCCACCCAGTGCACACGATATGCTTAAGGAACTCTATGCGCGCGGTGTCGATGAAACAACACTGCTAAGCGACCGTAAGTTTGCTGGGAGCGACACCTGGGCGACCTCTTATGTCCTTTCAACCGCCATCGGCAAAGACACTTTCGATCTCATCATTGCCGGAAGACAGGCCATTGACGGAGACACAGCGCAAGTCGGGGCACAGGTTGCGGAATTTTTAAACGTTCCCCACGTTTCCTATGTCTCCCAAGTCCCCGAATTTACTCAAGGAAGGCTGCGCGTTGTGAAACGTGAAGAAACACGCAATCTCACACTTTCAATGCCCACCCCGGCACTGATCACCGTCCTGGATTCGATTGCAACCCCGCGCTACATGCATATGGCACATATTTTTCAGTCCACTGATAAAACTGTCAATCATGTAACCAATGAAACACTCGGGATTGACGTGGACTTCCTAGGGCTAAGTGGCTCTCCTACAAAAGTAAAGAGAACGTTCAATAAGGCCGTTACCAAAAAACAACCGACACAAAAACTTTCCCCCGAAGACGCGGCGGAAGCCATCGTCAATTTCATCAACACACAAGGAGTGGTGCAATCATGACCTATCGTGACGGACGCAACTGTTTTGTCTTCATCGACCATGATAAGGGAGACATCAATCCCGTTTCTTTGCAGCTGCTCAGTGAAGCGGACCATCTTATGAACAGCCTTCCTCAAAAAGAGGACGTAGTGGCTGTGTGGCTAGGTGAGATGAGCGAAACGAATCATCGCGTGTTAAGCGAACACGGTGCCACACAAATCATTCATTGTGGGGCTGAAGCTCTGAATCAATACGATGTCCTCAATTACACCGATGTCATCAGCGAAATCATTGATGCACACCACCCACAATCCTTCTTGTTCGGTGGAACCGTCAAAGGAAGAGAACTCGCTCCGCGCATCAGCGCGCGCGTCCACACGGGCCTCACCGCCGATGCGACACAGATCGACTTGGATGAAGAAAGCGAAATGCCTCATTCCCTGGCCATTACACGCCCAGCCTTCGGCGGTAATCTCTTTGCGACCATCATCACCCCTAACCACGTCCCACAAATGGCTACCATACGCGCCAATGTGTTCGCCGCCAGAAAAATCAACACCGCCAAAGACGCGACAATCATTCCCTTTGAAACCAGCGCGTCCTTACAATCCCCTATCGTTGTTGAAAGCAGTGAAACGATTGAAGCGGCGCAAAACACCATTGCCGATGCAAAACTGATCGTTTCCGCTGGGCGGGGTGTGAAAGACTGTTTGGACATGGTCCAGTCATTCGCGAACACACTGGGTGCGGAACTCGGCGCCTCACGTGCACTAGTCGATGATGGCCTTGTGCAAAAACCTTCACAAGTCGGTCAAACAGGTACCACCGTCCGCCCTTCAGTGTATCTCGCATGCGGAATTTCCGGTGCTGTTCAACACACTGCCGGCATGGACAAATCAGAAACCATCATTGCCATCAACACCGATGAGAACGCGCCTATTTTCGATGTAGCCGATTTAGGAATTGTCGGCGATGCCAAAACCATTTTGCCCGCGCTCCTAGAGCGCCTCGAATCATAGCACTCCTTCCTCCTCTATATGATAAAGAGAAACGAGACGTCGCCTATGACGTCTCGTTTTTCTTTGGATGCAACAAAACCAATTCACCATGAAATCCATCATGTGCAACCAATAACGCTATAGAATATATTTAAACGGAAAATACGTTCGTGTTTTGCCCTATCTAAAATGATTGACGCACGAGGGTGACCGGCGTATAATTGTCAGTAGATTTAAAAAAGGACATGGTACCCATGAATGGACTATCCATCACACAAACTGAAGCAGCGATCAAGACCATCAAAGACACATTCGAAGTGCGTCTGAGTGCCTCCCTCAATTTACGCCGCATCTCTGCGCCACTTTTTTTGGATGCGAGCAGTGCACTTAACGATCACTTAAGCGGCAATGAAACGCCGCTCACTTTCACGCATGGAAATCACACGGTTGAAGTGGTGCAGTCTTTGGCGAAATGGAAGCGCCATGCCCTTTATCACTATGAATTCAATCCCGGAGAAGGGCTTTATACGGATATGAACGCCATCCGCCCCAGTGAAACGCTCGACGCACTTCACTCACACTATGTAGACCAGTGGGACTGGGAAAAAGTCATCACCACCCCTGAGCGCACCCTGGATACACTCAAAGCCTCCGTTGAGGCCATATACAAAGCCATCACTAGCGTTGAGCGCACCCTTGTGAACCTTTATCCGACCCTCTCAGTAAAACTACCCGACCAGATCACCTTCATCGATGCTGAGACGTTGCGTCAGCGCTACCCCTCTCTTAGCCCAACAAAGCGAGAAGCGCGCATTACAGAAGAGAAAACAGCGGTATTCATTACCCGCATCGGCCATCCTCTGGGAGATGGGCAGCCCCACGATCAGCGAAGTCCCGATTATGACGATTGGTCGAAAAACGGAGACCTTCTCGTGTGGCACAAGGGCATGGGTGAAGCGATTGAACTCTCATCAATGGGGATAAGGGTCGACCGCCCAACCATGGACAAGCAACTCAGACACTTCGATACATGGCGCGAAGGCACATATCATAAAAATATCCGCAATTATACCTACCCACTCACCATCGGAGGGGGCATCGGACAATCGCGGCTGTGTCTGTTCATTTTGGAAAAACACCACATCGGTCAAGTCCAGGCGACCTACTGGTCGCCCCGCATCCGCAAACAATGCAAAGACAACGGCATCACACTGCTTTAAGCACTTCGTTTGAAGTGCTTTTTTTGTGAACCCTTTCAAAGGGAAATCTTTTGCATGCTAAAGTGTTTAGCTATATAATGAAAGCAAATGAAAAAGGATGGATACCAATGTGGGATAAACAATCGATTTTAAAAAGTGCCAAAGAAAACGAAGTAACCTTTGTACGCTTAAGTTTTACCGATGTTCACGGTGTGATTAAAAATGTGGAGATTCCTGCGGGCAAGCTTGAAGAAGCGCTTGACAACGAAATCATGTTCGACGGGTCGTCCATAGAAGGGTTCGCACGCATTGACGAAGCGGATATGTACTTGTATCCCGATCCGCGCACGTGGTTGGTTCTCCCATGGGAGAACAGTGCTTATGGCAACGTTGCACGCTTAATCTGTGATGTGCATCTGCCTGATGGCACCCCTTTTGAAGGAGACCCGCGCTATCAGCTCAAGCGTAATCTCGAGTTGATGCGCAAGGCAGGCTTCAATAACTTCAAAGTCGGGGTTGAACCTGAGTTCTTCTTATTTGAACGCGATGCCCAGGGTGAGATTACCCTGGACATGCATGATCACGGGGGATATTTTGACCTTGGCCCCGTTGATGGTGGGGAGGATTGTCGCAGAGACATCGTCCTTGAACTCACTAAGCTTGGTTTCACCATGGAAGCCGCGCACCACGAAGTCGCGCCCTCACAACATGAAATCAATTTCGAATTCAACGACGCGCTTGAAGCCGCCGACCAGCTACAAACCTTCAAACTGGTCGTCAAAAACGTTGCCAAACGCCACAATCTTTACGCCACATTCATGCCCAAACCCCTCGAAGGCGTCAATGGTTCAGGGATGCATACCAACTGCTCACTGACCAAGGATGGAGATATGAACGCCTTCGCCGATCCAAAACAGGAAGACGGGCTTTCTCTCACGGGAAAATATTTCATCGGTGGCATCATGGCGCATGCGCGTGCGTTCACCGCAGTGACCAATCCAACCATCAATTCCTATAAACGACTGGTCCCGGGATTTGAAGCCCCCACCTATATTTCCTGGAGCGATGCCAACCGTTCCGTCATGATCCGCGTTCCTGGTGTGCGCGGAGGTAAGACACGCGCGGAAGTCCGCAGCGTCGACCCTTCTGCAAACCCCTACTTAGCGTTCAGTGTCATTCTCGCAAGCGGCATTGATGGCATTCAAAACCGCCTCAACGACCACAAACCCGCACGAGTGAATCTCTACGAACTCTCCAGGGAGACAAGAGAATCCATGGGAATTAAAAACCTCCCTGAAAACCTCAAGGATGCCGTAAAGGAAATGCGTGGTTCTTCGGTAATCAAGGCGGCACTGGGTCCCCATATTTTTGATAAACTCATTGAAGCCAAAACCATCGAATGGGACGACTATAAGCGCCATATTTCCGAGTGGGAACGCAATTATTACCTTAAAAGTCTATAAGAAAAGCGGACGCTGGGCGTCCGCTTTTCTTATGCGCTCACAGTCTAGTCAAGGAGCGATGAAAACCGCTCAATAAATGCCTCCACACTAAGTTCATGCTGGCGCTTAGGTGAAATGGACGCCTCCCCATCTCCGCGCTGTGGCCCGTAGTAGCCAAACTGCGCATGGTTGCCGCCCTCGATGGTGACATACTCGGTTGAAGCGGGCAGATTTGTCTTGCGCGCTTCAAAACTGTCCCAGTCCATCACCTCATCGTTTTGCGCGACGAGCGATAAGATAGGAATATCCTTCTCACGCAGATCGATGGATTGCGGAGGATATCCGCCCAATAGAAAATATCCATCGACGGTCGCGCGGTTCTCGACGACATACGCTGCAGACGCAGCGCCAAGGGAATGCCCACCGATAATCCATGGTGCATCAGTATGCTCGTAAACATCGTCAAACGCATAACGATCCAAAATGGCTAGATTGAATGGCATGCGCATAATCATCACATCCATGCCGTGTTGGTGCAACGCCTCTCCAAAAGCGAGGTAAGCCATAGGATCGACAAGTCCACCGGGATAAAACACTACATGAGCACGGGGTGTCTCTTTGTTAAAGCGGATGACTTTGTCGTGCACTTCATAACCTTCCACATCCTCAAGCATGGCCGCGTCCCCGGGATGATTAAGCAAAGATACCGCTATGCCAATCACCCCTGCAATAATCACCACACCAAAGACAGTCCACCGAACAAAACGCATAGTCACACCTCACATTCAGTTGTGAGCACGTTTGCCCACCAATGCATCTTCCACTGTTCCATCAGATCCATAAAGCGCGTAAAGCACATAAATCGCACCTGTGAAAAAGCCCAGGATCATCAAGGCAACAATCCATATGAGCGCACGCACCCACGAGGTTTCTCTCACTGCAATCCAAATGGCAAAAAGCGTGAACCCCGCATACAGATCAATCACCGAGACTATGCCCCAGGGATTTTCAAGCAAGGCACTCCCGTCTTCAAAGAAGTCACCGCTGACAAAGCCGTTGAGCAGTGCTGCACTCATCGCAATCAAGGCAAGCCAGGCGAATAATTTTGCATAAACCATCTCATCATCCCTTTCGTTTTAGTGTGTCTATTGTATCATGGGCGCGGTGTTTTCTGCACTTTTAAACCACCGGCGATTTGTTGGAGCAAGGAAGCGTCCACACGCCCACCGATGAGCCCATCCGACTGCAAGGCCAGTGACGCATAGGCCTGGGCATATGGCAATGCCTCTTCCCCGCGTGCATCCCCGTAAATCAAGCCTGCAAAAAACGCATCGCCCGCACCATTGGTTGAGACAATGGTTACTGCGGGGGCTTTGGCGCTTTGATTCATTGTCTTTGTTGCGAGGCGCGCACCTTCGCTGCCAAGCGTGAGCGCTACGCGGCCCACACCCTTCTCAAGGAGGACTTGCAGCGCAGCGTCAATATCGGTTTCACTTTGCAGTGTGCGTCCGCTGAGCGCCTGCAGTTCCATTTTATTGCATTTGAGCGTATGGACACTATGCAGATAGGGGATAAGCTTCTTCACTTTTTGTGCACTGACTGCTTCAACCATAATCGTATCAAACGTGCTGAACACATAATCCATCACAGAAACATCAACATTCGCATCCAACACAATCGCATCCGCTTCACCCACAATCGATGCATGGGTCTTAAGAAATGCGGGGTTAAGTGCGGATAATGCCTCCATGTCGTTGATGCCATAACGCATATCCCCATCACTGTCCAAAAGTGCCATGTAACGCGGTGTGTGCGACGCGAAACAATAATTCCCGCGCACACCCAAATCTTCCATGAACGCTTTGATGTTGCGCCCGGGAGTGTCGCGTCCAATCACGCTGAAAAAATCCACGCGCATCCCTGTGCGTGCGAGCAATTCAGCGATATTGCGCCCAACACCACCAAATGAAGTACGGATGGTTCCCTGGTTAGAATCCTCTGTGACAATCGGCTGCGCCGCGCGCGCCACAATATCTTCGTTGGTTCCACCGATCACGACAATATGATGCATACAATCACCTCACCCAATGATAACACAGTGGTCATAAAAAAACGCGCACTGCCTGAGGCAATGCGCGCAAATATGGTTCTATAGCTTATCTAGATAATCAAGATACTGCTCGAGGGGCTGGTTGCCTACAAGCTCGTGTTCGTCGTTGATGACAATTTTGGGAACACCAGAGACATCAAACTTTTGTGAAAGCTCTTGGAATGTCTGCGCTTCAATCATTTCACCTTCAATGTTGTCATTGAGCATCGCGATGCGGTGCGCATTTTGAACAGCGCCGGGACAATGAGGGCATTGCAGGGTGATGAACACTTTGATATTAACAGGTGATTTGACGTTTTGAATGCGTTCTATCGCTTGCTTGTCAAATCCATAATCGACCCCCGACATATCAATGAGTGCCCCCAGGAATGAGTTGATTTCATGCCCGGCAGGGATCCCGTTGAATTTAACCCCTTTGTAATTGCCTTCCCCGTCCAATACGACAAAGCTTGGAGCGAGTGTGATGCCATATTGTTGCGCATATTCACTGTCTTTTTCGAGGTCTTTTTCCTCTACTGCAATTTTTTCAGAGAGTTCAGAGACTTCACTGAGTAGTTGTCTGGTTTCAGAGCAGGTCTGGCATGGTTCTTCTTTGGTGAAAAGCACCATTTTGACCGATTGGTCCATCGATGAGAGGACCTCTTTAATTTGTTTCTTTACATCTTCATTTAATAATTCTGCCATTTTTATTCATTCTCCTTATAATTTTTATTTAAATACTGATTCGCTGCGAGCGCGGCCTTGGCCCCTTCACCAGCGGAAATAACAATTTGCTTAAAGGGCTGAGCGACCACATCTCCCACTGCATAAAGTCCGGGGAGGTTGGTCATTTGCATGTCATCGACAAGCACTTCGCCTTTGTCGTTGGTTGTTACCATATCGGCGACGAAATGGGTGTTGGGCACAGTCCCAATTTCGATGAGCAATCCCTGGGTGGGGATATCGATGACTTCATCTTTTTGTTTATCGTATGCTTTGACGCCCTTGATAATGTCATCGCCATACACTTCATTAATTTGTGTTTGCAGGCGAATTTCAAGATTTTCGATGGTTTTGAGTTTATCAAGCAGCACTTTGTCTGCACGCCATTCACTGCGGTGGACCACAGTGACACGTCGTGCCCAGTGTGCCATATCGATGACCGCTTCAGCGGCCGCATTGCCCCCACCGGCAATGATGACATCCTTGCCCTCATAAAATGGTGCATCACAGATCGCACAATACGACACACCCTTGTTGGCAAATGTTTTCTCACCGGTGACACCGAGTTTTCTAGGGGTGCCGCCCATGCTCAACAAAACGGTTTTTGCTTTAAACGAACGGTTATTTTCGGTGGTGACTTCAAAATCTGGGTCCAGATGCTGGATTGATTTGAGGCGCGTACTTTTCATAATGGGAACATCGTGATTTTGAACATGGTCTACGAGTTTATCTGAAAGTTCGTGCCCCTGGATATTGGGAAACCCAAGATAGTTGTCTATGGTAGTGGTATTGTGCAACTGACCACCCAGTTCGTCGGTGATAACCCCGACTTTCATGCCTTTGCGCGCCGCATATAATGCGGCGTTAAGTCCTCCGGGACCCGCGCCCAGTATGAGCATGTCCCATTTAACCACACTGTCAAACTGTGCGTCGTCGGTTGATTTGTCTAAACTAAAATCGAACACAATCGTGCAGCCTCCTTTATTTGCCTTTTACGATTAGATTGATGGCTTCATCGATGTTTTCGATTTTCACATCGAGTTCATCTTCAATGGTTTTAATGAGATTTTCAGTGGTCAAAAGTCCAATGGTCCTGTCGATGTTCGCTCGTATACTTTTGAGCTGAGTAAGCAAATCGACGCAGGCGGTGTCAGATTCCATCATTTTAACCACACCGTCCATTTGACCTCTTGCGCGTTTGACCCTGTTGATCATTGAAGCATTGCATTGCATAAACATCACTCCTGCCTCGTGCCATCATCCCTATTATGCCCATAGGGGTATATTTTTGCAATTGATTTGCTTACAAACACTTGAATTCTTGGACTGAATTTTAGCGCAAGAACACCCAGGCCCCTGCGCGCGGGAGTGTGCGAAGGTTGAACACTTTTGTTTACTAAACACTGATAACGTTATATAATGTGAGTAGATAAAACCTAGGAGGTTTCTATGGAAACACGAATTTGGAGTGAAACGAAAATCCCGATGCTCATCGGATTAATCGCAGAAGGCATTTTTCTGCTCGGTGTGCTTATGTACCCATTTTTAGTAATCATGCAAAATGATAGTTCTCAGGAAATCGTCACACTGAACACCCAATTGCCAGAAGTCCCAACACTGCCTCTGGTAATCTTTACAGTTGTATTGATTTACGCTTTTCTTCGCAATTTCAATGGATATCGCCAATTGATGATTCATGGCGCTGCACCCTCGGATGCGTACATGCAGTATCAATTTCAGCTAATGTATGGGATCTTGGCACTGTTTTTCAATCCCGTTGCCGGGATTGCCTATATCTCAAGTTTCGCCCTGGGTGCATCCAGAGCGAAGTATCTCATCGAGAACTTATAATCTTAAAGCCTACAAATTGTAGGCTTTTTTATTGAAAAGGCATTTTCCTGCGTTGTGGTTTTCTATGAATAAGCCTACTTCTTCATATCATAAATAAAGCCATGAGTCTCACTCACGGCTTTATTTTAATGTTTTCGCATACATATAGACTTCCATCGTCTTTTGCCTGTCCTTCACATCGAACGTGAGTGCCTTAGCATCCAGACGTGTGAAGTTTTTATGATCATAATACTGATAAGTACAATCGGTATCCGTAAACAAAAACACGCGCTCGATGCCTTTATTGCGAACATGGGTTAAAAATGTATCCATCAACTTTGTTCCTATGCCTCTGCCCTGAGCGCCGGGATGGGTTACGAACAGCTTGACTTCCGCATGCATTTTTTCAGCGTCTTTTTCCATTTGTTTGTAAATTTTGCCAATGCGACGAAACGCATTCAACCCTTGCGCCGCATGCTTGCCTTTTGCGAGCAATTTAAATGACGCTATGAATAGCTGTGTTTTCATGCGGAGATTGGCTAGGGGATTGGATCTTTTTTTAGTTGTGCCAAGCAATGCGCCCACAACCTCGCCATTCAGATATGCGAGTTCACCGTAGTTGCTTTCGATGAATGAATGCAGGGCGTCTAGATGAACAAACAACTGACGTGTTGCTTCATCATCCGTATAGTCGTGATATCCCCATACCGATTCAATCAAACGGTACAAAGCATCATAGTTTTCTTTGCGCAAAGGTTTATACTCAATGGTTTCCATATTGCCACCTCGTTAAAAATATTGTGTCGTGTATGCATTATCGTTT
>CAZOPM010000013.1:13750-41614 GCA_964581705.1 uncultured Candidatus Izemoplasmatales bacterium
ATTATCGTTTCATTGAAACAAATGAAATGTTCGAACGTATCACGCAAATGCATGATGTAACAGGAAAAACATTGCATGAAGTTTTCGCGGGCAAATCCAGGGATTCAGATAAATGGATTGCTCATTATGGTGCAATGGTCTTAGAAAATTCCGAATATACATTCGAAGAACACTCACAAAACCTCCAGCAATGGTTTTACGTGTATGCAGCGACGCTAAGGGATGAGGAGTTTGTGACATTTTTCATCGACATCACGCATATCAAGGAAACCGACACTACCATCGAGCGTTTATCAAGTGCGCTTGATATGGTTGAGTCCTACATCTATATCAAGGACACAGATTCACGCTACGTTTATGCCAACAAAGCGACGCGTGATTTGTTGGGAAAGACCCATCAAACCATCAAGGGTGCGCGTGATGGTGAGGTGTTCAGTGAATCCGTCGTAAACGTTTTAAAAGCCCTTGATGCCAAGGCGCTCAATGGTGCTAAAACAAACGAGGAAGTCGAAGTCTCACTCGACAATGGTGAAACGCGTCACTTTATGGAACTCAAAGCACCGATTTACGAAGAAAGCGACCATCCCACAGGCATCATCGGAATCGCCAATGATATCACCAGGCGCAAGCAACTGGAGATGGAAATCCAGCAGCTTTTGATCATCGATGACATGACTGGTGTTTACAACAGGCGTCATGTATTTTCAAAAATACACAGCGCTTTAAATGTAAACACCCATTTTAGCTTCGCCATCATCGATATCGATCATTTCAAACAAATCAACGATACCTACGGACATCTTGTTGGTGACAAAGTATTGACGACATTCGCCGAACAATTGCAAAAACACTTTGAAACGGGAACTGTCGGCCGCTTTGGCGGCGAAGAATTCATGATTTTCATGAACGATACCGACCAGTTCACCCTCAGTGAATCGATCAAGCGGTTTTTGCAGAAACTGAACCGCGAACCCCTCACCATAGACAATCATACACTAACGCTCACCTTTACCGCCGGTGTGTGCGAGGCCCACGAAACACAGCGTACGATAGACGCCATCATCGCCCTTGCCGATTATAGACTGTATGAGGGCAAGGCCCAGGGCAGAAACCAAGTGGTTTGCTATAATAGTTTTTTGGGTGTGTAGCGCGATTAAGAAGCATTGATTTCAGTGCTTCTTTTTTTATGGGCGCTACACACCCTTTTGAATTATCGGGTGCAGCAAAACACACACCGCCTACTTTTCGGCATTATTTTCAAACATGCTGGTTTTTACTATGTTGTGATTTTTCATCATGAAGCGCCCACCGGCAATGACATCACAGATATCATAATTGGCATCAAGCACGAGAAGATCGGCATCATATCCTTTTGCAATGCGTCCTTTGCTTTGCAAATGATACGTTTCAGCGACATTCGACGTAATGGCCTTCAGCGCAGTTGAAGGCTCAACGCCAGCGGCGCATGCATTTTTAAACCCATGGTGCAGGCTTTTAACAGACCCTACCCCCATGGAGACAAGGTTGCCCGTCTCATCGAACACGGGAAGGCTCCCCCCAGCGTCTGATGAAAGTGTGAGCAATGTTGAATCAACACCCTGATCAAGCGCTTTTTTAAGCGCATTGTGTGCACTCAGAGCATTGCTGGAGCCCATGTAGGCTGTGAAATCAATGGGGGCATTATAGGCTTTGGCGTATTCAATACCTTCTTCAAGCAGCGTTGTTGTGCGGTTGATATGGGTCGGCACTATCTTTTGCACTGGCGCCTCAATGCGCGCAGCAGCATCTTTTAAAGGGCTCAAGCCTTGCGTTCCACTGCCAACATGAACATTGACCACACCGCCTTTGCCGCTAAGCAATCCCCCTACATGCACGCGCGCAATGACTTCACTCAGAGCCTGCACGGTAGGCACTGAACTGCGGTGGTCACTGATGGCGATTTCTCCCGCACCAATGATTTCTTCGCACATAAGCATATCATCTTCAACACTGCCGGTGAGTGTCTTGAGGGGTAACTGATACGAACCGCTCAGGACATATACGCTCAATCCCTCGCTTTTGAGGGCTTTCGCTTTAGTAACCAACGCTTTCATCGAACGGGTGTATCCATCCGTCCCAAGCATACCAACAGCTGTAGTGATTCCTCCACTGATGAATTCACTAAGGTGCAAAGGCGGAACTTTCGATGCCGGTCCCCCCTCACCTCCACCACCGGTGATGTGCACGTGATTATCGATAAACCCCGGGACTATTTTCCGCCCCTCACACTCAACAATTTCCACATTCAACGCGCCAGTATCAAGATGTTTTCCAACCGCTTCGATGACGCCGCCGGCGACGAGAACGTCGTTGGTCCCTTCATTTTCAGGTGTGAAAAGTGTAGCGTTTTTAAATAATATCATGCAATCATCCTTTTCATTGATTCAATTGTATTCCCAGTTTTTCCACAAGGGTCTCATAATGGCGCATGGTATCACTGCTTTTTTTCTTCAGATGACTCACCATCATGCGCGTGCGTGGATTTGCGCTCAACCACGATGCATTGTCTCGCAAGAACAGATAAAAGAGTGCATTCCACGTTTCACTCCATTCACCTTCCTTGTAATCGGACATTTTAAGAATATAATTCGCACCGCTGAAATAGGGTTTCGTAGTAAGCATATTGCCACACGCATACTGACTCATCCCATACACGTTGGGCACCATCACCCAATCATACGCATCGATATGGGTCGTCATGAAATACCGATACACCACATCAGGATGGACGCGCATGAGGACAAACGCATTGCCTAAGATCATCAATCGTTCAATGTGATGGGAATACGCTGTTTCACTTAAGCGTTTGATGACATTGTCCAGCGGGGAGATCCCGCTGTTGGCATCAATAAAAAAGCGGGGCAGTGGATTGGTGTGTCCAAGGACATTTTGACTGCGCATGCGTCGTCCCCTATGAACATACGTCGCGCGCATAAATTCACGCCAGCCGATAATCTGGCGTATGAAACCTTCCTTCGAAGCGATGTCTCCATGTGCGTTGATTGCCTCGCGCACCACCTCACGGGGACTGAGCAACCCTGTGTTCAAACTTGAAGACAGCCGTGAGTGAAATAATATGGAGCGCTTTGAATCAATCGCATCCTGAAAAGGTCCGAACTTCTCAAAACGATGCTTGAAAAAATCATGCATCGCCAGTCGCGCCTCTTCGTGTGATGTGGGATAGTCAAACCCCTCAACACTGCCGGGGTGGGTAGGAAAGGTCGCATCAACATAGGTCTGCGCCGCTTTTACAGCATCACTTACTTCAGGCGTGTAATGCGCTGGAATATCAATATCACGCGGCAGTTTCTTGCGATTGAACACATCAAAACTGTAGCGCCCTCCCTCAGGGGATTCTTCATCGCTCATCAATATGTTAAGCTTTTTGCGCTGCGCTTTGTAAAACGTCTGCATGGAAAAATGGTTTTTTCCTTCAAAATGGGTCTTGAGCGTTGCCTCATCACTCAGGAAATTAGGCGTTGGCAACCACGTCACTTCCACATTGTTCTCCTGCGCATGCGCGTCGATGCGTTGCCTCAGCTCATCATTCACCACATCGTAGATGCGAACGCTTTGGTTCTGCAGTTGCGCAAATACATCACTAGGGTGCGAACTACCGAATTCGATGACACCCACATCCACCCCAAGGTTGGCAAGATAGGTTTTATACCGCTGCATTGAAGCGCGGTGAAGCACCAACTTTTTCTTATGAAATTTAATTTTCACGGTTTCGTCATAATAAAATAAGGGGTCTTCGACCAGCCATACTCTCTTTACATCACTTGGCAGTGTTTCAAAGAGTTGATGTGGATATACAATAAGTGTTTGTCCCATAGAATCGCTCCTTTTGGATTATTATACCATGAAAAAAGACATCCTCGGATGTCTTTTCCTTTAAGCATTGGCTTCTTCCATATCAGGCAGGGACTGCATCACAAACACACTCAACACTCCGATACCGATTTGTGTGAGGTTGCCGGGAACACTCAAAAGTGCCGCCGAATAGTGAGAGATGAATAGTGTTTCAAAAATGAAATATCCAGCCACAATGACCACGCCACCGGGGATAATCGCTCCAAAGTTTTTAAGCAAAGAGGGTGAATCGCCACGATCAGCGAGATACCCAACGAGCGCACCGGCAAGCAGGCGAATAATCAAAGTCGCAGGTGCCCACGCCGCCCAGCCGGAGAGAACATCGAACAACGCCATGCCGATTCCTCCGCTAAGTGCACCGTGTAGGGGACCATACTTGAGGGCGATGGCAAACATGGCTAGGGTGCCAATATGCACAAGACCGCCTTGACCCAGGGGAATGTGAACACGGATGTTTGTGGCAACAAAGACAATCGCGATCATCATGGCCATACGCACCATTTGTTTTGTATCCAAAAAATCAACTCCTATAAATTATCTAACCGTGTACAATTTTAAATGATGATCTCCATTTTGCAACAAGAAACGCAAAATAATTTCGCCCACTGATTGCAATGGGCGAAATTATGCTAATGTGTGTCAAACCACTCGGTAATCGCGTTGATCCGTGTAATGCGTGCCTGGGGACTGCCGCTTCTTGAGAGTTCGTGGGTTTCATCCTTGATCCACACCAATTCGGTATCGAGCCCCTGATTTTTCAAGATCGCATAAAACTGCTGTGCTTGTTCCATAGGGCAGCGATAATCCTTGTCCGAATGCACAAAAAGCAAAGGGGTGCGGACGTTGCGGCTATATTTGAGGGGCGATTGGTTGTAGAGTTTCTCCCTGTCTTCAATGGGGTGCCCGTCCGTTTGATCGGCTGCGAAGAAATAACCAATATCGCTCGTGCCATAAAAGGAAATCCAATTGGAAATGCTTCGCTGAGTAACCGCCGCTTTAAAGCGCTGGGTGTGACCGACCATCCAGTTGGTCATAAAACCGCCATACGACCCACCAGTGACATACAGTCGGTTGCGGTCGATGCCGCGGTAACGGTTGAGTACCTCATCGGTGAAATCCATCAAATCCTCATAATCGATGGTTCCATATTTTCCGCGAATATCCGCAAAGGCGTTGCCTTTACCGTCTGAGCCGCGTGGATTGGCAAACATGACGACATATCCCTTGTTGGCCCAGTACTGCATCTCATGATAAAAGACACTGCCATAGACGGTCTTGGGTCCGCCGTGAATATCCAGAACCGCAGGATAGGACTTTGAAGCATCGTAATCCTGAGGCAACAGCACAAACCCATCCACACTGTGAGTGGATTTGTCCAGGGAAGTGGGGATGGGCTTGGCAACGTAACTGTCTGCAAGCGTACGTGCGTTGAAACGGCTTTTCGCTGTGAGCTTGCCTGTTTGATAATCAAGGCTGTAAAGTTCCTGCAGCTTTTGATCTTTAAGACCGATGAGCAGTGCATGCTCACCCAAGTCAACGATGCCATCAATGCTACCGGGCATTGTGAAGACATCCTTAATCTCTCCATCAAGTGTGAGCGTGCGCAACGCGCTGTTTACACCGATAGTGGAGACAAAATAAAGCGCATCATCTTTAACAAACGGTTTGATTGAAGCGCCCAGGCGTGCATCGGTGCCGATGGTATTGCCCAGGGATTCGCCGTATTGACGCAACAATTTCAAATCGCCGGCTTCCACTGTATAAAAATCAGGGTTTTGATTGAGGCCGTAATCCTTCATATCTTTAGCGGCCACCACCAAGGACCCAGCGACTGGTTGAATCATGTCTATCGAATACGTTTCACCGTCATAAAGCGTCGTATGCGTTTTAGATTCGAGATCGAATGCATAAAGCTGATCGGTGAATGTCATGATTTTTTCATTGTGCTTTCCTGTATAGTAAAGCGTGCGTTTATCATCACTCAAGACATTTGACCCAACTGAAAAGTGTTTGTCAAACACCCGTGAGAGTGTACCTGTTTCAATATCGTATAAAAATAATTGGCGGAACTGATTGGTCTTGAACCCTTTGGCGTTGAAATAATAGGGAAGCTCATCAATCGCCTCTACGTACTGGGTGCGTTTCTTTTCCTTGAGATAGGCTTTGCGCGCCTCTTCATCGCCTTCATATAATACGTGGTCATCGGGTGTGAGCCCCGCTGAAAACAACACGGTATTGGCATCAATGACACCTTCGATGGTCCCACGGATGGGAAGTGTAAAGGCATGGGTGAGTCCCCGCGAGGAGAGATTGTAAATATAAAAGGACTGCTTGTGAGATTCTGAGACGTTTTTGCGCTCCTGTTTGTTTTTCTGATAATCCACCAACAACCGCGTGTCATCCAAAAACGCAAAGGATTGATTCTTCCCGAGTTTTTTGAGTCTGGTATTGGTGTGGCCATCGCTCACATAAAGGGTGTGATGGTACGTATTGTCCTCATAATGGGCCTGTGAGCGTGTGAAGGCTGCGTGGGTTTTGCTAGGGGAGGCTTGGAGGCCTCCCAGAAACTTAAATGATAAAAAAGCATCGTGTGCAATGGAGGTCATGAAATCATCCTTTTGATTTAGATTTTGTCTCATTATACATGATAAAAAAGATGAAAGCCACTTTCTTGCGGCTATCTAATTGCAATGGCTCACAGTACCGTCTATAACGGAAAACACCCCGCATTCATAGCGGGGTGTTGCATGCATCTGAAACGTTCCTTGGGATGCTTGTTTTAACTCAAATTCACTCAACCTTCTGAGTTCGCCGATTCAATGATTTTCTCCATCATTTGATCAGGCACTTCCTGATAGCGCATGAATTGGCGCGTGAAGGTGCCTGTCCCCTGGGTCAGAGCCTTGAGGTCGACTGTGTAGCGTTTAATTTCACTATCGGGAATTTCCGCAGAGACTTCTTGTTTATTGTTGGGGAGGGGATTCATGCCCAATACCGTCCCGCGGCGTTTGGAAATGTCGCTCATGACATCACCCACATAGTCATCCTTGCATATGATATTGACTTTGGAGATTGGTTCAAGCAATATGGGGTTGGCTTGTTCATACGCTTTTTTAAACGCCAGGGCAGCCGCGGATTTGAACGAAACTTCATTGGAATCCACGGGATGATAACTCCCGTCGTACAGCGTCGCTTTGATGGCGATGACCGGGAACCCGGCCAAAGGCCCCTTTTCCATGACTTCATACAACCCTTTTTCCACTGCCGGGAAATAGTTTTTCGGCACGGACCCGCCATGAATCTTTTCATGGAACTCAAGCGTGGTCTCCTTGTCTTCAAGCGGTTCAAATCGCATATTGACCACACCGAACTGTCCGGACCCACCGGATTGTTTCTTATGGCGCCCTTCAGCTTCGACGGTTTTGCGGATGGTTTCTCTGTAGGGAATCTTTTGTTCAAGCATTTCCACTTCGACTTTATAGATGTGTTCCATCTTGCTCAGGATAAACTTAATGTGCGTCATTCCCTGTCCACCGATGAGAAGCTGGGCGGTTTCCTTGTTGCGAACCACTTCAAAGGAAGGGTCTTCAAGATTGAGCTTTTGCAATACTGAAGAGATTTTATCTTCGTCGCGTTTGTGCTTGGGACGAAGCGCGACAAACATCGAAGGCTCAGGAATGGGCGGCCCATCAAAAATGATCGGATCTTTTGGTGCACACAGTGTGTGCCCTGTTAACAACCCTTCAATTTTGGAAACAATGCCGATATCGCCCGCACCGATCGCATCAGTATCGATTTGCTCCTTACCGCGCATGAAGGCAACATTGCCGACTTTGATATTTTTCTTAAGATTGGGAACATACACTTCCTGATTGTTTTTCAAGCTTCCGGAAAACACCTTCACTAGGCTTACCGATCCAATGAACGGGTCGACCGTCGTTTTGAAAACATACCCCGAGAATGGTGCATCCGACTTGGTAGTGCGGGTGAGCACTTCCTCGGTTTCGGGCACCAAGCCCTCCATCGCCTCAAGATCATTGGGTGCAGGCATGAAATCAACGATCATCTCAAGCATGGTCCTTGTTCCGATATCATTGAGCGCCGAGCCGATTACAACGGGTTTTAAATCACCGTTAAGAACACCTTCCCTCAACCCTTTTCGTATTTCTTCCTGCGTGAGCTCCTCCCCTGCGAAGTGCTTTTCGAGAAGTTCCTCGCTGGTTTCCGCAACGGATTCAATGATCGTTTCACGCAATGCATTGACAGTATCCTTCAGCGAATCGGGTATGGCTTCAATCACCGTCTTTTCGCCATCAAACACGCGTGCGTTCATATCCACAAGATCGACATAGCCCTTGAAATCATCCGCTTCACCGATGGGCCATAAAAAAGGAACCACCTGATAGCCCAGAAGTTTCTTGAGCGTGTTGATGATTTCTGGAAAATCGATGTTTTCCTTATCCATTTTATTGATGAAAATAATGGTTGGAATGTGCAAATCATTGAGATCGGCAATAACTTCTTCAGTGCCAATGTCGACCCCCTTGGTTCCATCAATGGTCATGATTGCACCTTTGACGACACTGAGCGCCTGATAAAGTTCATTAGAGAACTCACGGTTCCCAGGCGTATCCAAGAAGTCATACTTGACCCCTTCGAATTCCACAGGAATGACCGATGTGGAAAGCGAATTAATTTTCTCCTTTTCCTCATCGAGATAGTCACTCGTTGTGTTTTTCTCCTCTACCGTTCCTTTGGTCTTTTTAAGTCCGCTGACGTGTAACACCGATTCCATCAGCGTTGTTTTGCCCGCCCCAAGATGTCCAGCCAATGCAATGGTTCTCAATTTTTCCACACTGTAGCCATTCATGCAACCAACCCCTTTATGCGAATAGTTTTAGTTTCATCTTTATTGTACCAAATTATCGGGCATTTTAAAAAGCGCTTTCACACATGTTTTAAAAAACCCGGACCAAAACTGGTCCGGGCAAGGATTATTGATCCCAGGCAATCTCATAAATTTTGCGGGCATCCTCTAAGGTGAGCGAAGCGAACGTACCAAACGCTTCACCTTTGTTTTTCTCAAGCGTCGCTAAGAGTTTGGGAATGTCTTCACGCTTAGCACCGGCATCTTTAAGTGTGGTGGGCATACCGATGGATTGGAAAAATGCCTTGAGGCGTTCGATGCCCTCGCGCGCCACAGCACGTTTTTGGAAGTGATTGGCCGGAACACCGAAGCCTTCTACGGCGAGACGGTAATACCGTTCAACATCCTCTTCAAGCGTATAGGTCATATAAGCAGGGAACATAACTGCAAGCCCCGCACCGTGAGTCATATCATAAAGGGCGCTGAGTTCGTGTTCAAGCGCATGGGTGATCCAGTCCTCACTTCTTCCCACGCCCAAGGAGCCATTGTGTGCAATGGTCCCAGCCCAGCATATGGTTGCACGGGCCTCGTAATCATCTGGAGATTCCATAACCTTGCGCGCCGCTTCCATGATGGACACGAGCGTTCCCTCGAGCAAGCGGTCTGTCAAAATGACATCCGGTGTCTTGGACAGATAGCGTTCAAAAAGATGGGAAATCATATCGACAATTCCCGCCGATGTGTGCCAAAGCGGAAGCGTATAGGTGAGTTCAGGATTGATGATGGAAAACTTCGGACGCAGGACATCGCCGCCCGATCCGCGCTTGAGTCCTCCCTCTTCTTTGGTGATGACCATAGCTGCCGAACCTTCGCTGCCTGCCGCAGGAATGGTCAGCACAGTCGCTACAGGTATCGCATCTTCAACGCGGGCTTTTCTATCAAAGAAGTCCCAAAAATCGCCGTCGTATTGGGCGCCCGCGGCAATGGCCTTGGCAGAATCGATGACAGACCCCCCACCAACAGCAAGGATGAAGTCTACACCCTCGCGTTTGACAAGGTCGATGCCTTCATATACAAGCGAATCCACGGGATTGGGCTTAACGCCACCCAGTTCCACATAATCAATGCCAGCCTCGCGCATCGAAGCAATCACGGAGTCATAAAGTCCTGTTTTCTTAATGGACCCTCCCCCATAATGCAGTAAAACTTTGCTCGCCTTATACGTGTTGAGTAATTTCCCCACTTCATGTTCGGTATCTTTACCGAACACAAACTGTGTTGGTGAATAAAACTTGAAATTTTCCATTGTTTCACTCCCTTTTTATTTTGTAGCGCTCATACCCATAATATCATATAAAAGAAAAAAGGACATCCGCTTAATGCGCGTGGATGTCCTTGTTGAATCGATTGTTCTTCTTGCGGTGTTTGTGTTTCTTTTTGCCATAAGGCTTGTTTGATTTTTTGATAAAAGGATGCCCTTGGTTTTCATTACTGTGCGCAAAAGTTTGTTTACCGTTTTTTTGGCCGGACTTGCGTGTTGGTTTTTTCGGGCTCTCCTGCGCGGATTTGCGCGGTTGATTTTTCGCGTAGGGTTTTGAAGGCTTTTTGGGTCCCTTAGGCTCAGGGGTAGGTGCAGTATCCACATGTTTTTGGATGGAACTCACAGGAATGCGCATGTTGATGTGTTTTTGAATCGCTTTTAGAAGGTGGGTCTCCTGCAGTGAACAAAACGACAGTGCGCGTCCTGCCTTGCCCGCACGCGCCGTGCGGCCGATGCGGTGAAGGTAGGTTTCAGGTTTTTCAGGCATGTCATAGTTGATGACATGTGACAGTGAATTGATATCGATGCCGCGCGCAGCAACGTCCGTTGCTACAAGCACGGTGGTCTTTTTCGCTTTGAAACGCTCCAGTGTCCGCTGACGCTGGGGTTGTGTTTTATCACCGTGAATAATCTCAGCGTTGATGCCTAGAGATTTCAAACGCTCACCCACATTGTTGCACCCATGCTTGGTGCGGATGAATACCAGAGCGCTTTCAACGTTCTCCACTTGCAATACCGACTGCAAAAGCGTGAGTTTTTCATTGGTTTTTACATGAAAGACGCTTTGGTCAATCGTTTCAAGGGGGGTGTGCTGCGGTGTGATTTCCACGCGGATTGGACGTGTGAGCATACGCTTGGACAATTGTTCAATCGCTTTGGGGATGGTTGCTGAGAAGAGCATTGTCTGACGGACTTTGGGGAGTGCGTCAACAATTTTATTAACGTCTTCGATAAATCCCATGTCGAGCATATGGTCAGCCTCATCAAGCACAAACTGTTCAATGTGATCGAGCTTGACCACTTTCATGTTCATCAGATCCAAAAGACGTCCCGGAGTAGCGATGAGCACATCCACGCCTTTTTTGACTTTGATAATTTGTTGGCGTTTGGGCATTCCACCAAAAATGGCAACGCTGCGCACAGTGTTGTGACGGCTATAAGCATCAAAATTATCTTTGATTTGTAGCGCAAGTTCGCGTGTAGGGGCAAGAACGAGCGCTTGGGGAAAAGCACGTTTGCCACCGTGAGGGTTGCTTTCTACGTGGTCGATGATCGGAAGGGCGAAGGCAGCTGTCTTACCAGTTCCTGTCTGAGCGCTACCGAGCATGTCGTGTCCTTCCATGAGAGAAGGAATCGCTTTAGCCTGAATGTCTGTTGGGGTTTCATAACCACTGCTTGCAATGGCCTTGTTGATCGAGTGATGCATGTTGAGTTGGGCAAATGTCATATAATTCTCCTAAGTGATATTCCTAAAATTGCATGAAAAAACGCTGCCTTCGCAGCGTTTCCATGCGCTTTAAAAGGGGCTCCAGAGGTAAACATTTTCCAACCTTTGAAGCAATTCATCGTATTATAACACACTTTTATGCATTTACCAGACATTTTTGCACTTTCATCCACTGCTTTCCAGTTGGAGGCCGATGCGCCCGAGTATTTTGGACGCATAAAGCAACGAAATGGCCACCGCGCTCCAATTGATGATCACAATGCCCCACCATACGCCGTCAATCCCCAACCCGGCGATTGTTCCGAGCAAATAAAACAATCCCAGCGGAAGAATTTGACGATACATACCGATATAAAGAGCGAACGAAGGTTTTTTCACCCCTTGCAACAATGAAACTGTAACATTCAAAAACACATAGCTTAAAAATGCCAGTGCCTCAATCCGCAAATATCTGCTCCCTGCGGAAACAACCGCTGGGGTCGAATCGAAAATACCTATGAGCAAAGGAGCGAAAGGAACGATCACCAAAAGCCCACCTGCCATAATCATTAACCCCGCCTTAATCGCTTTTTTCCACGTAAGATAAATATTGTCCATGCGCTCAGCACCAAAGTTTCGCCCCACAATCGCAATTACCGCAACATTGAGGCCTATTGTCGGCACAAGCGCCAGCTGTTCGATGCGTGTAGCAATCCCATAGGCAGCCAATGTGTCGGTCCCCCCATAAAACTGCACATAAAAATTTATTACAAAGACACCTAGAGCGATTGTGGCATTATTCATAGAAGCGGGCAGTCCTTGGCGAAGCAGTTCTCCCACCAGGGCCACTTTGACGCGCAGGGTTTTAATGAAATGCCATCCGACATTCGGTGAATTTTTTAATTTGAAAAACAAATATACGGTCCCACCCATTTGCACCAAAACTGTCGCCAAGGCAATCCCAGCTGTATCAAGCGGCGGAATAATCCATACACCGTAGATGAATATGGGGTTCAACACAATATTGACGACGCTCGCAACAATCAAAAAATTTCGAAAAGGCTTGGAATTGCCTTGTGCATAAAGGGCACCATTGAAGGTGAAATTGAGCATAAAGAACACAAACCCGATCATAACCGTGCGCACATAGCGCAAAGCATACTGTTGGGCTTGTTCTTCAGCGCCTTGAAGGGCAAAAACACCTCGAGCCAAATAAGGAGCAATAAGAGGAACAATAATCCCAAGTGCAAGCGCAATGACCACACCATGAATCACAACACCGCCGAAGCGCTGTTTATCATTTTTACCAAGCGCTATCGAAGCGAGGGCGTTGACCGCATTTCCCATTCCCGCTGCCAGTGATAACAATAGGAAAAACACGGGAAATGCAAGTGTCATTCCCGCAATGGCGTCGGTGCCGATCTGCCCGGCGAAAAAGGAATCCACCACATTGAATAATGTGCTGAACAAAAAACCGATTGCTGCGGGTACGGCAATCGTGCGCAACTGAGCGTTAATAGAGGATGTTGAGAGTTCAGCCATGGTATCACCGCCTGTAAAATTATTGTGCCACACCCAATCCCAAAAGCCTATTTAAATGCGTTGAAACAAAAAAACGCATCCGCTTGGATTGCGCTTTTTATGTTTTAAAGGCGTTTAGGAAAATTTGTTTCCATTGATTCACCGAGGATTTGAAATCAACCATGACATCGGGATACGTTGTACCGCGCGCGATGCCCTGACTTTCAAGGAACTCTTGTGAGAGTTCATGTATCCGGTATACCATCGAACCCTCCAATTGCCTCAGTTCAGGAATCCAATACTGAGCGAAGGCACCCTGGGGGTCATAACGCTCGCCTTGGGTGATCACATTGAAAAAGCGAAATTCACGGGCGTCGTTGCCTACTCCGGCAATATAGTTCCAATTTCCCCAGTTGCTGGAAACATCGTAATCGATGAGGTGGTGTTCAAACCACGCCGCACCCATGCGCCAGTCGATTCCAAGGGTTTTCGTCAAGAAACTCGCAGCGTTCTGACGCGCACGATTGGACATATAGCCCGTGGTTTTAAGCTCACGCATGGCCCCATCGACAAGTGGATACCCCGTAGTCCCCTGAGTCCAGCGCGCAAACGCTTGGGAATCTCGACCCCAGGGCAATACAACCCCGCGAATTCCGCCCACTTTAAAAAGGGCATCGCCGTATTTCAAGTGAATGAACGTGAAAAAATCACGCCAAAGAAGTTCGAAAATCAACCAGTAAGTTGATTGGTTCGCAGTGCGGTTTTCCTCGTACGCTCGCACTGTTGCATAGATGCTACGCGGGGAAAGGCATCCATGGGCCAGATAAGGGGAAAGTTTCGAGGAATCGTCAAACCCGAGCATTCCATTGCGCGTTTGTTTATAGGTTGAAAGCGCGTCCGAAACAAAGCTGTAGTAACGCAAGCGTTTCAACCCTTCGCTCTCACCACCCTTAAGCGCGATGGCGTCCGTGGGTTCAAAAAAGTCGGGAAAGGGTTTATCCGCGTCATAAACAGTAGGGAAATTCTTTTGGGCATGGGGCACATCCAGGGGATCGCGCACGTGCCAGGTGGCTTCAACATTTTTTCGAAACGGCGTGAACACATCAGGCATCGCTTCAATGGTAAAGGGAAGGTCATTGGGGTGAATGAGCGTTTTTTCAAATATTGAACGTATTTGTACACCTTCAATACGCCGCACAGCATTGAGCCTGTGCGCTTCTTCGCTGCCCGTGGGTTCATGGGTATAAATGGTCTTGACATTGTAGCGTTTGGCAAGTGCCTCAATCTCCAAAGACGGCGCTCCCGCTTTAACGATCAAGGGAATGTTGAGCGACGCCAGGCGTTCTCGCAAATCCTCAAGCGCCTGAGCGAGAAATGCCAGTCGTTTATTGGAGGCTTTGGCAAATCCGAATTCAGTAGTTTCACCCCAGCGCGTTTCCACAACGTAAACACCTATGACCGGGGTCCCTTCCTGCAATGCTTCGCTCAATGCGGGGTGGTCGGTAATACGTAAGTCATCGGTAAACCAAACAATTGTATGCATCATCGCGTCTCCTTATCTTTTCAACTATTGCGTCGCAAGACATTTTTATATGGTGCGGTGAACACAAAAAAGACAGCACTTAAGACAATCACAATCACAGCGATGGATAACCAGCTCGCAGCATAATCACCCGTCACATCGCGTCCATGCCCCACAATCGGCGGGGCGATGACCATGCTGAGGCGGGTGGCAACGAGTATGAACCCACTCGCAGTACCGATTCGGCTGGGACCCGTCACATCACCAAGCGTCGTGAACAACATCCCCATGGTCGCAAAAAATACCATCCCAAACAGCACAGAGACTCCTAGAACAACCGGGGTCGGCATATCACCGGGAACCATTACCACGCTCATAAACACAAACATCAGCGCGATGGCAATGCCCAGTGCACTCATCGACAAACGGCGGTTGCCGTTTAAAAAGCGGTCGTTGAGATAGCCGAAGCCGGGATTGCCGATGATGCCTCCAGTAATAAAAAGACTCATCGCCACACCAGCCATCGAAGGGGAAAACGCAAGATCGTCGGTTAAAAACAAGGTATAGTGGATGGTCATATTGCCAAGGGACAGCCCCATCACAATGCCCATCACACCCACGAGCCACACCAATGGATTTTTAAGCACCCACTTGATGTCCGATAAAAAATCATGGGCGGTATCAGGGGCTTCATCACTGCTTTGTGATTGAATGGGATGAAACAGTTTCACAAGAACAAGCGCCATGACAAAAGCGACTATCACCGCCAAAACAATGGAAACGCGCCACCCAAGACGCTCACCGATAAACGGTAAAACCGAGGCACCAAGGATTCCCCCTACACCCCCACCAGCATGCACGATGCCATTTGACATCGCACGGCGGGAGGGGTCCACCATTTCAATAATGCCTTTGTTTACAGACGGTGTCACAACACTAAAGCCAATGCCTGTAATCATCGCCAGGCCCAAAAGTAGTGAAAATCCCGGAGCAAGCGTATGCAAAAACATCAGCGTCGCAATAATCACCACACCGCCGATAAGGCCCTTGCGCGGACCGATCTTATCAACAATGCGCCCTGAAAAAATTGCGAGAATCACACCACTTAGATAAAAGAACGTGGAATAAAGTCCGCTTTGCGCACTCGTCAGTCCAAAATCCTCGCGTATCAGTGGCATCATCGCCTTGAATCCCTGCACACCCGTGAATACCGCAATATAAGCGGTGGACATAATCAAAAGCGTCAGAAGTTCATTGGTTTGTTTTGCGGCGTTGGTTTTCATCGTATCATCCTCCATTAAGTCCACCGCTCATTATACGCATTTCACCTCTTCAAAACAAGTGCTTTGATGGCTTGAAACTATGCATTCAATTATTGAAGCTCTATGAGTTCAAAGGCATGGTCAAGTGTGTAGCCAAGGCGCTTCGCAAGGTTCACACTCGTTTTGTTTGCCGCGTCCCAGTACGGTCTTAGACCTCTGTTTAAACACTCAAGCACATAGCGCGCACCCAGGGCGGTCCCCAGGCCGCTTCCGCGAAAGTCGCTGCGCGTGATAATCTCGATATCCACACCCTCAAAAAAGCGTGCATACGACGATACACCAGCCACAATCTCTCCATTTTTAAGCGCAACAATGCCTAGACCATTGCGGGAAAAGTCCGCATAATCCTCAAAATTGATCACAAAGTCCTCGCCCCACCCTTCACGGATAATGCGCACATACAGCGCTTCATCGATAAAACGAATCACATAGTCATCACTAAGTGTATTGGCGAGGCTTTGCAGGTGAGAAACTTCAAGCGTTGAATCATCCATTGCATACCGTGTAATCTTTCGCACGCGCGGACCATGCATTTCACAAATGCGCGCTTTGAAACAAGATGTTGTGTGAATTTCACTGCCGCTTGGTAGCGATTCGATAATCGTATCGGCGTACGGACTATGACAATCCCCACCGATATAATGCGTCCATCCCACAATCCCCCAAAGCACGCGAGGTGATATTTCATCATCACACCATATGGTGCCGTGTCGCCCTTGCAAGAGCGCATCGCGCAATGGGTCATCGCGCAGCGTTTGCATGATTGCGCGTGCGTTTGGCAGATGAGTGTGTGCCATTTTCTTAAGTGTCATCGACTCACCCGTTTTCTCCTTCATTAAGTCGCTCAATCAAGTCGAGCACACGGGATTTGATGATGTCCCGAGCCTTTTTGAAGTCGTCGATAGAACCACCACTGGGGTCTTCAATGCCCCAATCCTCACGAAGTGTTGCAGGGATGAAGGGACACTCGGCCCCACATCCCATCGTAATCACCGCATCGAATGTGACGCTGGGTAGCTTATCAACTGTATTGACGCTTTGTTGTGAAATATCGATGCCTTCAAGGCCCATCGCCTCAACGGCCTTATCTTTAATTTTTGGATACGATTCCAATCCCGCGGAATGCACACTGAATGAG
Organism: uncultured Candidatus Izemoplasmatales bacterium; assembly: GCA_964581705.1. Taxonomy (GTDB): domain Bacteria; phylum Bacillota_I; class Bacilli_A; order Izemoplasmatales; family Izemoplasmataceae; genus B1SED10-225. Next base: position 30,780 of record CAZOPM010000013.1, read on the forward strand.
TCATCGGCGAACGCACGCATGTAACCCTCAGCCATCTGCGAACGACAAGAATTGTGCACACAAACAAATACTACATTTTTCATAGTCTCACCTCATATAATATATTGCGTATCATAAACATTGTACCTTATTTTACGCAATAGGAAAATGCCGCGCGTGCCAAACACACTCATAATCAAGGCGCGAGTTTAGCACATATCTACTGTGTCATATTGAATTGATTCTTCAGCAACATCCACTGCTTGAGGGTTCATGAGGATGCATCGTTGATGAGAATGATGTTTCTTTGAAGCATCAATGAACCTCTTTTTAACGACCTATTAAAGTCTAAGGCTATAATTGTATTGCACTATATAAGAAGATTGCATGCTCCTAGACAAATCAACTATAAATGCGAGGAATTATTGTGTATAATGGTCCCAAAGGAGGCAAGCCATGAAACTTATTGATTACATGGACCATCTATTTGAAGGCGCGTATGTCGTAGATTCAAACAGACGCATCATTCAATGGAACCAACGCGCCGAAACAATCACCGGTTACACCAGTGATGAAGTCGTCGGTAATTTCTGTTACAACAATATCCTTAGACACATGGACGAGGAAGGGACGTTGCTTTGTCATAACGGCTGCCCCTTAGCAAAAAGCATTGAATCGCAGTCAAATGAACAAGCTTCCGTGACACTTCACCACAAGCAGGGATACCGCGTCCCGGTGAATGTCCGCGTCATCCCAATGACCGATGAATCCGGCAATACGTTCGCACTGGAGCTTTTTGACGAGTTGCGCGATGATGCGAATATTTTCAATCAATACCAATCCCTTAAGGAAGAACTGCGCATGGATGGGTTAACCAACCTATATAACCGTCGGTTCATTGATTACCAAATTGACCTCTCCCTCGATGAACTCAAAACCTTTCAAACCCCACTGGGCGTGTTTTTTATCGATATCGACCATTTTAAAGCCGTAAACGATACCTACGGTCACGATATTGGTGATGAAGTCCTTAAAACCATCGCCACCACACTGTCGCTAAACGTCAGACCCGGAGATTATGTCGGTCGATGGGGCGGAGAAGAATTCATAATCCTCACGCGTGATATCACCCATGAAGCATTCGCTCAAATGGGAGAACGCTTAAGGCGCGTTGTCGCACAAACATCAACAGCCATTCCTAATGACCACTTGCGCATCACCGTATCAATCGGTGGTGTGTATACTGATAAATCCGCGCAAAGATCTGACCTTATCAAGCGTGCTGATGAGAACATGTATGCGGCGAAGCGCACGCGCAATCAAGTCATCATCACCTCCCTTGATGACCTTTAAAACCAAAATGATGAGGAGGAACACTCATGAAATGGTTTAAAAAGAAATTCTCCAACATGCGCGCTGCACTCAGCATCAAAACGCACCGCATGCCCCGGGTGACCATCATCGTGATGATGCTGGGAATCAATCTTGTCATATTAATCGCAGCGGCTTTGATTGCCCTGGTCATCGATGAGCATTACACAACCTTTCTCGAAGCATTCGCGCTTGGCAGTGTGACATGGTTGCTCGCGCCCAATGCGATACTGGAAATCGACAACCCTCAGACCCTTTTCCTCGCGGTGAGTGTGTTGTTGATTGGCATCATCTTATTTTCAGGGACAATCATCGCGTTGATCACCAACGCACTCAAGGATTATTTCGAGAAGAAACAAAGCGGATCGGGCAAAGTGTATTTACACAACCACGTTCTCATCCTCAACTACAACAACAAAGTCCCCGAGCTCATCAGTGATCTGTTGCATCTCAAGGGCAAGGACATCACCGTTTTAGTCCTTGGAGATGTAAACAAAAACGTTGTTGAACAAAAGATTCGTAGTGCCCTGCTCGCCAAAGATATCGCCAAAGACAAACTCAAACGTTTCAATGTGCTCATCAAGCCCGGCGACCCACTCAACAAAAGCGAATTGCTCGACAGCGCCATTTTAAGCAGCCAAAGTGTCATTATCATGAACGACCAGTCCTTCGAGGTTACGGACGGTCCTCTGGGCGCTGGTGATCTCAATATCATCAAGATTATCCTCTCCATGGGTCAACTCACATTAAACAATGACTTAAACATCGTCTGTGAAATCAAACGCTTTGAAAGCAAAGAAAAGATCAAGAGCCTGCAATCTAAAATAAAGACGCTGAAAGACAACGATCTCATCCCCATATGCTTCGACCGAAGACTCGGACAAATCATGGCCCAGACTCTGATGAAACAATATATCGAAGATGTCTATCTCTCCTTGTTTTCCTTCAAGGGCGCAAGCATCTATCCTCTGGATAATACCAATTTTGAAACTGCGAACGCTCACCATCCCAGTGCCATCCCCCTGGAATCCTTCGATGATGCGCTCTATGTCATGAGCGATTCTCACATTCACGCCCAAAAACACCAACAAAACCCCATCGAATCGTCCGTCCATCTGTCATTGCACACGCTCACACAAAAGCGCCACCAAAACATCCTCATCGTAGGAGACAACAATAAAAGACCTTACATCCAAACGTCATTTGAAAACTACCAAACCCTCTACAACAGTGACTTTGTAATTGAACACATTACACACGACGCCCTTGAAGACTACCTAAAAACCATGGACAGATCAAAACCGCTAAGCGTGCTTTTGCTCAGTGATGAAACCGCAAAAGAAAACATGGTTGATGCGGATGTCATCAACAGTCTGATCCATATCAAACAAATCCACGCAGATAACGTGAATATCATCGCTGAACTGCTCGACCCCAACAATGACACCCTCATCAAGGACCTTGAGATTGACAACACCATTATCTCCAACAAGATTGTCTCGCTTCTTCTTGGGAATTTCGCCCTTTATCCCAGAACCGAACGCTTCTTCGACGACCTACTCACGATCAGCCCCTATGCAAATAACATTGATGACAAGGCACTGCACATCGATAAAGCCTCATCCATCATCGATGGTACCTTCCCTGTGGAATTTCCCTCCATCAAAACGTTCACCATGGCGTTTTATGAAGCGTCCCATCACACACGCATGCCCCTCGGTGTGGTTAGAGATGGCGTTACCGAGCTTTTTGAAGGTGATCTGAATGATGCGCCCTTGCGCATATCAAGCGATGATCAGCTAATTGTTTATACACTATGAAAAAAGATGTTAGTGGCTCTAAAACGCCACTAACATCTTTTCATTTATCAATCAGGTATCCTCATGCCCCGCTGCGCCGCAGTCGGTGAATAAGCATTTCAAATCCGAGGACGAGCAGAATAATGATTGCACTCCAGGCGAATACGTCCGCATAACGCACATTGATGCGCCCCAAATAAAGCATCCGGCCGATACTTGTCTGCGTCTGGGCGATGAACTCCGCCATCACCAGCACCTTGAATCCTAAGCCGATGCTTTGAATAAAACCGGTTTTGATATAAGGGACTGAAAGCGGCAAGTGCACATAAACCAGCTTTTTCCACTTGGGAACCGCCTCAATTCGCATGGCGCGCACGATTGCCGGATTGGTGTTGAGCACACCCTGGTGCGCTGATTCAAACATAACGGGAAAAACCATGAGAAATCCGATAATATATACCGCTCGCTGCTGCCCGTATAAAATGAGAATAATAACAATCAAGGAGGCAACCGGCAAACTGCGCAACCCAGAGACTATCGGACGCAAAACTAAAGATACTACCGGAACGAACCCCGCCACGATACCAAGCGCAATACCAACCAAAGACGACGCCCCCACGGAAACCACTAAACGAAATAGTGAATGTGCAATAATGCGATATGTCTCTATACTTCCAAGCAAGCTCCAAAGCGCGTCCGCAACATTGATGGGATAAGGAAACAATGCGGCATTGTCGATTTGCATGGCGCGAAGCTGCCATACACCCACAAGCGTAAAAATGGTGAGTGCATAGATGCCTAAACGTTTCATTCTACATCATCAAAATCCGTAAAACGATAAAAAGCATCATCAGGAAGCTCTCCGCCAATCAAATCGGCTTGCAGCGCTAAAATTTCCTCAAAGAATGATTCTATGGACGCTCTAGCCTCGTGTGCGGTTTCAAAACGGACATTGCTGCGGGGCAGGGCGCTTTCAATAATAGGGGCTGGAAACGGATAATCAAGGGCGCTCGCATCATTGGCAACACTCGAAGGATCGCTATTGACCATGTCGATGGACGCTCTTAAGGCGCCCAGATAAATATTGAGCGCATCATCATCTACGTCCTCATGCACAAACACACCCGCTTGTGGATAGCCATCCGTGTCAAACGCGCTTTGCCACTCGTCCTGCAAATCAATAAGATGAATATCGCTGTCTATCTGACTCATCTGGACACTCAAAGCCGGCTCAGCCATTAAAACTATTGATTGTGGTTCGCTTTGAAGGGTGCCCCCCGCTGCATCAACACTATCCACATAGCGAATTTCAGGGGTTTCCTCAAATGAATGTTGCTCAATGAGGGAACGCACAATAATATCGGGCGTCGCGTTTTGACCAAACACAACGATTTCCTCGCCATCAAGATCAGAAATCGAATTGATGGACTGCGCAGACGCAAAGAATAAATTGCCAAAGCTCACCACCGCAGCCAATTGGTAGGGCACCCCCGTTTGATACAAATTTGCTCCAACATTGAGTGGGGCAAAAACCAAATCATGACTTTCACTGCCAAAGGCACTCACCAGCAAATCCGCACCTGCCACAACCTCCATATCATACTCCATAGACTCAACCATTGAAGGATCATATTCGATTGGAACTTGTGATAGGCTCGGAGAACCATTGGGTGCAATGGCACTGAGCGAGACTTCCTCACCCTCAGCCTCACACGCACTTAAAATAAACACACTCAAAACAAAAACACTCAAAATCTTTAATTTCATACTTTATCACCTCACCTTCATGATATACTATAGCCAAGAAAAGAAGTGTAACATATATCACGGAGGCGTTTATGAAAGAATTTTTAAAACATCCTTCCATACGTACTTATGTATCGAAACCGAATCGTTATGAAAAAGGCGCCATAGTTTGTACAGAAAGCAGTTACTGTGACAAGATCGGTATCATTATCCAAGGAGAGGTTGCACTCATTCACTACACAATTAACGGTCGTGAGATCACTTTAGCGTCTCTTAAGGAAAATGATATTTTTGGTGACTTTCTTATTTATACGAACAAACCCTTCTATCCAGGCAATCTTATCGCGCAAAAGCCCACAATCATACAATATATCTACCGTGAACAACTTGATGCACTTTTAAAAACCTCTGAAAGCTTCCGAAAGATGTATTTGACTTATATCAGCGAAAAAGCAATGACTATGCACCGCCAAAACAAGCTCTTAATGCAACCATCCATACGAGAAAAAATCCATTATTACATAGCCAGGGATGCGACGCATCACAATCACCACGTACGCTATAAAAATAAGACACAACTGGCAAAAACTTTAAATGTTCGTAGACCATCTTTGTCAAGGGAACTCAAAAAAATGCGAGAAGAAAATATTATCGATTACGATCGTAACACCCTTTGGTTTATCGATTCATAATTTATAATAACTTTAAAGACTGCTCACTGCGGTCTTTTTTTAACTATCTATACAACAGCTTTTCCCTTCTTGGCAAATTGACACCAGAATAAGCGCCTAATATAATGAAAGCGTGTACAGTGATGAAAGGAGGGTCCGTTTAAACACTGTAAATCATAAATGAAGAGGTGTTTATATGCTTGAGAAAATCTTAGACAAGTATCCACCACAAAAAGATTATCTACTTGAAATTTTGCTGGATGTGCAAAACAGCAAAAATGATCAGTTTTTAAGTGAGGAAGAAATTCACACCATCGCCTCCCACCTCAAGTTGCCTGAAGCTCAGGTAAGCAGCGCAGTGACATTTTATACATTTTTTTCTACTCAACCACGCGGTGAATATGTCATTCAAGTCTGCAAGGATATTCCATGTTACATCAATAGCTCACAAAGCATCGTTGATACCATCAAGCGGGAACTGGGCATCTCCATGGGCGAAACTACGAAAGACGGCTATTTTACTGTTGAACACACCAGCTGTCTTGGCATTTGCGATGGAGCCCCAGCAGTGCGAATCGGCAACAAAACCCACACAAATCTCACCGACAACAAGATGACCGCGCTGCTCGCAGAGTACAGGGGGAGACAATAATGGAAAAGAAACTCTTAACCAAGCGCATTGGACAAATCAATCCGCTCAGTATTGACGACGCCATTAAACACGGAGGCTATGAAGCTTTGAAAAGTGCTTTGAACCAAGAACGCCTCCACCTGATCGAAACCATTGAACAAGCTCGATTGCGCGGGCGTGGCGGTGCGGCATTCCCCATGCACATCAAGATGACGTCGATGGCCAAACAAACCGAAACTACCCGCTATCTCATCTGTAACGCCGATGAAGGCGAACCGGGAAATTTCAAAGACCGTTACCTGATGGAACACGATCCGCACCAAATGATCGAAGGCATGATTATCGCAGCATACGCCATTCGTGCAACCAAAGGCTATATTTATATTCGTGGCGAATTTGACAAGCCCATCGCCATCATGCATGAAACGCTCAAAACCGCAAGAGAGCACAATATGCTCGGGAAAAATATTCTGGGCACTGACTTTAGTTTCGATATTGAAATACGCACTGGTGCTGGTTCTTATGTGTGCGGCGAAGAATTCGCTTTGATTGAATCCATTGAGGGCAAGGCCGGTCGCACTCGCGTGAAACCACCCTTTCCCACCGATGTTGGCTTATTTGGCAAACCCACCCTCATCAACAACGTGGAAACATTCTCCAATTTGCCATGGATCATTTCCATGGGAAGTGAGGAATACGCCAAGATTGGAACGAAAAGCTCTACGGGAACCAAACTGGTTTCACTCTCAGGAAACATTAAGCATCCCGGTGTTTACGAAGTCCCCTTCGGCGTCCCCATAAGAGACGTCGTGGATACACTGGGCGGGGGCACAAGCACCGACCGCCCCATCAGCATGATTCAACTCAGTGGTGCGAGTGGTCCCATCATTCCCGAATACATGATGGATTTGACCATTGATTTCGACCGTTTTGAAGATTTTGATTCCAAAACCGGTGCAGGGGCAATCATCGTTATGGATGATGAAAAGGACATGTTTGACATACTGAGCCGCCTGGCGCAGTTTTTCGAACACGAGTCTTGTGGAAAATGCACCCCATGCCGCGAAGGCAATGTCCACACTGTCAAACTTCTTGAAAAATTCATTCGCGGTGACGCCACCGAATCCGACCTCATGAACCTCGAATCCCTCGCAAGGGTGATGCATCAAACCTCACTGTGCGGCCTGGGACAAAGTGCGCCCACCGCAATCATCTCAACGCTTAAATATTTCCGCGATACCTATTTTGACCGGATTGAACACGCATTCGAAGGGGGGCGTGCCTGATGGCTACTATCACCATCAATAACAGAACACTCAATGTCGAAGAAGGCAAGAGTATTCTCGAAGTCGCCAAGGAACACAACATCAACATCCCCACGCTGTGTCACTTTCCCGACTTGAACGTCCAATCAGACTGCCGCATTTGCATGAGTGAAATCGTCGGGGAGAAAAAGCTCGCCCCTTCGTGTTCCACCCCTGTGAAGGACGGCATGATAATCAAAACATCCTCACCGCGCGTGCTTAATGCCAGAAAAACCATGACCGAACTTCTCCTGGCCAATCACGATACTAACTGCACAGCGTGTGAACGCAACTTGAACTGTGAACTCCAGTCCCTTGCCGATACACTGGGGATAGATGAAAACCGCTTTGACAACATCTTAAAACACGAACCCCTGGATGATAACAATCCTTCAATCACCAGAAATGCCGACCGCTGCATCAAATGCGGGCGCTGCATCGAAGTGTGCAAAAATGTCCAGGGCGTCCACGTACTCGATTATCTCAACCGCTCCAACGATACATCCGTCGCCCCTGCTTATGGACGCTTTCTCAACGACCAGGAATGCACCTATTGTGGGCAGTGCGCCAATGTGTGCCCAGTTGCGAGCATCACGGAAAAAAGCGATCTCGACCGTGTATGGCATGCGCTACATGATGAGAACAAGCACGTCATCGTGCAAACCGCACCTGCCACACGCGTATCACTCGGGGAGACAATGGGGATGGACCCCGGTGAAGTCGTCACAGAAAAAATGGTCGCTGCGTTAAGACAAATCGGGTTCGACAAAGTCTTCGACACCGACTTCACAGCGGATCTGACCATTTTAGAAGAGGGTCATGAACTGCTGCATCGTGTCAAGGAGGGCGGCACACTCCCTATGATTACCTCGTGTTGTCCGGGATGGGTCAACTATGCCGAACAGAAAAATCCCGACATTCTCGATCATCTCTCCACAGCGAAAAGCCCCCAGCAAATGTTCGGCGCCCTGGCAAAAACGTATTATGCGGACAAGGAATCCTACGACCCGAAAGATGTATTCGTCGTATCCATCATGCCCTGCACAGCCAAAAAGTACGAGGCAGCGCGCGAAGAGATGCAGGCCCATGGCACCACGCCTGATGTCGATGCCGTCTTAACCACGCGTGAACTTGGTAAAATGATCAAACAGATGGGCATCGATTTCAATAAAATTCCCAAGGAAGCGTATGACGCGCCCTTTGGCATTACCTCCGGTGCGGCGGCCATATTCGGTGCCACTGGCGGAGTCATGGAAGCCGCGTTGCGCACAGTCAGCGAAGTCGTGAACGAACAACCCCTGGAAAAACTGGACTTTAAAACCATCCGCGGCCTTGAAGGCATCAAGGAAGCCTCCGTCACCTTAGGAGACAACACATTCAAGGTTGCTGTGGCTCATGAGCTTGCAAATGCACAAAAAGTTATCGACGAGATCAAAGACGGCACCTCGGAATATGCCTTCATTGAAGTCATGGCCTGTCCCGGTGGATGCATCGGCGGGGGCGGACAGCCCTACACCACCACAACACAAAGACGTTTGGAGCGCATTGATGCGATCTATCAAGTCGACAGCGACATGCCGCTTAGGAAATCGCACGAAAATCCTGCAGTCAAAGCCCTTTATGAGGAATACTTGGACAAACCGCTTTCCAAACGCTCTCACACGCTACTTCATACACACTACAAGCGCAGAACACCCTAAAACACCAAGCAAAATCTAAGAATGCCTCGCTCAAGGGGCATTCTTTTTTGTGTTCCACGAAATGTGAAGTCTACAATATGCTATAATTTGTGCACAAAAGATGGATTATTGCCAATAAAAAGCGTATTGGGAGTGTTGTATATTACACGGGGTGATTCTATGGACACGCGCATAATAAAAATGATTAAAAAGACACTTCTTGCGAGCTCGATTGTGCTCGCACTTTTTGGCGTTGTCCTATTCTCCCAATCCATGCAAGCGATGAATACCGACAAAGACGTCCTCATCGGTCTGCATGACAATGTGAATCACGAATCGATCGATCAACTTTCAGGGTCACTCACAAATGAATTTTCCTATTCCAATACAGTGCGGGCATCACTTAATGATCACGTCATCCGTACACTCAGTGACCACCCGGGCGTGGATTTCATAGAACTCAACGCCCCTGTGGACATCGTTGAAGAAGTCCCCTGGGGCGTAGAGCGGATTTTCGACAGTGAAGACTACCCCTTTGACACATTCGACACAACGATGGGTGAAGGCATCAATGTCGGCGTAATCGACACCGGAATCGATGGGTCTCACGACGATTTAACAGTCCAAGGCGGTATCAACACAATGGATGACACCCCTTATGATGAAGATGCCAATACACACGGAACACACGTAGCGGGCACCATCGCCGCACAAAAAAATAACGACGGACTCATAGGCGTCGCACCCGAGGTCAATCTCTTTTCCATCAAGGCGCTTAGTGATGAGGGAACAGGGCTTACTTCCGATATTATCGAAGGGGTAGAATGGGCAATCGACAATGACATCGATGTATTGAACATGTCCCTAGGCTCATTGACTTACTCCAGTTCATTTGACGCCATCCTTGAAGAAGCGTATTCACAAGGCATGGTTCTTATTGGTGCGGCGGGCAACGAGGGTGTGGATGACGATGATGGAGACAACGTCACCTACCCAGCCGCCTATGACAGCGTCATTGCTGTGAGCGCCTCTACTGATGGCAGTGGACCATTTCGCAACGAAGATATTGCTGAGTTTTCATCTACAGGAGAAGAAATTGAATTAATCGCTCCAGGTCAACAAATTTTGAGCACGGTGCCTGGCAATGGCACTGAAGAAAAAAGCGGAACGTCCATGGCCGCTCCTCATGTGGCTGGTGTGGCAGCGTTGGTCATGGCGGCCAACCCCTCCCTCAGCAATGAACAAATACGCACCATCATGCACGAAAGCGCCGAAGACATAGAACTATCAACCAATGAACAGGGCCAAGGCCTGGTCCGCGGTGATTTAGCTGTAGCGCAAGCCGTCGATACCACAATCACTCACACGATTGACGCTTCAAGTACCCAGGGTGGGTCCATTACACCCGAAGGATTGATCGAGGTCACTGAGGGTGAAGATCAGACATTCACCTTTGAAAGTGACACCGGATATGAACTCGAATCAATCATTATCGATGGAGAACCCATCGATGGGAAAGATGATTACACCTTTGAAAACGTTACTGAAGACCATACAATTGAAGCGGTCTTTACTCAGATTCCTTACGAAATAACATTAGAAATGCACGGCGGGGAGTCTTATGACCCTATCACGTTATATTACGATGACCCCAT
>CAZOPM010000014.1:0-12786 GCA_964581705.1 uncultured Candidatus Izemoplasmatales bacterium
CCAACAATTTTGCCTTGTTTTTATTCAAACAGGCTTCAATTCCTTAGTTATCCGCATGCTTTCATCATTCAAGAGTTTTATATTTGCACAATTCATGCTAAAATATCACTAACTGCATAGGAACGGAGGCGATGTCATGTTCAATCGCTCGACATTGAATATCTTCTTTACAGACCGCGATGTTTCGTTTATCGAAAAGCCTGATGGCTATACGATGAAAAAGATGAAGTATAGTTCCGTCCCGCTTGAAGCGGGCATTATTGAAAATGGTGTGATTTACCGCGAGGAACGGCTTTTGAAGATTTTGAAAGACACATTCAAATTGTTCAAGATTCGTGCACGCCAAGTGTCACTTGTGGTGCACGAGGAACTCTTCACGTTCCGCAAGATTGAAGTGCCGATTATTTACAAGCCCAACGAGATCGGTGACTACATCATGGAACAGATGCAAAAAACCATCATGGTGCCTTTTGATGACATGAAGATGGATTATGTCATTCACAAGAAGAATGAAGATCACTATGAAGTGATCATGTTTTATGCGCCCAAAAGCGAGCTTAAAACATACATCAATCTGTTTCATCACATGAACATGCAAGTCATCCGTACAGACATCCCGCCCCTTGCGATGCATAGGCTTTATTACTTCAGAAAACACGAGGAGCCTGACCTTGAATTTGACAAGGATATCATGTTTGTGACGGTGTATGACAACACGTACTCCCTTTACATATTCGATGAGGAGATTCCGCTTTTTTCGCTTGTGCAAAATGCGCAATCCAAAGCGCTTGAGGATGAAAAGTATCTGGAACTCATCGATTCAGAAATCTCCAAGATTGCCAACTACTACAAATACAACCTTTACGGCGGGGACCGTGACATTAACCATATCGTCATGTATAATCTTTCAAGCAAGTATTCCGATGAGGCTTTGCATGAGTACTTTGTGGAAGAAGCTTCGATGTTCAATACAAAAATCTTCGATATGAAAAATGTCTCCAAGATTGTCGACACCTTGATCGACAGGGATTGTTATATCCCCCTTGCATCCTCACTCATTGAACAAAAGAGGTGGTACTGATGGCCAGCAGACGCTTTCAAAACAAAGATAACGCCGAAGAGGCGTTCATCTTTGTCGACCTTCTGCCCGATGTCAAACGCCCCCGGCAGTTCAATGTTAACGTGATTCTCGTGGTGCTTTTGGCTGTGTTTCTAAGCTGGTTGCTTATCTATTGGCCACTGAGCGGACGTCAGGAACAACTTGACGCCGCCTTGGAAGAAAACAACGATCTGATACACCAGCATGAACAGGTCAATGAAGAAATCGAAGGGTACCGCATTGAACCTGATCTTGTGGATTTCCGTGAAAACATCGACGCTGTAGAATCCTTGCAGAAGGATTATTCAGCGCCGCTCAATGATTTTGAAGCGGCGATAGGGTTCATTGAATCCAGCGGATCAGTGATCCGCATTGAATATAACGCCATCACCGACCAATACACTCTGTTGGTGCTTCTGAGTCAGCAGCTTTCCTTCTCCAACGTTCGCATTGAGCTTCTTGAAATCGACTTTGTTGAATCGGCCGGTGTAGACCAGATTCATTCGCCCACAGGAACAAGCCGCTACCAGGGGCGCTTTACAATCGAGGTGAATGACGATGCTTTCTAAACGCGCCTCCGATATAATATTTATAATTATTGTGCTTTTGGTTATTGCCGGGATTGTCTTCATGCGCTTCATCGTCCTTGGGACGATGGATGAACGCATTGAGGACCTTGAAGAAGAAAACCAGCAGATTCACAATGAAATCATTGGCCTTCAGGGCATGGTCAGTGAACACCGCGATACCGAGATGCCCTCGCGAAGTGAGCTTAATCAGTACGTCCCTGCTTTATATGAACGCAACCAGTTGGAGTTTTTCATCCGTGCCCAGCTTGAGATCGCTGGCATCCAGGATTCCACCGAGCGCAGCGTGAGCATGCAAGTATCGGAGAACCCCACCATTAGCGGTTCACCTTATGCAGAGGCGGCCAATGAGTTTACCATTGTCCGCGTCGGTGTGGATATTGAAACCGATGATATCGAGGAAATCCGTGATTACATCGACCATATGTATGCACTCAACCAAGTGTTTGTACTGCAAAACATCCGCTACAATGTGCCTGAAAACGACGGGGACTACGTGGAAGTCACCCTCAACTTCTTAACATTTTATGATTTGGACTGACCAACCTTCCGCCCATGCGGGAGGTTGTTTCACGCTGGAGGGATTTGAATGATTGTCATGATAAGTGTCTATATGTTTTTTATCGGTGCTGTGCTCAGTTCCTTTTTAATGCTTGTGGGAGAACGCATTCCTGCAGGTCAACCGATCAATGGGCGCAGTGAGTGCAACGCGTGCGGTGAAACCATCGACTGGGTATCGCTCATGCCCATCATCGGCTATCTCATCCGCCGCGGGCGTTGCCGTGCGTGCAACGCGGAAGTGCCGGTGAAATATCCCGTAGTGGAATTTGCCGGGGGTGCACTATTCACATTAGCTTATCTTCACCAGGGCGGGCTCACGCCGGAATTGTTCATTGTGCTGCTTTTTATTTCAATCATGGTCACCTTCACAAGCAGTGACCTTGCCCACAGGGTGGTACCTGATGCATTTTTGCTTGGGGCGTTTCCTCTCATGCTTGTATTGCGCATGATCTATCCGCTAGATAACTGGCTTTATGGTATTTTGGGCGCGCTTAGTGGCTTTATATTTCTGTGGGGCGTTGCATGGTATGGGCGCAAACGCTTCAACCAGATGGCACTGGGTGGCGGCGATATCAAGCTTTATCTCATTGTGGGGCTTTTCCTGGAACTCGATCTTGTGTTCATGTCGCTTTTTTATGCGTCGCTGATCGGCATTGTCTTTGGCAAATTGGTACTCAGGCGCAAAGGCGAAGTGCCTTTTGTTCCCTTTATCTTTGCAGGCAGCATGCTTGCGTATTTCACCGGGCCTTTCGTAATTGAATGGTACCTTTCGCTTTTTGACCTTATATAAAACGGCAACCCGCGGGTTGCCGTTATTCTTTGAACGATTCAATCGCTTCGATGAGCGTGTCATACATGGCGCTTTGGGGCACTTTCTTGACAACTTCCCCTTTGATAAACAGCAAGCCTTCTTTTTTCCCCCCTGCAATGCCAACATCGGCATCGCGCGCTTCACCGGGGCCGTTGACTGCGCAGCCCATGATGGCGATTTTTAGATTGGTGGGATGGGACTGAAGGTAACGCTCGACCTTGCTGAGGAGCGTGTCCATATCATAGGCGAGGCGTCCGCAGGTGGGACAGCTGATCAGTTTGGGCGCATCATAGAGGTCAAAGGCACCCAGGAGCGTCTTGCAGGCGGTGAGTTCGTTGATGCGCGGGCCACTCAGTGAAATGCGGATGGTATCGCCGATGCCCTGGTGAAGCAAAGCACCAAGGCCTGCGGCGGAGACAATCTGGCCGCTTGCGGCGGGGCCGGCTTCGGTGATGCCGATATGCAGTGGATAGGCGAACCGCTTGGCGGCCATGGTGTAGGCATCGATGGTCAAGGAAACATCGGAGGCTTTAAGAGAAAGGACGATATCATAAAAACCCAATGATTCCACGCGCGCTACATTGCGCGCCGCGCTTTCGATTAGTGCCTGGGCAGTGCGTCCGTAGCGCGCTTCAATGTCGCCCTCAAGACTTCCGGCGTTCACGCCGATGCGAATGGGGATACAGGCCCTGCGCGCCGCATCGACCACGGCGCGCAGTTTATCGTCACTGCCGATGTTGCCGGGGTTGATGCGGATTTTGTCCGCACCGTTTTCAATGCTTAATATCGCGAGTTTGTGGTTGAAATGGATATCGGCCACAAGCGGGACGGTCGTGTGGGCTTTGAGGGTTTTAATCGCCCGTGCGTCGCTTTCATCCAACACGGCGGTGCGGATGATCTGCGCCCCTTCGGTCGCGAGGGTATTGATCTCACGTATTGCCGCCTCACTTTGGGAGGGACGGGCCTTGATCATCGTCTGGATGACGACGCTGTTTTGTCCGCCGATTTGGACTGTGCCCACATTTAATGGGCGTGTGTGCGTTCGTTTATACATAATATCACCACGTTCATTATACGCTCAAAGCGACCCTTTGACCACCCCCGGGTGAGAAATTGCGCGCAGAGGGAACGATTGGCTTGATTTTAAGGCCGCCTTGTGGTAATATAGCATTCGAATTTATGAAGGAGGCTAAGACATGCGCGTACAATTTACCTTGCGATGTGAACAATGCAAAAACGAAAACTATATCTACACTAAAAACAAGCAAAATCAACCCGAACGCATTGAAGTCAAAAAGTATTGTCCAAACTGCGATACGCACACGATGCATAAGGAAAAGAAAAAATAAAACTTCTTGACTCTCAAGAAGTTTTTTTACACAGGGGGATACAATGAAAGACATAGTGGCACTCGATATTGGCGGTTCCAGTACTAAAGCCGCCTTGTACAGCAGTGATGGGTCAGTGAAGAAAACCTGGCGCGTGCGCACCAATACCGACAGTGGCGGACGTTCAATCATTGCCGATATTTGTGAAAGTCTGGCGCCCAACGGCGTTGCCATTGACAATGTCAAGGGCATCGGTGTGGGCGTTCCTGGCCCTGTGAAAGACGGAGTGGTTGAAGGTGCGGTCAATCTTGGGTGGAAACGCATCGATGTGGTCCGTGCGTTTCAAGAGACGCTCGGGCGCAGCATTCCCGTCTTTGTGGCCAATGATGCCAACGCGGCCGCACTCGGTGAATTTTCCGTTCGCAGCGAATCAATCGATGATATGATGCTTGTCACCCTGGGCACAGGGGTTGGCGGCGGCATCATTTTTTCGGGTACGATTCGTGAGGGCGCTCATGGCGCAAGCGGAGAGTTCGGTCATATCAAGGTCATGGACAATGGTCCCGCCTGTGAATGCGGTGCGAAAGGCTGTCTGGAGACCCTTGCAAGCGCCAAAGCCATCAAGCGCATGGCACGTGAGGCTGTGAATCGTTCAGCCCCCACCACGCTCAAGGATGCCAACCATCTTGGGGGCAAGCAAATCTTCACCCACGCTCAAAGCGGGGATAAGGTTGCTGAGGGGATCATCGATGAGGCGGCGCGTCATCTGGGCAAAGCGCTCGCCAATATTAACGCGACCATCGATGTGCCTGTGATTCTGATTGGCGGCGGCGTTGCTAACGCAGGGGACTTCCTGCTTGAAAAGGTGCGCACCCATTACATGAAAAATTGTTTTGCTTCAACATGCAACGCGAAAATTACGCGCGCCACCCTCGGCAATGATGCGGGGATGCGCGGCGCTTATGAGTTGGTGAGACGCCATGGTTAAAACATTGATCAATGATTTTTCCGAAAACACCTACATCATCCACAATCAACAAGACGCCTACGTCATCGACCCGGGGTCCAACACGACAGCGATGATTGCCATCATCGAAGAAGAACAGCTCACCATTCAAGGTGTATTGCTCACCCACGGGCATTATGATCACATCAGCGGGACAAACCGGCTGCTTTCGCAGTACGATGCGCCCATCTATATTCACTACAGTGAACGCGACTTTCTCTTCGACCCCTCGCTCAACTTGTCACAGTTCATGGAACAGCGCTTCAAAGTGGCGGATAAGCACCACGTCCACACGATCAAACGCGGTGATACGTTCACGTTGGGTAATGAAACCATCAAGGTGCATCACACACCGGGCCACACGCGCGGGGGTGTGAGTTTCGCCTACAAGACGATGCTTTTTACTGGTGACTGCCTATTTAAAGAAAGTGTGGGTCGCACCGACTTGCCCACAGGCGATAAGGAAACCGTCCTTCAAAGTGCTAGGAATCTTGTGAAAAAGTTTTCCCCCAACACCATCGTCTATCCGGGGCACGGGCCGTTCACCACACTCGCCCATGAGCGCGCCAACAACCCGTTTTTGAAAAAGCCATGACCCAGTGGCTTTTTATTTGTGAATTTATTAGCACTCAACGGTTGACAGTGCTATAATCATCCATTATAATACCATTAGCATTCTGCCTTTAAGAGTGCTAAAGGGGTGAAGTGATGCTTACCAACAGGCAAAAAGAAGTGCTTAAACTAATCGTGGAAAACTTCGTGAGAACTGCAGAACCTGTGGGGTCACGGACCCTCTCGAAACAACTTGAATACTCCCCGGCCACCATTCGCAACGACATGGCCGACCTTGAAGAACAAAGCTATTTGGAAAAGACGCACTCCTCAAGCGGCCGCGTACCCAGTGAGCGGGGGTATCACTATTATGTCGACACACTCATGCATGAAGGTGTGCACACAGACATTGACATGACGCTGATCGATGAGCTTTTCAATAAGAACATGCAGCGCGATGAAATGATTGAGCGTGCGATTCAGCTGCTTTCACAGCTGACGAACTACACCTCGATCGCCCTTGGCCCAACGGCTGAGAACTCACGCGTTGAGCGCATTGAACTCATCCCCCTTCACGGCAATGTGAGTGTGCTTTTGATTGTCACCAGTCTGGGTCATGTGGAGAGCAAAAACATCACTTTGCCTGCAGGAACTGACAAGGAAGAATTGTCGCATATCATCCGCATTCTCAATGAGATTTTGCATGATGTGCCGATCAACCAGGTATCAAGCAGGCTGCAGTATGATTTGAACCACGAAAAAATCAAGGAACTCATGGCCTACAATAAACAGATCATCGATGCGTTTTTGGATGCTTTCACGCAGTTCACCCAAAGCAAATTCTATCTCTCCGGACAGTCCAACATGCTTTATCAGCCCGAATTCAAGGATTTGGACCGTGTGAGAGAATTGATGAATTTCTTTGAGAAAAACGACATCCTAAAACTTATCGAACACCAGGAAACCAATGGTTTAACGGTGAGAATCGGCAAAGAGAACCAAATCAACGCCATGAAGGATTGCAGCGTGATCATGGTCCCCTACGAAGTCGACGAAGGCGAACAGGGAACCATCGCCGTGGTTGGCCCTACGCGCATGGAATACCGCAAGGTCATTCCCCTTTTGCAGTATCTGGCCAGCCACCTATCGAAGTTATAAAGGAGGGTCTTTATGACCGACAATGAAAACAAGCGAACCAACCAAGAAACCCCATCCCCACCGAAAGAAGAACCCCCCAAAGAAACCCAAGTTGAACAAGAGGAAAACAAACAGGACAAGAAAGACAAGAAAGAAGAAAAGAAACAAAAGAAAAACAAGAAAGACGAGGAGATCAGCGCATTGAAAGAGGAAGTCGCCAATTTAAAAGAACAACTGATGCGCAATCAGGCGGAACTGCAGAACTTCAAGCGCCGCACGAACGAAGAACGCATCAAGGAGCGCAAATATGCAAACAGCGAATTCACCAAGGCGCTGCTTCCGGTTCTCGATAATTTCTCCTTGGCGCTTGATAAGGAACAATCCAATCTCGATGAATCCACATACAAAGGCTTTGAGATGATCAAGCGCAACTTGCAAACCACCCTTGAGGAACAAGGGCTTCAACCCGTCAACGCCGAGGGTGAACCCTTCGACCCCAATTATCACCAGGCAGTAATGACAGAACCGCGCGACGATGTAGCGCCCAACACCGTCGTCGAAGAATTCCAAAAGGGCTATGTATTCAAAGAACGACTTTTAAGACCCTCCATGGTCAAAGTCAGTGAAAAGTTAAAGGAGAGTGAATAATCATGGGAAAAATGATCGGCATCGATCTAGGAACAACGAACTCATGCATCGCGGTGATGGAAGGTGGAGAATCCAAAGTCATCACCAATCCTGAAGGTGGACGCACCACACCAAGTGTTGTGGCGTTCAAAGAAGGTGAAATTCAAGTGGGTGAAGTGGCCAAGCGTCAAATGGTCACCAATCCTGAAACGGTTAGCTCCGTTAAACGCAAAATGGGAACCAAGGAAAAAATCCATGTCAACGACAAGGATTATACACCCCAGGAAATTTCCGCAATGATTTTGCAAAACCTCAAGAAAAGCGCAGAGGAATATCTCGGTGAGACCGTGGATAAAGCAGTCATCACCGTTCCCGCATACTTCAACGACGCAGAGCGTCAAGCGACCAAGGACGCCGGTAAAATTGCCGGGTTGGAAGTGGAACGCATCATCAACGAACCCACAGCCGCAAGCCTCGCTTACGGCATTGACAAACAAGACAAGGACCAAACCATTCTGGTTTATGACCTTGGTGGGGGAACATTTGATGTTTCCATCCTTGAACTTAGCGAAGGAACATTTGAAGTAGTCTCCACCGCCGGCAACAACCGTCTGGGCGGCGATGACTTTGATGACCGCGTCATCGATCATCTTGTCAAGGAATTCAAAGGCGAAACCGGTGTAGACCTCAAAAAGGATAAAATGGCCATGCAGCGGGTCAAAGACGCAGCGGAAAAAGCGAAGAAGGACCTCAGTGGCGTCACACAGACCACCATCTCTCTTCCCTACATCACTGCTGGACAAGATGGGCCCATGCACATGGACACCAAACTGACCCGCGCCAAATTCAATGAACTCACAAGCGATCTGGTCGATAAGACCAAAGAACCGCTCAAACGCGCACTTAAAGATGCAAGCATGACCAAAAATGACATTCACCAAGTCATTCTCGTGGGTGGTTCCACGCGCATCCCAGCAGTACAGGATATGCTCAAGAGTGAACTGGGCAAAGACCCATCCAAAGGCGTCAATCCCGACGAAGTCGTCGCACTCGGTGCGGGCATCCAAGCCGGCGTGCTCCAAGGCGACGTCAAAGACGTGCTTCTGCTGGATGTCACACCACTATCTCTGGGAATCGAAACGCTTGGTGGTGTCTTCACCAAATTGATCGAGCGCAACACAACCATCCCTTCAAGCAAATCCCAAGTCTTCTCAACCGCCCAGGACAATCAACCCGCAGTGGACATCCACGTCCTACAGGGTGAACGTCCCATGGCCAAAGACAACAAAACCCTCGGCAAATTCCAACTCACCGACATTCCCCCCGCCCCACGCGGCGTCCCTCAAATCGAAGTTACCTTCGACATTGACGCCAACGGCATTGTGAATGTCTCTGCGAAAGACCTCGGCACCGGCAAGAGCCAAAACATCACCATCAAGAACAACGAAGGCCTCAGTGAAGAAGAAGTCGATCGCATGGTCAAAGAAGCGGAAGAACACGCTGAAGAGGACGAAAAACGCAAAGAAGAAGCGGAAACCCGCAACGAAGCCGACCAGCTCATCTTCCAAACCAACAAAGCCATCAAAGACCTTGGCGATGACGTCGATGAAAATGAAAAATCCGACGCCGAAGCCAAAATCAAAGATCTGGAAGAAGCGCTCAAAGGCGACGATATGGACGCAATCAAAGAGAAAAAGGACGCGCTTTCACAAACTGCGCAAACCCTTGCGTCCAAGGCTTACGAAAAATCACAACAAGAACAGCAATCCCAAGACACTGCCCAAGAAGAACAACAAGGCAACACAGACGATGACGACGTAGTCGACGCCGACTATGAGGAAGTAGACGACGAATAATGCATGATGAAGCAGCCACCGGCTGCTTCATTGCGTGCAACTGAGGTGATACCATGGCAAAACGAGACTACTATGAAATACTGGGCGTCGACAAGAACGCAGAAAAAGAGGACATAAAAAAAGCGTACCGCAAACTCGCACGCAAATACCACCCCGATGTCAGCGAAGAGGAAAACGCTGCCGACAAATTCAAGGAAGTCCAGGAAGCCTACGAAGTACTGAGCGATCCGCAAAAACGCAGTCAGTATGACCAATTCGGCCACTCCGCCAATCAAAACGGCGCTGGTGGATTCGAAGGCTTCGGTGGCGGTGGATTCCAGGATTTCGACTTCGAAGACATCTTTTCCCAGTTTTTCGGAGGTGGGCGAAGAAGCCGTACGCAACGGACCAATGAGCCTAGAAAAGGCCAGGACATTCAAAAACGCATGCGTGTAAGTTTCAAAGAAGCTGTGCATGGTGCGAAGAAAAAAATCCGCACGACGGTGTATGAGGAATGTTCTACCTGCAACGGCTCAGGCGCCCACAGCAAAGATGACGTAGAAACCTGTGCAACCTGTAAGGGCACGGGCTCAATCATGCAAGAACAACAAACCCTCTTTGGCCGCGCACGCACGCAGACCGTGTGCTCAAGCTGCGGTGGAAGCGGGAAGACAATCAAGAACAAATGCAAGTCATGCGGCGGCGAAGGCGTTGTGGGCAAGGAAAAGACTGTCAACGTCGATGTGCCTTCGGGCATAGACACCAACCATCAACTCCGCATGCCCGGCTTTGGCCACAAAGGCGTCAACGGCGGACCACCGGGTGATTTATACATTGTCTTTGAAGTTGAGGAAGACGATGTCTTCGAACGCCACGGCGACGATCTGCTGATCGAGATGCCCATCACATTCACCCAGGCGGCCTTGGGCGATGAAATCATCGTCCCCACCCCTCATGGTGATGTGAAGCTCAAAGTGCCTGCGGGCACACAGTCGCACAAGACCTTCCGTATGAAGGGGAAAGGCGTGCCCAACCTGAGAAGCAAACGCAATGGTGATCTGCACGTCCTTGCAAAAGTCATCGTGCCAAGCAAGATGAACAAGAAGCAAACCGACCTGCTCAAACAGCTTGACAAGACCAACCTTCACAAGGATGACACGGTGTGGGATAAAATCAAAAAGAAATTTAGCAACTAATGAAAAATGGCGGGCGCCCAGAGGCGCTCGCCATTATTTTTGTGTGAGGCTATTGAACGTGTCTTTGAGTGTTTGTGGGTCCATTTCGCGGTTTTGGAAATAGGCCGCGAGGTCGACTGTGATGGTCTGCATGTATAGACCGTGATGAATTTTGAGGGTGTTCACGGGTTCATATAAGTCATAGTCCATCAAAAGAAAATAGCGCACGAGCCCTTCTTTGAATAAATGCATCAGTGATTTTTCCTCCTGAAAGACACTGATGACCATCGTCCCGTCTATGAGCAAGTCAATGCCGATGGGAGGGTCGTCTTCGGTGAGGTCGCCTTCGATGTCGAACTGTGAATGCACATGACGGTGGGGCACGAGATCATCAAGGATGGTTGTCATGTGAGTCTGGATGAGGCTGTGGATGGTTTGTGCGTCGCTGGGTGAAGTATCGCACAGCACGTCGAACCAAAAGCGTGTGTGGCGCGGACACGTCTGGGCGAAGGCATGGTTGTTGAGCGCGCACATGATGCGGTCTTCAAAATCTTCATGCTCCACGATATCATGCGGCAGTACCGCTTTGAGATAGTCGAAGAGTTGTGCAGTCGAATCAAATTCGTCTTCCTGGATTTCGCAGATGAACAGCATACGGATCAACCACCGATAGACCTTGTTTAAACATGCTTGGTCTTCAGGCATTATGGTGAGTTGTTTTTTTGCAGCTACCATGGAAAGGCTGCTGGGCCTTGGGAAGCTGCTTAGCCATTGCGCGAGCTTTGAATTGTGGTTTTGATCATACGGTGCACGCATACAATCCCCTCCTTGGGTTGGATGATTTCATGATACCATATGTGCAATAAAAAACCACCCTCGCGGGGTGGTTTGGAATCATTCAAGCAGGAATTCTTCGAATGCTTTGGAAGTTTCTGGTAGTTTATCGACGGGTAGGGCGTGGCCCGCTTCGTCAAATGTTTCGAGTTGAGCGCTATCCCCAAGCAGTGACTTGGTTTCTTCGGCTTTCTCAATACTCACGACCTTGTCACCGGTACCGTGGAGAATGAGTGTCGGTGTTTTGATGCTGTCAACTTCGCCAGTGCCGTCGGTAACACCATTGTTTTCATGGGCGATATTGAAATACGTCATTGCGTAATTGACATCGACAAGGTTGCGCTGTTGCATGAAGGCCTTTTCGTATTTGACCATGCGGCCATCAAGCGGTTTTTTATGAGTGTAAATTCCCTTGTTCAAAATCAAGCGCAAGGCTTTGCGTTTGTTTTTCTTGCGGATGTTTTCAAACATTTTTACGCTGTTGGCAATTTCCTCTTTAGTCTTCAGGTACTCTCCAGTTTTCAAAAGCCCGAAAAACTTGCGTTTTTCCAAAGGATATCCCTTGGGTGACCCTGAGGACATGAGAATCATTTTTTCAAGCATATCTGGATAATCGATGGCAAAGCGCATGGCGACATTGCCGCCCATACTCCAGCCGGCAATGGAAAATTTTGAAAAGCCCATTTTGTCCGCCCATGCTTTGATATCATCGGAAAAATCCTTGATTCCTTCGATGGGGGTGTTGTACGTGGATGCTCCAAATCCGCGCAAATCGAGCGCATATACTGTAAAATCCGCGGCCAAATCCGTCATCAGAACATCCCAGTTCACTGACGAATTCATATTGCCGTGAATGAGTATGAGCTTGTGTGTTCCACCCTTGCGTTTGCGATAAACGATTGATTCACCATTTGGAAGTTCAACGGTTTCTTCTTCGAATGCGGTCATTCGACTCATCTATTGTGCCTCCTTGTTAAGTATAGTTCAATGTCATTATAACAAATTCATTCCGTCATATCAATTTAGTTTACCCTTGCCTACTTCGTTGTGTAAAATATATTGTAAAAAATTTCAAGGTATGATAGCATATATTTGCAATACAAAAATGAAGGTGTATTATAAAAATATTATTTAAAGGAGAATGTTAATTGTTTAAAACAGTAACGAGAACATTGGTCATTGTCATGGTAGGAATATTCTTAGTAGGGTGCGATAATTCTGAAGAAGCTAACGA
>CAZOPM010000014.1:12886-40389 GCA_964581705.1 uncultured Candidatus Izemoplasmatales bacterium
AATTCTGAAGAAGCTAACGAAGAACGCGTTTCTTTTGAAGATGGAACGTACCGTGGAACCTTTTCTGACAGAGATGAAATGCATGTAGGGATTCAAATCACACTAGAAGACAACATTGTTACAGAAGTCGGCCACAGACACATGGCTTACAGAGGAATAGATTACTTGGCTGATGACGCAGATGAGACCATACAAGGGATTGCTGAACAGCATGAAAAAGCAGTAGAACATCTAATCGGTAAAGACATCAGAGATCACCTAGCTGATTTATATGAACCAGGAGAGCACGTTGATTTTGGTGATGTAGAAGAGGTTGATGGAAACGCTGGTGCAACAATTTACTCACAAAAAGAAGTTTCTGCGATTGTTGACGCATTAGACAGAGGCGTTTACAGATTTAGAGAAGTTGGTGGGGAAGTACCAGAAGGTTACTCTCCTCTAGATTAATCAACAACAATACATAGGCTCCTTATAGGATTCATATGTGTTGCCACTAATTCTGCAAATGTTTGCAACATGCGTTGTATTAATTCCGGAAATCCAGACATCGCTTATTAAGCGATTAGGGATTTCCGGTTTTTATTTGCGCTCACCCGCGAATATGAACTCCTTCAACTGTCTAGGACAATGGCTGTATAATTCAAATGAAACATAGTGCCTGGGCGTTTTGCCTTTTTATGCGCCGAAGTCCATGCTATAATAGCGTCGGTGATTATATGCAACAGTATTTCATAGAGGACCAAGTCCCAAAAACTCTGCACTTGGATGGTGGTGAGATTCACCACCATTTGCGCCGCGTGATGCGCGCGAAAGTCAACGACGAGCTTATTGTGTGTCAATCGGGCGCGGCGTGTTTTTTAATGCGTATTCAGACCATGACCGATTCACACGCCACCCTTGAGCGCGTGCACGCAATCAATACGCCCACCCATCCCCTTTTTATCACACTGTTCCAAGGCCTTATCAAACGCACCCCTTTTGAAATCAGCCTGCAAAAGGCCGCAGAACTCGGGGTTGCGCGATTTGTCCCGCTTAAAAGCGCACGATCGATTATCAAAATCGATGACGCCGCACTCAGTAAAAAGACCGCGCGGTACCAAACCATCGCCAAGGAGGCGAGCGAACAGTCCCACCGCGGGGATGTGATGCGCGTGGATACCCCCATCGATATCACATCCATTGATGTAGATGCATTCGATTATGTCATTGTGCCCTATGAAGCGGCTTCGGGGTCCGCGTTCAAATCGGTACTCAAGCAGTTTAAACCAGGCACGTCAGTCGCAGTTGTCATCGGTCCGGAGGGTGGGTTCACGCCCGGTGAAATCGATACCCTCTGCGCACGCGGTGCGCACGTGGTATCGCTGGGTTCACGTATTTTGCGCAGTGAGAGTGCAGCACTTTTCACGTTGAGCGCCATCAATTATGAAACGGAGTTGGACACATGAGTTCCATCGCTTTTAAAACCCTTGGCTGCAAAGTTAATCACTATGAATCCGAAGCCTTGCAAACCGTCTTTGAAGCGGCGGGGTTCGCCGTTGAATCGTTTAATAATTTCGCTGACATATATGTGATCAACACCTGCACAGTGACCAATCAAAGTGATGCCAAGAGCCGCAAGATGATCCGCGCCGCCGTGCGCAAGAATCCCGATGCCATCGTAGCGGTAATCGGCTGTTATGCGCAGGTGGACCACGAAACCATCGCCGCCATCGACGGTGTGGATATTATTATGGGCACCACAGACCGCGGACGACTTCTTGAACACATTAGGCGCTTCATGCGTGAGCGCACCCCTATCAACGCAGTGCGTGATATTACCCGCTACAAGACGTTTGACAAACTCAATGTAACGTCTTTTAGTGAACAAACGCGCGCCTATCTCAAAATCCAGGATGGGTGCAACGAGTTTTGTTCCTACTGCATTATTCCTTTTGCCCGCGGACGCATCCGCTCCAGACCCATGGAAGAAGTCATCGGCGAGGCCAAAGCACTCGTTGAAAAGGGATACCGTGAGATCGTGCTCACCGGTATTCACACGGGTGGTTATGGCAGTGACCTTGAAGCGCTCACGTTTTATGACTTGCTCGATAAACTCAAAGACCTCAAGGGCCTAAGCCGCCTGCGAATTTCCAGTGTGGAGATCAACCAGCTCACCCCCGAAATTCTTGCCTTGATGCGCGACAATCCTGTGTTCGCTCATCACCTGCATGTGCCCTTGCAGCATGGGTCTGACGCAGTCTTGCAATCAATGCGTCGCCGTTATGATACGGCAGCTTATTTAAGCGCCATACAAACCATCCGCAAGACGCTTGGTAATGATGTGGCCATCACGACCGATGTCATCACCGGCTATCCCGGTGAAACCGATGAGGATGTGCAGGCGATGCATCAGACGATTGAAACAGCCACTTTTAGTGAGATGCACGTATTCCCCTACTCCAAGCGCAACGGCACGAAGGCAGCCCAATTGAAGGGGCATATTCACGGCACCGTCAAATCAATGCGTGTCAATGATTTGCTTGTGCTCAATGAACGCCTTGCCAAGCAATACCGCAAGAAACTGCTGGATGCACAAACGCCGCTTTATGTACTCGTAGAACACTGTAGCGGCGGTATGTGCAAGGGACATGCGAGCAATTATGTCAGTGTGGAATTCCCCTGTGAATCCTGCGTAGAAAACACCATTGTGCGCACCAGGCTTACCAATGATGAGTATCCCGTGGCCCAAGGCATGCCCATAGGATAAAAAAGTGCTGACACTTGAACAAAAATCTTTACAACCACGCTGTGGTTTGGTATCATACTCATAGTAGTTTTAATAGCGGAAGGGGGGAAACCCATGGGAAAAACAGTCGTAAGAAACAACGAATCATTGGAAGACGCGCTTAAGCGATTCAAGCGCGATGTTTCACGTTCGGGGACCCTTGCTGAAGCTCGCAAACGCGAACACTACGTTAAACCTAGCGTGGAGAAAAAGAACAAGCAAAGCAAAGCGAAGAAAAAATAACACACAAAAATAAACGGTGAAATTTTCACCGTTTATTTTTTTCACTGAACAAGATATTACAAGGTCTTTGTGGTATAATATTCATTAATCTCATGTAGTTTACATCAAAGGAGTCGATCATTTGAATTTTACTAAACTCAATGTATCATTTTCAAACATTCATACCTTCACTGAGGTGATCGGGGTTAACGATCGCCATTTAGATGTGCTTAACAGATTCTTTGAAACAACAATTTTTACGCGCGGGGAGTCCATTCTTGTTGAAGAAGGGGACGAAGACAAAAAGACCCGCCTGGAAAATGTTTTTGATATACTCATCCGCCTTGTGGATGCATCGATTCAGATTTCCGAGCGCGATATTATCTATGTCTCCAAACTCAGCGAGACCATGGATAAAGACAACATCATCGACTTTTATACCAACCGCCAAGAAATTACCAAAACCAATACCGGCAAACCGATCTTTGCAAAGACCATGAATCAAAAGGCTTATCTCAAAGCAATAGAAAACAACGACCTTACCTTTGGCATCGGTCCTGCGGGGACAGGGAAAACCTACGTGGCGGTGTTGCATGCGGTACAACTGCTCAAAGACGGGCGCATTCGCAAAATCATTCTCACGCGCCCCGCTGTGGAAGCAGGAGAGAGTCTCGGGTTTTTACCTGGGGATTTAAAAGAAAAAATCGACCCGTACTTAAGGCCACTATATGACGCGCTTTATGAAGCTCTCGGCAACAAACAAACCGATGAGCTCATCGAAAAGGGTGTCATTGAAATCGCGCCACTTGCCTACATGCGCGGGCGCACGCTTGAAAACGCCTACGTCGTGCTCGATGAGGCGCAAAACACTACCAAAAGCCAGATGAAACTCTTCCTCACAAGACTGGGCTTTGAGTCAAAAATGATTGTCACCGGCGACGTCACGCAAGTGGATTTACCCACCAACACCCAAAGCGGACTGATTCACGCATCCAATCTTTTGAAGGACGTCACAGGCATTGCAACCATTCACTTCGAACGTGTTGATGTCATCCGCCATCCGCTCATTCAAAAAGTATTGGAGCGCTATGACAATGAAAACAGTTAATATTATCAACCAGGCTAACGAGGAAAACTATAGTCCCTTGATTACCCGTGTGCTCAAAACTGCCTACAAAACCATGAAAATCAATAAAAAACGCATTATCAACATCGTCTTGATCACCCCGGAGATGATGCGCGAATACAACCGCACATACCGCGGAGTGGATGCTTCGACCGATGTGCTCACCTTCCCCGGTGAACACGACGATGAACTGGGCGATGTGTTCATCTCTTTGCATACGGCCATGGAACAAGCCCGTGCCTACGGGCATACATTTAAACGCGAACTCGGCTTTTTGGTGGTGCACGGCTTTTTGCACGCCATCGGGTATGACCATGAAACCGAACAACAAGAACACGTGATGTTTTCTTTGCAGGAACAAATACTCAACAAAGTCAAACTTTTCAGATAGGATGATGACAATGAACAAAGAACTCCTCAGTGCCGCACGCGACGTACTCGATAACGCGTATGTGGAATACTCGAATTTCAATGTGGCGGCCGCGCTGAAAATGAAAGACGGCGCCATTATCACTGGTGTCAACGTGGAGAACGCCTCTTACGGCCTGTCCAACTGCGCCGAGCGTACCGCACTTTTCACCGCGCGCACCAACGGTTATACTAAAGAAGACATTCTCGAAGTCGTAGTGACGACCCATCAGCCCTCCATCGTGACGCCATGCGGCGCATGTCGCCAGGTGATGCGTGAACTGGTGCCTGCCGATGTCCCGGTTCATATGGTTGATGCCAACGATAATGTCCTGAGCAAAACCGTGGAGGAACTGATACCCTTCAGTTTTACAAAGGATGACCTCTAAGGTGTACAAAAGCGGTTTTGTAAGCGTCATCGGCAATCCCAATGTCGGCAAAAGCACCCTGCTCAACGCCCTTATGGGTGAAAAACTCGTCATCACCTCGAGCAAACCACAAACAACGCGCAATACAATCCGCGCCGTATATACAGACAGTGAAGCCCAGGTGGTGTTCATTGATACACCGGGGCTGCACAATCCCAAGCACCGCCTGGGTGATCTGATGACAAAAAGCGCGATGCGCACCCTGGGCAGTGTTGATCTAATCATCTATGTCGTCGATGCCACAAGGGACAAGGATCCCCTGGATTCGCGCGTCGTTGAATCAATCAAAAGCACCGGAACCAAATCAATGCTCGTCATCAACAAAATTGACAAAGTCCGTGACATGCCCCGCCTTGAGACGTTCGTTCAAACCCTTAAAGCCACGCATGAATTTGACGGTGTCTTTGCAGTAAGCGCCCTGCAGGGGACGCACACGCACATGCTTAAAGACGACATCAAAGCACTGTTGCCAGAAGGTCCGAAATATTATCCTGACCACATGAAGACCGACCAGCCGGAGCGCTTTTTGATCAAGGAGCGGATTCGTGAAAAAGTCCTGGACCTCACCCAAGAAGAAATTCCGCACTCTGTTGCTGTGACCATCGATTCACTGGGGGTTGATGAGACCAATCCCGACCTACTCAATATCCATGCGACCATCATTGTCGAACGCGACAGCCAAAAAGGCATCATCATCGGCAAGGGCGGGCGGATGATGAAACAAATCGGCACACGGGCACGCAAGGACATCCTTGAACTTCTGGGCACCAAAGTCTATCTCGACCTTCACTGCAAGGTCATCAAGGACTGGCGCAACCGTGAAAATCAGCTCCGCCAGCTCGGCTATGGAGAAAGCGAATAATGGAAGGCCATATTCTTCGCACCATCGATTATAAGGAGACATCCAAACTTCTTTATGTCTATACTGACAAAGGGCTCATAAGCATGATTGCCCGTGGTGTGAAGAAAATGCATTCGCCCCTGCGTCATCTCGCCCAGGTATCCAATCGCATCGAGATGGATTTAAGCAGCGGTACACTGCCCACGCTCAAGGACGCTACACTGATTGACAGGCTTCCTGCGGTCAAGGACGATTTTTTGAAATCGACCATCATGGGCGTCATCAACGATCTCATCTATCACACGGTGACGCGTGATGACGACCATGCAAAACTTTATGCCTTCGTCCACAAATTCACCCACGCCCTTGCAAACAGCGATTATCCCCTGGAAGTAATGCTTGTCTTTGAACTCAAAATGCTTCACTTTCTAGGCTATGCGGTGCCGCTGCGCCATTGCCACATATGCAAGAGCACACAGGGGCTCACCTTTGATTTGCACGAAGGCGCGCTGGTCTGTGAAACCCACACAAATGCGCAGCACACAAACTATCCCCAAGCAATTTATGGTCCCATGCAGTATTATTATTATGTCGATATCACCACCTTTACCCCACGCAAGCTTGACCGTGCGACGCTCCGAGACGTCCACATGGTCACCGAACAACTCGAGCGTATGCACCTTGGCTTCACGCCCAAGGCGCGAAGCCTGTTGAAACCATTTTTCACTTAGGAGGCTCATCATGAATGTCACCATGGAACAACTGATTATCTACGCCAAACAATACGGATTCGTCTTTCAGGGCAGTGAAATTTACGGCGGTCTTGCCAACACCTGGGATTACGGTCACTTGGGTGTCGAACTCAAGCGCAACCTGAAA
This sequence comes from uncultured Candidatus Izemoplasmatales bacterium, assembly GCA_964581705.1. Lineage (GTDB taxonomy): Bacteria > Bacillota_I > Bacilli_A > Izemoplasmatales > Izemoplasmataceae > B1SED10-225. Next base: position 19,555 of record CAZOPM010000014.1, read on the forward strand.
AATCTCTTCTGGCAGCGCTTCGTCCAGGAATCTCCTTACAACGTCGGACTTGATTCCTCGATTTTGCTCAACCCCAAGACCTGGGAAGCGAGCGGACACATCGATTCCTTTAACGACCCACTCATTGACTGCAAGTCGTGTCACGCACGCCACCGCGCCGACCATATTATCGAATCCCACGACGATACCATCCTCGCCGATGCCATGACCAACGAGGAAATGGAGTCCTACATTGAGACCCACGGTCTTACGTGTCCTTCGTGCGGCGCCCACAATTTCACAAACATCCGTCAGTTCAATCTAATGTTTAAAACCCACCAAGGGGTTGTTGGCGACAAGGCCCAGGAAATCTTCCTCCGTCCTGAAACGGCGCAAGGCATTTTCCTCAACTTCAAAAACATTGAACGCAGCGGCCGCTTGAAACTGCCCTTCGGCATCGCCCAGATCGGCAAAAGTTTCCGCAATGAAATCACGCCCGGCAATTTCATTTTTCGCACCCGCGAGTTTGAACAGATGGAACTTGAGTTCTTCTGCAAACCCGGCAGCGAGATGGAGTGGTTCGAGTACTGGAAGCGCGCGTCCAAACAATTTCTCATCGATCTTGGTCTTGGTGAGGACAACCTTACCATGAGTGACCATGACGAAAGTCAGCTTTCTCACTACTCCAACGCCACCACCGACATTGAATACAACTATCCGTGGGGCTTTGATGAACTGTGGGGCATCGCTTCGCGCACAAACTTCGACTTGAGCGCCCACCAGGCGCACAGTGAGGAAACCCTTGAATACATCGACCAAGAAGAAGGCACTCGCTACATTCCCTACGTAGTCGAACCCTCCCTGGGAGTTGAGCGTCTGTTTTTAAGCATCCTCGCCGAAGCTTACACTACAGAAACGCTTGAAGGCGGTGAAGAGCGGCTCAATATGAAATTCCATCCTGCCGTTGCGCCCTATAAAGCGGCAGTACTTCCGTTGATCAAGAAACATCACCGTGAGGAAGCACACGCGGTATACGCCTCACTTGGACGCATCGCTCCCGTTGTTTATGATGAAGCCGGAAAAATCGGCAAGCGCTACCGTCGCCAGGATGCCATTGGTACTCCCTACGCGGTAACGATCGATCATCAGACCATGGAAGATGGGACTGTGACCGTGCGCGAACGCGACACGATGGAACAGTTCCGCATGCACAAAGACGACGTTCCCCCCTTCATTCAGAAAAAAATCAAGTTCTAAAGGTGATACCATGCCCACTGAAAAGGACACGCTCCTTGAGGAGATACTCGGCAGTGTCGACATTGTCGAGCTGATCAATGAAACCACGGCCCTTGAGAAAAAGGGAAAGAATCACATGGGGCTTTGTCCGTTTCACGAGGAGAAGACGCCATCCTTTTCTGTGAGCGAGGACAAACAGCTCTATCACTGTTTTTCCTGCAAGGCCAGCGGCAACGCTTTGACGTTTGTCAAAGAAACTAAGCGCCTGCCCAGCAAAGAAGCGATCGAATATCTAGCCAAGCGCGCAGGCGTTGATACGACGGGGAAACTCAAGGACAATCCCCTGCAAAAATACTACGACATCAACGCCGAAGCGGTCGAGTTTTTCCGGGTGATGCTCAATCATACCAAAACCGGGGCACCGGCGCTTGAATATCTCAAAAACCGGGGCATCAAAAGCGAAACCATCCGCACGTTTGATTTGGGGCTTGCTCCCTTTAAGCGTGATGGGCTTTATCAGGCGCTTCGCAAAAAGGAAATCCTGGCATCGGACATGCAGGATTTAGGGCTTATCAATGATGCACAGACGCCCTATGACAGTTTCCGCGGGCGCATCATGTTCCCTCTTCACGATCCACACGGGCGTGCGATTGGTTTTTCCGGGCGTACATTCGACGGGGAAAGCAGCGCCCCCAAATACATCAACTCTACAAAAACCGCGACCTTTGAAAAAAGCAAAGTTCTATACAACCTGCACAGAAGCGCCCCCGCCATCAAAGCGCAGGGACGCGCAGTGTTATTTGAAGGATTCATGGATGTGATCAAGGCGCATCAGGCAGGCGTTGAAGAAGGCCTCGCCATCATGGGAACGGCTTTCACAACCCAGCACATCAATTTGCTCAAGGAACACACCACGAGTTTGATTATCTGCTTTGATGGTGATTCCGCCGGGCTTGAGGCGACCCACGGTGTTTTAAAAAGTCTCAGGCAAAGTCCTTTCGATGTGCGCGTCGCTTTGATGCCAAAGGGGCTCGACCCCGATGACTACATCGCCCAATATGGTGAGCGCGCCTTTAAACATTTGCTCGATGAATCCGTAAGTCCCGCACAGTTTCACTACACGCGGCTGCGCGCGGATATCAACACTGACAAACTCACCGATGTCGAAAAATTCAAAAAACAGATTTTTGCGCTCATCGAGCCGTTGAGCAATGTCCAGCAAAACTATTTCCTCAACCGCTTGAGCGATGACCTCAACGTGCCCATTCAGAGTCTTGCGCTCGATTTCAAAACCATTCGCAAAGACAGTGTCCCCACTTATAAAAAAATTGAACGCATCGAAGTCACAGACAAATTTAAACGCGCCGAGCGTGCGTTCATTCATTACTTCTTGAAAGATGAGTACTACACAAGACGATTCCGAAGCGAGTTCGACGATGTCACCTATATCGACAAGCAGGCACGTGACATCCAGTTTGAAATCTTCGAACACTACGACAGACACCGACAAAGCTGCATCGTTCCAGCGCTTTTTTACCGGCGTCTCAGCAAATCCCAACAAGGATTTTTCGACAATTTCATCGATTTAGAGGCGTATCCGTATCACAATGAAGAGTTTGAAGACCTTCTGGGTGTGATGCGTGAATATACGCGGCGAAGCCGCATAGAAACGCTAAGAAAACAATTGAAGACCATCGATGACATCACTGAGAAAATTCGACTCAAAGAAAAAATCGATGCCATGATCAAGGAGGCCAACAATGGAAAAAGAAAAAATCATTCTCGAACTCACTGAACTGTACAAGAAAAAGGGCTTTTTGGAGCTCAAGGATATCGAAGGCTACCTAAGCAGTGAAGATGAGCGTTTCGATGACATCGTCGCTACGCTTGAAAAAGCTGATATCGATGTCGTCAGCCAAGAAGAGATGGTCAACTACAAACTCTCCGCATCAGCCTCCCTTCCTGATGAAGAGGACGATGAAAAAGTCGAGGAGGCCATCAAGCTCAACCTCGATTTTGCCAAGGACATCGAAGAGGAGCTTTTGCAGGATAAATCCTTTGAAAGCATCAACTCCATCAAGGTCGACGACCCAGTGCGGATGTATCTCAAAGAGATTGGCCGTGTGGAGCTTCTCGACCCTGACCACGAGCTTCAACTCGCCAAAGACATTTATTACGCGAAACTGGCCAAGGAAGAATATGACCAGATGAAAGAAGCGGGCACACACATCAGTGAAGAATTCGCCCACGACGTCGAACGCAAGATGTACAAAGGCGAACTCGCCAAAAACAAGCTCGTGGAAGCCAACCTCCGTTTGGTTGTGAGCATCGCGAAACGCTACGTCGGACGAGGCATGCAATTTCTCGATTTGATTCAGGAGGGGAACATGGGCCTGATCAAAGCCGTCAGCAAATTTGACCACAAAAAAGGGTTCAAATTCTCCACCTACGCCACCTGGTGGATTCGCCAAGCCATCACGCGCGCAATCGCTGATCAGGCACGCACCATCCGCATTCCGGTGCACATGGTCGAAACCATCAACAAACTCGTGCGCACGCAGCGTCAACTTATCCAGGAACTCAAGCGCGAACCGCTGCCTGAGGAAGTCGCCAAGCGCATGAACATCAGTGTGCAAAAAGTGCAAATCATTCAAAAAGTCGCCCAGGAGCCCATCTCCCTTGAAAGCCCAGTGGGCGAAGAGGAGGATTCCTCCCTCGGGGATTTCATTCCCGATCAAGATACCCCTACACCCATGGAATTCACATCTTCAGAGATGCTCAAGCGCGAACTTGACGATGTGCTCGAAACGCTTACAGACCGCGAAGAGAAAGTTCTTCGCATGCGCTTTGGGCTGCTTGATGGACGCACGCGCACACTGGAGGAAGTCGGACGTGAATTCGGTGTCACCCGTGAACGTATTCGACAAATTGAAGCCAAAGCGCTTCGCAAACTGCGTCATCCGTCCCGCAGCAAAAAACTCAAAGATTTCATGAGCGGCCGCTGATGCTCGATGCTCGGCTGCGCGAATGCTTGCACTGCATGGACGGATGCAGCGTGCTTTATGATGTGGGCAGCGACCACGCCTACTTGCCCACTGCGGCCATCAAGGAAGGCATGATTGAAAAGGCCTACGCCGTTGATAACAAGGAAGGGCCTCTTGATAATGCCCGCGTGACCATAGAGTCTAACGAAGCCCAGGCGTCCATTGAGCTCAAGCTTTCAAGCGGGCTTGATGACCTACAAGACGATGTCGATTGTGTAAGCATCGCCGGCGTGGGTGGAAAAACCATTTATGATATTATGCGCCACAGTGACTTCAAAGCGGTGAAACGCTTCATCTTTCAACCCAGTGCCCATCCCCAGAAAGTCAGGCAGCTTGTCAATATGCGCGCGCTCAAAATCACTCGGGAGTCCGTGGTTGCGCTCAAGGGGGAACTCTACCCCATCATCGTCATGGAACGCGGCACACAGACGCTCGATGATACGGACCTCTACATCGGGCCCATCCTGCGCCACTCCCCGCCTGAAATTTATAAGCGCCACCTCGCGGATGAGCATGCATTTTTGAGCACACTGATCGACTCGATACCCAGTGAAGACGCCAAAGTGCCACTCAAAGAAAAAAAGCAGTTATTGGAGCGTGTTTTTGATGAATGGCAGTCAAATTAAACACTTCATGGCCCGCAAATTCCCTGTTGAACTTGCCTATGAATGGGACAATGTCGGTCTGCAGATTGGCACCCTCAACAAACCCATCACGGGCGTATATGTCACGCTTGATGTGACCAAGGATGCCCTCGATGAGGCTATTAACCAAGGATGCAACCTCATCATCGCGCACCACCCTTTCATCTTCAAGCCAATGGCCCGTGTCCTCACCGATCAATATAAAGGTGCCGTGCTCAAGACCCTGCTCACCCGAGATATCGCAGTTTATGTCGCACATACCAACTACGACGTGGCCCACGGAGGCATGAACGACATGCTGGCTGGGAAACTGGGAATCAAGTCGCCCGAGGTTCTCGAATACATCACCGACACCCACGGCATTGGCCGCATCGGTGCCTTTGGTCCCATGAGTCTCGGGCAAACCGTCGAACACGTCAAGCGCACCCTCGCCATCGATACGGCCAGACTCATCACCAATCGCAGTCTTGATAAGAAAATCAAGACCCTCGCAATCAGCGGTGGCAGTGGAGCGCACCACATGGCAATGGCGAAATTCAAGGGCGCCGATTTATACATCACTGGCGATATTTCCTATCACGAAGCACACGATATGTTGCAAATGGGGCTGAGTGTGCTCGATGTGGGCCATTATGCGGAGAAACACTTCATCCCTGCGATTAAGCAGGCGCTTAAAGATGAAGGTTTCACTGTGCCCATCATCGAAGGTTCATTCAACCAAAACCCTTTCACAGCGATATAAGCCCACAAAAAAGGCGACCCCTCAAGATCGCCTTTTTTCTATCGTATAGGTATTGCTCGCTTAGACTTCGATAATCGCGTCTACTGGACAAACAACTTCACAAGCGCCGCAGTCAATGCACACATCTTCATCGATGACATAAATTTCTTCGCCTTCTTCGATGCAGTCCACTGGGCACTCTTCAACACAAGAACCACTGGAAATACACTCTTCTGTAATTCGTCTTGGCATCGTCATTCCTCCTTACCCTTAATCTAAGGTTATTTTATATGATTCGCAGGTCAAAGTAAACACCATTGGGCGCAAAAGTATGCTATTTATAAGATTTATATCAAGAAAAGCGGTTCCTTAATCGACGCTTGGGCTATGTCCGAATGCCTTTGAATAGTGCTTTTGCGCGGAGTTTGTTACAATAAAATCGAGGTGAAGCCAATGAATAAGCATATTCGTCTTTTCAATGTCATCGCACCGGTATACGCATGGTTTTTCAAAGGCCAGCGACGCCGGTACCGTGATTTTATTAAACGCCTGGGGAACCACTGCGAATGCCAGAGCATTCTCGATGTGGGCTTTGGGACCGGTGCGCTCATGCGCGAGCTATACGACGCGGGCAAAGAGGTCCACGGCGTGGATGGCGCACCGCGCATGGTGCGAACGGCGAAACGCAAAGTACCACAAATCGCTGAAAACCTGCACCAAGGCGACCTTAATGAAGGGCTTGCTTATGAAGAAGGGGCGTTTGACTGCGTGGTTTCAAGCTATGTCGTGCACGGATTGCCCTCAGCGATGCGCAAGCGATATTACGCGGAAGCTAAGCGCGTAAGCAAAGGCTGCGTGATCTTCTATGAGCACAGTGATTCCCCCAGTGTGCTCATTAAAATTGCCGAATTTTTTGAAGGCGGCGAATTTTTCAGATTCCGAAAGAAGCACCAAAGAGAACTGCGCGAGCACTTCACAGACGTTAAAACACTAAAAATGTCGAAAAGCGTCGTTGTTCACATCCTGCGCTAGTGCATAGAAATGCGTGGGTGGATTGAGTGTGCATTTTATTGGATTGTGCGTGGACATCGTCCCTTTTAATATAAAAGCTCAGTTCCCGGAGAACTGAGCTTTATGCTTACAGGCGCTATGTTCAGACCTGCGCTGGTTTATACTTCGAAGATGGCATCGACTGGACAGACTTCTTCACATGCGCCGCAGTCGATGCAGGCATCCTCGTCAATCACATAGATGTCGCCTTCTGCGATGCAGTCGACGGGACATTCCTCGGCACAGGCACCACAAGCGATGCAATCATCAGTAATTCTTCTTGCCATGTTCATCCTCCTTTTGCGTTTTAGCATATTCATTATAAATAATTTGTCATACAAAAACAACCCCGCAACAGAATATTTTTCTTATTGATTGCCTTGCGTATTTCATGCGTTGGGGCTATAATGATTATGAAAGTAAGGAGGCATATATTATGGCTACATGGCTATCGATTCTGCTCATTGTGCTCGCACTCATTCTTGGCGCGGTACTGGGCTTTTTCATCTCACAAAAATACTTCAAGCGCTATTTGGAGAAAAACCCACCGATCAATGAAAAAATGGTGCGTGCGATGATGACGCAGATGGGGCGCAAACCATCGGAAAAACAAGTGCGTCAAGTACTCAATTCCATGAATCAGAACAAATAAAAACTTCATTTCGATGAAGTTTTTTCTTTATCACTAAAAAAAGGGCAAGGCCCCCTTTTTAGGTTCGTTTTTTCGCGGTGGTATCGACTTTATCTTTTTGCATGAAATTGCTTTTGGGTTCGGTACCGCTTTTAATGCGCTTATAATTGCCGCGGTGACGGTAGACAATAAGCGTTACACCAAAGAGGGTAATCAGCGGCATCCAAAGATCGCGCCCCGGACCGAACAGATATAGCCACACATTCTCAGAAGTGGTGCCAGTGAAATAGACAACGAATGTGGCGAGCAGCACACTGATCGCGCCCACGGTTGAGCCCATGCTCACGAAGCGCGTCACTTTAAGCGTCGTGAAATAGACAACCATCCCAATCAATGCCACAAGCGGCGCGTAAACGATGAAAATCCCGGCACTCGTGGCAACCGCCTTGCCGCCTTTGAAGCGTAGAAATAGAGGATATATGTGACCTAAAGAGGCAATGATGCCAAACAGCAGCGGATGAAACACCACGGCGAACGCCTCGGCGTCAAATACGCCAACGCGCAGCAAAAATATGATGAAACCGCCCTTGAAAGCATCCAGGAAAAATGTCACCACGCCCCAGGGTTTGCCAAGCACCCGCATGGTATTTGTCGCACCGGTGTTGCCAGACCCATATTCGCGGATATCAACACCTTTGACGATTTTTCCAGTGAGCATTCCCATGGGCAGTGAACCGATCAAATATGAAGCAATAAGTAGCAGTATAGGGATGAACCATTCCATAATATCACCTTAGTAAGCGTTTTTGTTATTTGATTATACCACATGTAAAATCAAAAAGACACTATAAATAGACCCTTTGTTTTGGTATAATATATGAGTGAATAAACTTGAAGGACGTGATTGAATGCCAGAAAAATCCTACACAGCTGAGTCCATCCAGGTTTTAGAAGAACTGGATGCCGTCCGCAAACGCCCGGGTATGTACATCGGTTCCACCGATGCACGCGGGCTACATCATTTAGTATGGGAAATTGTCGATAACGCCATCGATGAAGCGCTGGCGGGTTATGGTGAGGAGATTTATGTCACCATCAAGGAAGATAACTCCGTCATCGTCGAAGACTTCGGTCGCGGGGTACCCATTGGGGACCATCAAAGCGGCAAGAACACCATCGAAATCATTTACACTAAGCTCCACGCAGGCGGCAAATTCGGCCAAGAAGGCGGATATAAGGTATCAGGTGGCCTCCATGGTGTGGGCGCGAGCGTGGTCAATGCCCTGAGTGAATACCTCGATGTCACCGTAACGCGCGAAGGTATGCAATACAACATGACCTTCCGAGACGGCGGCGCGAAAGTCTCCAAACTCCAACACGTGGGCGAACGCAAGCGTCCCGGCACCCGCGTGCATTTCAAACCGGCCGCTAAAGTGTTTTCCACCACAGTATTCAACCACCAGACACTCTCAGAGCGCCTTAGGGAGAGCGCCTTTTTAATAAAGGGACTTAAAATGGTGCTGCGCGATGAGCGCAGCAAACAAACAGAGACTTATCAGTACGACGAAGGTATCCTTTCGTATATCAAATACATGAACCAAAGCAAGACCCCGATTCACGACCCTGTCTTTTTTGAAGGCGACCATGAATCGATTCAAGTGGAAGTCGCTTTTCAATTCACCAAGTCCTACACCGACCAGGTGCTCAGTTTCGTCAATAACGTGCGCACCCGCGATGGGGGGACCCATGAGACTGGCTTCAAAACGGCTCTGACGAAAACTTTTAACGATTATGCGCTTAAAGCCGGCATTCTCAAGGAGAAAAACGGCAAACTCGAAGGCGCCGATATCCGCGAGGGCCTCACAAGCATCGTCTCCATTCGAGTGCCCGAGCAGTTTTTACAGTTCGAAGGTCAGACCAAGAACAAACTAGGCACCGCCCAGGCCAGAAGCGCCGTTGACCAAATCGTTTCTGAACAGCTCAATTATTTCTTCAATGAAAACCCCAAACTCGCCCAACGGCTCATCGATCGTGCCCTGAACGCACAAAACGCGCGTGAAGCAGCGCGCAAAGCCCGCGAGGAAGCGCGTCTTGAAAAGAAAAACAAGAAAAAAGAACCGCTCCTCTCAGGCAAACTCGCCCCCGCCCAGAGCAAAGATGCATCCAAGACCGAACTTTACTTAGTGGAGGGCGACAGTGCCGGAGGCAGCGCCAAGCAGGGAAGGAACCGCCGCTTTCAGGCCATTTTGCCTTTGAGGGGAAAAGTCATCAACACAGAAAAGGCGCGCATTGAAGATGTGCTTAAAAACGAAGAAATCAATACCATCATCCACACCATCGGTGCGGGGCTTTCCAGTGATTTCGACCTTGAGGCCTGTAATTACAACCGCATCGTCATCATGACCGACGCCGACACCGATGGCGCGCACATTCAAGTGCTCCTTTTGACGTTTTTCTTCCGCTATATGCGCCCTCTTATTGAAGCGGGCAAAGTCTATATCGCCCTTCCACCCCTTTACAAGATCAGCTTCAAGAAAAACAAGAAAAATGAATATGTCTACGCATGGAGCGATTCAGAACTTCAGCGCATTCTATCAGTCAAGAAAAACGTATCAATACAGCGCTATAAGGGTCTTGGTGAGATGAACGCCCAACAGCTTTATGAAACCACCATGGACCCACAGACCCGCACCCTTATCAAAGTGACCATCAACGACCTTGCCGATACGGAAAAGCAAGTCAAGACGCTTATGGGTGATAAAGTCGAACCGCGGCGCGACTGGATCGAGACGAACGTAACTTTCACCAATGAAGACAACTTTGAAATAAAGGAGTAGACGCATGGCAGACACACTCGACAAAATTATTGATGATTTCATCGAAGGCAAAATCATCGATGAGAATCTAGAAGACATCATGGGTGAGCGTTTCGGACGCTACTCCAAATATATTATCCAAGACCGGGCGCTGCCCGATGTGCGCGATGGGCTTAAACCTGTCCAGCGCCGTATTTTATATGCGATGCACCGCCTGGGTCTTACGCAGGATAAACCCTACAAAAAAAGCGCGCGCATCGTGGGCGATGTCATCGGTAAATACCATCCCCACGGGGACTCCAGTGTTTATGAAGCGATTGTGCGCATGAGCCAGGATTTCAAGATGCGCGAGATTCTCATTGACATGCACGGAAACAACGGATCAATCGACGGCGATAGCGCCGCGGCGATGCGCTACACAGAGGCGCGCATGTCGAAAGTCAGTGAGTTTCTCCTGCAGGATATTGACAAATACACTGTTGATTACGCGCCCAACTTCGACGATGAGGAATACGAACCGATTGTGCTTCCCGCCCGCTTCCCCAATCTCATCGTCAACGGTGCCAGCGGCATCTCCGCAGGCTACGCCACGGAAATACCGCCGCACAACATCGAAGAAGTCATCAAGGCCATCATCAAGTTCATTGATAAGCCCGCTCTCACCACCGATGAATTGCTTGAGATTATGCCCGGTCCCGATTTCCCCACCGGCGCTATCGTGCAGGGTGAAGAAGGCATCCGACAGGCATTTGAGACAGGCAAGGGCCGCATCAAAATCAAAAGCAACGTCACCATCGAAGATATGGATATTGTCATTACGGAGATTCCTTATGAAACCAACAAAGCCTCACTGGTGCGCGCGATGGATGAGATTCGACTCAAACGCAAGGTGGATGGCATCAAGGAAGTGCGCGACGAATCCTCAAGTGAAGGCTTGCGCGTGGTAGTCGAGGTCAAAAAAAGCTTTGAACCCGAAGCCATTCTCAACTTCCTGCACAAAAAGACCGACCTGACCAAAACCTATACATACAACATGGTCGCCATCAACAACAAACGTCCACAGACCATGTCGGTATTCGATATTTTCAACGCCTATATCTATCATCAAAAAGAAGTGGTCACCAACCGCGCCAATCACGATATGCGCAAAGCGAAACACCGCCTCCATATCGTCGAGGGCATCATCTACATGGTCGACATCCTCGATGAAGTCATCGCGCTCATTCGCAAAAGCGCATCCAAAAAAGACGCCAAAACCCAACTGACCACCACCTTCGTCTTCACCGAAGAACAAGCTGAAGCGATTCTCACCTTGCAGCTTTATCGCTTGTCCCATACCGACTTGCAAGGACTTAAAAAGGAAAAAAAGGAGCTTGAAGCACTCATTGAACATCTCAACGATGTGCTCTCCAATGAAAAAACCCTTGAAAAAGTCATTAAAAAGGAACTGCGCAATGTCATCAAGGCTGTCAAGACGCCAAGGCGCAGTCAAATTGAACAATCGATAGAGAAAATCACTGTCGATGAAGAAGCGCTCATTGAATCAGAAAGCGTCGCCGTCGCCATCAGCAAGGATGGCTACGTCAAACAAGCCTCGCTTAGAAGTTACAAGGCGACCGACACGGTCGAACTCAAGGAAAACGACGCTTTCATCTATGAATCGACGATTACCACGCATCATACGTTGCTCATCTTCACTTCGCACGGAAACTATGTGTTTTTGCCCGTCTATAAGATCCCTCAGCTCAAATGGAAAGAACTGGGCCATCATCTGTCGCACTTTGCGGCACTTAAGGACGGGGAGCGCATCGTGCGCGTCTTCGCATATGAATCCTTTAACACCCTTGCACGCTTGCTTTTTACAACCAAGCAGGGGCTCATCAAGCAAACTGATGTCGCCTCCTTTGAGGTCCAGCGCTACCAGCGCACCTTTAACGCCGTGCGCTTAAACGCCGGTGACATTTTGAACGATGTGCGCGAAATCGCCGGTGATACCCAGGAGGTCATGACCATTTCCGCTCAGGGCCATGCCCTTCGCTTTGACCTTCAAGGCATTCCCGTGGCTTCGACGACCGCCAAGGGCGTCAAGGCGATGCAGCTTTCTGCGAATGATACCCTGGCGACCACCTTACCCTTGCGCGCAGCAGGTGCAATCGCAGTGCTCACCAACCGCGGTACCATCAAACGCATCGACCCCCATTCAATCCAGAAAAAACGCCGGTCGCAGCGCGGAAGTCGTCTTTATAAACCCATCAAGACCAATCCCTACTTAGTGCGCGACGCTGTGATGCTATTCGCCAGTGACTACAAACACCGTGCACCCATGCGCATCATCACCACCAAAGCGTATGTTCCCCTCACCGCCTTTGCAATCAAACCCACGCAAGGAGAACATGGCAAAAGCTTCATCAGCAAAGCTCACGGGGAAGCACAGTGGTTGCTCATCACGCGCGCAGAAGAAGACGAGACCCTTCCGCCGCTGAGTGATTATACCCCAGAACCCACTCAATCGCGCGAACAAGTCTCCCTGTTTAACAAAGATTAAGGAGGTGTCTGATGAACTGTCTTTCCAATCTGAATAAAAATCGCATGCCTAACGATATTATTCGTCGGTATTTGACGCTTTATCGGTTCATCGGGCGCAACCGCGAATATATCAAAAGCGTTGAAAACGATTATGAAACCCTCCTGGAGCAAACCATTCAACACGATGCCTATTTTATGGCGCAACTCACAGACCTCTCCATTAGCGATGCACGCTACAAGGCGATTTTGCTTAAGGAAGGCAAACCGAAAAACAAAGATGAAATACTGCTTAAAAACTTCAAGCATGCGCTTAAGCGCATGCACGCCGACACAGGTGATTTTACCCTCATCGACCGGGAAATCCAAGATCTCCTCAAATTTCTCTATGGCGCGATTGATTCGCCGGCTAACCTGCATTTCGCCAAATCGAGCAAGGATGTGCCCAAACCCTCCTTGCTCGCAAGCGGTGTCAAAACAAAACGTGATGCGCTCGAAGCGCTTGTCAACGCCCATAACAAGGCGCTACGCACCAGTGATTACGAACCCGGGTTTATCGCGCTCAACTTTTATGTCGATTTCATGCAGCTTAAACCTTTCGCCGCCCACAACGACGTCATTGCGCTTCTGACATTTTATGTTCTCTTGCTCAACGCCGATTATCAGGCATTTCACCTGACAAGCTTTTTTGAGAAAATTTTCAAGCGCCGCGAAACGTTCTCATCGCTTCTTTCAGAAGCCTCTCACAACTGGGCCGAAGGCTTATCCGATACCCACGATTTCCACCGTTTCATCCTCGATGTGACGATCGAATCCTACAAGGAACTCTCAGAAATGCTTCGAAACTACACCTTCGACCAGCAACTCAACAAAGGCGACTACATTGAAAACACCATCAATAAACTCGATGAGGTGTTCACCAAGGAAGCCATCCGCAGGGCCCACCCCACCATCAGCGAATCGACCATCAACCGCACGCTCAAACGCCTGCGAGAGGAAAAAAAGATTCGTCCCCTGGGGCGCGGACGCAGCGCGAAATGGATGAAACTGTATGCCCAACCGCGCAAGAAGACCCTCCAGGAACAAATGAATTTAAAACTTTAATCAGGACGTGAGTGTATGCAATCTATCGAAACCATCATAACCGACCTTCTCAGCGAGGCCCTCAAGCGTGCCTACGACCTAGAGCGCCCCATCCAGATTGAAACGCCCAAGGATGAAAGCCATGGTGATTTTTCCACCAACGTGGCCATGACCCTCGCAAAACCCCTTAAAAACAATCCCCGCTCCATCGCTCAGACAATCGTTGATGCCCTTGGATCTAGCGACTATGTCGACCGCGTGGAAATCGCGGGACCGGGGTTTATCAATTTCTATGTAGCAAACGCGTATTATCACCGCACCATCAGCGCCGTCCTCGCCCAGGGCGATGCCTACGGCCAGGGGACCCTTGAAAATCCCCATTCCATTAACATCGAATACTGCAGCGTCAATCCTACCGGAGCGATTCATGTGGGCCATGCCCGCGGCGCCGCCGCAGGCGATTCACTCTCGCGCATCATGCGCAAGGCCGGCTACAGTATCACGCGTGAATATTACGTCAACGACGCGGGCAATCAGATCATCAATCTCGCTAGAAGCATCCAAGCACGTTACGAGCAACTTCACGGCACACACACCCCGATTCCCGAAGATGGCTACCGCGGCGAGGAAATCACAGCCATCGCACAGGCCATCAAGACACAGCACGGTGACCAATTCTTAGGCACCGATGCGACTGAGTTTTTCAAGGCTCACGGCGTGAAAAAGCTCTTAGAAGGCATCAAACAGGACTTACGAGATTTCGGTGTGGAATTCGACGTGTTTTATTCGGAACAATCCCTCTATGATAACGGAGATGTCGATGAAGCACTCAGCTGGCTTGAGGATAATGGTTTTACGTATGAGGAAAGCGGGGCAACGTTTTTAAAGACCAGTCACTACGGCGATGAAAAAGACAGAGTGCTTATCAAAACGGATGGCACCAATACGTATCTGGTCCCCGATATCGCGTATCACAAGACGAAACTCGACCGCGGTTTCGATACACTCATCGATATTTTGGGCAGCGATCATCACGGATACGTCTCAAGGCTTAAAGCTGCCATTGAAATGTTCACCAATCAAAGCGATAAGCTTGAAGTGGATATGTTGCAGCTTGTGCGCGTGCTTCAAGATGGCGAAGAAGTGAAAATGAGCAAGCGCAGTGGGCGCGCAATCAATCTGCGCGATCTCATCGAAGAGGCCGGACGCGATGCTGTGCGTTATTTCTTTGCGCGCCATTCGCTTAACACGCACATGGACCTTGATTTGGACCTCGCGATTAAAAACAGTACCGACAATCCCGTCTATTACGCGCAGTACGCCCACGCCCGCTTGGTTACACTAATCAACAAAGCGCGCGCCCAGGGCTATAGCGTCGATGAAACCATTGACACGTACGCTTCCATCACCAGTCATGATGGCGTGTCACTTATGAAATGGCTCTCGCGTTATCCCAGTGTCATCGCTGAAGCGGCCAAGAAACGTCAGGTGCACAAAGTCACCAACTACATCCATTCACTCGCAGGCGCACTGCACAGTTTTTACAGCAACGTCCCTGTGATCAAGGCCGATGCGCCGCGCATTAACGAACATCTCAATTTGATGCACGCCACACGCATCGTCATCAAGGATGCGCTTTCACTGATTGGTGTGGACGCACCGGAGCGCATGTAGATTGTATCGCCCCACCGAACCTGTGTTATAATATGTCTAACTCAAAGAAAAAAAGGTGATTGCCATGAAACTCAAAGATTATATCAAAACGATTCCGAATTTTCCTAAAGACGGGGTTATGTTCAAAGACATCACCCCTTTGATCGCCGATGCTCAGGCATTCCGCTACGCTACGAAACAAATGATGGAGTACGCACGTGAAAAAGATGCTGATGTCGTCGTCGGGCCCGATGCGCGCGGTTTCATTTTCGGCACGCCCGTAGCCATTCAGCTGGGCACAGGATTCGTGCCTGTGCGCAAACCCGGCAAACTGCCCAGGGAAAGTTATACGGAAACGTATGAACTCGAGTATGGTAAATCGGAAATGTCCATACACAAAGACGACATCAAGACAGGTCAGCGGGTCGTGATTGTCGATGATCTGCTCGCCACCGGCGGCACGATTGAAGCGACGATCAAACTCGTAGAAAAGGCCGGCGGCAACGTTGTGGGCATTGTATTTCTTATCGAACTGGCGCAGCTCCACGGCCGCCAGCGCTTTAAGAATTATCCCGTGCACAGCCTGCTGATTTACTGATAGGAGGCATCCCCATGGAACGCACCCCCACATTTGACGAATTGATGCAGAACATCAAAACATACATCACCAATGACGATGACCTTGCGATGATAGAAAAAGCCTATCATTACGCCAAGGATCATCACGAAGGCCAGATGCGCAGAAGCGGTGAATCCTACATCGTTCACCCCATCAGTGTGGCCTATATTTTGAGTGAATACCAAACCGACCCCACCACACTTATGGCGGGGCTTTTGCATGATTGCATCGAGGATACTTCGGCGTCCTATGAAGACGTTGAACAGAATTTCGGTGAGGATGTGGCCTTGGTCACAGAAGGGGTAACCAAGCTCGGTCAATACAAATTCAAGGGGATGGAGGACGCTGAGGCGGAAAAACAAGAAGCCCAGGCGAAAAACTATCAAAAAATGTTGCTGGCGATGGCCAAAGATATCCGCGTGATTATTGTCAAACTCGCTGACAGGCTTCACAACATCCGTACCCTCGGCAATCTTCCGGAGGACAAACAGCGCCGCATTGCCCGTGAAACGCTGGAAATCTTCGCGCCTTTGGCGCACCGACTGGGTATGTATATTCTCAAAGCGGAACTTGAGGATACCGGATTCAAGTACACTTATCCGGATATATACCGCCGCATTGCACAAATGATTGCCGATACCAAGCAAAACCGCGAACAGGACCTTGAAGCGATGCGCACCAATCTTGAATATCTACTTAGCGAGCACAACATGGATTACAATATCAAAGGCCGCATCAAAAACATCTATTCCGTCTATAAAAAGATGGAGTCGCGCAGCAAAGAATTCGAGGAAATCTATGATCTTCTCGCTTTGCGCTTGATTGTTGACAGTGTCGAATCGTGCTATAGCGCTATCGGCATCATTCACTCCAAATACACCCCGATCCCTAATCGGTTTAAAGACTATATCGCTATGCCCAAGCCCAACATGTATCAGTCCTTGCATACCTCGGTGATCGCCAACGGTAAAATTTATGAAATTCAGATTCGCACGCCGCAAATGGACAGAATCGCTGAATACGGGATCGCCGCGCACTGGGCTTACAAGGAAGAAGGCACGCGCGAGCCGATGACCGAGATGGTGTCCAAAAAACTCAAATGGTACGGTGATCTGATCAAATTTACCGAAGAAAGCGAATCGGATGAAGAAGTCGTCGATTTGCTCCGGGATGACATATTCCATTCCAATGTCTATGTGTTCACCCCCAATGGAGACATCATTGATTTGCCCAAGGGCGCGACCCCGCTTGATTTCGCCTTCCGCATCCATACGGAAGTAGGCATCAAGACTGTGGGGGCCATTGTGAACAGTAAAATTGTCCCCCTTGAATATGAACTTGAAACCGGTGATATCGTTCATATCAAGACTTCGAAGAATTCTTTTGGTCCCAATGACAACTGGCTGAAAATCGTCAAGACCTCAAACGCCAAAGCGAAAATCAAGAATTATCTTAACAAAGAACGCCGCGATGTACTCATGGAAATGGGTCGTGAAGAAATCAATAAAGAACTCGAACACCGCAAAGATAAAGTTCCCCTAAATGATAAAATTATCCAAAAAAACTTTGCCAACAAGGGCATCCACAATGCGGAAGACCTCTACTATGAAATCGGCAAAAATACACTGAGCGCCCGCAGCGCGCTCAATACCCTTACTGGGAAAGAAGCATTCACCGAGGAAAAACTGATTGAAAACATCAACCGTACCAAGCGCCCCACCCAGCAGACCGACTCAAATATCGTTGTGGAAGGGTTGGACAATCCTTCGGTGAAACTCTCCAACTGTTGCACGCCCATCCCCGGAGATGCCATCAAGGGCTATATCTCCAAAGGCAGCGGCATTGCTGTGCACCGCAAGGAATGCAAGAACTTGCAAAATCTCGACAGCGGTCGCTACATCGATGTCAAATGGGCCGATTATGAAAACGAGATTCATGAAGTCAATCTCAAACTCATCGTCATGAACCGCGACAACATTCTCGCCGAAGTGATCAATACAACCACCACTCATAGCGGAAAAGTCGACCAAGTGAGCGCCTCCACCAACAAACGCGGTGAAGGGGTCATTAAAGCCAAACTCGGCATCCACAACCGCAGCGAGCTTGAAAACATCATTTTGAACCTGCAAAAAATCAAGGGCGTCCTCAACATCGAAAGGTTGATGAAATAATGAAAGTGCTTGTGCAAAGAGTTTCCCAAGCATCTTGTGTGGTTGGTGGGAAAACCCACAGTGCCATCGGGGCCGGACTTGCGCTGTTTGTCTCATTTCAAAAAGGCGATGACGCATCACTTTTGCCTTGGATGGCGAAGAAAGTCGCCAACCTGCGCATCTTCGAAGACAGCGAAGGCAAAATGAACGTAAGTGTCACTGACACTGGCGGTGAAATTTTGAGTATCTCGCAGTTCACTTTAGAAGCCAAAACCCAAAAAGGCAATCGACCCTCTTTCACCGGTGCGATGCCACCCACTGAGGCCAACGCGCTTTATGAACAGTTCAATGAGATGCTGCGCCGCCAATACGCTGTGAGTGTCGCCACCGGCGCTTTCCAAGAGCACATGGACATCTCGCTTATCAATGATGGTCCAGTGACTATTTTATTAGAAAGGACACATCACTCATGATTAGAAAACTAACAATGCAGGACAAGGCATCAGTGCTTGATTTTTTGCACCGCGAAGCGGAAATCAATATCTACATCATCGGTGATATCTACAACGGTGCGTTTAATAACCCTAACCAGCAGCTTTATGGCGAATTCAGGGACGATGAGTACTTTGCAGTGATGAGCCGTAATATGTCCAACATCACTTACTACGCTAAAAGCAGTGATTTTAACAAGGAATGGATTGATGTCTTCAACCAATTCGACTTTCTTTTCATCAGCGGCAAAGAAGCGTTGCTTGAAGCCATCAAACCCTTTTATCCCTCCATGCGCGAAGATAAGATGAAATTCATGAAAAGCACCACCTTCACCCGCGATGAATCCATCGATTATAGCGGCATACAAATCTTGCGTACAAAGGAAGAGGCGACCAAGGTTTTTGAGCTTATTAAACACATTCCCGAGCTGTTTACCCTGCACCGCAAGGGAAGCAATGAAGCAGTGCAGTACCTGACCCACCATTCCGGTGAAAACGGTACGACTTGTTTTATGGAAGATGAACACGGACGAGTGATGGCGAGTGCAAGCGCAGTATTCGAAACGAAAAAAAACGCCATGATCGTTGCGGTAGCCACCCATTCCGATGCCCGGGGCAAAGGGTATGGACGGACTGTTATGCACTATTTGATGGATCTTTATATCAATCACAAAGGCAAAGATCTGTGCCTTTATTATGATGACCCCATTCCTGAGAAGCTTTACAAGTCGCTCAATTTCATCGACATTGAACGCTGGAGCATGCTGGTACCCGATGATCCCTCAACCCAGTATTGAAACACAGAGGCTTTTCCTGCGTCCGCTTAGAATGAGCGATGAGACGGACGTCTTCGCCTACGCATCCCACCCACGCATCGGACCCGATGCGGGATGGACGCCCCACAAAAGCCTGCGTGACACACGCCGCTTCATTCACCACGCCCGCATGGTCGCGCGCAACAATCATCCCCCGGTATATGCGGTCATCATCAAGGATATGGACACACTGATCGGGACAATTCAGCTGCATTCATTCACCCATGACCACAAAGCGGAAGTGGGCATGGTCTGCCATCCCGATTTTCAGCACCAGGGGTATATGAAAGAAGCGACCAAGGCGATGCTTGTCTACGCCTTTGAATGGCTCAATCTTGCGCGCGTAGGGTATTCTCACTACCCGCACAACGACGCGAGCGCTCATTTGCGCACATCGCTTGGTTTCACCTATGAGGGTGTACTTAGAAAAAGCGCTAAACGCGGGGATGGCGCGCTGTTTGATTTCGTAGTGAGCAGCTTCACCGTTGATGATTATCACGAGACATTTATGCGTGACTTCCTCACGTTCAAACAAACCCTCACCTTCCATTAATTGCTTTATGCGACAAAATATGATATGATACGCATGTAAATGAATAGCAACACTACTCAAACTATTGCCAAGTATCTCCGGCGATAGGTTTGATAAAGCCAAACCCGGAGCAATCCGGGGACGGAAAACTACAGGGTCTCACTGAGACAGCCAGATGCCTAACTTATTGCAAAGGAGTGATGATGATGCGTGCCATCGTCGTAGCGGCTTTAGTTTTTTTTCTTTCCATAATCACTGTAGCAGCCTTCAATTCCTGGGAAGCATCCGCCATGCCCACTACACCTGGAGATGCGCCTTATACAATCCTTCGAAGCGAACGCATTGATGAAGAACTTCAATGGATTCCTACAAGCGCCGTTCAAACATCCACCACCACCCATACCCTTACGTTTGTTCATGAAGTGGCTTTGGACGATGCAGCCGATGATTTTGTCCCCCGTTTCGACCACCTGCACCTCAAAGACGACTCAGGGCTTATCGAGCAATCCAGCGAATGGATCACTCAATCCCACACTGTTGAGAAGACAGATGCGGGCAACATGCGGATCACCACCACTTTGAAACTTGACGCTCCCATCAATGATGAGACCAAACAACTAATCACTAACGCAACAGGCATCCACTATGAATTATCACTCTCCATTCATTAACCACTCCTATAGAACAACTTAACCCCCTGACCCCTTATGAAGGACTCTTTGAAAAGCCAGTTTCCCTTAGCTGGCTTTTCATTTGGGTGAAGCACAATCTTGATAATGGCCCCCAAACGAACCTTTGTGGTTCATCCAAGCGTTGGAGTTGACAAACGATTGGGATTGTAATATACT
>CAZOPM010000015.1:0-34708 GCA_964581705.1 uncultured Candidatus Izemoplasmatales bacterium
TGGGCTAGGTGGATTCGAACCACCGATGTCGGAGTCAAAGTCCGATGCCTTAACCTCTTGGCTATAGCCCATTCATGGTGGAGGGGGACGGATTTGAACCGCCGAACCCTGAGGGAGCAGATTTACAGTCTGCCGCGTTTAGCCACTTCGCTACCCCTCCAAACACGCAAAGGTCATTCTAAACTAAACGCTATTAAAAAGCAAGCCTAATTTTTAATTGGGTACTTTTTTGCTATTTTTTGTAATTTATCATCAATTATTGTATCAACATCAAGATTTAAATCATGAACCATCGCAAGTATAAGAATAAGTAAATCCGCTAATTCATCTTTTACATTTTGATGATTATAGCTAATATTTTCTCCCCATTGAAAATTTTCCAATAGTTCCGCCGCTTCTATAATAATGGATTTACTTAATGTCTCAGGTGTATCATGGTCATCCCAGTTTCTAGAATCTCTAAAATCAATAATCTTTTTGATCAAATCTTCCATCGTTTACGCCTCATCCTTTAATATCTTTTTAACATTCTTTTTAAATTTTGGTCTTTCAAGAAGGACGACACGTTCACACCCAAGACATTTAAGTTTAACATCAGCACCATATCGAATGATTTCCCATTCATTAGTTTTGCAAGCATGAGGCTTTTTCATCATTACAACTTGTCCTATGTTAAACGCAGTATCATTTTGAATTTAAACCGCCTCCCTTATTTGAGTTTCTATCATAATCGTCAATAAGTTTGTCTATAAATTGCTTCATTTCATCTTTCCCACCAAAATTAATCTTAACAGACTCACCTTGAACCCAAACTTGAGTTGTAACTGAAAAATTCCTCTCAAGCAATTTCTTTAGTGCGCGTATTTGTTCATCAGAAACATATTTTTGACGTGTCGGAGAACTATCTGATTTATTTTTTTTCACATATTTCTCTAAATCTCGTACGTTCATTTGGTTTTTGATTACATCATCTGCTAAAGATTTGATAAGATTTTCATTTTTTAGCTTGCTTAACACTCTAGCATGTCCCATACTTAGTTTTTTCTCATTTACTTGTCTTATCACGCGCTCTGGAAGGCCAATCAGACCTATTAAATTCGTAACATATGATCGACTTTTCCCTATCTTTTTAGCAAGTTCGGCATGGGATATGGAAAGGTTTTTAATAATCCTGGTATAGGCGAGTGCTTCCTCAATGGGACTTAATTCTTCTCTTTGAAGGTTTTCTAAAATAGCCAGCTCAGCAAGATATATCGCATTATAATCCCTAATAATCGCTGGTATTGTCTGCTTACCAAGCATCTTAGAAGCCCTCAGACGACGTTCCCCCGCAACAACAATATATCCCTCTTGCATAGGCCTGGTGATAATCGGCTGAATAATACCGTGTTTATCAATGGAGTCAGCCAATTCTTTTAATGACTGCTCATCGAAAAAAGTACGAGGTTGTTCGGGGTTTGGCTTGATTAAAGATATGTCTAAATCATAGATCTCTTCATTTTCTGACATCTTCACTTCGTTTTCTTCAATCAAATCAAGGATTCTACGGCCCAAATGTTCTTTTTTTTCACCCACCATTATTATTCACTACTTCTTTGGCAAGATTTTGATAGCTGATCGACCCTTTGGAGCGAGGAGAAAATTCAGTCACAGGAAGTCCATAACTTGGTGCAACCGATACTTTAACGTTTCTGGGAATAATTGTTTCGAAAACTTTCTCTTTGAAATAGGTCTTCACTTCTTCAATGACTTCATATCCAATATTACTACGAGTATCCAACATAGTGAGTAAGACACCCTCAATTGTAAGCTTTCGTTGGGTATATTTAAGTTTTTTCTGAATTAATCGAATTGTATTGAGGAGTTGAGTAAGACCGTCGAGTGCTAAAAATTCACATTGAACAGGAATCAAAACACTATCCGCTGCAATGAGGGCGTTCATAGTAACAATCCCTAAGGATGGGGGACAGTCTATTATCACAAAATCGTAAGAGTCTTTGATCTTTTCAAGCGCGTTTGAAAGCAAAAAATCTTTGTTCGTGTCGTTTAATATTTTCTGTTCAACGTTGGCTAGTTCAAATCTCGCTGGAATCATGTCGACCTCAACGCTTTCAACTCTATGAACTACTTCTTCTAATTTTGTCCCATTGACAAAAACATCGGCCACTGTTGCTTCAAGACTCGACCGATTAATTCCCATAAATGTGGTTGCGTTTGCTTGATGGTCAATGTCAATAAGCAAGACTTTTTTACCAAGGTATGATAAAGAGCTCGCCAGATTAACACTCGTGGTTGTTTTACCAACACCACCTTTTTGATTGCTTATTGCTAAAACTTTGCCCATGCTACACCTCTGTATTGTCACTCATAATCATATATATTTTATCACAAGCACCGTATTATTTCATTGCAACAAAAATTAAGTTATCCACAAAAAATGTGGATAACTTAAAGATATTCCTTAAACTTTGCTTCGTTTTTTAAGAAAAAGTTCAAATCTTCAAATGATATGATGTCACGAAATTCTTGGCCCTGTATAAGTTTCTTAAATTCGGAGTGGGTTAATATTTTATTAACACGCCCCCAATTATCTATTTGAGTCACTTCATTTGTCAAGAATTTATATAAAATTGCAAGCCCGATGATTCTATTTGTCCTATTTGAGAACATAGTATTTAAATTCTGTTCATATCGTTTTATTTTGTTTTTTATGCTTGGTGTCTTTTCAAACGCCGCACTAAACAACAGTTCATTCAATTCGCTTTCTTGATCAATAAGATATTTTTCAAATTGAACGGCGTATTCTCTAGCTTGTTTTGGGGCTTCATTGTTATTAATGATTCGGTATATGTCTTGATGGTGCAAGAAAAAGTAATATTCGACAACTTCCTCAAGATTATCAACGGGTATTTCTAAATGGTTATTGATGGTCTTAGATATTTCTTTGATTGCTTCTTGGAAATTGCTTCTCTTATAATGCGGTGTTATTCCTTCGCGATCTTGTAGTTCATTGACATATTTACGAATATACTCC
Source organism: uncultured Candidatus Izemoplasmatales bacterium (assembly GCA_964581705.1). Classification (GTDB taxonomy): domain Bacteria; phylum Bacillota_I; class Bacilli_A; order Izemoplasmatales; family Izemoplasmataceae; genus B1SED10-225. The sequence continues at coordinate 3,035 of CAZOPM010000015.1, forward strand.
CTGTAGCGTTTATTTGCTTTTGATGCTTTCAAGTATTGGTTATTCAAATCTTCGTTAATGCTGTCAGTTAAGATGAACCTTAGTAAAAAAATAAAAAAGAATCCTATCAGTATGAACTGATAAATGACAAGTGAAACGGATGCGTATTGCGCCGGCAAATCAGTAATGAGCTCGTCAGTGGTTCTAATAAATACCACGCCATATGCTGTTACTATACCTCCATAAAGAATATATGTTGTAATATCTTGATAAAAAATGATAACTGTTAGTGTGATGAAAAGCAGAAAATACCCATACAATTGACCGGATCCATCAACATAATAAACAGTCAACCCAAAAAAAGTAAAAATACTTAGATGCATCGCTATTCGGGATTTTCCCAAAATTAGCATCAGGAAGGAAAATGAATAAAGAAGAATAAATGTACCGGGGACAATGATTCTTATAGTTATCGCCAAATCTTCGAAAAAGGATACTGGGATGGTCAGCAGACCAAAAATGAGTAAGAAAAACATAACCATTGTCACTTTTACCTGTAACAATTCATTTAACGTTAAAAACTCACTGTGACGAATTTTATCGATGAGCTCTTTCATTGTCCACTCACCGCCTTATTGTACGCTTTATCAATTACGGTTTCGAATTCCTCTTTGTTTGCTAAGTAGATATTGATTATTTCATCATTCACATTTCTTTTAAAGGCTTGCGAACTTAGAATGTCAAAGATTTCATCATGTGTTAACTTTTTCATTGCAATTTTATCTGACCTTAACAAGGCATAAAACACGGAAAATGCGATAATTTTAACTTCCAATGCATCCTCACGATGATTAAAAGACGCTTTATTTGCCTCAAATAGCAACTCTTTTTTTTCTGGCTGAATAGTGTGGATTTGTGCAGCTTTAAATGCAATATAGGCGATTTTTTTATATTCAAAAAGTTCTATTTGTTTAAGCTCTTCAAAATCCGCCTTATTATAACTGGGATATTTTTTCAAAAGCGCTTTTTCACTGTAGTTTGGCAAGTCTCTTAAGATATGTACCCGTTCTTTGAAAACATTATTAACACCGATTGAATCCGCAAGCGCTTTTGTGAATCTTTCTATGTGGTCATAATATGTTTTATGATCAGATTCTTTTTGAGCATTTTGCTGTTGAATTGAAAAAATAGTCTCAATATATTTGTACTCCTCTTCTTTAACATTGACCACTTGTTGATAAAACTGTGATTTGCGTTTGATAAGCACGAAAGAAGATAACGAAAGGAGTGCTACGAATATAATCAAAAAAACCATGATATAAAACGAAGATAACGACAAAGCTTGAGAGGTCTGGAATATTTGATGAAACTGAAGCACGATTAAGCTGCCTGAAAACAACAATAATAAGTTATTTGTCAAAGCGAGTTTAAAATCCTGATAAATAGACACGAGTGCATAGGTTAAAAACAACATTGTAAACACGCTCGGTGTTGCAATGTCGACAATAGCGGCAATGGTAATCAAATAAAGGCCAAAGGTGGTGATATACATCGATAATCTTATATCGGGAAACAAGTGCTTGTAGTGAAAAAACATCGAATTAATCGCAATTAAAAAAACGAACACAAGCGAGTAAACGACTAAATTGATTGGATTGATATCGAACATGTAAAGTGCAATAATAATGGGCGGTGCCATAATTAGCATCAAAATGTTCAAAATAACCGTTTTTTTGCGTAAGTGATCCATTTCAATTCTATAAATTTGCTCTTGTTTTTCTTCTTGCTCGTTGTTCATAGGATTAAACATATTATCACGCCCATCATAACGGGTTTGATTTTATCTTACTAAATTGTCTGGGGTATTTTTTAGGTGTGGGCCCGGATTTTACGATATCAATGAGTGCTCTTGACTCTTCGTTCACATCAAATGTTTTTACTTTGTTAATAGTTGCATTCAACATCGATAAGGCATTGCGTGATGCTGTGAGCTCTTCTTCGTAGTTAACGCCCTTATAAGCAACGAAATGTCCGTCCTCTTTCACAAAGGGCACACACAGTTCACAAAGAGCGTTCAATCTAGCTACGGCTCTTGCAGTTACGATATCATATAAACCCTTGTGAGTGTGGGTCTCGATGCGTCCGTGGATTAACGTTGCATTAATTCCCAGTTTTTCTGTAAGACCCTTCAGGAAATTAATACGCTTTTTTTGTGAATCGACAATAGTAATTTTGATTTCAGGAAACAGAATTTTCAGAGGAATACTTGGAAACCCAGCACCACTTCCAACATCCAACAGTGTCTGTTTATCCAGTTTCATAAGATATACGAGTGTCAACGAATCAACGAAGTGCTTAAGGTAAACATTTTCTTTGCCAGAAATAGCTGTCAGATTTATCTTTTGATTCCATTCAGTCAAGTAATCATAATAAGTTTCGAACAAAGCGTGTTGTTTCGAAGTGATGGCTTTCCCTAAATAGTGTTCGATCATTGCTTTTTCATTCATATAATCACCTTTTCTTCATTCTATCACATAGATTTTACCTTTAACATTAAAAGTTGCCGGACATAAGCCCGGCAACTAGTGTTATTTATGGGATGATTTTAGATGTAAGCTAAGTACAGCAATATCACTGGGATTGACACCACTGATTCGCGAGGCTTGTCCGAGAGTAAGGGGTTGCACCTGTTTAAGTTTCTCTTTAGCTTCTTGAGCCAGGTTGCCCATGGTGTCATAATTAATTCCATCTGGTATCTTTACACTTTCTTGTGCACGGAGTTTTTCAGATTGTGTGCGTGCTTTTTTAATATATCCATCATATTTGATATCTATTTCTACTTGTTCAAAAATTTCATCCTCATACATTATTGAATCATCAAAATAATTGATATGAGACGCTTTTATTTCTGGGCGTTTTATCAAATCATAAAATGAAACCTTATCTTTAATCGGTGAGGAATGAAGTGTTTTTAATATTTCGTTAGTGTGGGGTTTGGGGGATATGACAAGCGTTTTTAATGCCTCTTTAAGCGCTTTGACTGATTGTTGTTTTTTCAAGTAGAGTTGATATTTGCGTTCACTCAATAATCCGCATTGATACCCAAATTCCATCAGTCTTCTATCCGCGTTATCGTGTCTCAGCAGCAGTCTGTGTTCAGCGCGTGATGTAAGCAGGCGATAGGGATCTGTTGTTCCTTTGGTAACCAAATCGTCAATAAGAACACCAATGTAGGCTTCATCCCGCTTGAGCACCAAAGGGGCCTTATCCTCGACAGATAACGCCGCATTGATTCCGGCCATCAGGCCCTGTCCAGCAGCTTCTTCATATCCGCTGGTACCATTGATTTGCCCTGCAAAGTAGAGATTGGTCACATTTTTGCTTTGTAGTGTCGGCCACAGTTGACGCGCGTCAATGGCATCATACTCAATCGCGTATGCATACTTGGTAATTTTTGCGTTTTCAAGGCCAGGGACACTATTGACCATCTCTTCTTGAACATCGTGTGGCATTGATGTTGAAAATCCTTGAATATAGATATCGTCGCTTTCAAGGCTTTCAGGTTCAAGGAATATTTGATGACGCGGCTTGTCATGGAAACGTACAAGCTTGTCTTCAATGGATGGGCAATACCTTGGGCCTACACCCTCAACGACACCACTATACATAGACGATTTATCCAAATTAAGATTAATGACTTCATGCGTTGGCGGAGTGGTATAGGTAAGATAAGTCGGCACTTGTTTGTCAACGTCGTATGTTTTTGTGTTATAAAAACTAAATTGACGAATCAACCGGTCACCCTCATGACGTTGCGTTTTGGTGAAATCCACTGTGCCCTTGTGTACACGTGGGGGCGTCCCGGTTTTCAGGCGGGAAAGTGTGAACCCCAATTCCTTAAGCTGTGGAGATAAACTTTTAGAAGGTTCTTGATCTTCAGGGCCTTGGGAAGTTTTGGAATCTCCGACCAACACTTTTGCATCTAAAAACGTCCCGGTTGTAACAATGACTTTCTTCGCATGAAACATCTGACCGTCCGTTGTTTGTACGCCCTCGGCAACATTATTATTCACCAGTAATTGTTTAACGTAAGCTTCTTCTGTGTGTAAGTTGGGTTGGTTCAGTATTGTTTGACGCATGCGCTTGGGATATTGGACCTTATCCGACTGTGATCGCAGTGCGCGCACGGCAGGCCCTTTAGAGTAGTTGAGAAGACGCATTTGAATTTGTGTGTCATCCGCATTGATGCCCATTTCCCCGCCGAGGGCGTCTATTTCCCTTACGACAATCCCTTTGGCCGGACCACCGATTGAGGGATTGCATGGCATGGCAGCAATATAATCGATATTGCCCGTCACAAGCAGTGTCTTTTTATTCATTCTCGCAGCGGCGAGCGCAGCTTCACTTCCTGCGTGCCCTCCACCTATTACTATTACATCATACATAAAATCACCCAGTGTTAAAAAACTCAGATTAAATTAAAATGTTTAAACGCTTTATAAACGCCATCGTTGCTGACAGTTGCAGTGATATGGTCAGCAATTTCATGGAGAATTGGTGCTCCATTTCCCATGGCTATACCGATATGGGCTGTTTCAATCATGCCTTTATCATTGTTTCCATCACCGATTGCAACTGTATCTTCCATAGTCTTGTTCATGTGTCCAATCACTTTTTTCAATCCGACTTCCTTCATGCCGCCTCTAACGTTGATATCAACACCGTAAGGACACGAAAGATTAAATTCAAGTTCGGGATATTGATCTGCAATGTGATCAAACGCTTCACTTTCATAAAAAAGAATCATTTGCAAAACTGGATTATTCTTATGAAAGTTCTCAATCACCGTCGGTTTTTCAAGGCTGAAATATTCGCTGAATTTATCACCGATGTCTGTTTGCTTTTTTGGCATTGCATAAGCTTTTGAAGACACGAACCCAACATCGATGCCCCTTGAGGTCATATCATCAACGAACGACTCAACCAGTTTGGCATCGATTGTCTGTTCATAAATTACGTTGCCTTTATAGTAAACATAACGTCCATTAGCAGCAATGATAACGTCGATATTCAATTCTTTGTCTATGCCATACAAAAGCGACGGAGGACGGCCTGTGGCAAGGACAACTTCATGACCATTGCTTTGTGCTCCATGGATTGCATCTATTGTTGATTGGGGAATGGAATAATCGGAATGATCAATAATTGTTCCATCTAAATCTATAAACACTACTTTGCCCATCGTTATCACCCTGTCTTATTGATTAACTTTTATTATACCATATAACATACCTACAATGGCCGTTGGCACATGTCATATAAAAATCTCTTATCAAGCATCCCCACCCACATAGATAACAAGCTTAAGGCTGCTCCGTTCCCGGCCTGACCTGGTTCACCGTTACCTATTGAATGGGGATGATTGATAAGAGATTTAGTCCGTTTACACTATACACCAAATCACTGATTTCGTAAAGTCTTAAAGAAACTTTTCATCAGTGTTCTTGCTTCGTCTTCAAGAACACCACCCTGGAGATGCGGCGTATGTGTGTAATTGCCTTCAAAAACATTGATGCCACTTGAATCGACACCGTTTTTATCGTCCTTCGTTCCGTAGTAGACATAATCGATGCGTGACTGTACACTTGCGCCGGCGCACATGGGACACGGTTCGAGTGTTACGTACAAGGAACACTGTTCCAAACGCCATGAACCAATGGTGAGGGAGGCCTCTTCAATAGCCATCATTTCTGCGTGACCTCTGCTCAGCTGAAGCGTTTCTCTTTGGTTGTGCCCTCGTCCTATGATTTGGTTGTCCCTCACAACAACCGCCCCCACGGGCACCTCTCCTTTTTTATAAGCTTTGCTCGCCTCTTCAAGCGCTTCGCGCATAAAGTATTCGTGATTAGCCATGATGGATTGGCTGCCTGTTTTTGGGTTTTCGGTGCACTTTGTGACAATGGCGGCATCGCGCTTCATAGGATTCGGACGCTCCGATTAACACGATAGGGTCATAATACTTCGCCGGTCTGCCATCAATAATCCGTTGGGTCCGGGTGGCCGGCGCACCGCACGACAGACAAATAGCTGTGAGTTTGTCGACAAACTCCGCCTTTGCGATAATCTGCGGCATCATGGAGAAAGGTTCTCCACGAAAATCCAAGTCAAGTCCCGTGAGCATCACCCGCTTGCCTTCATTTGCAAGCGAATCGATAATATCAACGACTTGATCGTCAAGGAACTGAACCTCGTCAATAGCGACGACATCTGTTTCTTTACTTACATGAGATAGAATTTCCTGACTTTGTTGGATGGGAATGGACTGAGCGCGATTTTTGTTGTGTGATGTCACATCGAGTGATTCAAAGCGGTTGTCCACAGCAGGCTTGAAAATGACTATGTTTTGTTTTGCATACTCCATGCGCTTTATTCTGCGCAGCAGTTCTTCTGTTTTGCCTGCGAACATCGGTCCAGTGATAACCTCAATCCACCCAGGCTTTTGCATGGCTCTCATAATGGCCCCCTTCTAAACAAAAAGGCCATAGCTTGGCCTTTGTTTTAGTTGATTAGTTGTCTTGTTGGTCTTTGTTTCTGCCATAACGTCTGTTGAAACGTTCAACACGTCCAGCTGTCTTACCGTGTTTTTGCTTACCGGTATAAAAAGGATGGCAGTTTGAGCAAGTGTCCACACGCACCTCATCAAGTACTGAGCCTGTTTCAAATTCATTTCCGCATGTGGTGCATACTGCTTTGACCTTTTTGTAGTTCGGATGAATGCCTTGTTTCATATTATTTCTCCTTCCGCCATGATGAGTAACATCATAGTAAGTTTAACGCATGGGCATTATACCAAAAGTATATCACAAGTGCAAGTTTAAATGATATGTTTTATCCAAACGTCTTATCAAGGCCGCTGCGTTGTGTTATAATACGCTTGATTATACGGAGGTGAATCAATGCGGAAAATCACGTTTGAAGCGACGAAAAATGCTGTTAAAACAAGTCTGATTAAGATTAATTATAACTTGGAAGATTCATTTGTCAAAAAACTCGAGGATGCAAGAGACAAAGAAACCCAGGATGTGTCCAAATCCATCCTTGATGATATTATTGAAAACCAAAAAATTGCAAAGCGAGGGACCATTCCGCTTTGTCAGGATACTGGCATAGTTGTGGCATTTGTCGAATTTGGACGAAATGTCATTTTTGATGGCAGTATCGACCGAGCAATCAATGCCGGTGTCAAAGCGGCATATGATGAGGGATATTTGCGCAAAAGTGTTGTCAACCACCCCTTCAACAGGGAAAACACCAAGGACAACACTCCCGCTGTGGTCCACACAAAATTTGTTGAAGGTTCGCAAATAAGAATCAAACTCGCCGCAAAAGGTGCTGGTAGTGAAAATATGAGCAAAGTAGTCATGTTAAAACCCAGCGACGGCATCGACGGAGTAAAAAAACTTATCAAAGATACTGTGTTTAATGCAGGAGGACGCCCTTGTCCACCTATTATTCTCGGCATAGGGATTGGTGGAAATCTCGAAAAAAGTGCTTTGATTTCCAAAGAAGCACTCCTTCGCGATTTGGACGATTCCAGTGATGATCCGACAATCAGACAGCTTGAGAATGATCTTTACCAAGAAATCAACGACCTGGGTGTAGGTGCGATGGGCGTAGGTGGCGATATAACGTGTCTGGGCGTTAAAATCAATCACTATCCGATGCATATAGCCTCACTGCCCGTGTCAATCAACATTCAGTGTCACGCCAACCGGCATGACGAGGTGATTTTATGAAATGGCTAAATCCACCACTGTCCAACGAAACAATCAAATCTCTTAAAGTAGGAGACAAGGTCTTGCTTAGTGGGACGATATACACTGCACGCGACCAAGCACACATGCGTTTAGTTGAGGAGAACAACCCTGCCTTCGACCTTCAGGGAGCGGTTATTTATTATGTTGGCCCCACTCCTGCACGTGAAAGCGAGGTCATAGGCGCCTGCGGACCCACCTCATCTTACCGAATGGATGATTTGTCCGTTCCGCTCATGGAACGGGGCGTCAAAATGATGATCGGCAAAGGTAACCGAGGCAAAGCGTTCCAAGAAGCAATGCAAAAGAACAATGCCGTCTACATGATTGCAACCGGTGGTGCTGGAGCCTTACTCGCCAGCAAAGTCAAAAGCCGTAAAGTACTTATGTATGAGGATTTGGGTCCCGAAGCGGTTTACGCACTTGAAGTGGAAGATTTTCCATGCTTTGTCGCATACGATGTTCACGGAAACTCACTATTTAAAGGAGGCGGCGATGAGTAACAAGCTATCTGAAAAAAGCCTAAGGCTACACAAACTATATAAAGGCAAAATAGAAGTCAACACTAAAGTCCCCTTAACGAATGCAGAGGCACTCTCATGGGCATATTCTCCAGGGGTCGCTGCACCCTGCAAAGCCATTGAACAAACGCCCAGCGCTATTTATGAATATACAACAAAAGGCAACATGGTTGCGGTTGTGACCGATGGGAGCGCCGTGTTGGGACTTGGCAATATTGGGCCCGCTGCCGCACTGCCTGTTATGGAAGGAAAAGCGGCACTTTTTAAATCGTTTGCCGGCGTTGATGCCTTCCCGATTTGTTTGGACACACAAGACACGGATGCTTTCATTGAAGCCGTCCGTCTTATGGCTCCGTCCTTTGGGGGCATCAATTTGGAAGACATCGCTGCACCAAAGTGTGTGGAAATCGAGAACCGTCTTAAAAACTTGCTTGATATCCCTGTATTTCACGATGATCAGCATGGTACAGCGATTGTTACACTCGCCGCATTGCTCAATAGCTGCAAACTCACAGGCAAAAGGATGGACACCCTGAACGTTGTCTTAAGCGGCACTGGCGCTGCCGGCGCTTCCATCGCAAGAATTTTGAAAGCTGCCGGGGTCGCATCTATCGTCGCCTACAACAAAGATGGTGTGGTCGATGAAAAAAAGATTGATCAGTATGATGATGTTGTGAAAAGCTTATTGAATGATCACATCCTTGACTCTCCGAAAAACGCTAGCAGTGTGACTTTTGAATCATTGTTCGAAAACAAGGATGTGTTCATTGGTGTGTCTGTAGGCAATATCGTTAATGAGACTATGATCAGGAAAATGAACAAGGACCCCTTTGTTTTCGCAATGGCGAATCCCGATCCGGAAATCGACCCTGATAAGGCTTTAAGTGGCGGAGCCCGAGTTGTGGGAACGGGAAGAAGTGACCACCCGAATCAAATCAACAATGTTCTGGCATTTCCAGGAATCTTTAAAGGTGCCCTCAGTGCCAAGGCAGGCAACATTACTGAGAATATGAAAATCGCCGCCGCACACGCAATCGCCAATGTTTTAAAGGACGATGAAATCAGCGAAACCTCGATTATTCCTTCTCCTTTTGACAGTCGAGTTGCACCTGCCGTCGCGGATTCTGTCCAGCAACAAGCAAAGGATGACGCCAATGAAATATAGAACAGAACAAGATGCCATAGGGGAAGTGAATATACCAAGTACGGCCTACTACGGCATACAAACAGCGCGGGCAAAAGAAAACTTCTCTATTACAAAACAACCCATACACAAAGAACTCATCAAAGGGCTCGCCACTGTCAAACGGGCGGCGGCCGACGCTAATATGAAGGCAGAACTTCTTGATATCAGAATCACTGATACCATTATTCAGGCATGTGATGATATTATCGATGGCAAAATGGATAAACAATTTGTAACAGATATGATTCAAGGTGGCGCTGGCACAAGCATGCATATGAACATCAACGAAGTCATCGCCAATCGCGCTGTGGAGATACTTGGCCACGAAAAAGGCAGTTATGATATTGTTCATCCTAACGATCACGTCAACTTCGGACAATCAACGAACGACGTGGTCCCTACGGCAGGAAAAATCGCAGTCATCAATCTTTCTAAAAAACTCCTAGGCGAACTTAAAAAACTCCACCGTGCCTATCTGGATAAGGCGAACACATACATAGAAACAGTGAAAATGGGGCGGACACACCTTCAAGATGCCGTTCCCATCAGCATTGGACAAGAGTTCGGTGCATTCGCTGAAGCCCTTCAGCGTGACATTAATCGTGTTGAAAACGCCATAGAGGAGCTCACTTATGTCAATATGGGAGCTACGGCTGTGGGTACTGGGCTCAATGCCAATGCCATCTATCAAGACGAAGTCCTCAAAAATCTAAGGGGACTCAGTAAAATCAATCTCAAAATTGCGGGGAACTTGATTGATTCAACACGAAACCTGGATTCATTTTTGTGGCTCTCTAGCGCACTCAAGACCCTTGCGGTCAATTTATCAAAAACCGCCAATGACCTGCGCCTTATGAGCAGCGGACCAACTACTGGTTTTAATGAAATCAATCTACCCCAGGTTCAAGCAGGGTCTTCGATAATGCCTGGAAAGGTCAATCCGGTCATTCCAGAGGTGGTCAACCAAATCGCCTTTGAAGTCATCGGCAATGATACTTCCATCACCAAAGCTGTTGAAGCTGGGCAACTTGAGCTCAATGTCTTCGAACCCATCATATTTGTGAACATGTTTGCAAACCTTGATTATCTAAGACGCGGTGTCAAAACCTTCCGAGAAAATGCCATTGAGGGCATTACCGTCAATGCAGATCGATGCATATCCTACGTTGAGCGCAGCAGTGGTGTTGTGACTGCGCTCTCACCTCACATCGGTTACGAAAAAAGCGCCGCAATCGCCAAAGAAGCGATACGTACAGGAAAAACCATTCGCGAACTCGTCATCGAGGAAGGCTTGATGTCGGATGAGGAAATAGAAGTAATCTTAAACATCAAAAACATGACTAAACCCGGCATTGTCGGACATAGTTACATGAAAAACAAAAAATAACCCTGAAAATCGCGATATGCGCGATTCTCAGGGTTTTCTTATTCTCCACATTCAGGCTCGACGTCACTATCAAGTACTTCAAAGCGATCATTAGAGTAATTTGTGAGCTGATATGATTCAAAGTAGGTCGTTAGAAAAAGCTTTTCAAAACTGACTTGGCGATTAGAGCGAATCGCAGTTGAATGTGATTGACTGCCTGTATACACATAAAACGAATGGCCATCATTACAAATCGTGAATCCATCCTGTGAGGTATCAGTGATAACCCCTTCAATATTTACAAATGTATGCATATATTCTTCAGGATTCTCCTGCAATTCTTCTACGGTTACATCTTGAGGCGACGCTTCAAACATTGGGTCCTGGTCATCACCGCCCAAACGAAGATTATTTGCATTCGCATTGTTTTCAGCCAAACGATAATACTCGCCAAATTGAGAATTACCGACGCCTGATGCCGGAGAATATCCCAATTCCACGGTTTCTAAATTTAGGTTTCTCCCTTCATACCATACAGTCGCAAGGTCCCTACTGTAATTTCCAGTTTTACCGATTGAGGGATGAACTTCAGGGTGTCCCTCATCAGGATGCGGCTCATATTCCAGCACAATTGTCTGTGCGTCTTGCAAAACATCACATACATAATCACTGGATTCAATCCCCCATGGTTCAATCACTGCCGTTGATTCAGGGGTGTCTGTAAATAAATAGCGCACACGGATGTCTGAATCTAACGCATTAGAAAAACTGGTCGTGTCTCCATCAATACAAAAACCAAGAGAAACTTCTCCTATGCCGTCCTCTTGAAATACCTTTCCTTCAAAATCACTTTCATCAAGTTTTAACATATCCGTAACCGGAGTTTCGTTGTTGCCTTCAAAAGGAACGGTTTTTCCATAAAGCGTCACGTCATTTTCCACTGGTGTAGTGCGGTCAAACATCTCTGTGTAGTCCTCATCCACATACCATCCCAGAAAATGCTTCCCTGGCAAAGACGGCATCGGCGTCGTAGCGCTTTCTCCTGGTTCAACGTTGCGTGTATCATAAACATCTCCATCAGGGAGCTCAAATGTGATTTCATGCGTGGAATCACAGGCAGACAGTGTAAAAACAAACACTCCTATCATAAAAAACAAAGCTATTTTTTTCATTAGTATACCTCTTTTTATATTGTTTTTCTTTTTCATTCTACAAAATTGCACAAGCGCTTACAACCCTAAATCATAAAAATGAGACCGAAGTCTCATTTTTATTCGAATGTTTCATATTCAATCATTTCACTGGGTGATTCTACAGAACTTATGGCAATGCCGTTTGGCGTAAGGTGATAGATATAGTTATCCATAACTATTGTCCGGTAAATAAAGGGCGAAATTCCGTAAATCACCTCGGGTAGATGAAATGCGTCGTCAAAATGAAGATTGTGTGAATCTTCTTCAAAAGCGAGTTTTCCAATGCGTGTTTGATACTGCGGCTCATCATTTAGTGCCGAAACGGTTGGGACAAGAAAATAGTTATCTTCTTTGATATGAGCGATATCTTTGGAAGAGAATTGTTCACTCACCGTTGAATGACGCAAGGTAGGATGGGAAATCGCTGAGCCCTCCTCGTTTGCTTTCAATAGATTGTCTCCCCACATAAACGGTGTAAAAACAAGACGATCGTCATCGAATTCATAGTCAAGTCTGACCTCCGGGGAGGTATAAAACAATGTCTGTGGAATCCGATCTATATCGTGGGAGTACACTTTTGTGATTACTGTGGGGCGGTCTGTATCAAAAATTTCCACAGCCTCATTTGGTAATAGAAAATAAAGACGCTGTCTATGGAAGTGACTGTTTTCTATGGACGCATCCACATCAGTGGTCTTTTGTGCAAGACGGTCCAATTGATTGTTAAAACGGTTCAAGACCAAATGATTATCATCATCTCGTGTCAATACCATTCTCAATCCCGTTCCCAAGACCAATGCGTCGTTTTCCGCGGTCCCCTCAAGCATTCTCGTCCTGTAGTAATCTACAGTCGTTCCATCAATTATAAGCTTTGTCAGGGATGTACGAAGGGAGGCCACAGGGTTTTCAAGCTCTAAATATTCCGAAGCCTGGTGAAACTCATAGCTTTCGTTAAGAATAAATACTTCATCACCGTAGATTTCAACTTGGAGGGATTCACTTAAAAGTGTAGTATCCATCTCATAGTCGTGCGTGGAAAAATCAAGCGTAAACAATGTAAAAAGATTGTTGGGATTCGCTCCTTCAATATGGCGCATCGCTGTAAATAGCTGCTGGATTGAGTCATCATTGTGACGAATCACTGGAAGATAGTTATTGACGTCAAATTCCTCAATATCATAGGGCAAATATTGTTGTGAAGCGATTCTCAAAACGCCATCCTCAACAGAAAGCTGCTGGGGAGTTCCGCTAAACTCAAATGTGTCGGTTTGTTCAAAGGTTGTGGTATCGTAAACGTTGATTTTGACTTTTGCCTCATGTGATTGTATATCCGATGCTGAATCATACGAATTATGCCCGATCAAATAAATTAAATCATCATGCTGGGTAATTCCAAGTGGCTCGATATCATCTTGATCAAAAAGGGGCAATGATTCGATTGAATCAATTTTTGGCGCTTCATCTGGATCATTTTCAAGAATTTGTGAAACTTCGATTCCGTGGTTATTCAACGTAAATATGTGATTATTACTGTGGACAACATAATCAATTGACTCATTCAGCGTTGGTGAGGCGGCGTATTGCTCATCCATAATAGCAAAATGTTCTTCCTGGGAGACTTTGTGCGCTGAGGATGTCTGGAAAAATTTACTTTGGAATGTTTCTTGAACACTGATAAAATCACTACGAGACACTATTGTATTTTTATGTTCGTCATAGGTGATGGGGTTGCGAACAACACCAAGAATGAAAACAATTGGAATCAGCAGCGGTAAGAGGACTTTATACATTGAGCGCAGTTTTGGCTCTTTGTCTCCTTTGTCAGAGTAACTCCGCAGTGATTTTTTTGTCGTATTCAACCGTTTGTTAAAAATAAATTCCAAAAGCACTGTCTTAAAAAGGACGAGTGAGAGCGCAATCGAGGCGAAAACGATGCCTAGCAAAACAAAATTATTGTAAATAAATTCTAATAAACCAAACATTCTCCCACCCCCTCTTATAATTTCAGTGTCTGTTTGAATGTTTTATAGTAGCGACGATTCACTTCTACAGTGTCGCCATTTTTCATAAGTAAGTTCAGTTTTGAATTGAATGCCGGTTTGATGTAGTCGATCTTGTTGATGTTCACCAGCGCATATTTGGACACACGGATAAAATACTTGTTTTCAAGCAGTTCTTCAAGTTCATAGAGTTTCATGTCTACGCCGAAGGTATGCTCTTTCAAATACGCCTTCACCGCTTCATTTTCAATCATGAAATAATGAATCCGTCTCGATTCAATATGTTTGTGACCATGCTCGGCTTCAACGGTGATAAATACATCCTGGCCCTTGACAATCGAATCAAGCATACGGTTTACTTTTTCGGCGTTTTCCTCGGAAAACACAATGTTTATTTTATCTTTTTCCACTTCATTTTCGTCCGTAGTAATCACGTATTCATACTTTTTCGAGTCAACAATTTTCAGTTTGTTGCGAATGCGTGACCGGGCTTCTTTGGGAACTTTGAGTTTGAACATATAACCCCTCCACCAACGTATTTAAAGGATACCATTATCTGTGTTGCATCAATAAGGATGTTGATTATTGTACAGTAAATCACTGATAAATTGCATACCGTGACTAATTCTCAGAGAGAATGCTCATTAACGCACGATACACCTTGTTCAGGGGTAACCCCATAACCGTGTAATAATCACCCGAAATGCTTTTCACATACCGTGCACCGAAACCTTGAATCGCATACGCTCCTGCTTTGTTGAATACTTCTTGTGAGGCAATATATTCATCAATCTCTTCATCCGTTATGGCGTGGAACACAACATCGGTAATGGAATGAAACATTTGAGTTGCAGTGGGTGTGACAATCGCTACACCCGTAATCACTTGATGAGTCTTTCCACTAAGTTCTCTAAGCATCCGTTTTGCATCATCACCGTCCACAGGTTTACCAAGAACATGACCATTAACTTTAACGAGAGTGTCCGCACCTAAGATAATGTGGTCGTCATAATCTTCGCGTAACGACTGTGCCTTCTCAAGTGCCAATTGCTCTATGGAATGGACGTGGTTCTTTGTCGCATCCAGTGTCTCATCGGCATTCCTGGGAGGAACGCTTGAGAAGGGGATATCTATTTGTTCTAAAAGCGCTTTTCTTCGTGGTGATGTGGACGCTAGTATCAAATTCAGTTGTTTCATTGTCGTTCGCCTCGCTTCGTTTATATTATATCATGCCACAATTTTTATCGCCGCAGTGGTAGTGTATAAATCTCATGTGTTATAATAACGCAAAAGGTGATTGAATGCACGAAACACTAAAAAATGAAGTGAATAGCGTAATGTCTTCCAACACCAACGGTCCGCTCATTGTCGCTCTCAGCGGCGGGGTAGATTCGATGGTGCTTTTTGACGTGCTTCATACACTGGGATTCTCACTCGTAGTGGCACACGTCAATCACAACGTGCGTGAACAATCCAAGGAAGAACAGCGCTTCTTACAACAATGGGCCGCCCAGAAAAACGTTGCTTTTGAAACCACCACATTATCATTCAAAGCAACCGCTAATTTTCAGATGCAGGCGCGCGAAGCGCGTCTTGAGTTTTTTAAGCAAGTGGCCCAACACTATAGTGCACACTTTATTGTCATGGCACACCATCTTGATGATCAAATCGAGACTTTTATGATGCGATTAATCAACGGAGGAAGCTCACAATCCCTTCAGGGGATGCGGACAATCACGCCTTGTGGCAACTTAAGCATTATCCGGCCACTTCTCAACACTGAAAAAGCGCAACTTCTAGATTATGCCGCCCATAACTCCGTACCCTATTTTGAAGATGTCTCCAATGCAAGCAGCAACTATACACGCAACCGCATTCGCAATGACATTCTTCCTTTGTTTCATAGTGAAAATCCCCAATACAAATACGCACTCCTTAGGCACATGAATTTCATTGAGGATGCTCAATCACTGATTGATGCCTCGGTTGAAGCAATGCCCAATCTACACGACAAAGCCATTGCAATCGGCCGTTATTTTGATTCTTTACCTAGTGTGCGTTACGCCCTTATGAAACGTGCATTGGATCATTTCAACTGTCTTTTAGGCGTGCATCAATTTAACACTATCGAAGCACAGCTAAGCTCGCAGAGCAATTTCAAACTCCCCGTTTGTAAGCGTGTGACGCTGCATAAGGAATACAATACATTTTATTTCAACGAACCCCGTGACATCCCTTTTTTAGATATCACCATCCAACACAAGGGAATATACCAAATTCATAAAAATCTCCGCGCAATTATTTCAGATGAGAAAATAAATCATAAGACTTCAAAATACTTTGAGTTATGGTATAATGGTAAAGTATATCCAATTCAAGTTAGAACAAGAATGCAAGGGGATTACTTAGAATTCAGCTATGGACATAAAAAGCTCAAAGACTTACTCATTGACAAGAAAATACCCCCACATTTGCGGGATCGTTTGCTTGTTTTGAGCCAAGGGGCAAAAATACTTTGGATTCCATCACTTGATGTGAGCAGCGTAACCGACGGTGCTTCTCACATCATTTATGTGTGTCTAGAGACAATCGGACAAACGGATGACGATGCAATGCTTGCCCCGGCCTTTTAGGAAGCATCCTTGAAGGCCCTTTTCTTAGGACCTCTACGATTTGTCGACATATTAAGGAGTGAAACCAATGGCACAAAAAAAACCAACACCATCTAACACGCGCGCCAACAAAATAGGCAACCTCGTTGTCATGATGCTCATCCTTCTGTTTGTATTCATGGCCATATGGATGTTTCAGACTGATGAGACCGAACCCACAGAATACACCTATACACAGTTTATCTATGAACTGGAAAACGAACGTGTGGAATCTATTCAGTCCACGCCGATATCTGGCGATATCAACCAGGGTTCGTACTATTTAGAAGGTGAACTCACTGATGGTACCAAGTATTTCCTGGAAGTCCCCACACAAAGTTCCCTTGATGAAATAAGAACTACTGCTTATGACCTCGATATTGAATATTCGCACGAACGTGGTTCAACATACAGCTTTTGGAATATTTTGGTCATATTGCTACCAATCATTTTAATCATTGTTTTCATTGGCTTTTTCATGCGACAAAGCGGCGGTGGAAACAAGGCGTTCGACTTTGGGAAATCCAAAGCGAAACTTAGCAAAGGGAAGACAACAACGTTCAAGCATGTAGCTGGTGTGGAAGAGGAAAAACAAGAACTTGCCGAACTGATCGACTTCCTGCGCAATCCTAAAAAATACATGCAGCTAGGTGCCCGCATCCCCAAAGGCGTTCTCCTTGTAGGCCCTCCTGGGACTGGTAAGACACTACTCGCCCGTGCTGTGGCTGGGGAAGCTGAGGTTCCGTTTTATTCAATCAGCGGTTCCGACTTTGTTGAGATGTTTGTAGGTGTAGGCGCAAGTCGTGTACGCGACATGTTCAAACAAGCTAAACAAAGTGCACCATGTATTGTTTTCATTGACGAGCTTGATGCAGTTGGCCGCCAACGTGGCGCCGGCATGGGTGGCGGTCACGATGAACGTGAGCAGACCCTCAACCAACTCCTCGTTGAACTTGATGGATTCGGTATCAACTCAGGCATTATTGTTATGGCCGCCACAAACCGTCCCGATGTGCTGGATAGCGCATTGCTAAGACCCGGACGTTTCGACAGGCAAATTACTGTTGGCCGTCCTGACATCAAAGGGCGCAAACAAATTCTTCAAGTGCATGCACAAAATAAACGCATCGCTGAAACTGTTACGTTTGACGATATCGCACGCAGAACGCCCGGTTTCACAGGGGCAGATCTGGAAAACTTGCTGAATGAATCGGCCTTGCTTGCCGCACGTGAAAACAAAGCGGCTATCGAACTGCCCCACATCGATGAAGCAGTTGACCGCGTAATGATGGGTCCTGCCAAGAAATCACGGGTATTCACTAAACGCGAACGCAATTTCATTGCCTTCCACGAAGCCGGCCATGCTGTAATTGGACTTAAACTGGACAGCGCCAACGTCGTCCATAAAGTCACGATCATTCCACGCGGCCAGGCAGGCGGCTACAATCTCATGCTTCCCGAAGAAGAAGAAGCCTTCCTCAAAACACGCAAAGGACTCATGGATCAAATCACAGGATTGCTGGGTGGACGTGTCGCTGAAGAAATCATCTTTGAGGAAGTCTCCACAGGTGCACACAACGACTTCCAGCGTGCCACTGAAATCGCACGCTCAATGGTAACCGAATACGGAATGAGCTCCCTCGGACCGATACAATACGAAAAACGCGGCGGCAATGTATTCCTTGGACGCGACTATAACGCGGACAAATCCTTCTCTGATACTGTCGCTCTTGAAATAGACACAGAAGTTCGCAAAATCATCAACGACGGATACGAAAAAGCCAAGACAGTTATCAACAACAATGTCGAATTGCTGAAAAAACTTGCCAACACACTCCTAGAAGTTGAAACGCTCACACGTGAAGAAATCATGGAAATTGTCGATACAGGAACATTGAGTCGTTTAGAAGAAAAGAAAAAAGAACAAGAAGAACTTGCTAAAAAAGCACAATATGACGAAACGCGGTATCAAAAATCATCTGACGACCAATCAAATGAAACAAATACAAAAAACGAAACTAAAACACCAAACACCTCAAAAAAACAAAACAATAAAAAAAGCGAGTAAACTAAAAGAGGATGTTCGCATCCTCTTTTATGCAGGAATGGAGATACCATGCGATTAGACAAGTTTCTCAAAGTTTCACGTATTATTAAGCGCCGCAGTGTGGCTAAAGAAATCAGTGATGCCGGGCGCGTCACTATCAACAATAAGGCCGCTAAATCCAGTACCCCCGTTTCCATTGGAGATGAAATCTCTGTTCGCTATGGCGATAAAACCCTTACTGTAAGAATCAAACGCCTCAGCGAATCTACTAAAAAAGAAGACGCGAAAATGATGTATGAAATCATTTCGCAAAAAGGTGATACATAATGAAAAAATTTCTTTTAATTCCACTGGCAATGCTTCTTTCTCTTTCTCTATTTGCGTGTGAGAACGATGAAGAACAAGACTTCGTCATATACACCACAGCATATCCTATTAAATTTATGTTAGAAGAACAGACTGACGGAATCGCTGATGTTCGATTTGTTCCCGGAGCTCAACAACACGGAGAATCGATTGACTGGGCTGCCCAAGAAATCATAAGCATGCAGGATGCAGATTTTCTTGTATATGTTGGAGGCGGCCTGGATCCTTACATTGATGCAAATTTGGCTTCAACTTTTGAGGGCGAGGATGTCACTTTAATCCGACTCGAAGAATATATTGACTTTATCGAAGTAGATTTGATTCATGACCACGATGAGGATCATGACGATGAGCACGATGAGGAGCATGACGATGAGCACGATGAGGATCATGACGATGATGACTTTGAAGAGATGCCTGACGCCCACTTTTGGCTTGATCCCCAACGAATGATTGAAGCTTCAAACGTAATATATGACTATTTGATTGATCATTACGACACCGAACTTCAACAAGCAATAATTAATAATAACAACACTGTTTTTCAAAACCAATTGGATAAATTGTTGGACGATCATCATCAAGTCCTCTCTTCTCCAAATCGTCCCCTTATTACCAATGTGAAATTATTTACTTATTATGAGCGGGCCTTTGACGTCGAAATTTATCCCTTTACACTAAGTGCGCATGCGCATGAAGATGAATCAATCCCTACAGATTACGAAGCTTTTATTGAATTGGCAGAACATTACGATATCGATTATGTCGTTTTTGAAAAGAATGCCGCTTCACCTGCAGGAGAAACTTTGCTTAGTGAACTTAGGAATACACGCCCACACACTGAAAGACTTGAACTTCATCCTCTCGAGCGACTCTCAAATGATGAAGTGAAGCAAAACAGTAATTATTTTACTATTATGTATGACAATCTACAAAGCTTAGAAAAAGCAATCGATTAGGAGTTTTATTATGGCAGAACTTACCGAACAAGAACGAGTGCGCCGCGAAAAAATGGAGACCCTTGAATCCCACAACATCACTCCCTTTGGGGAACGCTTTGATCGCAACACCAACACATCACGCATCCGAGAAGCTTACGATTCCTACTCAAAAGAGTCGCTGGCCGATATGGACAAAGCCACGTTGAAGCTTGCCGGACGCATTATGACAAAACGCGGTAAAGGCAAAGTCGGCTTCGCTCATATCATGGACCAAAATGGGCAGATTCAAATTTATGTTCGTAAAGACGACCTCGGTGAGGAAGCCTTCGATGTTTTTCTTAAAGCGGACCTGGGTGACATTATTGGTGTTGAAGGCTATATCATGAAAACAAAAATGGGCGAGCTTTCTGTGCGTGTGCAAAAATTTACACACTTAACAAAAGCTTTGCGTCCTTTGCCTGAAAAATATCATGGCCTCAAGGATGTGGAAGAGCGCTACCGCCGCAGATATGTCGACCTTATGGTCAATGAGGAAACCCGCCATACATTCATCTTGCGTTCTCAAATCATTAAGGCCTTCCGCCGAATTTTGGAAGACAAAGGATTTTTGGAAGTTGAGACCCCCATTCTCCATCCAATCCTTGGGGGGGCTGCAGCGCGACCATTCAAGACGCACCACAATGCGCTTGATATGCCGTTTTATCTCCGGATTGCCCCGGAGCTTTATTTGAAGCGCCTCATTATCGGTGGTTTCGAAGGGGTCTTTGAGATTGGAAGAACGTTCAGAAACGAAGGGATTTCCATCAAACACAACCCTGAGTTCACCATGATGGAACTTTACGAAGCTTATGGGGATATGGAATCAATGATGGAACTTACTGAATCACTGATTACTTCTGTAGCTGAGAATGTCCTTGGTACAACCACGATTACATACGACGATAAGACCATTGATTTTTCAAACACTTGGGCGCGTATCCATATGGTGGATGCCGTACGCGACCATGTGGGAATCGATTTTTGGCGCGAGGATATAACCTTTGAAGAAGCAAAACAATTTGCTCTGGGTAAAGGACTCGAAGTCCCAGCGCATTATACTGGAACGGGCCATATTCTCAATTTGCTATTTGAAGCGTTTGTTGAAGAGACCATCGTTCAACCAACCTTTGTTTATGGTCATCCCATTGAAATTTCCCCTTTGGCTAAGGAAAATGTGCAAGACCCGCGTTTCACAGACCGTTTCGAACTGATTATTGACAGCCGTGAATATGGCAATGCTTTCAGTGAGCTCAATAACCCCATTGAACAAAAAAAGCGCTTTGAAGCACAACTTGAAGAGAAAAATTTGGGGAATGAAGAAGCCAATGAGATGGACCAGGACTATATTGAAGCTCTTGAGTACGGCATGCCCCCCGCAGGTGGGCTAGGAATCGGAATCGATCGTCTCATCATGCTACTCACTGGTTCAAAATCAATCAGAGACGTGATTTTCTTTCCACACATGCGCCAACGCTAATAACAAAAACCATTGCCGGGCACACAGTCTGACAATGGTTTTTTAGTATATTATTCGCGTTGTTAACTATTGTTGGATATAATATCTAGTGGAAAGCGAGGAATTGCAATGATCAATAATCACATTCATAATTTTATAGGCAACACTCCCATCGTCAAGTTAAACAAACTCACGCCGAATAACGATGCAAGCGTGTATGTTAAACTCGAATGGTACAATCCTGGGGGAAGCATCAAGGACCGTATTGCCCTAAGCATGATTGAAGCTGCTGAACACGAGGGTTTAATCAAACCGGGTGACACCATCATTGAGCCCACAAGCGGAAACACCGGGATTGGCCTGGCACTTGTGGCGGCTTCAAAAGGGTATAAACTTGTTATTACCATGCCTGATACCCTCAGTATCGAAAGACGCAAAATTCTCAAGGGTTACGGCGCAACATTGGTGCTTACTGATGGAACTAAAGGAATGAAGGCGGCCATCGCTAAGGCCAATGAACTCAAGGAAAAACATGGCTACTTCATGCCCATGCAATTTGATAATCTCAACAATCCGAAAGTTCATCATGAACAAACTGCCAGTGAAATACTCAATGATTTTACAAAACTCGATCATTTTGTGGCGGGAGTTGGAACAGGGGGAACCATCAGTGGTGTTGGCAAACGCCTGAAAAACGCCTTTGAATCGATTCATATTCATGCTGTTGAACCCAGTGACTCTGCTGTTATGAGCGGACAAACACCCGGACCACACAAAATACAGGGAATAGGTGCTGGGTTTATTCCCGGTATATTAGACACCGACATTTCTGATGAAATCCACACCATCACTAATGATGAAGCGCTGGATATGGCCCGTTGTCTAGCTCAAGAGGAGGGCCTTTTTGTAGGTATCTCCAGTGGTGCCAATGTAGCCGCAGCCTTAAAAGTGGCACAAAAGAATCCCGGCGCCATCATTTTGACTGTTTCCCCCAGCAATGGCGAACGCTATTTGTCTACAGACTTATTTAAAGATTTTGAATAACTTTTTTAACACAACCGATGATTCAACAAACCCCTTTTCTTCAAAGAAGAGGGGTTTTTTATTAAAAAGACAGACACAAAATGTGTCTGTCTCGATTATATATATTATCTTGTTTATGCGCGTTACACGCGAGGTTATTCATCTTTGTGCGCCAAAGAACAAACAGAATGGGATGTGTTCTCTTTTTGAATAATGCGTGCAGGAATTCCTACAGCAGTCGCATAATCAGGGACATCACTTAAGACGACCGCATTCGCACCAATTTTTGCGCCTGTACCGACTTTTATGTCACCAAGGACCTTTGCTCCGGCTGCAATCATTGCATCGTTGCAAACAGTCGCATGGCGTTTGGTTCCTTTTTCATTTCCGGTTCCACCAAGAGTGACTCCGTGGTAAATCAGAACATTATCACCAACTTGTGCGGTCTCACCAATGACAACGCCGGTGCCATGGTCGATGACAACACCCTTGCCGATATAGGCTCCAGGATGGATTTCTACACCTGTGAGAAAGCGAGCAAGTGTACTGATGATGCGAGCGATAAGTTTTAATTTAATTTTCCAAAGCATTCTGGTCAAACGATACATCCAAATCGCATGCATCCCATTGTTCGTTAGAATAATATCCAATGCATAACGTGCGGAAGGATCTTTGCGTTTAACTGCTTTTATGTCTCTAATCAACCCCATAGGAAACTCCTCACGTCCTGCAGACTATACCTCTTTACCAACCACATAGGGTGCTTGATGAGTGGATAAGTCAATATTTAAGTTCTCGGCAATTTCCACAAAAATATCAATGATGCTGACATACTCAAAATCAAGTTGCTCAACAATGGTATCCACCGCTTTATTCAAGCGTTCCGCAGCATACTGAAAATTAACATCCTCTTCAGCAATCATATTTTCAATCAATGTTTCAACGTCATTCAAATCATCAAAGTCAATTTGATCTTCATAATCGTCCAGATCCGCGCGGAAATCGCTGATGAACAATAAATAACCAACAAGTGGTGTGTATGATTCAAACTTTGAACAGTCAGAATCAAACAATTTCTCATAGTAGATTTTTATTACTTCGAACTGAGAGTGAATATAGTTGAGACCAACTTGAAAAATAGTCTGCAGGTCTTCGCTCAATTCTTTTTCTTCAATAGCCATGTCATATATGGTATTTAAAACCTTATATACAGGTTCCAAACGGTCATATATCAATGAATCATTTGCCTTGAGTTTTTCGAGCGTCTCCACATTTTCCATTTTCCAATTGGCATAATCCTTAAGCACAATCTGGAATTGGTCCATGACCGATCCCTCCTCAGGCCTTGTTTGTTGAGCCAAATAAATCCATCTTTTCTCTGACTACGTCTTTTATAGCTTCAACACCAGGTTTAAGGACCTTGCGAGGGTCATAACCCTTACTATCTTTGTCCTTGTCCGCTTCGATGTATTCACGAATGGCCTGCGTGAACACAAGTTGCTTTTCAGTATTAACGTTAATTTTCGATACACCGTAGGAAATAGCTTCGCTCACCATATCATCGGGAATCCCTGTTCCACCGTGAAGCACGAGGGGGATGCGGTTTGTTGTTTCGCCTACTTCTTTGAGCACTTCCATATCAAGGCCTTTCCAGTTTTCTGGATAGGGACCGTGCACATTTCCAATACCAGCAGCAAGGAAATCCACACCAAGTTTGGCAATTTGACGGCATTCATCCGCATCAGCGACTTCGCCTGCTCCAGTCACACCGTCTTCCTCACCACCGATGCTCCCGACTTCAGCCTCTACACTTATGCCAAATGCATGTGCATAATCTACAATTTCTTTGGTTTTTTGAATGTTTTCTTCTATGTCATAGTGTGACCCATCAAACATAACTGATGAAAATCCAGCTTTGATGGCATTTTGTGCTCCTTCAAAAGACCCATGGTCCAGATGAAGAGCAACAGGAACCGTGATATTCAGGGTTTCAAGCATGCTTTCAACCATTGCAACAACGGTTTTGAACCCTGTCATATATTTTGCGGCACCTTCACTTACCCCTAAAATAACGGGTGATTGTTTTTCTTCTGCAACTTCTAAAATTGCTCTTGTCCATTCAAGGTTATTGATATTGAACTGTCCAATACCATACCCCTCTTGACGTGCTTTTTTGAGAATGTGTCCGGCATTAACTAAACGCATTCGCTTTCCTCCTATTTAACCACATATTTTATCTATTTTATTATAGCGCACAACCCTTTGTGTGTAAACTAATTCGGCTCAAAGCGCTAAAGTTAACGTTTTCAAAAATCCCCCTGATACAGGGGGATTTAATTATTCTCCAGATACGATGACACCGTCTATTTTGAGTGTAGGGCTTCCGATATAGCTGAATGAAAATTTAAGATCATTGCCTAGGTCAGTGACGTTTTGAAGCATATCCAGATAGTTCCCAGCAATAGTGAATAACGCAACCGGTCTTTCTATCGTTCCGTTTTTTATCAAGAACCCACTTGCCTGAAGGGAAAAGTCACCACTCACAGCATTCGTTCCTGAGTGCACACCCTGCAAGGAAGTTATGAGCAATCCTTCTTTCATTTGTGAAACCAGTGTATTAACATCTGTGGTTCCATTTTCGAAATAGAGATTAGTGGGGGCTATATTTCCGCCAAAGGCATTGCCTGTAGATTCAGTGTTATCTTTTTTCGCTGTTTTCAAATCATAAAGATAGGTATGCAAGGTTCCACTTTTAATAATTTCTTTGTATTGAGTCGCTACACCTTCATCATCAAATCCACCGCTTTTGGTGCTTTTAGGCATAAAAGGATTATCAATCAGGTTCAATGTTGATGCTGCAACTGTCTCTTTCAATTTTCCTGCCAGCTTGGATAGTCCTTTTTGTACGCTTTCCGCTTTGAACATTCCCAAATACCCAGAAAGCAGGGTCGCACTTGCTCGGTTTTCCAGTAAAATATCATAGCGACCGCTCTTGAGACTTTTCGCCCCAAGCAATGATGTGGCGCGCTTCACAATTGAGTGTGCAACGGCGTCGAGATCGAAGTCTTCAGGGTCATTGCTTTGGATAAAGTCGAACGCGTTGCGCGTATCGTCATCCTCACGTGCAACAACGTCCCCACCGATTACTGCGTTTTTCACACGTTTTTGCAAATCAAGACCCTTGGAATTTTTCAAGGTGACAATGCTAGTGCTCTCTCCATAAAAGGACTGAGAAATTTGAATGCGATCATCAAGTGATTTGGCTTTTTCCTCTAATGCATGAACCATATCGATTTTGTCTTGGTGGCTCAATTTTGAGAGTTTGGATTCACTGAAGGTATCAATATCTTTATAGTCACTATCACCGGCATAAATGAAGACTTCGTCTTCAGACTCCACAGCTTTTGCACTATCGATAAGCGCCTGAATCCAATCATCAATCAACGTATCGTCAATGATTTCAGTGACATGTTTCCCCATTTTTCCATCGATGATGGCTTTAAGTTTTAATGTTTTGGTGTCTGCAATTTGGTGTTTGTCCATCTCGCCGTTGAAAACATGGAAATTTATGGACTCGCTTTCAGAAAGTTCGGCCTGAATCTCATCTATATTGTGCTTTTTCGCTTGCTTGAAGAGTTTTGTGAAATTCATTGCGCACTCTCCTTTCTTCCGCCAACGGTTATATTTGAAATTCTGAGGGTAGGCTGACCGACATCTGTTGGAATAGCCCCTGATAGCGACCCACACATCCCTTGGGCTCGCAATAGGTTATTCCCAACCATGTCAATTTTTTGTAGTGCGTCTTTTCCTGTACCAACGAGGGTGGCACCTTTGACAGGTTCTGCAATCTTGCCATCACGAATCATGTATCCTTCCATGACAGCAAAGTTAAAGTCTCCTGTGGAGGGCTGAACAGATCCGCCTCCCATTTTCTTAGCATACAGTCCGTATTTTGTTGCAGCAATGATATCTTCGAATGTTGACTCACCGTTGGCAATGTAGGTGTTGCTCATCCGCGATGTGGGGGCGTAACGATAAGACTGACGGCGTGAAGACCCTGTGGGCGCTTCACCCATGCGCTTACCGTTGAGATAGTCGACCATATAGGTATTGAGCACGCCATTTTTAATTAGAACGCGGCGTTGCTGGGGACGGCCTTCATCATCGAAATTTTGACTGCCCCACGCATTCTCGATTGTACCATCATCAATGGCGGTCACTAGGTCGCTTCCGATTTTTTCACCTTTTTTCCCACTGAAGACACTGGCATTTTTAGCGACTGATGTGGCTTCCAGGCTGTGACCGCATGCTTCGTGGAAAATCACTCCACCAAAACCGTTGTCCACTACCACGGGAATAGTCTCGCTGGGTGCCTCATCGGCATAAAGCATGGTCACGGCAATGCGTGCAGCCTCTTTTGCTTCGCTTTCCACATCGATTTCGTCATAAAACTCGAACCCTTTACTGGCACCAGGGCCGTTAAAGCCCATTTGCATGTCGGTGTCGTTTTTCGCTACCGCTGCAATGCCCAATCGGGTGCGCACGCGGCGGTCAGTGGTATAAATGTTTTCACTGCTGGCGACCCACACGTCTTGAAGTGTGTCCATATAGCTGACGTTAACTTGCTGGATTTCATCACTGTAAGAACGGGCGGCATCATTCACCTTTTTGACGAGTTTCACTTTGTCCTTTGTATCTACATTTTTGGGCGTGATTGTAGCCTGGTGATTATCAGATGAACGGAGTTTGGGCAGTTCAATGTATTCGCGTACTCTTGGTCCACTGTAGGATGTTGCTAGGTTTTTAGCAAGTTTAAGTAATGCATCCTCGCTTTTTTTGTTCGTATAACCATACACATGATTGTGACCTTTACCTATGCGTATCCCTACACCGAATTTTTCGGAATTAACGGCGTTTTCTACCGTATTACTCTGTAGAGCAATGGATTGTTGAACGGTATTCTCCACAAAGACTTCTGCAAAGTCTGCTGTGGAATCTAGCGCGGCATTGATAATGCGCTGCATTGATTCTTTTGATAACATGTGCGTTCCTCCTCGTTTGTGCGTGTGTTTTTAATGCTAATAAAAATGCTTGAAATGCATGATTAAACATGCCTTCAAGCATTGTATTGAAGATTATTTATCGTATTCATCCTCGTAGTCATCGAGATATTCGAGATATTTCTCGTCTTCCTCTTTTTCTTCTTCGTCCTCATCATCACTGGTTTGTTCGAGAATATCTCCCGGCTGTTCTGCGTCGCTAGCTGGTGTGATTGCTTCTTGTTCATCAAGGGACTCTTCTTCTTCAAGATCAGCGAAGGGATCGGTATCCACAGCTTCTTTAGAAAAATCCTGAGCTGTTTCACTGCTTTCAAGCGCTTCCTCTTCAGCTTCGCGTTTCAGCGCGGCCTCTTCGCGTTCGCGGCGATCTTCAAGCATTTGCTGGTGAGCGCGTTCGCGTTCCTGCTGGGCTTCAATGCGCTGGTCCATTTCTTCATCGTGAATTTCTTTGAACTCTTTAAAGTCCGAGCCATCCTTGTCCCACTGCTCGATGGGTTGATTGCTTTTGAGATCCCAGGTGTTTTCACCCGTGTAGACAAATTTGGCACTGGCGGAGAGTTCCGCATAAAATGCGTTAAGCGTCACTCCGGGCTCATCAAGTTCAATCCCTTTTTGTTCCACAACTGTGTCGAACAACTCATAAAGATCGGTTGGATCTTTGTGCGCCCTCAAATGATCTTCAGCCAAATTGATTAAGCTTTTTTCCTTTTCATCCATGGTCATGCCTCCTGCACGCTTTGGTACGTTAATGATAACTCGCTGTGATTGACTACAATATCCCCTTGTTTAAGTGTATAAGTCAATGTGACAGATGAGTTTTGGTGGGAAAACTGATGAGTCTGTATGGTGAATGCCATCGTTTGATTGCCCACATAATACATCCCGGTGTGTTCCACGTTATTTTCGAAAGTAAACTCAAATGACGGATCGCCACCCCGGGTATAATAGAGTGCTTTCCCTTCAAAGTGCAACCGGTGTTTTTGATTTTTCTCATCGTGAAATATTAAGACGTTGTCTTTAAAAACACCTTCGCTATTGAAGGCTTGGCTTTGCGATGCATTCTCTATTGAGAAGTCAACACTGACTTTGCTCATGGTTTCACCACACTTCATCCATATTATACGCGTGTGTATTATATAATATACTATTCAAACATGCAAGCAAAACTAATGCAACCCCAAAGGAGGAAAAGAAGCGAATTACTTCGCTTCTTTGTATTCTTTGACCAAGATGTCGAGGTCTTTGAGAATCGCCTCTGCGCGATTCCATGTTCCAAGGTTCGCACCACTGGCCATGGCGTGACCTCCGCCATCATAGTTGTTTGCAAGCTCATTAACCGCTGGACCCTTGCTTCGCAGGCGAGCACGGACAATTTTCTCTTCATACTCAGCGAATAGTGCCCATACGGGACAATCTTCAAATACACTGAGTTCATTGACAAGGCTTGATGCCTCTTCAATGGTTACACCATATTTATCGATAAGGTCCTGTGTCATTTTGATGTATGCGACGCCATGCGCCGTTTTCTGATAGTTCAATAGCACATAACCCTTAAATCGAACCAATGCTTCACTTTTCGTATCAAGGTGACCGTAGACGGTTTGTGGGTCTAGTCCGTTATCGTAAAGCAGTGCCACGCGTCTGAAGGTATCACCATTGACACCTGGATATTTGAAACGGCCCGTGTCCGTGAGTGTACCGGTATAAAGGGCCGTCGCACCATGGGGTGACATCTTATACGTATCTTGAAACAGGTAATATAAATCAAGAACGATCAAGGTAGCTGATGGTCGACCTGTATCAACGTATTCAATGTCTCCGTACGAATTGACAAGAATGTGATGATCTATTTTGATTAGAAAG
This sequence comes from uncultured Candidatus Izemoplasmatales bacterium, assembly GCA_964581705.1. Taxonomy (GTDB): domain Bacteria; phylum Bacillota_I; class Bacilli_A; order Izemoplasmatales; family Izemoplasmataceae; genus B1SED10-225. Next base: position 32,540 of record CAZOPM010000015.1, read on the forward strand.
TCACCCTGATTATATCGTTGATCGGCGATGCGCGCTTCATTGCCGGTATCTACAGCAATAACCAACGCACCTTTGAATTCTTCATCCTCCAGAGTATCCACATCACCCAGGAACTTGGTGTAATCCGCCTCTTCTCCACTGATATAGACCGTTTTTTGCGGATATGTGTTTGTGATGATGTCTTTTAGGCCGAAAGCGGTCCCCATGCAATCACCATCGGGGCGACCGTGTGGTAAGATGATAATCTTTTTGTATTCCTCAATCTTATTGTGTATCTGTGTTAATTTCTCTTTATCCATTGTTTTGTATCCTTTCTGCTAAATAATCTAAGTCACTGAGTAACGCATCAGCGTCTTGCCAGTTCTCAAGCGTGCACCCACACGCCAGTGCATGACCGCCCCCACCGTATTTCTTGGCCACATCCACAACAGGAACATGTTTGCTTCTAAGTTCGCATTGTATGTCTCCGTTGTCACTTTCTGTAAAGTTCACCCATATGGGGATGCCCTTGATGCCGGCCATTTGATTGACCATCCCACGGGAAAAGGCAAATGTGGAAACATTGTATCGTTGTCGCAATGATTTAGTGCCCTTCATATAAGCGACGTTGTGTTTGGTTAATTCAAAATTGTTGATGAAATAACCTTTTAGTTTCTTAGTGTTGAAATCCTCTGTGTAGAGTCCTTCATATACTTCTTGCATGCGAGCACCGTGTTGTGCTAAAAACGCTGCAGATTCAAACGTTTGCGCAGTAACGGAAGCATACAGGAACCGTCCACTGTCACTGACCAATCCTCCATAAAGATAGGTCGCCGTTTTTTCATCGATTGAAAGGCTATGCTTAATAACCATTTCTGTTAGGATTTGACATGTCGCAATTTGATCGGAATCGCTGATGAAAACATCAGCGAAATCCGTATCATTCTTATGGTGGTCAATCACAATCTTTTCCTTACCAAGCATAAAGCGGTTGTCACTGACACGGTCTTTCCCCGCAACATCTGTAACAATGATTAGCGCACGTTTAAACACATCGTCATCAACAGTATCCATCGTTCCAAAAAAACCAAATTCATTCATATCGCCGACCACATAAACGGTCTTATCGGTAAAATTGTTTTGAATGATACCTCTTAAGCCAAGTTGTGATCCCAGTGCATCAAGGTCTGGTTGAATGTGTCTGTGAATGATGATGGTGTCATATTGAGCGATTTTCTCCAATAAAATATCATACATCGGTGTGCACCTCTTTTATTTCACACATAATTAATTGGGCCAACGTTCCGGATGTGGCGCATCGTTATCGTAATCCCAGTAAGGATCTCTCAGTTCACCATACATGCCAAGTTCATCTTCTTGTGCCCTTGATTCAGCCTTGTGCATCCACTCATTGTAGCGAATTCCATCATACACAGTGTCCTCAGTTTCACCCGCACCAAATTCAAAAGCGACAATAGCGAGCCCCTGGCGCACAATGTTGTAGTTTAACAGTTCATATTCATCACCTTCGGAGGGCTGTGCCCACACCCAGGCGAGCAGTCGTCCATAGTTGCCTAGCAAATTGTCCCCAGGATCTGTTTGTAAAACAATCGAATGGGCATCATCCAAAGCATCACAAACATACTGAGTAGCGGGTTGTCCCCATTCTTCTTCCTCTCCTGGTGGCCAGGTCTCCATGGTGTCAATGTTCAAATACCGGACACTCGGTGTGTTCGATTCAATTTTTTCATATACATCACTTGGGTAATCAAACACGGTCGTATCCCCATCAATGCATCCACTTGTATCATACTCAACTTCAAATGCACCGCCTCCACCAATGTAAACATCTGTTTCATCATCGTAGGTGTAGGCTGGTTCATTAAAATAATGCTCACGCAATTTGGGACCATCGTAAGTCAGGGAATCATCGGGTTGAAAGTATTCATCTGGGTCAAAGACTTCGGCACTTATCAACACATTAACAAATTGCTGATCATGAAGAACATTGCCATATTCAATGAACATATACGACGTGTCTTTTTCAACGCTACTGCGAACATGAAATTGAACATCCCAGTCTTTTTCATCGAAAATCTTTTCGATTTCACTACGGGTTTTTCCTTCAAGGTCGGGAAGATCCGATGTTTCACAGGCGCTCATGGTCACAATGAGCGCGGCTATTACTAA
>CAZOPM010000016.1:0-31425 GCA_964581705.1 uncultured Candidatus Izemoplasmatales bacterium
GGAGGGATATTCATGAAGTTAAAGCTCAAATCATTATCCAAGGCGACTACCATCATCGCTTTAGTATTCGAAGGCCTAGGTGTTTTAACTGCCTTTGCGTTTGGTGTTTTGTTGCGAACACGTCCTGCAATTATTGAATTCCTGATAGAGCAAATCAGCGCTGAGTTTGCGGTTGATTCCTCTATCGTTGCTTCTGCAAGTAACGTATTGGGGATTTTACTTCTCGTTATGGGCGTTGTGTTTTTAATTGTCTTCATCGTTAATATCAAATTGTTTTCTGGTTTGATTAAAGGTACTTACACGCTACAAGAAGGGCGAGCGATTTTAGTATGGCAGGTTGTGTGGGGAGCGATTAATCTGCTTTTCAATCAACTTACTGCCGCTTTATACTTGATCAGTGGAATAACAGGTCTCAATCAGCTTGAAATTGATCAACGCGGAGCACGTGAATCATGGCACTGAGTATGGAATTCTTTATATTAATGACGCCTATTATCATTTTGGATGTCATTATGCGCATCGTGAGCATTGTTGATATTTATAAACCACATCGAGGGGTTAAGCATCTCTCAAAGTCAGTGTGGACCATTATTGTTATACTTATCAATTTTGCATGGATAATATATTTATTAGTGGGGCGAGATTATGAGTCTATTGAAGATTAATAATTTAACGAAATATTATGGAAAATTCAAGGCGCTGGACGGACTTTCACTGACGCTTGAGGATAAGGAAGTCTATGGTTTCATAGGCCCTAACGGTGCAGGGAAAACGACAACGCTCAATATTCTTATGCAGCTTACAGATTATAGTGGAGGCAGTATAGAATTTGCTGGGAAAACGCTGAACAAAGGGGATTATTCTTATAAGCGTGATATTGCCTTCATGCCAGATGTGCCTCAGTTTCCGCCTTATTTAACAGGAAGAGAAGTGTTGAAACTTACGGGAGATTTTTGTGGGTACGAAAAAAGAGACGTTAATGATAAAATACGCGCATTGCGTGAAACCTGCGGTCTTTCTCATATCGATAAAAAGGTTGGCGCATATTCACGGGGAATGGTCCAACGTCTTGCCTTAGCCAACGCCTTAATCCAAGAGCCTAGATTGCTGATTATGGATGAGCCTACGAGTGCGCTTGATCCAGTGGGGCGCCGAGCATTTTTGAATATAATCAAAAATCTTTCCAGCAATATTACGGTACTTTATTCTACGCATATTCTCAGCGAGGCTGAAGATATATGCGATCGCATCGGTTTGGTTGAATCTGGACGTATGCGTTTGGAAGGGCCGATGGCGTCATTGCTTAAAAACACTTCCAGGCCTGCCTATACGATCGAGGGACCTGATATAAACGCTATTCATAGCAGTTTGAAAAACCAGTCATTTGTCGAAAATATCACGATTTTGAACGATCACATTGACATACTCACCACTGCTCAGTCAGGACGCAAAGCGTTGTTTAAGCACATTTATGAACATAATTTGGATATCGACGGCATATATAAGAAACGTCCCACCCTTGAGACGCTTTTTGTGGAGGTGCTCAATGATCAATCTGTATAAATACGAATTGCTGTATTTTCTGAAGACACCGCGATTGCTGGTATTGATTGTTTTGGGTGTGCTCCTGAGTCTCATTAGCGTTGCAACTGCACGTTATATGCACATCATTATGGAGTGGGCGCTTGCTCTTGAAAATATCACAGGTATTGATATCCCACCCGGTTCGGTTTTGGATGCCCAGGCACAATTTTTCAACAACTTTCAACAGATATATTTTCTAGTTTTATTGTTTATTGGTGTGGGTGTTCTCACAAAGGAAAAAACTCAGAAAATATATCCGTATTTGATAACGCACCCCGTATCCAGACATTCCATAGTTATTGCAAAGCTAAGCGTTATCGTGCATTTGACCCTTTTCTCACTGATTGTAAGTGGTGCAGTATTCGCCTTTTATACAGCGGTTATTTTTGAGGGATTCAGTGTGGGGCGCTATGCGCTTGCATTGTTGGTGTATTTGATGGTTGTGAAGATGTTCATATTGTTTGTAGCAGTATTTGCCTTTTGGAAAGGAAGCTATTTTTTAAGCATAACTATGGGGATTGTTGTCTATATCGCCTTTTCCGCACTGACTTTTTTGGAAGCAGGGTTTTTTTCTTGGATGCCCTGGCATTTGCTTACCTACAGCATGGCCATAGTCAACGGCACATTGACACTGTCTGACGCCTGGGGCGCACTTCTTTTGAGTATTCTTTTGAGCATCGCGATGTTTATGGCTTCATTGCATCTTTTCACGAGACAGACACTTCAATAAAAAGTGCGTTGCCCGCAGGCAACGCACTTTTGTTAGTTCAATGATTTCAAGAGCAATCTGGCGGATGCGTAATTGGATGCCATGGGTATTTGATAAACATCCGCAAGTCTGAAAAGTGCCGTGACGTCTGGTTCGTGTGGTTGAGGTGTTAAAGGGTCGCGTAAAAAAATGACCAAGTCAACTTTCCCTTGGGCGATGCGCGCCCCCATTTCCTGATCCCCGCCATAAGGGCCGCTTTTGAACCGACGAACGTCTAATGCGGTAGCGTCGATGACTTTTTGGCCCGTGGTGCCTGTGGCAATCAGTGTGTGGTGTTCAAGCGTTGAGTGAAATTCTTTTACCAGTTTAATCATAGTATCTTTTTGTTTGTCATGTGCAATCAGTGCAATATTCACAAAATCACCTACTCCGATATCGCTAACGATATTGTTTTTATGTTACACTCCCATTATACGCTATACCCGCAGTATACCATAGGAATGTGGTACAATGAATCACGGAGGGATGACTATGTTTGAACGCACCTATACAGTGGAACGATTTCAATGTGACCGAAATGACACATTGAGTGTACCAACGCTTTTTTTGTGCCTTAACGATATCATGGAGCGCAACGCAGAAAGCTATGGCATGGGCGCTGATTTTCATATTAAACAGCACTTAGCATGGGTGTTGGTGGAATATCAGGTTCACATTCACGCCTGGCCCAAGAGTGATGAAGACTTTGTGGTTGGAACACTGCCGTATTCATTTAAAAGAATGTATGGCTATCGCATATATTCAGGGAGATATAAATCGGGAAAACGCTTAATGGAGGGCAAAGGAAAATTTGCCCTTATTGACATTCATAGCAAACAATTCGTGCGACCGACCCAGGAGATGCTTGATAAATTCACTGACGCCTACAAGGAACCCAAAGCATTGAAGTTTGATAAATGGGGAAGTGAAACAGGAACGCTTTTGAGCAGAATGAATCGAAGTGTGTTTCAAGATGGCATCGATGTGAATGGCCATTTGAACAATGCCTATTTCCCAATGTATGCCTACCAAGCATTAAGCAAGACACTGGCAGATTCACTTGCTATTGAGTTTATCAATGTGAAATACCGTAAAGAAGTATTTGAAGGAGAAACGCTCACATTCAATGTTTTGGATGTAAAGCGAGGAATTCGCGTTGACATGTATAAAGACCAGGGCGTCCTGGCAGCACAAGTGTTGTTTACATCTCAAAATAAAAACGATTGAGTCACTTAAGTGATTCAATCGTTTTTATTTTGGGTGGGTTGGTTTTTAAAGGGTCCATCATTTTGCCATATCGATTAGGCGATTTATTTTATTGGTATTGATGAATTTGGATTCGCGCAACATTTCTTTTCCTTCGGAAAATATAAGCACCGTTGGAACGCTGAATACAACGTGTTCTCCGCGGAATCGATCGATATCTTCCACAAAAATCTGATACTTCTTTAAATTGTCAAAATCCTTTATTGTTGCTTTTAGGTGAGGAATGATCATTTTACAGGTATTGCAAGTATGCGTTTTTGCCACAATCATGACGAATGGGTGGTAAATGGCCTCTTTAAATGCTTCATAGGTAGTGAGTGTTTCCATAATGTAGCCCCCTTATAAAGTTAGTATACGAATATAACGTAAAATTGACAAGCAATTTACACAGTTGAAAAAATTTTTTGTATACCTTGAATGGTATATACCGTTTATGGTATTATTCGTTTGCAACCTAAGGAGGCTGTTTATATGAATTACCTTGATGTTTTCAAGCAACTTTCCAATGAAATACGATTTAGAATAGTTGCTTTACTTTTGGAACATGAGCTGTGTGTGTGTGCATTTGAAGAGATTACCGATTTGCATCAAGCCATGATATCCAAACATTTGAATCTATTGAAAAAGGCTGGAATGGTGGAATCAAGAAGAGAAAAGCAACGAATTTTCTATTTCTTGAGTGATGCATTCAGACAACAAGATGCATTAATTGAAACCATAGCGAACTATAAATCGAAGGACGATACGCTTATGGACGATCAATTGCGTCTCGCCCATCATTTGAAGCATAAGGAAGAAAATGTTTACGTTTGCCAGGCATTCAGGAAGGAGAATCTAGCATGATAAAAAAAGCAATTAGAGTTGATGGGATGACCTGCGCGATGTGTGCAAAAACCATCGAGAACAGCTTTGAAGATTTCGATGGTGTTCGCATCAGTGTCAATGTTGGTGCTGGGAAGGTACTTGCGGAGTACGATGAAAACCGATATGAATTAAAAGATATTGCACAGCGGATTAATGAAGCTGGGTATGAGGCGGTATTGGAAGATTCCATCGAAGACGCTAAAAATACGCGCAATCGCATGAAGCGAGAACTGTGGATTGCAATCGTGTTATCGTTGCCGTTGTTGTGGGCTATGTTTGGCCATATCCAGGTGTTTGACTTTTTGTATGTCCCTACGATTCTCATGAATGGTTGGTTCCAACTAATCACTGCAGGGATTGTTCAATTTTACATAGGGAAACGGTTTTATAAAGCGTCGTATAAGGCAATCAAACAAAAAGTACTCGGTATGGACATCCTGGTTGTCCTGGGTACAACGAGTGCCTATCTATACAGTGTATATCTCCTATATGTGCAGGAATTTGTTTCTCCAGTGGCCCACCCAGAGTACTTCTTTGAAATAAGTGCCTTGATTATAACAATGGTACTGATTGGAAATTACATTGAACATATGGCCAAGGAAAGAACGACCGATGCATTGGTTGACCTTGTGTCCCTGGGAGCCAAAGAAGCGCGTAAAATTGTAAATGGGGAAGTGACAATGGTTCCCGTAGAGAGCGTAGAAGTCGGAGATGAGCTTGTAGTTTATGCTTATGAGAAAGTTCCGGTGGACGGCGTTGTTATTAAAGGGTCGTCCTATATTGACGAATCTATGATCACCGGTGAAAGTATCCCTGCTTTCAAAGACAAGAATCAAGAAGTGATCGGTGCTACCATTAATACTCAGGAAGCAATCACCATCCGGGCCACACGCATCGGAAGCGATACCATGCTTTCACAAATCATTTCAACAGTTGAAGAGGCCGCATCACAAAAACTGCCCATTCAGCGAACGGCAGATAAGATTGCTTCATATTTTGTTCCGGTAGTCGTTGCGATTGCTGTGTTCAACTTCGTGCTGCATTATTTTATTCTCAGTTTCGCTTTTGAACCTGCGTTCACTCGAAGTATCGCTATTCTTGTAATCAGTTGCCCCTGTGCGCTTGGACTTGCCACACCTACATCCATATTGGTGGGCAACGGAAAAGCCGCACAAAACCAAATTCTTTACAAAGGTGGCGAATTTTTCGAACTCGCCAACAAAATTCAAGCGGTTGCCTTTGACAAGACAGGAACATTAACTACCGGCAACCCTGTTGTTACTGATTTTTCAGGTGATGAGGATGTGCTCCCCTACCTTTACAGTGTGGAAGAGGAAAGCACGCACCCGATTGCATTAGCTATGAAAACCTACGCAAAACCGCATATCGACAAATCTTTCGATGTTTCAGAGTTTCAAACTGTCAAAGGGAAAGGGCTGCATGCAACGGTCAACGGCAAATCAGTCGCCATTGGATCGAAAAAGCTTATGGACCAACTTGAACTCGACACCACACAGTTTGACAGTGAAGCTAATCAATGGCTTGATGCGGCAAAAACTGTAAACTATGTCGCGTTGGACAATGAAGTGCGCGCCATCCTTGGTGTACGTGATGAACTCAAAGATACGTCAAAATCCGTTATCAAAGCTATGCAAGCACGCGGCCTTGAGACCATCATGGTCACAGGTGACCATGAAAAAGTCGCTCAGGCAATCGCTAAAGAACTAGGGATTGACACAGTGTATGCGGGCGTGCTCCCACATGAGAAAGCGGACATTGTCGGCGACATTCAAAATCGAGGCAAAATCGTCGCATTCGTTGGCGACGGCATCAATGATGCACCCGCTCTTAAGCTCGCTGATATCGGGATCGCCATGGGTCATGGGACCGATGTGGCGATTGACTCCTCAGATGTCACACTAATGAGTTATGACCTTGGCCTTGTAATCAAGGCGATTGAAATGTCCAAAGCGACGCTCAAAAATATCCATCAAAATTTCTTCTGGGCATTTTCATATAATCTCGTGGCCATTCCTTTGGCTGCGATGGGTTATTTATCCATGGTTTTGGCGGCTGTGGCCATGGGCTTTTCATCCATTATGGTAGTTTTAAACGCATTAAGATTGAAACGGTTAAAACTTCCCAGTTTTGAAGGGGAGTTACTCGATGAAGATAAAGGGGGTCAGACTATGCAACTCAATGTAAGCGGCATGTCATGCAATCACTGCAAAATGACAGTGGAGAACGTATTGACAGACAACGGCTATACGAACGTAGAGGTCAACCTTAAAAAAGGGGAAGTGAGCTTTGAAGAAAGCAATGCAGAAAAAGCTAAAACCCTCATTGAAAGTAAAGGCTATACAGTCGAATCATAAAGGCTTTTGGGGCGTGCGAGGCACGCCCTTTTTGTTTGCATGTAACGGTTGATTTTACAAGGGGTGTTTGCTATAATACACTAGCGCTAATTTGAAAAGCCCAAGTGGAGGGGTAGCGAAGTGGCTAAACGCGGCAGACTGTAAATCTGCTCCCTCAGGGTTCGGCGGTTCAAATCCGTCCCCCTCCACCATGAATTAGGGGTATGGTGTCAACGGCAGCACAGCGGTCTCCAAAACCGTTAGTCCGGGTTCGAATCCTGGTACCCCTGCCATTTATTTATAACAGAAGCCTACGGGCTTCTTTTTTTACATGAGGTTGTGTGAAGCTATGTAAACGCTTTTACGAATCACGTGTTTGTGGTAAGATAAAATCGAAGTGTGAGGAGGGAAGCGATGATTGAACTTACCGGAGAACATCTCTCAATGCATCAATTGATTGATATTAGCCGCAATCACAAACAAGTAAGCATCGCCCATGCGGCCCGCATCCGTGTTGACAATGCTCGTCAGAGTGTCATTGAGATTCTTAAAGCTCGCAATGTTGTGTATGGGATCAATACGGGGTTTGGGAGTCTTAGCGATGTGCGCGTGGCGGATGAAGACCTAAGCCATATGCAGAAAAATTTACTCTTATCGCATGCGTGCGGGAGTGGAGAACGGCTTAGTAAAGATGTTGTAAGAGGCATGATTGCCTTGCGAGTCAATGCGCTAATCAAAGGATACAGTGGTGTCCGCATGCGTTTAATTGAACAAATGGTCATTTTTTTGAATGAGGATATTGTTCCTGTTGTTTATGCTCAGGGCTCTTTGGGTGCTAGTGGGGATCTGGTCCCTTTGGCGCATATGGCGCTGCCTTTAATCGGTGAGGGAGAAGTGCTTCTAGATGATCAAGTCGTCTTTGCTTCTCATGCACTTAAACAAAAGGGAATCAAGCCAATCGAAACATTAGCTGCTAAAGAGGGCCTCGCGCTTATCAATGGCACTCAGGCGATGACTTCCATCGGTGCGCATACACTATATGATGGATACAAGACATTTCTGTATGCGACTATGGGAGCGAGTTTGACGTTTGAGGCACTTGGTGGGATTGTTGATGTTTTTAACGATAATATTCATGCAGTCCGCCCGCACCCAGGGCAGCGAACAATGGCTGCGATGATGCGCAAAACACTTGGTGGGTCGCACAATGTGAGTCATCAGGGAGATGACCATGTTCAGGACGCCTACAGTCTTCGCTGTGTCCCCCAGGTGCATGGTGCGACGCTCGATGCTCTTGATTATGTGCATGACGTGGTAGTACGTGAGATGAACAGCGTGACTGATAATCCTTTAATTTTTCCTGGAGAAAATAAAGCATTGAGTGCTGGGAATTTCCACGGTCAGCCTTTGGCGCTTGCGTTCGATTATCTTGCCATTGCGCTTAGTGAACTTGCCAACATCAGCGAACGCCGCTTGGAACGATTGGTCAATTCCCAATTGAATCAGCGATTTCCCCCTTTTCTTACTAAGGAAAAAGGACGCAACTCCGGATTTATGATCATTCAGTATGTTGCGGCGTCACTGGTCAGTGAAAATAAGACACTTTCACATCCAGCGAGCGTCGATTCGATTCCTTCGAGTGCCAACAAGGAGGACCATGTTTCTATGGGAACCATCGCTGCGCGCAAAGCAGCACAGATTTTGAAACATACCCGCAAAGTCGCAGCACTTGAATTGTTTACCGCAGCGCAGGCGGTAGATTTTAAAGGTCTTTCACACATGTCAGGATTCAACAAGCAGACATACTCGCTCATTCGAAACAAAGTGCCTTTCATCGAGGAAGATACGTATATGAAACCCCATATGGACGCGGTGGAAAAACTGTTGCTGGATGATGCGTTTAATCTTGAGACACTGGAGGCAATGTTATGGCGCAAAGCGTGAGTCTTGATTCTGTTTATCGAGCCCTTCCCAAACAGCCAAAGTTTGATGAAAAGATTCGAAGAGCACCCAAAAGAACCGCACAACTCTCAGATGAAGATAAAAAGCAGGCGGTGGTCAATGCATTACGCTATGTTCCACAGATGTGGCACGAGCATGTTATTGGTGAATTTTATGAAGAACTCAACACCCACGGAAGAATCTATGGGTATCGCTTTATGCCTAAATACCCGCTCAAAGCCCAGCCCATTGACGCTTATGAAGGCAATACGCTTCACGGCAAAGCCTTTCAATTGATGATTGACAATAACCTTGACCCAGACGTGGCACTTTATCCTTATGAGCTGGTCACTTATGGGGAAAGCGGGCAAGTGTTTCAAAACTGGATGCAGTATCAATTAGTGAAAGCACATTTAAAACACCTCAATCATGATGAAACGCTCGTCATCGCGAGCGGACATCCCACAGGTGTGTTTAAAACAACACCGCATGCGCCGCGTGTAATGATAACAAATGGCTTGATGGTCGGAGCCTATGACACTTCTCATGATTTTTCCAGGGCTCAGGCGCTCGGGGTGACCAATTACGGTCAGATGACGGCCGGTGGTTGGATGTATATCGGTCCCCAGGGCATTGTGCATGGAACCTATTCAACGTTATTGAATGCTGGACGACTCAAACTCAACAAGGGTAAAAACGATAATCTCAACGGTGTATTGTTTGTCTCTAGCGGTCTAGGAGGAATGAGCGGTGCGCAGGGTAAGGCTGCAAAAATCGCCGGAGGTGTGGGATTGATTGCAGAAGTGGACCAAAGCCGTGTCGATACCCGTTATGAGCAAGGGTGGATCGATGAGAAAACAACGTCTGTTTCTACGGCTTTTTCCCTTGCGCAACAGTTTAAAGACAAAGGTCAGGCAAAATCCATTGCCTATGTGGGCAATATCGTGGATTTATTACAATACGCTGTTGATCATAACATCTTCATAGATCTGCTTAGTGACCAAACTAGCTGTCACAATGTGTATGAAGGGGGATACACCCCCCAAAGCCTAACTTTTGAAGCACGAAGCCGTCTGTTGCGTGAAGATAAAGAGGCATTTAAAAATGCTGTTGATGAAGGGTTAAAGAAACATTACGAATGCATCGAAACCTTAAGTGAACGGGGAACGTATTTCTTCGATTACGGCAACAGTTTTCTAAAGGCAGTATATGATGCAGGAGTGAGACGCATAGCAATTGACGAGGACAATCCCGGCGTTGGATTCATCTATCCATCTTATGTCGAAGACATTATGGGACCGGTACTGTTCGATTATGGATATGGTCCATTCCGTTGGGTATGTCTCAGCGGAAAGAATAAAGACCTACAAACAACTGATTCAACCGCAATGAAAGTGATCGACCCTACGCGGCGTTTTCAGGATAAGGATAATTACGACTGGATCAAGAATGCGCAGGGAAACCGCTTAACTGTAGGAAGTAAGGCAAGAATTCTTTATCAGGATGCGTACGGTCGCAGAGACATCGCTCTCTCTTTTAATCAACTTGTGCGCGAAGGCAAATGCGGTCCGATCATGATTGGGCGCGATCACCATGATACAGGCGGAACTGATTCGCCCTTCAGGGAAACATCGAACATTAAGGACGGATCGAATGTTACTGCGGATATGGCAGTGCATGTCTATGCAGGGAATGCTGCACGGGGTATGAGTCTTGTCGCACTCCATAATGGTGGGGGTGTGGGCATTTCCAAGGCAATCAACGGCGGTTATGGATTGTTGCTGGATGGGTCTTTGGAGACGGATGCAATCATTAAACGCGCAATTGTATATGATGTTATAGGAGGTGTTGCAAGGCGCAGCTGGGCTGGAAATGACCATGCCTATGAAACTGCGAAGTCATTCAATGCCCGCGGGGAGGATGGTGTTGTTTTTCTGCCGAACCGAGTTGCCAAGGGCATTGTGGATTCATTTTTCACTAACAATCAATCAAAGGGAGGCGAGTGACCATGGCTATTGTTCAATGCGTCCCTAATATTTCCGAGGGACGCAATTTAGACATTATTGAAACTATTGTCGAACCGTTGAAGAACCAAAACGGCTTTACACTTGTCAGTTATGAACCTGACAAGGATTACAATCGAACAGTTATCACTTTGATCGGGGAACCTCAGGCGATGATGAAGCCGTTGATGAAGTTCATTGAATTGGCGCATCAACACATCGACATGCGCAATCACGAGGGAGAACATCCCCGGATGGGGGCGGTGGATGTGTTGCCTTTCATTCCAATTGAAGGCATTGATATGGATGCGTGTGTTGATTATGCTAAGAAACTGGGAAATGGCGTAAATGAGCGCTTTAATATCCCTGTATTCTTATATGGGAATGCTGCATCAACCACTAAACGCAAACGGCTACCCAATATTCGCAAGGGCGAATTCGAAGGCATGAAAGAAAAAATCAAGGACCCGCAATGGGCTCCTGATTACGGACAATCCGCTATTGACGCGACGTTTGGAGTGCTTGCGGTGGGTGCGAGGTTGCCTTTGATTGCCTATAATATCGATCTTGACACCGACGATATTGATATTGCCAAGCGAATCGCTCGTGCCATTCGCGGTTCAAGCGGTGGGTTCAAACATGTTCAGGCCGGTCCGGTTTACTTGCAGGAACGAGGACATGTTCAGGTGACGATGAACATTCTTAACTACAAACAAAATCCCATGTACAGAGTTTTGGAAGTTGTTCGAATGGAAGCCCTGCGCGATCACGTCCGTGTTTCATCTTGTGAAGTGGTGGGTCTTGTCCCTAAAGCAGCACTTGAACAGTCGCTTAAGTATTACTTGGCAAAGGAAAACCTACCGACCGATTTGCCCAGTGATCTAATTTCCCTTGCAAGCATGGCCACATCGCTGATGGGTGTGCGGGACTTTACTAAAGACAAAATTATTGAGGCTTATGTGCAATGAGCATGAAAGCGGACAGAGTGCTTTACAATATCGGTCATTTGGTTACACCAAGACCCCATGTTGCGCCAGTGCGCGGGGAGGCCATGGATGATATCATCGAGTATCACTATGCTTTCATTGCAATCAAGGACGGATATATTCTTGATTTTGGTAAAGGCGACGGGGATGATTATATCGGGCCAGCAACCCTGGTGGATAATATTGAAGGCAAGCTAGTTACACCGGGTTTAATTGATGCGCATACACACGTTGTGCATTATGGATCAAGGGAACACGAATTTGAACAAAAGATGCGCGGAAAGGATTATATGGAAATCCTTAAAGAAGGCGGTGGAATCCTTTCGTCTGTCTCAATGACACAACAGGCGAGCGAGCATGCGTTGTATAAACAGTCACTGAAAAGCCTTGATATCATGCTTGAGCATGGAACGACGACTGTTGAGGGTAAAAGCGGTTATGGTCTGTTTGCGGAGAGTGAACTCAAACAGTTGCGTGTTTCTAAGAAACTCAACGACGTTCATCCTGTGGATATTGTCCCCACATTCCTTGGCGCTCATGCACTGCCCTCTGGCTACGAGGACAGACGCGATGCCTTTTTAAGTCATGTCATAGACACAATGGACACCATCAAGGAAGAATCACTAGCGGAGTTCGTGGATGTGTTTTGTGAGACGGGTGTCTTTAGTGTTAAAGAGAGCGAACGGGTGCTTAGGGCCGCGAAGGATAAAGGATTTGAGGTTAAGATACATGCTGATGAGATTGAAGCGCTTGGAGGGGTGCAACTAGCAGCGTCTTTGGATGCTGCTAGTGCTGATCATCTGATGGCTATTGACTCCAGTGGCATGGATGCGTTGAGAAGTGTAAGAACGGTTGCCACAGTATTGCCATCGACTTCGTTCAATTTGAATAAAGCCTATGCGCCTGCAAGGAAAATGATCAATGAAGGCCTTGCAGTTGCGATTTCCAGCGATTATAACCCCGGGTCTTCACCCAGTGAGAATCTCTTGTTTTCGCTTAATCTCGCTGCGATTCATCTAAAGCTTTCACCGGCTCAGATTTTGAATGCAGTCACAATCAACGCTGCGCACAGCATAAGACGGGGCCACCGCATCGGTGCTATCGCTATGAACTATCAAGCCGACATTACAGTATATGACGCACCTAACTGGCCCTATGTTCTTTACCATTTTGCAGTCAACCACGTTAGTGATGTGTACAAGCGAGGAAATAGAGTCGTTTATCAATCCAACATACAAAGGAAGTGACGTTATGCGTTTAATTGATTACAGTGTGCGTGATTTTATCAATCAACTCGACAGCGCCTCTCCCGCGCCAGGCGGGGGCTCGAGTGCTGCTGTTGGTGGAGCGATGGGAATTGCACTCATGCGAATGGTCGGTCATTTGACGATTCCGAAAAAGAAGTTTAAAGCGCTCGACGAGCAATCTCAGGAAACATTCATAGAGATGCATGAATCCCTGCGCAATCTCAAACGGAGGACAATGGAAATCGTTGATGAAGACACCGAAGCTTTTAACGCGATTATGAAGGCGTTTAAAATGCCTAAAACAACAGAAGAAGAAAAACACGTTCGACAAAATGCTATTGAGAATGCGACGCACAAAGCCACTCAGGTACCCTTGGAACTATGTGATATTGCACACCGGGTTTTAAAAAAGTTCAATACGCTCATCACATACGGAAACAAAAATGCCATCAGTGACATCGGTGTTGCGACGCTAATGATGTATTCGGCCTTGGAAGGCGCCGCATTAAATGTTAAAATCAATGTGACTTCTCTCAAAGATGAATCATACGTCAATGAAGTTCTCAATAAAGTCAATGCCGCGTTAGAAGATTCCAGGGTCATCAAAGAGGACATTCTTACCCGTGTGCACGATGCTTTATAATCACTAAGGGAGGGCGGCGCCCTCCTTTTTAAGGAATGATGTTTGTGAAATGCGCTTATGTGACCTTCATCATCAGAAACGACTCCTTCTTGCCTGGCGCTTGCGTGTTTGCTTATGGTCTGCGCCGTCAAAAAACGGCCCATGATCTTGTAGCGATTGTATCGGACAATCTTAGTGATTCTGCAAAAGAAACACTGGGTGTCTTGTTTGATGAGGTGGTGGAACTGCCTGAATTCTATGTCGCACACAAAAATCGGCAGGAACGCCAGGATCGTCCGTTTCTCTTTTCGCGTTTCAATGCGCTTCGTCTTGGAAAAGATGGTGATTTGGGTTATGCTTATGATAAAATACTTATTGCGGACGCAGATGTGCTCCCCATGCGTAACTATGATGATTTGTTTACCTTAAATGCTCCGGCGGGAATTATCAATGAGAAAAAAGAATATACGATGGAGTATGAACACAATGCCTACATTATTCCCAAGAGCGTTGAAGAAGAAGGCACGTGGAACTGGCACGAAATATATAAGGACTATCCATGGAACGCCCGTATTGACAAACACGTGACCGATCGTGTCAAAAAAGACTCTAACAACATGGGGATGAATGCGGCGCTTTATCTATTTGAACCTTCCATGGAGCTATATCGCTCGATTGTAGCGGACACAAATGATTCAACCGTTCAAGTGCTCATTAGCAGCTTTCCCTGGCCGGAAATGCAGTACATAACACAAAAACTTTCGGGCCAGTGGCATAACATGGATCTGCGTTTCGCATCATTCAATGGCTATCCGATGATTGATGTACTTAATGGTATTCATTATGCTGGGTTGAAACCATGGAAAATGCGTCATCGCTCAATTAAGAACTTCGCGAGATTTGAAGATTATCGTTTATGGTATGCAACGTTTCAGGCGATGATGAAACGTTATCCCCCCTTGCTTGAAAACCCCAAACTCAATAAACTCAACAACCAGATTTACGAACTCATTAAAGAGGATAAATATCGCTTCACACGCCGTACCATTCACGCGGTCTGTAACTTGTTTTAAACATGTGCATAGCGCGCTTGATTTCTAACATTACATTGACACGCATAGTAATCTCTGTTATAGTTTAACTATCTTATAAGAGGGGTGAATGCGATGCGCAAAGAGACTAGATTAGAGCTTGTACTGAATACTGCGACCCATGGCGTGGGCGTCGGGCTCAGTATATTCGTATTGGCGTATCTGCTTATTCACACAACGACGACTGCACACAGTATTGCGGTCCTTGTCTTCGGCATCAGCATGATATTTCTTTATATGTCCTCAACGCTTTATCATGCGTTTCCCCAGTCAATGATCAATGTGCGTTCGGTGTTGAGACGTTTTGATCATTCAGCGATTTATTTGCTCATTGTGGGGACATATACTCCTTTTATCGCCATCTTGTTTCCTAATACTGTTGGTTTGGCACTGCTTGGAACGCTTTGGACCATTGCCATTAGTGGTGTGCTTTTGAAAATTTTCTTGTTTCATCGCTTCAAGATCTATCATTATGTGATGTATCTTGTGATGGGGTGGAGCATTGTTTTCATTTGGCCTGCGATTCATGAAATTATTCCGACCGATGCGATGCGTTTCTTAGTGCTTGGCGGTATTGCTTATACAGTGGGCTTTATATTCTTCACACTTAAGAACGTTCCTTTTATGCACTTGGTATGGCATATGTTTGTGATTGCTGGAACAACTTTCCATTTTTTCAGCATTTTCAATATACTTTAACATTCAAACAATGACGAAATGAGGCGAAAAAAATGGAAAAAATTGGATTGGTCATCGACTCGACTGTTTACTTAGACCAACCTACCATCGACAAACACAATCTTAAAGTTGTACCGCTTAATGTGATTGAAGATGAGGATACGTCGTACCGTGAAACAGATATTACCCCGCAATTTGTGCTCGACCAGGTGGATGCGGGTAAAAAACTTACTACAGCGCAGCCTTCCCCCCAATTATTCACCGAAGCATATGATTCCCTTTTTTCACAAGGGTATGAAAAGGTGTTGGTGATTCCCCTTTCAAGAGGAATCAGCGGGACTTACCAAAGTGCTGTCATAGGCAAAGAGACCAGCAATCATTCAGCCAATATTCATGTTTTTGATACGCTTAATGCGGGATTCGGCAATGAACTATTAGTGCTTGAAATCCTTAGGCTTATCGATGAGGGACACACCCACGCAGAGATTGTAGAAAAAACCAATACAATGATTGCAGATGCGGGATTGTTGTTTACAGTGCAGAACTTGTTCTCATTGCAAAAGGGTGGTCGTCTCTCAAGAGGACAGGCACTGCTTGGAACAGTGCTGCGTGTACGCCCTATCATTAGAGTCAATGAAGCAGGCGAGTTGAAAATGATACACAAAGAACGCACCCATGCAAAAATGATTAACTATATGGTTAATCAGATAAAACAACATGTGGGTGAGGAGGGATCGCCCATTGTTCGTATTGTGCATCAGAAATCACAAGATAGTGCGGATGCGCTTCAAGCAGCGTTAAAAAAAGCGTTCTCATCCGTCAAGATTACGACGACAGATCGCATAAGCCCTGTTTTTTCCATTCATATCGGCAAAAAGGGCCTAGGTGTAACTTGGTTTCAACCAGCTAAATAAACGTGCGATAATTATCGCACGTTTATTTTTGTGTGCTTGTATATGCTGAATAAAAACGGCCGTTTTCAAATGAATGAAAAGGGCCGTTTTGTATTTGTTAGGACGTAGTGTTAATCCTCAAAACGTTTGAGAAAATCCGTTTCAAGAATATAGCGGCTAATTTCCCTTCGCGTAGTAAAACGGTTGAAATCAGCCAAAACATCTTCTTCGGTATAATAATCATTGCGTATGCCGATATTTAAGTCTCTATCGACTTCTAGGAAATAATCATCTTTTAAAAATGATAAGTCTTGGAATGATACAGCCCCACCGTGGCGTTCAAAAACATCATATCCGAGGATTTGATTATATTTGATATCAAGGCCGAACATATTTGCGAGGGTTGGCATCATATCAATCGTTGAGATAGTGTTTTCAATGGTGTTTTCCCCGTCTATGCCGGGATGGTGAATCATCATTGGCACATTATGCATGTTTAAAGTCGTTTCTTCTAGATTCTTTTTGTCGTCATATTCTTCAATGGTAGGGCTATCTAGTCCGTAAGCGAAGTGATCGGATGCGATTACAATGACTGTATCGTCATAGATGTTTTCATCTTTAAGCGTTTCGATTAAGTAGCCCAGCGCCAAGTCGAATTCATAGTGTGCAGCGTGGAAATAAAGCAGTTCCTCATCAATATCGGTATCCATATCATTATCTTCCATGATTGATTCGATGATATCAAGATTCTCAACAGCAAGGTCATGGCTTTCGTCGTAGGGAAGGTGCCCGCTCACGGATAGATAATAACTGAAAAACTGGTCTTGGTCGATGTAATCATCCATGGTGTTTTGCATCATTTTCAGATCACTGGGCCAGGGGTGATCGCCCTCTTGGCTTTCATCCCAGAGGTTCATACCTTCAGCATCAGTGTAGGAGTCAAATCCAAGTGTGTCGGGGAAAAATTCACTTCGAGGATAGTAAAAGTCTGAATAATTGTGATAGGCCTGTGTTGTGTAGTCTTCATCGGAAAACATACTGGGAAGTGTATTGGGGAAATGATTGTCACCGTATTGTTCCATGCTTAGGGGGACGTTTTGATTGGGGTAAAAGGAGGTGTGTTTCATAAATTCGGTGTCAGCTGTGTACCTGTAATAAAGCGGAGCATAGAAATTTTCAAAATGGTAGGAGTCCTCAAGCATATCGAAATAGTTGGGCATAAGCTCAGGATGCAGCGAAAATGTATCAAGGCTCTCTGCGGTAATGTAGATAAGGTTTTTATCCTCAAAAAGTCCGGTCATTGAATTGCCTTCATGGTCTGGGCGTTCATCGAGGAATTCCTGGGCACGCTGGTCCTCATCTGTAAGGCCGATTGGTTCGCGAAGTGCATGAGCGATATCACGGTGCGTAAAGGTGAGCAGACCGAAACGATTGATTGTCAGGTGAGGGGAGAGCAGTTCGTCATAGACTTGCCTGTGGGAATATTCAGGGACATCGTCATCTACCTCGGCTTCTGGTAGCGCGCCCACAATCACTATCATGAGTACAGCACTTGCAATCGCCATGTAAACGGGGGCTCTGTAACTGCGGAAATGTCCATCAAAAAAGTCGTTGTCCGTGTGTTTAATCCGACGGTGTTTGACTGAAAAGTACAAAACAATGAAAAACGGGATGAAATAAAGAATATGCAAAAAGGTAAAGTTCACAGCAACGCGTGTTAAAAACGAAACCCCCTGTCCAGCATCCTCGGCTAGATTAATTGAATAAAACCCTTCAACAACCAGGTAATAAACGTTTTGGGAGAGGTAATATATGCTTGCCGCTCCAACTGTAATGGGCAAAGCGATGACCATTATGCTACGTCCAAATAGTTTGAAAACGCCGGTTAGCATGAAGGCGTATACGAATGTGAACGCAACAACGCGTAAAAAATTCGCTGTAAATCCCAGGTTCAAAGCGGTAAGGCGAAACACACCTTCTAAAAACAAGAGTGATAGGAAAAAAATTATGAAAATGTAAAAGGATTTTTTAAGATTTATAAACATTGTGATCCCCTCTAGTATGGAAATGATATATGGATATTTTAACATAGTTTCTCTGTATAGTAGCGTATCAGGGTAAAGTAGTCAATAGAGAGTTGGACTGGTGGTTTCAGTTGTACAGCATTGCTCAAGCATGATTGTTTGTTTAACAACACGCAAGAGAATGAGGATACGCCATTCATGGGCGCTTGAAACCACCGTCCATTCCGTGTGGGAACAATACAAATCTGCTCTTGACATTCCCATCCCTTTTTCATACAATGTTTATAGTCTCTAAAAAGGCTTGTAATGGCGGCTGTGGCGAAGGGGTTAACGCACCGGATTGTGACTCCGGCATTCGTGGGTTCAATTCCCATCAGTCGCCCCAATTGGATGGGCTATAGCCAAGGGGTTAAGGCATCGGACTTTGACTCCGACATCGGTGGTTCGAATCCACCTAGCCCAGCCATTTTTTTGCGGGTGTGGCGGAACTGGCAGACGCGCTAGACTTAGGATCTAGTTCTTCGGAGTGCAGGTTCAATTCCTGTCACCCGCACCATTTATCATGTACGCACGTTTTCGTGCGTTTTTTATTGTCCTCAGGGGTTGTGTGTTGAAATATTACGGAGATTGTTATATAATCAATATGGTTATTTTGTCAAACGCTATGTTTAGGAGAAAATTATGCGAAAACTATTGCGAACTTTGATTATCAACGTAGAAATCATGCTTATGATTCTATTTGTTGCGACGTATGTATTTGCGTTGGTGCTCAATCCATTTTACTTGGTTTTCGGCATTGGTTTCTCAGTAATGGCGGCAATCTACTCTGTGCAGTCTCCTGGAAAAGGGGACGCAACCCCTGAGGAGCAATACGCGCGCTTAAAGGCGTCGTCGATTGCGTTTGTCATCGGGGTCGGTGTTATTTTCCTCACAGGGGGCGTGTTGTTTGCTGTGGAAATACCGCTTAGTGCAGCACAAACGCTAATGGGCCTAGGTGGAATCATGCTTATGGCATTTGCACTTACCCACGGAATAATCACGCGAAACCAGCCTCGCTAAAGACAATTATTTATTGTTAATATATTCGAGTAAGCTGTCCGCTGGGACTATGCTTACTTTTTTGTGGTTTATAAATAAGTTCATGTTGTGAACACACACTATAAGGAGATGCGTCACATTGGATATCTACACACTGCTCATTTACGTTTCAGTCGTCTTAATCATAGGATTTGCTGTAGGCAAATTCGTTGAACATTACGGCCTGCCCGCCATTACCGGCTATTTGATTGCCGGGGTATTGATTGGCCCTTATGGTTTAGGGCTTGTAACCATGCAGGCGGTTGATGCGTTTGATGTCATAACAAGCATTGTGCTTGGCATCATTGCGTTTCAGATTGGGACTGAACTATTCATACCTGTATTGAAACGCAGTGGTAAACGGTTACTTTCCATCACCTTTGTGCATGCGTTTATTACTTATGCAATAGTATTTGTCGGTGTGTATCTTATTAGTGGCGAGGCATGGATTGCCTTTGCTCTCGCGGGCCTCGGGGTTGCCAGTGCACCAGCACCGGTGATGGAAGTGATTAAGAAACTTCGCGCCAAGGGACCGGTAAAAAGTACCGTTGTTCCGGTTGTTGGACTTTTGGACATTGTCAGTGTGATCATCTTTGGTCTGAGTTCGTCCATTGCGCTCAGCTTACTTGAAGGGCACTCCATCAGTATTAACAATGCGTTTTTCGAACCTGTGACTGAAGTTGTTCTGTCGATATTTGTGGGGGCTTTGCTCGGTGCTCTTTTGGGTGTTACGTCCAAGATTTTTGTGGAAAAGGCACCGAAAGCCGACCGTTATTTGGCATACTTGGTGTTGAGTCTTTCGTTTATACTGTTT
Source organism: uncultured Candidatus Izemoplasmatales bacterium (assembly GCA_964581705.1). GTDB lineage: Bacteria > Bacillota_I > Bacilli_A > Izemoplasmatales > Izemoplasmataceae > B1SED10-225. The sequence continues at coordinate 20,193 of CAZOPM010000016.1, forward strand.
TCCACATGGCTTGCCTCAGAAACCAATCTTTCCAATATTTTAATTCCAATGACGATGGGCATGGCGTTCACTAACTTCATAGACAAGGAAACATTTGAAATACAAGGGCATGCTCTACAAAATTTTGGGGCGCCCTTCTTCGTGCTTTTCTTCACCATCGCAGGGTTGTCCCTGTCGCCAACAATCGTCGTCCAAGCAGCGCTTCTAGCAACAGTATTCATTGTTCTACGCGCAGTTGGTAAAATTGGCGGGTCCTACATTGCGTCTTCTTTGACGCAATGTCCCACAACCGTCAAACGCTACACTGGCATGGCGCTCTTACCGCAGGCTGGTGTGACCATCGGTATGCTGATTTCACTGTCTGCATCCCTTCCACCTGAGGAAACACAGCTGATTCAGGCAGTAGTGCTGAGCAGTATTCTTATCTTCCAGATTATCGGTCCTATTGCGTTGCAACGTGCACTCATAAAAGCGGGCGAAGCCAGGTTCATTCCTGGGAAAAAGCCCAAAGAAGAATCATAATAAAAGCCAATGCTTTGAAGCATTGGCTTTTATTATGCAAACGACGGGAAAGTTTCATGGAATTTGATTTTACTTTTGAGGAAACTTTCGAGCTCAAACAAAATTTGAAAAAGTATTGCTCTGGTCTCAAAGGCTTCGCGTGATTGTGGGAGTGGCTTTTCCCGGTAGATTTCTAGCATATTTTCAAGGGTTTGTCGTTGTTTGGTTGCTTTATCGCTGTGTCCGATGTCTTGCGCGAGATTTGTTAGGTACTCACCGATTTCACTGGCATAGGGATGATGGGCTTTGATTAGTTCCATAAGTTCGGTGATCCGCTCAATACGCATCATCTGTGCATGACGCATGCGCAAGTATGCAATGTGGCGCCTGTCTTTATCAAAAAGAATATCCTTGTCTGCAAGTTCCGCTTCTTCTATAATTTCTTCGAGTCTTTGTTTATTTTTTTGGTGAGTGTTCTGGCTGATTTGTCGTGATTCAAGGTTTTTAAGTGCTTCACCCACTGCGCGAATATCGTCTTTTAACAATTGGTCGATTTCATCGTTAGAGATTTTAAGCATTTTCATTGTGTTGAGTGGATACAGACTATTGAGAATCAGTGCGACAGCAATCGCGAGAATCATCAGCATGCTTGCATTATATAATGCGAGAAGGGAAAATTCTCCGGGACTCAGAAGGTGCGATACAAGCACTAATGCGGGGACGATGCCTTCGTTAATCTTCAGTCCGAACGAGATACCGATGAATATAGGGGTGAAGACAAAAAAGACCCACATATCATAGCCCAGCAATATGAATAAAGCGGTTGAAAGACCGAAGGCGAGGGCACTGTCGAGCAGGCGCTTGCCTGCGAGTATGAATGAATCAGTCCGTGTGAGTTGAATACTGAGTACCGCTAGAATTCCTGCAGTGACAGGGTTGTCCAATCCGACCGCAAGTGCCAGCAGTGTGGTGATCAATGCGCCAAGCGACATTTTGATGGTTGTATGAACATATCGGTGCATGCTCTCACGCTCCTTTGTTTCAATGGTATCATAAACCACCCGCCGCCTATACACATTTGATTGCCATGGGCGATAAAAGTTGGTATAATCTATTTTAATGAAGTACGTAGGGGGGGAATATAATGATAAAACTGATTACCGATTCTACAAGCGATTTGTCCGATACACTCATTGAGGCCCATGATATCGAGGTTGTCCCACTTTATGTCAATTTTCCTGATTCATCGTATAAAGACGCCGAAGACCTTTCTACTGACCAGATGTATGGGCTGGTGAAACAGTATAATACCGTTCCTAAGACCGCTGCCGCCTCACCCGGTGAATTTGAGGTGGTCTTTTCCAAATATGTTGATGCAGGGTATGAGATTATTTATACGGGAATAGGAAGCAAGTTTTCTGCGACCTTCCAAAATACGCACATTGCCAGGTCGATGATGGAAAAAAGCGATTCAGTGCATTTGGTCGATTCACAGAATTTGTCTAGTGGGTCAGGTCTTTTGCTGCTTAAAGCAGCAAAAATGCGTGATGAAGGCTGTAGTGCTGAGCGTATTGTGCATGAACTCGAATCCATTCGTAGTCGTATTCGCACGCAATTCATTATTGATTCGCTGGAATATCTCCACAAAGGTGGGCGGCTAAAAGCATTGTCACGCATGATGGGGACTGTGCTTAAAGTGCATCCCATCATCCGTGTGGTCGATGGGGAGATGACTATCGGAAAGAAGCCCCGTGGAAAGATGAAAAATGGCATCAATGTGATGGTCAATGACGTACTTAAGGATGCAGGGAATATTGATGAGGATTTTATGATGATCACTCATTCACAGGCGCATGAGCATGTGCAGAGTATTCGTGATTCCCTAAAAGAGTTAGGCGTTAGAGCTATTCATGAAACGCAGGCGGGTTGCGTGATTTCCTCTCACTGCGGTGCAGGGACCATCGGTGTCCTTTATATAGCGAAATCCTGAGCGAGCTGCAGTTAAAAAGCTTAGAGCGCTGTAAGTGTGTCTTTCGTTGAGAATTAAGTGAAAAGGCCACCAACACTGAAATCAGTGTGTTGATGGCCTTTTTTATTTGTTTTGGATTGATTTGAGTGTTTTTAAAATAGTGTCGGTTTTATCGAGGCGTTCCCAGGGGAATTCAACGTCATCTCGCCCGAAGTGTCCGTAAGCTGCGGTTTTAGCGTATATGGGGCGTTTGAGATTGAAGTGGCTGATGATGGCACCGGGTCTGAGGTCGAAGACGTGTTGAATAATTTCTTTGATCGTGGCTTCATCCACACTGGCTGTTCCGTAGGTTTCCACACCGATGGATGTGGGGTGTGTTACACCGATGGCATAGGCAATCTGTACTTCGATTTTATCGGCCAGTCCTGCCGCCACGATATTTTTGGCGACGTATCGTGCCGCATATGCGCCTGAGCGGTCAACCTTGGAAGGGTCTTTCCCACTGAATGCACCCCCGCCGTGGCGCGCCATGCCTCCGTAGGTATCGACGATGATTTTTCTACCTGTGAGTCCTGAATCGCCGTGAGGGCCTCCGATAACAAACTTGCCGGTGGGATTTATGTAGTAGCGAGTATTTTCATCGATGAGGGTTTGTGGGACGATGGGGCGAATGACATGCTCAATGATTTCTTCGCGTAGCGTTTGTTGTTTGATGTTTCTTGCGTGTTGTGAGGAAACAACAATCGAATCGATGCGTAAAGGATTGTTGTTTTCATCAAATTCTATTGTGACCTGCGTTTTACCATCAGGGCGCAGATATGAGAGAGTCCCGTCTTTACGTACTACACTCAAACGCTTGGATAAGCGCTGTGCGAGCAAATGGGTGATAGGCATATAAGCATCGGTCTCGTTGGTCGCATAGCCGAACATCATTCCTTGGTCGCCCGCTCCGATTTCACTGGGGTCATCCTTGGTAACGCCCTGGGCGATATCCGGGCTTTGTGGGTCGATGGCTACAAGCACACCCATGTTTTCGCTGTCAAACCCATATTTACCGCGGTCATAGCCGATTTGCTTGACGGTTTTTCTGACGATTGACTGGATGTCTACATAGGTTGTTGTAGTGATTTCACCCATGACGAGAATAAACCCAGTGGTGGCGGAAGTTTCGCATGCGACTCTCGCATCAGGGTCATCAGTGAGGATGGCATCGAGGATGGCATCAGATATTTGATCGCAAATTTTGTCGGGATGTCCCTCGGTGACAGATTCCGATGTGAACAATTTATGTTTGTGATTCATGAAAAACACCTTCTTTACTTATAGTTTCACAGCAATGCATGATATAGATAAATGATAAAAAAATCAAGATTAAAGACGGTTTAAAAGTGCATCGGGATAATGCTCAGGGTCGATATTGATTTCTTTTGAAATCAGGTTGGTTTGCTCGTCGAAAATCAGTGCAGCTCTGGGAAGCCCGGTAATACGTTTGTCAAAGACTTCTTTTGTCAATAGCAACCCGAGTGCACGAGAAAGCTGTTCATCCTTATCACTCACCAAGAGCAAATCGATGGAATTGTCTGCTTTGAAGTCCGCGTGGCGTTTAAGGGGTTCGCGGTTCATGCCGACGATGATATAGCCTTTGTGCCGGAAATCCTCACTCAACGCATCAAAACGTTTGAGCATCTGTAAGCAGCTGCCCCGGGAGTTCTTAGGATATACCACTAAAATAAGCTTAGTACCGCGAAAATCCTTCAATCGGTATATCCGCTGGTCCGAAGCGTCCAAGGCAATGGATTTTAAATCCATATAATCACTCCCCTTCCCCATGCTGTGTATGATCATTATGCTGTTTTTGTGCTTTGTTAAGGGGCACCGGATCGACGCCGCCTTTTGAAAAAGGATTGCACCGTAAAATTCGCCACATACTAAGCACCGCTGCCTTAAAGACATTATGCCGCTGAAAAGCGGTCTTGGCGTATGTAGAGCAAGTTGGAGTGTATCGGCAGGTCGGTGCGGTGTGGTTGGTAGCTTGTTGGTATTTATTGATTGCTGCGATGATTAAACGCTTCATGATCATGCACCTCAAGAATATCATAACATATCCAAGGGATTTTGATGGAGCAAACAGGTTTTTCATCCATATGTGCTGGGAGACGTTGATTTTAAATGTGCTTTACGGTATCATGGGGGCAGAAAATGAATAGGTATTCAGTTTAGTGCGGGTGGTTGTTCGCGTGGACAAAGACCGAGCGCTTTGGTACAATAACTTAGGTGATAATAATGAACGATTCAGCGAACAATCAACAAAGTATTGAAGCATTTTATGAATATCTGGACCAAGTTGCCACACGGCTAAACGCCATGGATGGCACCCCTTATTTGAGTGGTGTATCTTTAGCGCTTGAATATTTACTGGATGACGGGTTTGTCAAACAACTTCCAACCGCCGTTGAAAACGACCTTGAAGGTTTTCGTGAAGCTGTAATTGGTATCGAACTTCAAAAGGAATCGGTGCGCCGCGGTATTCAACTTGCAATGTTGAAAGGATTCAAGGAGATGCGCATCACCAATGCGATGATGACCCCTGATTCAATCGGTATATTCATCAGCTATATCATCAACAAGCTGTATGATGGTGCTAAGGATATGCACATTCTCGACCCTCTTGTGGGTACAGGCAACATGCTTGCAACCATCAACAATCACTATCATCATTCACTGAAGTACACCGGTGTGGATGCGGATCCGACGATGAGCGAGCTTGCGCGCAATATCCTTGATGCACTGGAAATTGACCATCAAATATTTCATGCGGACGCCCTGGCGTTTGAAGGGGGCGTGTTCGATCTCATTGTGAGCGATTTTCCCATTGAAAGTGTGGAACGCAAGCATACCTATTTCCCTTATCAAATCATCTTAAAGCATCTAGAAAGTCTTAAACCTCACGGGTTCTTCATCAGTGTCATCGAAAATGATTTCTTCGATCAAAATGAAGCGGAGCAATTCAAGAGTCGTCTGATGGAACACGCGCATCTTTATGGTTTGATTAAATTTGATGAGACGCTTTTCAAGGCCCATCCCCAAAGTCTTTTGATTATTCAGAAAAAGGCGGATGCAAGTGAACAGATTGATGATTTCCTCCTCGCCGATCTTCCGCCGTTCGATGATGAGACAAGATTCAATGAAGCGATTGAAAAATTAGAACAATGGTTCAAAAAAAGAAAGGTTGATGAACAATGAAAATCATGGCAGTCAATGCAGGAAGTTCCTCACTTAAATTTCAACTGCTCGAAATGCCCCAGGAAACGGAAATCGCCAGTGGTGTGGTTGAACGCATCGGGCTTCCCGAAGCGATTTCCACGATTAAATTCGATGGTAAGAAAGAAAGCGCGACGCTCGAAATCCCCGATCACACAGTCGCTGTTAAAAATGTCTTGGAGAATCTTGTGACATTTAAAATTGTCGACTCGTATAAAGACATTGCCGGCGTGGGACACCGTGTGGTCCACGGGGGAGAAAAGTTCGCAGATTCCGTTTTGATCACCGATGAAGTTATTGAGGCGATTGAAGAAGTCAGCGATCTTGCTCCGCTCCACAATCCAGCCAATCTCACCGGAATCCGCGCATTTCAGGATGCTTTGCCAGGCAAGCCTCAGGCTGCAGTGTTCGACACAGCCTTCCATCAGACAATGAACGAGGAAACCTACATGTATCCCACACCATATGAGTGGTATGAAAAATATGGTGTGCGCAAGTATGGTTTTCACGGAACCAGCCACAAATATGTCTCACAGCGTGTTGCCGATATTATCGGGAAACCGCTAGAAGACGTCAAAACTATCGTGCTTCACATCGGCAACGGAGCGTCTTTGTGCGCGGTTGACGGTGGGAAGAGTGTGGATACTTCCATGGGGTTCACCCCGCTTGCGGGCATTGCCATGGGGACACGCAGCGGTGATATCGACCCTGCGATTATTGAATACATTTCCTCAAAAGAAAACAAAAGTGTTCAAGAAGTCATGACCGACTTGAACAAACGTTCGGGGTACCTCGGCATGAGCGGTGTTTCTTCTGATTCACGCGACCTTTGGGAAGCAGCGTATAACGGCGATTCAAAAGCGATGCTTGCTATCAATAAACAGGCAAAAATGATCGCCGATTACATTGGAGCGTATTATATGACCATGGGTGGTGTGGATGTGATTGCCTTCACAGCCGGCGTTGGTGAAAACGCCGCAAATACCCGTGAACTGATTGCTGAGCGTCTTAGTGCTCTGGGTATAACAATCGACAAGAAAGCCAATGATTTCCGCGGTGAGGAACGCATCATCTCCACAGACGACTCTGATGCAACACTCATGGTTGTCCCTACCAATGAGGAAGTCATGATTGCACGTGACACGATTCGTCTTATGGACGAAGCGAAATAATTTAAAACTAAAAAAGAAAAAAACAACCGGATACGTATTATTGAAGTGAGGAGGTAATAATATGTTGAAGGTTGTTTTTTTATTTTTGGCTTTACTGGCATGGCCAGCAAGTACACTGTCCGCAGAATCACCTGCGGAAACGGATGAGAACACTGCACAAAGAGTGCAGACGGATTCAGGATTTGTAATGGAAGTACAAGTTGGTGAACAGCGTCATCACTATGACACGGAGGCGTTCAGTTATTATCCCAACACTATGCGTGAAGTGGAAGGATATCATGTGGTCGTAGGGCGGGTGCAGAACACGCAAAAAGGTGAAGCATCGGATGCCAGACAATTGAGTTTCGTCATCTATTTTGATTCTCAGGGAAACGAGATTAGCAAACAGTATTATGATGATGCCTATGTAAGTGATATTCGCGATGCATTCGAACTTAAGGATGGACACGTCCTAGTGCTTCAAGAATCATCAGATTCTGAACAAAGTGCATTTTTACGCACACGCTTTATTCTCAAAGATGGACTGGGGATTGTCGATGAGCACATTGAATCGGTGCAGTATCGAACACTGGACCATGTTCATGATTTCCTTTATTTGCACGGGACGGATGAGGATTCCGATGCGCTTAAAGGACTGCACAGCATCCATCAGGGGTTGATTGAGTCTGAGGGCATTTATGGTATTTCTGAGAGTGAACGTAAAGATATACCGTTTTCAGCGTATATTCTTGGTGAGGGAACACTCAACAATCAATCAAAAAGTGGACGTGTCTTCATAGACTATCCGGGGCATTATGTGTTTGAAAACACAGAGGGATCCACATCATTTACATTGGATGCTACGTATGATGGTGTGACACAGGGGGCTGTGTATCATGAGCCGGTTTATGTTGAGATTGACAAGGGTCATGCGTTTTTGAACCACGATTTATACGTGAGTGGCAAGCCTATTGATGATGTGGGAACACATCGCCTTCGCATCGAGGGTGTAGGGGATTATGAAAAGATTGTGGATTTTACAATCACGAGCAACATACAAGGCGTCGAGGATGCTGGGTTTTACACCGAACCACGAACAATCACATTCAATGGTGAGGGGTATTTAGACAATCACAAAGTTAACTCTGGGCTTGTGATTGATGAAAGCGGAGAGTATACGTTGAGCATTGAAGGCGTTGGAAATCATGTAGAGACATACGAGTTCTCCGTGGATATCGACGCAGATCCGCAGTCCATGTTCACCCCACAGCGGGCGATGATTGGTGGCGCCGCGATGCTGGTGTGCGGGGGTGCGATACTTGTGAAACGGAAGAGATGACTTGCGCGAATGCGCAAGTTATTTTTTTAGAGCACTGTGTTATAATTAATGCAGATTGTGAGGGATTGCGATGCAAACACCGCTGATTGTTGAAAGCGCATATTCGTTTGAAGGGTCAAACATTACAATGGACACGCTTTTTGCCTTTGCCAAGCAACGCGGGCTCAGTCATATCGCCTTAACAGATACGACCATGCACGCTGCATACAAGTTTCTCACACGCGCCAAACAACAAAATGTTGTTCCTGTGCTTGGGTTGAGTGTTTCTTATGTGACGATTGACAAGTCCCCCCTTCCTCTTGTGCTTTATGCGAAAAATTATGAGGGATATGGCAATCTATTGAAGCTAGCCAGCATCCATAGCGTCGCGGGGAGCATTGCGTATGAATCCTTGAAGGCTCACGGGGAAGGCTTGAGTGTATTGATTAACACCAAGCGTCTTAATGATAATTCTTTGTTCGCTAAATCGGGAGATAACGCACTCGCTACAATAACGGAAGACCTAAAAGCCCTTGATATGGTTGTTTATACAGATGATTATAGACCTGTTGAGGGAGCGAAGTCTCTCAAGGTCTTCACAGCGAGATATGCGCGGGAAGATGATGTCGCACTTTATCAGACACTGTGTTCAATTCATGGAACTCCTCCTAAAGATGATGCAGGCGCCCTATGGGAAGAAAGCGCTGTGGAATCTGCGAATAATGCGTTTGTTCAAACCCATGGTTTGACGTTCGATTTACCAGGGGCTACCCTCCCGGCATTTCCAACCCCAGGTGGGGAAACCAGCGAACGCTATATGCGAGCGCTCGCAATCAAAGGACTGGGAAAACGCTTAAATAAGCGGAATGTGAATATAGAAACCTACAGGAAACGACTCGATAAAGAGCTGAAAGTCATTAATGATCTTGGGTTTAATGACTATTTTCTCATTGTGTGGGATATCGTCAAATACGCTAAACAATCAAATATCCTTGTAGGGCCTGGGCGTGGAAGTGCGCCGGGGTCTTTGGTTGCGTATGCACTTGGAATTACTGCGATCGATCCCATTGAGCATGGGCTCATGTTTGAAAGGTTTTTGAATGCTGCACGCCAAACCATGCCTGATATCGATATTGACTTCCCTGACCACAAGCGTGAACGTGTGGTCCGTTATCTCAAGGACCGTTACGGGAGTGAATATGTTGCGTTGATATGTACCTTCGGCACGTTTTTGAAGAAAAGTGCCCTCCGTGATACCGCGCGTGTTTTGGCAATCGACAAGACCCGCATTGAACAAATAGTCAAATCAGTGGAACACTATGACTCCATAGCAGGGATGCTTGAGGAAGATGCAGATGTACAAAACCGAGCGAGCAATGATGAAAATATCGGGAAATGGCTTGAAATAGCGAAAAAATCAGAAGGTCTTCCAAGGCACGTATCCACGCATGCGGCGGGGGTGATGATTTCTGACCGGCCACTCATTGAGCATACTGCTCTGCAAGAAGGTCTCAATACTCTGTATCAGACCCAATACGAACAAAGCGACCTTGAAGCGCTAGGGCTTTTGAAAATGGATGTGTTGGGGTTGAAAAACCTTACCATGATTGAAACGGTTGTTGAACGCGTCTTTGAACTCTACGGTAAAACGATTGATGTGGAAAAACTCCCCCTTGATGATTTTGCGGCGTTTGAATTGTTGCGCAATAAGAGCACAACCGGTATTTTCCAATTGGAATCCCGGGGCATGCGCCGTTTGATTAGGCAATTGGAAGTGCGTAATTTTGAAGATATTGCAATCGCGCTTGCGCTATACCGTCCAGGACCCATGGAAAGCATTCCTGACTTCTTGAAGCGTCGAAAAAGCAAACAACCTTTCGACCCTATCGCACCTGAAATCAAGTCGATCCTTTCTGTGACCAACGGGATAGTTCTTTATCAGGAGCAGATTATGGCTATCGCTCGCATTTTTGCTGGGTATTCGCTTAATGAAGCGGATATTCTTAGACGTGCCATATCCAAAAAAAGCAGAGATGTCCTTGCTTCAGAGCGCAACAATTTCATCAAAAAAGCCCAAGCCAACGGCAAGAGTGAGTCGAAGGCGAATGAAATATATGACTATATTGTCAAATTCGCAGATTACGGATTCAACAAATCCCACTCGGTGGCTTATGGAATGGTGGCCTACTGGATGGCATATCTCAAAGCTCACTATCCCGATGTGTTCATCACCGTACTAATGGATAACGCCAAAGGAAACGCAACACAGATGCGCGCTTATATGCAGGAAATCAAAGAACACGGTCTTGTGCTTAAAGGCCCTTCCCTTCAGGTGAGCACGCTGAGCTTTCAAAGTGGTGGGGATGTGATTCACTATCCGCTTTCAGGGGTTAAATATGTGGGGGAAAAGGCTGCAAAATCCTTTTTAGAGATACGCGACGCATCAATGTTCAGTGACTTTGCAACCTTTATCACACAATCTCGTAGTGTTTTAAACGCGCAACACTACGAGTATCTGATTTACAGCGGGGCAATGGACGGATTTTCGCTCAATAAGCGTACGATGGTGGAAAATCTTCGTCCGCTCATCAATGTCATAGATTATGATAAGGCATTGCCGATTGAGGAATTTGTTTTTACACACTACGATGAGTACCCGCGCGCACAACTCAAGGAACTTGAAACCAGGGCAATCGGATTTAATATCACCTATGATGAATTCGGTCCCTATGAAAAGTATGCACAAAAACACAATCTTAAGTGGCCCAAAGATATCGATGCGCTGCCTTTAAAAACAACGGTGCGCATCCTCGGGTTATTGAGTCGTCACAAACCCATTACAACAAAAAAGGGTGAAGCCATGGCGTTTTTACAAATCGAGGATAGAGTCCAGCAAATCGATGCGGTCTGTTTTCCGCGTGCATATGCTCAATATGCATCGGACGTTGAAGCTGACGCGGTGTATGTCTTTGAAGGGAAAGTTGAGAAAAAAAGTGATTCAAAACAGTTTGTGGTTGAGAAAATGCACATACC
>CAZOPM010000017.1:0-3265 GCA_964581705.1 uncultured Candidatus Izemoplasmatales bacterium
TTTATTAATTTCATTTCATTAGAATTGTATCACAAGTCAACGAAAGCAAAAAGATGACAAATGTCCCATAATCAGTATTTTTGATTATATATGCAACATCCAACCGCTTCAGACCGATTTGAGACATTGATTTTTTTAAATATGGCTGACAAGTAGTTGCGCACTGTCTTTTCACTCAAGTTCAGCGAAGAACCGATCTCTTTGTTTGTTTTTCCTAGACAAAGGAGATTTATGATCTCAGTCTGTCTTTTAGTAAGATCTTGGCAACATGTCTTTCGAACGGGTTCCTCTTGATAGTCTTTGAGTGCCTCGTCATACACTGTTTCGTTATTTAAAATACGAAATATGCTTTCTTTTAAAAGTTTAAAATCCGTACGTTTATGCAAATAGCCCTCGACGCCGATTTTCTTAGCCTCTTTGAAAAAAAATTGCTCGATAAAAGCAGAAAGTATGAGCACTTTGGTCTTTGGGTATGACGCTTTGATTTCAGTGATGCCAGTAAGCCCACTTTCATTGGTGAGTTTTAAATCCATAATGACTAAATGATAGGAAATATTTTGAAGGACTTGTCGTAGCTCTTGCAATGTTCCAATTGCGTCAACGCGGTCAAACGCGTTCGTGGTGTTAAATAAGGATTGAAGTCCTTCACGGACCATTTTGTGATCATCAACGATTAAAATATTGCTCATGGGTGGGCCCCCTTCTTGGGAAAACTGTTTTTGCATCTTAAGCAGTGTAATGAATTAAAGGCACTATCAATTGGATTTGTGTTCCCTTTTTGAATAATGGATAATTTTTGTGCGTTTTTATGACAAGTTTCCCAGAAATTTCTTTGGCGCGTGTCTGCATTGAGTGGATTCCGTGGGGTGTGTTTTTTGTAGAGGTTTGATTGTGATTCACGCCGATGCCATTGTCCTTGATATGTATGTTCAAAAAATTCAATTCCTGAACGATAGCTATAGTGATTTTTGTCGCCTGTGCGTGCTTATATATGTTGATTAAGGCTTCTTGGACAATGAAATAAATATGGGATATTACATCGTTACTTACATTCAGTTGTGAAGTGGACAGATGATTATTGAGTGTTATTTGCACGTCTTGTTCACCAAACACGTGTTCACACAAATCATGCAGTGATTTTTCAAACATCTTAGCCTGCTTGGGCCCTTTTAATTCTCCGTCGATGATGTTTCTCAACTCATCAATGCTCCCGTTTAGTTGGTCATTGAGAGTTTCGATTATAGGGGTCGTTTCAGCATTATTCATACTGTTTTTCAGTTTTTCAACTTGAATGCCGCATACGAACAATGACTGTATGATATTGTCGTGCAAACGTTGATTCAGGTGTTTTTTCATATAAATAAAGTCCTTGTCCGACGCCTCCGCTTGCAAATGTGTGTTTATTTCCCAGTAAAAAGATCGAAGGATAAACAAAAGGTTAATTAGAATAAGCACGCCTGCAACAATTTTGAACCCTTGTATGGGAATGCCCAGCATATCTTTAAACCAGGCATTGTAAAATGTGTTTGCAGGAAAAAAGGGTGCTTGTTGGACAAATAGCCCATCAAGAATTCCATATATTAAAAGCGTGCTTCCAAAAACAATGTATATAATCATCCATTGAGTGTTTAACGCCCGAATACGTAGCCCCTGATATATCAAAGCGGAAAAGGACACTATGGCAGCGGGGAGGGCGATACCATAGCGGAGTGAGAGGGTGAAAAAAGTGGGGTGTTCGTATAAATATTCAAAACTGGTTGTATATAGTATATAGGCAAATACGGCGAACCACAATAGAAATAAAGATGATAATAATGCCAAAAGGCTCCTGGAATTGATTGTGTTTGTAAGCGAACACACGCCGAATTGAAGAAGCATAAAGAATGAAATTCCTTTAAGAATGCGGCTGCTGTAAAATAGCCACAAAGTATAATCTTCGTATAATCCCGTCCAGTGCAGCATGGTAAACCACTCTGAGAGTCCGTGGGTAATACCAAATACACCAAAAAAGATGATCGAACGCCTCAAGGGAAAAATGCTGTTTATTTTTTTGTGACTGCTTAAGGCATAGATGCCAAATAAAATAAACACAAACCCATAAATCAAATAAAAGATAACCATAAAACTGTTCATAATATTGTCAGCCTTTCCAATACACTCCAATTATATTGTGAGATAAAACGACAATCAACCTTTTGAAGCAACTAATTAAAGCGATAATTTCAAAAGGTAGGTATTGTCTCATAGTCTTTGGTTTTGTAATGGTTAAAGGTAAGCTCTAAAATCAATGGGGTGCTTCTCTAAATAAGCATCCAACGCATCTTTTGCGAGGGTTTTATCGATGAGAATATCAACGTAGCGGTGATGTCGATTGCGAATATGGATGCATTTAAGATAACTGATTTTACGTTTGTAGGTTTGTTCGTAGGCGAGTTTATAAAGGTTGAGCTGAAGTCTCAAGCGCTGCTCATCAAGATGCGCCATTCTTTTTACATCGGCGATGCCTTCGCCTTTAATGTAGGGCGAGCGAACCACCATATCAAATCGACCAGCGCCAATCACTGCACCATCCACATGCAATAACACAAGAGGTTCGCTTTCCATAACGTCAAACTGATGCTGGGTTTTGAGTGCAAGGTAGCTTTGCATTTCAGGATGATACGTCTTGATGCCGTGGCGTTCATAGTGCTCGATCATGTCGTGAAGTTCGTTGCCGCGCTGAGCGGCCTTTTTAAGAATTTCCGGATCGATGTTTTTTGTTTTTCGCGGGTGAATGGTCTGGACAATTTGTGAGACGCTCGCCACTTCGATGCCATCAACCCAGTATCGGTGTTCGGAGGGGTCGAATGTGACGTCATGATCGCCCACGCGATAAGTTTCCATAGTCTCACTCCTTTGATGTGTAGCGTCATTATACCAAATAGACGCCTTAAACAATAAGCATAAGTGAAAAAACCCTGTTCACTTACGTAAACAAGGTTTTAAAAGGGAGGATTATTGAGAAGATAGCTTCAATAATTTAGCGTTGAAAGCCACTACTACGGTGGAGAGGGACATGAATATCGCCCCTACAGCGGGAGAGATAAGTATTCCTGCGCCATAAAGTACCCCGGCCGCAAGGGGGATTGCTGCGGCGTTGTAAGCGGTGGCCCAAAAAAGGTTTTGCTTCATCTTCCGGTTGGTCGCATGCCCGAATGTAATGATGGTTTTGACATCATCGGGATCGGAATTGACGAGTATGATATCAGCGGTCTCTGCGGCGACG
>CAZOPM010000017.1:3365-26504 GCA_964581705.1 uncultured Candidatus Izemoplasmatales bacterium
GACATCATCGGGATCGGAATTGACGAGTATGATATCAGCGGTCTCTGCGGCGACGTCGGTTCCTGAACCGACTGCAATGCCCAGATCCGCAATCGCAAGTGCAGGTGCATCATTGATTCCATCACCCGTCATGGCGACGCGTTTGCCTTCTTTTTGTAACTTTTCGATATGGTCTTTTTTCTGATCGGGGAGTACTTCGGCGTAATATCCATCAAGCCCGAGTTGTTCGGAGAAATACTGTGCTGTGGCTTGATTGTCACCGGTGATCATCAAGCATTCAATGCCACGTTTTTGCAGCGCTTTAATCGCACCGAGGGATGTTTCTCGTAACTGATCGCTCAGATAGATGATGCCGATGAGTTCATCGTTTTGAACAACGTAAACATTCGTTGTGTGGTGTGCACTGTGGGTAGCTTGCTCAGGTGAAATATTTTTTTCCTGCAATGCTTTTGGGGAGAGAATTTCCGTTGTGACACCATCAACGATTCCTCGGACGCCTTTTCCTTTCATGGTCTTGAAATCAGTGAGCTCACCCATGGTGATGCCTTGGTGTTTTGCGGCGTTGATAATACCGCGTCCGATAGGATGTTCGCTGTTTTGTTCAAGGGTCGCTGCGAGTTTCAATAAGGCGTTGTCACTGAGGGTTTTTTTGATGGATTGTATGTGGTCGACACCAAATTCGCCTTTGGTCAAAGTCCCAGTTTTGTCAAAGACAATCGTATCGATTGACCCAGCGTTTTCAAAGGCTGTCTTGTTGCGAATAAGCAGCCCGTTTTGTGCGCTTATGGCGGTAGAACGCGCAACGACCAGCGGGGTTGCAAGGCCGAGTGCGTGTGGACAGGCAATGACCATCACTGTTGCCATCCGGGCAATGGCAAAAGTTGCGTCACCGCTTATGAAGGACCATGTAATCAGGGTTGTGAACCCTGCACCGATTGCTATGTAGGTAAGCATTCTAGCGGCTTTGTTGGCAAGGTCCTGACTTTTGGATTTTGATGTTTGCGCTTCTTGAACCATGGTGATAACTTTTGAGAGGTAGTTATCCGCTTGGGTTCCTTTTACGGACACCTCAAGTGATCCATCAGCGTTGATTGCTCCACCGATCACCTCGTCGTTAATTGTTTTTTCAACGGGCGTCGCCTCTCCAGTGATCATGGATTCATTAATGGCGGACTGTCCTTTTTTGATGATGCCATCCGCTGGAATCTTCTCTCCGGCTTTGATTAAAATAAGGTCGCCTTCTTTAAGCTCTGATACTTTTACTGTGTGATGGGTTGAGTTTTCGATGCGCGTAGCCTCATCGGGCATCAGTTTTGATAATTCATCAAGTGCCTTGGATGCGCCTAAAACGGATTTCATCTCGATAAAGTGCCCCAAAAGCATAATGACGATAAGCGTTGCGAGTTCCCAGAAAAAATCATCACCGGGGAAACCGAAGACAACCATGGCACTGTAAATGTATGCGACCGATATGGCAAGGGCAATCAGTGTCATCATTCCTGGATTTTTATCCTTAAGTTCATCAAAGAATCCTTTGAGAAACGGCCAGCCTCCATAAAGATATACAAATGTTGACAATCCCAGCAATAGAATGCTGTCACCGCTAAAGGCAATGGTGAAGTTGAACCATTCCTGAATCATCGGCGATAGCAAGAGAATGGGGACGGTAACGACAACTGCGACGATAAAGCGTCGCTTGAAATCCTCGATCATATGACGGTGGTGCTCATTGTGGTCGTGATGTGCATGCTCCTCATGTGCGTGTTTGTATCGTGTGCGTGCATAATATCACTCCTTATACCCTATTATACAATAGAATGTGAATAAACCATGAATTCTTGTGAAACAGCGCTGCTTTTTGTTTTTTATTTGGGGATATTTTCTCTGAATTTGAAATAGTCAATTGCTAAGTTGTCAAACACACGCAAGCGCTTAGTTATTGACTTTGTGAAACTGCCTGAACGTGAGCAAGCTTACTCTATGGTTTATTAAATGCGAAACAATGCGTTAATGTGTATAAATAAGTAGTTCAGTAGTCTTTTGTTATTGTAAATCTGAGCATTACATTGTCGTGTTGAAAGTTGGGAAAGAGACTTAGGTTATGGCATAATGCTGGTATAATTAAAGGTATGATAGACAAAAAAAGAGAGAACGGGGCGTGTTGCAATGGAATTATTGTTAAAAAAACCGACGATGCAACACAAAAAGGACTGTGAACTGTTTATCCGCGAATGCAAAGTAAGCGGTGCTGAACTTGCTGGGGATGGGGGCCTTTTTACGCTAGTTTTTGAGCAGTGGCTTAAACAAGTGTACGATTTTGAAAAAGGGCTGAACATGCCCGAGGGCTATGTACCATCGACCAAACACCTTTGTTATGAAGGTGACGTACTTGTGGGCATCATTGATATCAGGCATCGATTGACGGATTTTTTGTATGATGCGGGAGGACATGTAGGGTATATGATTCGCCCCACTCTGCGTGCTTTTGGATATGGCACGAGAATGCTTGCACTGGGGTTGGACTATGCAAAACACATGCTGAAGCTTGAGCGTGTGTTGATAACTTGTAACGTTGCCAACAAGGCTTCACAAAAGGTGATAAAGGCCAATAAAGGCATATATGAAGATACCCGCTATAATGAGACACTGGGTACAGTGAAACGCTTTTGGATAAATTTGTATGGAAGTGATATGAAAGGAGAATCCTTATGACAAACCATATGCAGTGGGATACTATTATTATTGGTTCGGGTATCGCTGGTCTTAGCGCGGCGATTGAGGCTAAACAATTGCACACGCGTGTGTGCGTGATTGAAAAACTTCCCGCACCCGGAGGCAATTCAATCATCAGCGACGGGGGGATCGCGGTTGTAGGCAGTGATTTGCAAAAGAAATTCACTATTGAGGATTCAGTGGATTGTCTTGTGAATGACATGCTCAGAGCTGGAGAAGATAAAAATGATAGTGATCTGGTCCGCTTGATTGCCCGTCGTTCCAACGACGCCTATGAATGGAGCAAGACACAGGGTGTGCGTTATTTGGACCGCGTCGATTTTTTTGGCGGACATAGTGTGGCCCGCTGTCTTACCCCGACACATAAGAAAGGCAAAGATATTGTTGATGCGCTTTATGCACGTGCTATAGATCTTGGGGTAGTGTTCATGTTCAAAGAGACAGTGAACAATATAACCTTGGAAGGCACCACCGCAGTCTCTCTTAGGACGTTCAATTCTAAAACCGATCAGGAAACCATCCACACCATAAATGATAGAGTGGTTGTAGCTACAGGCGGATTTGGGAGCGACAAGGCGATGATTGAAAAGTATGATAAACGTCTCAGCGGACTTCAAAGCACCAATTTGCCAAGTGCACGCGGCGACATGCTCAAACGCATGGAAACATTGGGTGCCGCTTTGATTGACATGGGTGAAATTCAGTGTGGTCCTTGGGCTTCTCCTGATGAGAAAGGCTTCGGCATAGCACCACTGTTTGGCGATTATGTCGCCTTGCCTCATGGAGTGCTCATCAATCCTTCCACGGCGTCGCGCTTTGTCAACGAGCATGCGGACCGAAAAGTTCTCACCGATGCAATGCTTTTTACAGCCTACGTTCTTGGGATCGCTGATGCGGACATGGTTGAAAAAAGCGGCTGGTCCATCGAGCCGCTTGTGCGAAAGGGCATCGTGCGTTCATTTGATTCCCTTGAAGCAATTGCAAAGGATTATGAGATGGATGTTTCGATGTTTTTAAGCACCATTGAAACCTATAATAAGGCCGTTCGCTTAGGGGCGCAGGATGCATTTGGCAAAACACTGAAACATCAGGCCCCCTTCGCACGTCCCCCCTATTATGTGATGCGCACTGTTGCGAAGGTGCATCACACGATGGGCGGGCTTAAAATCACCACTGATGCGCACGTTATGCGGCGTGTTGGGGGTGTGTTCGCCAATATTTATGCGGCGGGTGAGTGCACTGGCGGTGTTCACGGGCGTAGCCGCCTAGGAAGCATGGCAATTACTGAATGCATGGTCATGGGGCGCATTGCCGGAGAAGGCAATTAACTTGTTTTCAATGAGGCTGGAAGGCTGTTTTTGTTGAATGGCATTTGTGTATCCGTGTGATTCCCCTCGTTTTCAGAAGATAAATCATCCCTTTGTGTTTAAGAGAACGGGTGTTTGTAGTATACTATAAAGTAATATGTATGATTCAGGAGGTGTTTGGATGCAACGTTTGCGACGTACCCTGAAGACAATGAAAAATGCGCTGTTTGGAACATATGCGCGTGGATTCATAAGCACCTACCTGATTGTGATGATTATCGGGTCGTTATTGCTCAAATTGCCGCTCAGTGTGCAAAGCGGTGTGCATTTACCATGGATTGATGCAATATTTACGGCTGCCAGTGCCCTTTCGGTCACTGGCTTGACGACTGTCGTTGTTTCACAAACCTTCACAATATTCGGCCAAACCGTCCTTATACTGATCATTCAGTTTGGCGGCATCGGCCTGATTATGATGATTGCGATGTTTTGGCTGGTCGTGCGCAAACGCATCGGCTTTAAACAGCGCAATATGATTATGACTGATCAGAATCAGCTTTCAAGAAAAGGGATTGTCCGGTTCATCCGTAATGTCATCATTATGATATTTGTCATCGAAGGGATTGCTTTTATCATCATCGGTGCACGTTTATACTACGCGGGATATTTCCCACTTGATGAGGCGCTTTTCCAGGCGTTTTTCCTTACGATTTCACTATTTACCAATGCTGGTTTCGACATTGCACCAGCCAATGATTCTTATATGATGTTTGCCAATGATTACATCATGCAGGGCATCGGTATGACATTGATTTTCCTTGGTGCAGTTGGCTTTTGGGTACTTGCAGAAATCAAAGAGTGGTTTGTTGCGAAAGCCAAAAGACAGACCTTTGAATTTTCGCTGTATGTCAATATCGTTGTGGTAATGTATCTTTTGCTTTGGTTTGGCGGCGCTTTAGGCATCTATATACTGGAATATAACGAGTTCCTAAGCGATAAAAGTGTGCTCGAAAGTATCTTTTATGCGCTGTTTATGAGTATAACAACGCGTAACGCAGGGTTTTCTACAATGGACATCAATGAGTTTTCCTCCACCACCCAGGTCTTGATGATGGCGCTGATGTTTATCGGAGCAAGTCCCAACAGTGTGGGTGGGGGCATTCGTACCACAACCTTTTTGGTCGTCGTATTATCGGTGGTTGCCTTCGCACGCGGGACCAATGATGTATTGATCAAAAACAGAAAAATCAAGCGTGAAACCGTACACAAATCCTACGTGACAATCGTTGCTTCGGCGGCACTTGTATTGTTCGTGCTATTCACGATTTCTTTTATCGAACCCCATGCGACCAGCGTGCTTGCCTTTGAAGTGACCAGTGCGTTTGGAACCACCGGGTTATCCATGGGAGTTACAGACCAGCTGGGTCCTTTGAGTAAAATCATAATCGCGTTTTTGATGTTTATCGGCCGCATGGGTGTACTTGCGCTATTGCTCATATTCAGGCCTAAGGAGAAAAAACGCGGTCTTGTTGAGTATCCGGAAACCGATATAATTGTCGGATGACAATCAATGTGGTGAATAAGAATTTATTATAAGCACTGCTTAGTGTTACGGGTGTGTTTTATTATGTCTGAGGGAAACCAGCGTCTTTTCTAATCGTTTATTTTAAACGCTCTAAGCGTTGGATTGTGCGTTGATATAGTGCACAAGTGCAGAGAAACTTAAAGGAAATGAAACTAAACACAGGGGGCGGAACCATGATAAATTACGCAATTTTATTCATTGCACTCATTATTGGCATGTTGCCGAACCGATGGATTTTGGGACGGTTTATCGACCGTTACGATCTATATTTTGTGCGCTGTGATGAGGTTGGTGCAGAAGATATGATTGCCAACATTACAAAGCCACCTTTTTTTACGATGGTGCTTTTGGATATATTTAAAGGTGCTGGTGTGGTTTTTTTAGCCCAGGCGATTGACGGATGGACTGCGTTGCCGTGGGCGGCACTTTTGTTTGTTGTGGTCGCACATAATTTTAACTTTATTGCTGGGCTTAAAAACGGAACGGGTGTGATGATGCTTCTAGGGGGAATGCTGTTTCTTTATCCTGCAATCATTGCCTTGTATGTTATCTTTTATTTGTTGCTTGGAGTGATAATCAAGGATGAAGATTTCAAAGCCGTCTTCGCCACATTATCAGTTCCTTTTGGAGCGATTTTCATCTTTGATGCAGTGCATACGTACGTATTTGGTCTCATCTTCGTGGTGATGATGATTGCCTACAAAGCCATGTATATCAAGGCAATGGGCATTCGAAGCTTCAACAAGGAATACAAAAAAACCAACCCATTTTATTGATTATCCAACGATTGGTTGATATAATTTAATTACATCCGGTGTACCGGAATTGTTTGGCGGTTTTGCCAACTACGAATACAATCACATAAAAAAGCCAACGGTTTCTGGTATGCGGAAACCGTTTTTAAATTTTTATAAGGAGTAGGTCGAAATGAAGCGTTTATTTTTCTTTTTTGTCTTAACAATTGGAGCATTCACTGTGGCTGGATGTGACACGTTTGAAGAAGATATTGACATCGATAGCATTACTGTCAATGTCAGTGCAACGATTGAGGATGTGAGTGTTGAAGTCACGCCCGGTGAGATTGTTCCTGTGGGTGAGACAGTTACCCTTAGTGCTCCGATGGTGGATGGCTACACCTTCATCCATTGGCTGGATGAAAACGAGGATGTTTTGAGCACTGAAGCTGTCTATTCTTTTACAGCAAGTGAGGACGTCACCATCGAAGCCGTGTATGAAACTGATAATGGTGAAGAAGACGCTGACAATGGTGAAGACGACACCGACAACGGTGATGCTGCGCAGTCTGTCATGGATGCCTTTGAAGGTGATTTATCCCACATGGAGTCCATGATGACATCCTTCGAGCAAAGCGATACCATGGAGATGACACTAGATGTATTCATGGATATGGAAGGGCCAAATGGCAATGAGACAGTTGCGCTCAACCTTGTGCAGCGGGCTGATCACAGCACTGCTTCAATGAGTGAAACACGTATGTCCATCAGTGGACCCGGTGTGCCACCGGATATGAGTATGGGTGTCATTGTTAGAGAAACACCGAATTTTTATGAGGCCTACGTCGATATTGGTTATTTCCTCGACATGATTGAAGAAGAGGAAGATGTAGATGCGCGGGAAATCTTTGGCTTTGAAAGCGATACACTCCACATTATCATCCCTCAGGAGATGAGAGAATCCTTCGATGAATTGTTCACAGAAGCAATGGAAGAGTCATTTGTGGACGCGGATATCGATGAAGCTTTAATCGAAGAGTTAACCGAGACACTGGATGATATGATAGAGTATTATGACTTTGCCTATTTCGCTTCCCTCGATGCGCTGGAAGTGGACGCGGAAATCGTGGATGAGACCGATATTTTAACAAGCGTGACACTCACTCCCGAGGCGACAAAAGACGTGTTTGAGGATGTTTTTGAAGATGTTTATCCTTTGCTTATGAAACTCGAGTCGGACGCGGATATGCCGGAATATGAAGCGTTTATCTTAGGAGAGGAATATCAGAACGCACTTGCGACGATTGAATCGCTTGAGCCCATGCATATGAGCATGCGCTACGCCCCCGCGACCCAAGATCGCATGCATATGGAGTTTGACATGCTTGAATTCATGAGTCAATTTGAAGAAGAATTGGATCTTGAAGGCATTCATTCGATGGATATAGCCGTGACCATGGACAAAGACGTTGATATAACGATTCCTACCGATGCGCGGGATATTTATGATTTGTCCGAAGAATTCTTCATGATGGTCATGCTTGATGAATCGCTTTACTATGCGCGCAGTGTTGATGGCCTGGACATCAGTGACGATACTTACACACTGCAGACCATCACTGATGATTACGGCGTACATTTTGGAATGCCGTTTGTGGATATGACACAGAGTACAGTGGATGTTAGTGGCGATACGCTCACACTGGACTTTGTCTATGAGACCAATGGACAGGATGTGTTTGACACCCCTGTGACGCTTAGTGAACTTGAAGCGCTCGGCATCGATGCAGATGAGGCACCGCAAACACGGGCGGAATTCTTGGCTATTATCGATCCGATGGACAGAGATGCAATTGCAATTCAAACCATCATGGTCGATATGCTTGAACGTTTAATGGATGAAACAGAGCCCGTCATGCCCGAAGAACCTGATGAAACATTCCCCGAATCGGACCTGGTTGATTTTAATGATTATCCAAGCATTGATCGTCCGCCCCAAAGCATTATGAGTGAGGCTGTAGAAACCCAAGAAGAAAAAGTGCGGGTTTATTACACTGAACTGTCTTCTCAAGAGGTTTTCGAATTTTATCAGAGTGCCTTCTCACAAGATGATGCGTGGACGGTTGATGAGATGACTTACATAGCCGATCAGTCCATGGGTCTGATTGAACTCTCCGATGGCAATATTGATGTAACATTGGTTATGGAGGACACCTCAACATTTGATGGAAGCACATCCGTGTTGCTGCTGGTTGAAATCGATGTCGCTGATGATGGAGACCCTCAAGATTTGCCGCAAAACGATGAGGTTACCCTGTCGGATTTAGAACATGCACCGCGTTATATAGAGAGTATACTGATTGAAGGATTTGCTGATGAGGGTGAAAACGGTCGCGTGTATGCTTCAGATGATGGGTCGACCGATATATACGACTTTTATGTCGATTATTATGAGAACAGTGACATGTGGACAATCGAAACGCAGTCTATCGATGTGAATGAAGGCAGTGGGTACATGGATGTAACGCGCCAGAGTGACGATGCACGAATCTATATCGCATTTTATGAAAGCGACCGCTACCAAGATGCCTGGGAAATCGGTATAACATTCTCACATCACGAATGAACGGGAACATAAGGTTAAAAAGTGAGTCCGAATTGTGGACTCACTTTTTTTGTTTGTGGGAAAAAGATATAGTAGTGCAATAGCCAATTGTACAGGTTAAACCATAAGCGATTGGAAGAATAGCGAAAAAGACTAGCATAGAGATTAGTTAGTAAAAATTATTATAAACAATGTATAATGCAAAAGCCATACACCATGATTATCCCCGGTAAACGAGTCTTATTGTCTTTAAATAGGAAAGCGGTGTTTCCCGCAATCTTTATGTATCGGGAAACGCTATACATCTAAATGTCGATGGCAAGTGGATTTATTTCATCCATGATTTAGAGGGCGCACTTTATCGCTATCACCTAAAGGAAAGTTACCTTGAGCGCCGTTTGGAAGAGGGCAGAGGCGGATTGTTTTTCCTGCAGCGTGCTCAGTCCTACTATCATATACTTAATGACTATGGCTGGGGATTGTACCGTCCTACGGGAAACCACATCCTCACCAGGCTAGTGATATCGCGGACATCACCATCGTCAATCACTGGGTGTATTACCGAGAGAAGGGGTCGAGTACGATTCACCAGGTGCATCCTGATACACAGGGCGTGCACGTTTTTGACAAATGAGACACCGGGTATGTAATTGTAATGGGTGAAATGCATATAAAAAATCCGGTTGCTGTGGATAAGCAACCGGATTTTTATAAATCATTTTTCAGAGGGCTCTTCAAACAGACCGATGACTTTGCCGACGTCTTGGACGAATAAAATGCCGTTGCCGGGAGTTTCAATGTCAAGATAGTCACTGATTGAGCGATTGATGTCATCCACGTTGTCCTTGTGCGCAATAACCAGGACAACTTCTTTTTCAGGTGTGATCTCCATATTGAAAAGTTTGTTGGTTTCATGGATTCCTGAACCCCGGGCATTAATGATGGTTGCTCCCTGGGATCCCGATGCGCGGGAAGCGTTTATGACCCCTTCAGCGCTGCCTTTATCAACGATGGTAATAATGGCTTTATACATGGAGGTCTCCTTTCTTTCACCGGATTTTTCATTCGCAAATAATTGTGAACCAATGATTTGAGTGATAGGAAGTGTCATTGCAATGCCGTGATTGCGTTTATTGAACTTGAATTTATCATCCATTGCATTGAGAAATGTATTTGTGTAGTTGCTGGAGGTGATAATCATAACAATTTCACGACGCACTTCATCTATGTCGAGCAATTTTGACAATTTGTTTTTAACATTGATTCCACGGCCCATAAAGACTGTACAGCCTGTAGCACCCTGCTTTTTGCCGTAGTGGATAATCTTTTTTGCGGTCCCTTGTTGCACAATGAAGAGCGAAGCATCATAAGTAGGGATGGTCATTGAGCGTCAACTCCCTTTTTCCGTGATTTGAGTTTATAGATCAATCCTAACATTGATAAAGTGAGGATTGGCATCATTGCGACGGTGGCTATCATGCCAAATCCGTCCAATATGATATCCGCCCCATCTTTTGCACTCGCAGCGCCTTGGATGAAGGCAAGAATGAATGTGGCGGTCATGGGCCCTGTAGCAACCCCCCCTGAGTCAAACGCTATGCCCACAAACATCTTGGGCAAAACATGACTCATGACAAGCGCAATGGCGTAACCTGGAAGCAAGTAATGCCATATCTGCAGGGGTTCGATGAATACCCTTAGCGCCGATAAGGCAACAGCGATTCCTACACCGAGGCTAAGTGCGATGAGTACGACACCTCTTGTTATGTACCCGCTTGTAACGTCTTCGATTTGATGGCTGAGAACTTGTACGGCGGGTTCTGCAAGTATGGTGACGATTCCCAGTGCAAAGCTGATTACTAGAATCAAAGGAAGTGAATCGTTCACTGCTAACTCACTTCCAAGTAGGGCGCCCACTTCCATGAACCCACCATTAACTCCAAGAAGGAAGATGATGAGCCCTACTAAAGCGTATACAAACCCAAAAAGCATCTTGCGAAAACGGGGGCCTCTTCGCCTTAGCACTATCAAATAAAAAAACAAAAAGGCGGAAACGATGGGAATGAATGACAAAAAACTTTCCCATAGGACTGTGGGTGACATCGAGATAAACGGTTCCATCACACGATCTCCGCCAGTGAGTCTGTCTTCGATTTCCCCGCTGAAGGTCCCGTGGTTGGTGAAGATGCTAAAGAGCATCACAGAAGCAACAGCTCCGACTGACACGACGGCTATGACACCAAAGCTGTCCGCCTCATTGTCAAGACTGTCTTTTTTCAAATGGGAGATTCCCAGGGCCAACCCCAGTATGAATGGGACTGCAAGTACCCCGGTTGTCGCACCTGAAGCATCGAAGGCGATGGTAAGAAATCGCGGATCTGTGAAAAACGCCATGACAAACACAATCATGTATAACACAGTAAGCACCGTGGGTAAGCTGATGGAGTAAAGAATGCGGTAAAAGGCGAACCCCAATAGCACTGCAATGCCCACCGAAACAACCACAAGCAACACCAAGGCGTTGATGCCTCCCGATGAGACCCGTTCAATCTCGTTGCTCAGTACAATCAAGCTCGGTTCTGCCAGGGAAATGAAAAAGCCCAAGACGATGCCAGTTAGCAAGACAACCCACAGTTTGTTCGTCTTGGTGATGAATGTTCCGATATGTTGACCCAGGGGCTCAATGCCTTTGTCCACGCCGATTAAAAACAGTGATAAGCCTATGACGATGAGCACAGCACCGATGAAAAAACGCACCAACAGCAAAAATTCGATGTTGATAAAAAACAGATGAATCACGATTACTATGACAACAATGGGCAACACTGCTGCCAATACTTCGCGAAATTTTCTACTCAGTATTGCTCACCGCCTTTCATTGATTATAAATACTTTCTACCTTTACTATACACCATTGAGCGTTTCATGAAAACAATCTTAAATGTTATCATGAAAATAGTTTCAAAATAATATATAATAAATTGTTATGCACTATTGTGAATAAAGAATTGGGCAGCATTTGCATGAATTTAACAAACTATGCCTAAACGAAGAATATCAAGGAGATTGGTTCAATGAAAATACATAGTTTAATCATGCTGTTAGTGCTGAGTATTATATTCGCTGTTGCAGGGTGTTCTCAAGATACCCCCGATGTCTATGAAAAGGACGGAATTTCAATGGTCGCAAGAACCAACGGCGATGCTATTGAAATATACGACGGGGAAGCGTTTGACGCGTCATTTTTAACAGGGATGAATATGGGTGCGGCAAAACCCGGCCACTTCCCCGGGGAAATGGCAATACCGAAATCCATGTACATGGAGTGGTTCGAACAGATTCATGCGATGAATGCCGATGTCATTCGTGTATATACCACCATGATGCCTCACTTTTATGAGGCACTTGAAGCATTTAATAAAACTGTTGAAAAACCTCTTTATATCATGCAGGGCGTGTGGCTCAATGAATATGAAGCTAAGAACCAGCGTGATATCTACGGCAATGAGGGACAACTGGTAGAGACATTCATCAATGAAGCGCTTGACCTTGTGGATATTATTCATGGCAATGCCACCATTGAAAGAGCGCCGGGATTGGCTCACGGAACTTATGAAACAGATGTTTCTGCGTATGTTGTGGGGTGGATTTTAGGCGTTGAATGGGACCCTAGAGTAGTCACTGAAACGAATTCAAATCACCCCGACATGGACCCGCATGATGGCAATTTCATCCATTCAACGCCGGAAGCATCTGCGTTTGAAACCTTTTTGGCGCAAGTTAGTGACACAGTGGTGAGGTATGAAGTCGAAAACTATGATTTCATGCGACCGATGAGTTTTGTGAATTGGCCAACAACCGACCATTTAGATCACCCTAATGAACCCGACCCAATGGAGGATTATGCATCAGTCAATCCTAATCACATAAAGCCCACGGACAGCTTTTCCAGCGGCATGTTCGCGTCATATCATGTGTATCCGTACTATCCAGAGTTCATGAATTATTCGGAGGAATACACCAATCACTATGATCACCGAGGTGAACTCAATCCTTATCAAGGGTATATCCAGGATTTAAAAGCGAATGTCAACATGCCGATTGTCGTTGCAGAATTCGGGGTTCCCTCCTCACGTGGCAAAACCCATGAAGCTGTTCATAGCGGATTTGATCAAGGCCATGTATCAGAGCGGGAACAAGGGCGGATGAACGCCCATATGCTTGAAGATATTTATAAGAGTGACTACGCGGGAGGCTTTGTATTCACTTGGCAGGATGAATGGTTCAAACGGACGTGGAACACTATGGATTTCGACTTGGACCATCGCCGTCCGTTTTGGTCCAATGTTCAGACGAATGAGCAACACTTCGGTGTGCTTGCATTTGACCCTGGTGATGGCTCACGCAAACACTATGTCGATGGTGACCCTTCAACGTGGAAAGACAGCGTCCCGGTAGTTGAAGACGATGCTTTCAATCTATTTACAGCATTTGACGAACGCTATATGTACATTTATGTGGAGGGCTTGACCTATACACCAAGTAAGGACAGGCTGCTCATTCCCATAAGCATCACCGACTCGCACGGCAATACATACGATGAAACAACCCATGCGACTTTTTCACATCCTACGGATTTCTTGATCGAAATCGAAGGCACCAGCGCTATCATGCGCGTGGATGCTTATTACGACCCATTTTACTATCTTTACGGTGAAGTACTCGGTAATATTCCAACACACTCAAGTTATCGCAACAAGGATACTGGCATTTTTAACCGGATGTATCAGGCGCTTTCTTCAGAGATTTATCTTCCCGAAGAAGACCGACATATTCCCTTTTCTAAACACGAAACGGGTCAGCTGACCTTTGGCAACGCCAACCCTGCACACGTGGGGTATCATTCACTGAGTGATTACTACTACGAAAACGGGACCCTGGAACTCAAAATTCCGTGGCAGATGCTCAATATTTCCGACCCTTCCACAAAAATGCGCCTTGATGACTTTTATGCATCGGACCTAGTGTTTGACCATGCATCGCTTGGTGAAATTTTCATAGGTGCAGGGGTATACGAAAGCAAGAGATCCGCACCGGAAATCACCATGCATCCCACTACCTGGGAAGCATGGGACATTCCCACGTATCACTCTCGGCTCAAGCCATCTTACTATATTTTGAAAGAAGCCTTTTCTATATATGACTAGCGGTATTTTGGTAGTGTATGTTTGATTTGCGCCCAGTGTTTAGTATAATGCACATATAAAGGGAGGCTGAGCTATGCGTGAAAATACTGTAATCCGTATCAATTTGTCTGATAAGGAACATTTCAGTGCCTACTTATTCAAAGCGGGGGAAGACATCGTCTTGATCGATCCGGGGTCCCCCGCTTTTACTGAGCGTCTCCTCAAGGAAATTGAGGCGCATACTCCCCTCCGCTCGATTACCCATGTGATTGTGCAAAACATGGTATTTAACGATCTTTCGGTTCTTAAACATCTTGAATCTTCGGGTCTGCGTGCGACGCTGATAACCCATGACCCCCAATCCATGGTCAATTCCGGCATTGAATGGCCTGTGTATGGTATCGGAGCTATCGATCACGCGTGGACATTGACAAACGGAGAATCCTTGGTTTTTTATGAATCGTCTTTTGTGCCTTGTGCGCATAGTTTTGTGACCTATTTTCCCACCAGGCGCGCGCTATTTTCAGGTGTGCTTTTTTCACATAATCCACGCTATAACGAGCACCTTGAATCACTCAAGAAAAGTGTAAAACGCACGCATGAGGCATTGATACCGAGCAGTCAGTTTGTTGTGGCGCTGCTTGAGAAAGTTGCCGACCAACCCATAAAGAGGGTCTATCCCATTCAAGGGGAAGTCATCGATGGCGATTGGCTGGATGAAGTGCGCAGTGCTGTGAATATTCACGATTTTTACAATGCTTCACAGGTCGTCCTCGCCAAGCAATCACAGCGCCGCCGCTTTAATTATATTGGGCTATGCAATCTCATGCTTAAACAACTGCACAAGCATTTTGATTCGCAGACGATTGCCAGCGCGTTCACTGATGGTGCCATCACTTTAAAACAGAGTAAATCCATCCTTGAAGTCGAAACCAGCAGTCTTGAAGGGTACAAACTGTGGAACCGGTTTTTTGACAATGTATACAAAATCCACGGAGCAAACTGGCTTGCACTCTTAGAGCCATTGGTGCGTAAATATTCGCGGATGTACAATGTGCGTCTTCCTAAGATATACCGTTCACAAATCGTGAAGCAGCAAATACAATCACAGACCCACAAAGATCACAGCGAGGCGCTTCAAAGTGAACTTGACGCATTGAACCGCAAACTTGAGGGGACTATCGACCAGCTTTTGCGCGATCCGATTACCGATATCTACAATGAAACCTTCATGCGCCAGCATCTGCGCAATGAATTCACACAAGTCCTCAAGGCACCCAAGACGCGAGGGTTGTTGTTTGTGGAGATCGATCAGCTCTCTGATTTCAATAGCCGCTTTGGCAAAACAACCGGCGATGAATCATTGCGTAATGTGGTATATGAGATTGATAATGCAGGGGAAAACCATTTGGTATTCAAACAACATGGTCCTGCTGTGATTGTTTATGACCCCGTGTGCACACGGGAGTCACTGAGTGAACGTGCTGAAGCGATTATTGAGCGCACAGAAAAAAGCAGTTTGTTTGTTGAGCCTATTACGGTGAGCATCGGTGTGGTGAGTCTGGAAGAAGTGGAAGCGGACTTATCCCTTGAAGGCCAGATTAATCGCATGATTGATTATGGTCTGATGCGCCTAATGCTTGCCAAGCGGCGGGGTGGGGCACAATATATCGATTCCACCAACGCCACGGATTCCCTTTACAAAGGCAGTGTGCTCATTATCGATGAGGATGAGATTAACCAGAATCTCTTGCTCAATATTCTTTCGCGTGCCGCGTTTGATGTGCTCATTGCCAACGATATCTATGAGGCCTATGAAATACTCACTGATCGTCCCATCGATGTGATTGTTAGTGAGATAAATTTGAGCAAACTCGATGGCTATCAGTTCAAGACATGGCTGAACAACCATCCTGCTTATCGCCAAATTCCTTTCATCATCGCCTCGCACCACAAAAATCGTGAGGTCATCCGTCGGTGCAACAACCTCAATGTCGATATCGTCCTTAAAAAGCCGATTATTCCCGAAGAAATCATTGGCTTGATTGAGCGCTACAGACAAAGGAGAATCCACAATGGTTGACCTTGATTTTGTCTTGGCTGCACTTTTTGGATTGCTCGGGATTGCCTTTTTTCTGATTGTTGCAATCATGATTCAGCGTGCCCTTCACACCCGTCGCCAGACACTTTCAAATCGTGTGCGCAAAAAGGTAGTGAGCGCCTATTTTGACGAAGCGGTGACGTTTGGGCGCATTCCGTTCAAGGTGGTTTTTGAAGCACTCATCGACATCGACGAACAGATGCAGCTGGACCCTTCTGTGCGTGAAACCCTTCTCACTCGCGTGCTAAAACCGCGACATATAAGGCGGATGGTGCGCCGAGTCAATAGTCCGTTTGTCTTCACACGCAAAACCGCTGCGTTTTATTTGGGCCGACTGGCATCGAAGAAGACTGATGAGGCCCTCTTTGATCGGTTCAAGTCTGAATCGCGCGAAGCGGTCAGGCTCTATATCATCATCGCGTTGGCCCCGCGCCTCACCCAAGCGCAGTTTGAAACGATTATGGAAAGTCTTAAGGGAAGCACGTCCTTTTATCAGCGTCGGGTGGGGACAATCATTGCCAATCATTACCACGCACTATATCACTGGTTCCCTATTTTTGAAAAATCAACCGACGAAGCGGTGATACGCACGCTGTTGCATGTGGCGAGCTTTAACCGTGATGCGTTTTTAAACACCTATTCACTGGAGCTGCTTGGTGAACTGACCCAAAGCGCCCCCTTTAAACCCAGTATCAATGATCAGTTCATATCGATGATTGTCAATAATTTTTTGGATCATTCACCAGAATATCTCATGGATACCCATCATCTTACCCATCCGAACCCTGTCATTCAGCGCAGCGCGATTTTAGCGCTTGCGAAAAGCTTGAAAAAGCGCTCACTGCATCGCTTGATTGATACCCTTGATGTCTCAGCGATGGATGATGTTCGCATTGAAGCGATTAACCGGATGGTGTTTGATCAAAAGTCACTGCTCGATGAGATTCTTGCAAAATATCCTGCGTTGAGCGATTATAAAAAGCGACGCCTCACGAGTGTTTTGGCACACCGTTTCGATTACATCATGTTAAAGACGAAACTGGACAATTCTATGCTTTATACATTGACGCAAAATTGTCTGGAAGAGGGTTGGGTCGAACCCTTGATTACGTTTTTGAATCAAAACGCCCAACGCCCTATCGGCAAGGAAATCGCAGATATAGTGCGTCCGCATTTGAGCGATGTGTCTTTGCGCAAGCGGTTTGCCCAGGCAGCAAACGAACCACTCGCCATGCTTTTGGGGTTGGCGGCGGATACTTATAGTGACCCTCCCAGGGAAAAACCGCCGCTTGAACCTCAAAAAGTCAAATTTATCTTGCGCTGGGTTATGGTTAGTTTGCTGGTTTTCCCCATAATATATATCGTGCGCATGCGCAGTGGGCTTCTAGATATGACATCCACTGAAATCTTTGAAGGGTTTTTGGTGGATGTGGGTCGATATCTCACGGTATATTTTGTTATTATCAATCTAATATACATTGTTTTATTGGTCATGGCGCTTATGGAGTCAAGAAAACAAGTGATTTTGGCAAAAATTAAGAAGTCTTCGACGCTTTTTAAGCATCGCTTGCTTCCAAGCATCTCTGTAATCGCACCCGCATATAATGAGGAAAAAAGCATTGTAGAGAGTGTAAACAGTCTTCTTAACGTGCAGTATCCCAACGCCGAAGTGATCGTAGTCAATGACGGGTCGAAAGACGAGACGCTGCAAATGCTTAAAAAATCATTCAATCTCACAATCAAGCACCCTTTTTTCTCTGTGAAATTATCAACACAGCCCATCAAAGCAGTGTATGTGAGTCAGTCGATTCCCAACTTAATCGTCATTGACAAAGTCAATGGTGGCAAAGCAGATGCACTGAATGTGGGGATCAACGCCGCGAAAAACGAGTATGTCTGCGGAATTGACGCGGACAGTGTGCTTGAAAATGACGCACTGCTTAAAATTGCTTCGCCCACGTTTGATGAGACCAAACCGACCATCGCCCTTGGCGGCAATATTTTCCCCGCCAATGGGTTCACCTTTGACCGTGGTATCGTAGCCACTAGAGACATTGGTCGCGAGGCAATCACAAGGTTTCAAACCATTGAATACTTGCGTGCGTTCACCAGTGGACGCATAGGGTGGTCGAAAATGCAGTCACTGATGATTATCTCCGGCGCGTTTGGCGTGTTTGACCGGCAGCGTCTTATTGAAAGCGGAGGATATCTTACAAGCAGCGGAATGTATAAAAAAGACACGGTGGGTGAAGATATGGAACTTGTCGTGCGCATGCGCCGACAAGCCTATGAAGAAAAGCGTCCACACAGTGCCAAGTATGTTTACAATGCGTATTGTTATACAGAACTCCCCAGTGATTATTCAACCTTGTTTAAACAGCGTAACCGCTGGCAGCGCGGTTTGATCGATATTCTTTCATATCATCGACAGATTATGCTCAAGCGTCGCTATAATCACATGGGGATGATTGGCCATCCGTATTTTTTCGTGTTTGAATTTTTGGGTCCCTTCATAGAAATTCAGGGCTACGCAATGCTGGTGGTCGCTTTGTGGCTAGGGTTACTTAACCCGCCGCTCATTCTAGCGATTTTCACTGCGTCCATCGGGTTTGGAATCATTGTTTCCCTGGCATCGATTTTCATGATAGAACACGAACGCATTCTTTTAAGCAAGAAAGCGATGGCGGTCCTTGTGTTGTTCGCAATTATGGAAAACTTTGGCTACAGGCAGATGATTAGTCTTCAGCGCACGAAATCGACACTGAGCGCTCTGAGAGAAAGTGGTCAGTGGGGCGCGCAAAAACGCAAAGGGTTCAAATCATAACGACCGGAACTGTCCGGTCGTTTTTTGTATGCTGTCCCCGGTGTTAAACGGTTCGTGATATGATGAGTATGAGGTGATTGCGTTGAACATACTGTTGCTTGAAGATGAAAAGAAAATCAATGACATGCTCAGCTTGTATCTTAGGCAAGACGGGCATACCGTTGAAAGCTGCACCCGTGCTGAGGAGGCACTTGATGCGTTTAAAGCGGACGTGTTTCAAGTGGTAATCAGTGATTTGATGCTCTCAGGGATGCAGGGGGAAGCGTTTATTAAGAAAATCCGTGAAAATAGCGATGTTTACATCGTTGTTTTGACGGCGAAAACTGCTCGGGAATCCAAACTGTCTTTGCTCGATGAAGGGGTGGATGATTATATCGGTAAACCCTTTTCCATGAAAGAAGTGCAACTTAAGCTACGCAACATTGAAAAGCGTCTTGAACGCCAGGGGACGATGCGGTTTTCCTTTGAAGGAAATACCTACACGCTTAAAACACCTTCCAACATTATAATGAAGGATGATGAAACCATTGAATTTAACAGTACTCAAGCGTGCATCGCCCGTGTTTTGATGGATCATGCCATGCAGACGCTCTCACGGGAGCAAATCATCGCCCATTGTCTGAGTGAAAGCGAAGCTTTTGACAGAATTGTGGATACATACATTAAGGATCTGCGTAAAAAGTTTGAAAATAAATCAATTATTGAAACAGTGTATGGGGCGGGCTATAGATTCAGAGGTGTTC
The DNA here is from genome assembly GCA_964581705.1 of uncultured Candidatus Izemoplasmatales bacterium. Lineage (GTDB taxonomy): Bacteria > Bacillota_I > Bacilli_A > Izemoplasmatales > Izemoplasmataceae > B1SED10-225. The sequence continues at coordinate 23,184 of CAZOPM010000017.1, forward strand.
GATATGATTAATCTTTTGCGGTACCTTCATAACAATGTATCGCGTTCATTCAAATGGATATTCACTGTGCTGTTCATCGTCATCAATGTTTTTGTCGTTGGGGCGAATACTGTCTACATTAATACAACGATGGCCGATCAGAATGCGTCTTTGGTGGATATGGTGCATCATTTGACCCGCTATACGGACCAAGCGACTGTGGTGACGTATCTTGAACACTACGGACACACCCATGATGTGAGGCTTGATTATCAATCAGAGGATGGTAATTATTCCCATATCACCCAAAATACCCCGCAAGATGGGGAAACGTATACCATCAGCGTTGAAGGGGAAGAAGCCACATTGGTTGTGGACAATGCCCAAAGCAATCTCTTCATGACGAACCTTGTATATCTTCTTACCATTAATGCGGCGCTTGTCATGCTTTATGTCGCATTCATGATTGTATTTCACCGGCGTATGCGGGAGCAAAATAATAAAATCATCGATGATGTGACGCAGTTGCAGACCAATATTGGAAAAATTGAATTCAGTGGTGCCTACACGTTTGAAGAATTTTCCCGCATTGAGTCAGCGTTTGAGAAGACAATCAATAATTTGGAGCGGTTAAAAGCCCGACACAAAAAACAAATACAATCCCTCGCGCATGATATAAAAACGCCACTGACGATTATCAACGGCATGAGCGAGGGTATTGTCGAAGGGCGCATTGAACCTACGGAAGAAATGAAACAATCGCTGAAAGAAGAAATCGATCAAATCAGTACGCTTATAGAAACCATCATTGAAGACCCTTCACAAACGACGTTTGAGACTATGGATTTATCCGATGTTGTGCGAAAAGCGATTGAACGCAACAGCGTCGTGTTCGAACAAAAAGGAGTGGCGCTTTATTACGATATCGCCCGTGATGTTAGCGTTGTGGGCAATCGTGATGACTTGCGCCGCGTGATGGATCATCTTTTACAAAACAGTCTCACACATACACCCCGTGGAAAAAGTGTTTATGTAATGCTCACCGCTTCGTTTATGCGTGTCACCGATGAAGGTGAAGGCATGGACGCCTCTACACTGGATGCTGTGTTTGACAAGCAAGCAAGCCAGTCTGGTTCAGGCATTGGTCTACAGATTGTCAAAGCCATCACGGATGCACATCACTTCACTGTGGATATTGATTCACAGAAAAATCAAGGAACTTCCGTAACATTGAACTTTGATTCATAATTGGTTCACATTGTTTGTGTATCCTCTGTATTGAGGTGATACAATGAATAAATTAATCGCAGCACTCTTGAGTGTTCTCATCATTTCCATCGTGGCGTATGGCGCCATGTTGTTATTTGGTGTTGTGCCAATAGAAACAGATTACGGTTATTGGCACCATGGTCGTGGATTCGCATGGCACGGTATTGGCATGGGACTATTTTGGATTGTCATTATCATCGTTGGCATGATGTTTTTCAATGAATCCAACAAATCTGAGTCAAAAAGTGCCATGGATACCATTAAACAACGCTATGCCCGTGGAGAAATCGACAAAGATACTTACAAAAAAATGCGTGCAACACTGGAGAATGATTAAAAATGTGGATCGTTTTGATTGTTTTTATTGTTCTGGGTATGATGGTCTTTAGTGAATCGAACAAACCCCGGTCCAACAACGCCAAAGAAACCATCAAGCAACGCTATGCCCGCGGAGAAATAGACAAGGACACCTACAATAAAATGCGCTCGACACTGGAGAATGATTGATATGAAGCAAATAATGATAATTACAGGGCTCCTTCTGAGTGTTTTGATTGCCATTGCGCTATGGGGCGGTAATTCTCAGGATGTGTATGCGCATTATGATCTTGAGGGTCTGACAACCGAAGAAATGATTGAATCCTTGGATAAACAGACGCTAGATGGCTCAATCATAAGCGCAGGGGTATTGGAAAGAGAATTTATCATATCCCATGAAGATGGGGAAGATAGTTATCCCATCGATGATGACGTATTCTATCTATCGTTTGCACCCTATATCAATGAAACACATCCGTGTCACAACCACAACTTGGTGACATGCCAAAGTGAACTGGCTGGTGAAACGGTCGACGTGTTCATTGAAACCGACGATGGAGATGTGTTAATCGACAAAGAAGTGACGCTTTATGATAACGGCTTTAAAGGCGTATGGTTACCATCTGACATCAGTGGAACCATTACTGTAGATTATGAAGATAAAACTGTCACAGCACCCTTAGGGACTTACAGCGACAGTGGAACGTGCATGACTGAACCCTTAAAACTATCTTAAAGGAGGCAAATCATGGGTGAAACTAAAATTCTCAACGTAAAAATCGGGGGCATGCACTGTGGTTCGTGCATCAACCACATTGAAAATGTACTCAAGCCCCTCGGTGCGACCAAGGTTTCCATTGACCTGGCCAATGCTCTGGGTCACATTCGTTTCGAGGATGATGACATTTTAGCGGATGTGTTCTTAGATGCGATTGAAGATGCAGGATACAGTGCGGAGAAACGCTCACTGATCGATGCGGAAGCCCTGAACTGATGCTCAGTAAATTTGAATGAAAACAAGCGGCCCACACAAATCTGTGGCCCGCTTGTTTTTTTATATGATTTTAAAGACTTTGCGAATGATGAGGATGCTGACAATGCCCCCTGTGATAATCAAGCCAGTCTGCAGATAAGATAAAGGGATTGAAGGGGAGAATTTCGCGTAAACATTCACATCCTCACTGGGCATTGTGGAAAAATCAACGGGGGTTTCATGGGTTTCATCCAAATACCACCCCTCAAACGTATGAAGAAGCGGTGCGCGGGGCTCACCCAATTCTAGGGACTCACCGAAATTGACTGTGCGAGAGGAAGAAGACGTGTCGCCTTGAAGGCTTAGGGTGTATTCCTTTGTATCATATCGCGCATACAGTGTTAAATCATTTGGTGGCATTTCATCGTAATCAAAGGGTTCGATATAATCGGCACTCAGATACCACCCTTCAAAGGTGTGGCCTTCTTTGGAGGGCTCATCAGGCAATTCGATGGACTCCCTGAATGTAATGCTCACAGGGGAGAGTTCTTTTTCTCCGGTGTTTTCAAAGTTGATGGTATAGTCGTTGATGGACCACTTTGCGTGGAGGGTTAAATCATAGGCGGGCATCGTGTCATAATCGAATGGCTCATCGTCATCGGCATCTAGATACCATCCTTTAAAGCTGTGTCCCTCTTTGGATGGATCATCGGGTAATTCGATGGATTCTTCGTAGGTGATGCTCACAGGTGAGAGGTCTGTGTCACCGTTATGTTCAAAGT
>CAZOPM010000018.1:0-24250 GCA_964581705.1 uncultured Candidatus Izemoplasmatales bacterium
ACACCATCACACTCACCGCAGCGATCAGCGAACGCCGCGAACACGGCACAACACTGATTCTTCTGGGTGACAGCCATTTCACACTGCATGATTAAATTGAATCACACTGCGTTCACTATCGCAGTGTGACTTTTTATAGATTCTCAGTTATCTCGCCCTTCCACGCTTTATTAAAAAGTGCTGTGTCGCTTCACCCCTTACTCAGGCGTGCCGCGCGCATTTACAAACACCCCGCGATTTTGTATAATGTAGAAAGCTACTGAAGGGGGCTGCCCATGAAAAATTTTGCAACCACTGAAGCACTGACGCTGGCGCATGTGCATGCAATCAAAGACGCCCAGGGGCGTCTTTATAAAGATACGCTCCCCCTTAAACAAAGCGGTGCCTTTTTATGATGGCTTTTGCTTTGTCTTATGGGTTTGTAGGCGCCATCCTTGCCCTGGCGTCGCTGCTTGAAAAGACGCGCGTGCTCAGCGGTGAGCACGCGCGTAAGTTCATACACGTGGGCGTTGCGCACTGGTTTTTGATCGCGGTGTTCACATTTGATGATGCGCTGCGCGCATCCATCGTTCCCGCCTCGTTCATCCTCATCAATTTTCTTTCTTATCGTTTCAAGCTCGTCAAGGCCATGGAACGCGAGGAGCCAAGCTCCGGTGATCTGGGGACGGTGTATTATGCGCTGTCACTCACCATCATCACTTATCTATCCTTTGCCTATGATACACCGCTTGTGGGACTTTTTGCGGTGCTGGGGATGGGGTATGGTGATGGATTAGGCGCGATCATTGGCAAGCGTTTTGGCACAGCGGCGTTGTATCATTCCAAAACTTTGGCAGGCTCCCTGGCGATGCTCGGTGCAACGCTTGGGGTGGGCCTCGCAATCTTTCAAGGCCAGATGATCATATTGATGTTTATTGCAATGATGGCCACACTGGTTGAGCTGTTCACACCCAAAGGGTTTGACAATCTCAGTGTGCCCCTGTTTATCTATTTTGTGGCGGTGTTGTTTTTATGATTGAACTCATGCTTGGTTTCATACTCTCTTCGACCATTGCGGTGGGGGCGTACTACCGTGAAAGTCTCAGCACATCAGGCGCGGCGAGTGCAGTATTGATGGGCACATTGATTTATGGTCTGGGTGGACCGTATTTGTTTGTGCTGCTCATGGTGTTTTTCCTCTCAACCGCATTGATCGGGCACTTTTTTAAAGATGCAATGCCACCGAGCCGCGGATCACTGCAAGTGATCGCCAACGGCGGCATCGCTACGTATTTTGCGGTACGCTACGGCATCACAGCCGAGACGCATTACCTAGTGCTTTTCGCCGCGTCACTCGCGGTTGCTACGGCGGATACATGGTCCAGTGAAATCGGACGCATGGCCAAACGCGGTCCTTTCAATCCCCTCACCTTTAAACCGATGGCTGCGGGCTTATCGGGAGCGGTCAGCTTCTTAGGGCTTTTCGCCGCCTTGCTGGGCAGTTTGCTTTTCGGACTGCTCGGGTTCGCCTACATTCAAGAAGCCCAAGCGTTTATCATCATCACCACAGCAGGCTTCGCTGGTGCCTTGATTGATTCCTTGCTGGGCCTCATGCAAGTGAAATTCATCGATGAGTCCAGCGGCACCATTGAAGATGCGCCGAGCTCGGTCAATATCTATCACAGCGGCGTGCGCACACTCACCAACAGCGGGGTGAACATCCTAAGCAACCTCATTGTGGTGAGTGTGCTTTACGCCCTTCTTACCAACATGTAGTGCTCCTTGCGTGCACACACCCCCCTGGCATGTTAAAATATGGATGTAAAGGTGGGGTGTGCAATGCGACGCAATCTTAAAGAACGCTATTCACGACGGTCATTCTTGTTCATCATGGTGATGATCATTGGCTTTAACATGTTTTTGTTTGTCAATGGCGCCTTGAGTTATTTCTTTATGATCGGACAGTTTTGGCTCATCACGCTCACAGTGCTCACATTATTCATTTTGATCATGATTCCCTACACCTACAAAATCATGAAACTCAAATTCGGTGCGACCCGACTTGATGACACCCTCAAAGACGACTTGTTCTTTCTTAGTTTCGGCTACGCCTACACCATCGTGGGACTCATAATCATTATCATGTATATCATTACCAGCTGGTAATTGTAAGCCTTGTGCAAACAAGGCTTTTTTTATTGCCGCTCAGTGAAACATACCATAAGATTAATGAAACGGTATTTATCTACACAAAAAAGAAAGCAATCATCTTAGTTATCTCAAAGCGAAGGAAACTGACGTCATTGAATTAAAATCCAATCGTTGTGCAGTGGAATTTCTTCTTTCCAATCCCGCTATCGTTCAGGGTGGAACGGTCACGCAACCTAAAGACTATTTCTCCTAAAAGACTTGAACGTTTCATATAAAGTCCATTCAACATGGGTCCCGCCTTATACAAGCGTTGTGCGCAGCGCCTTTGAAATCAACAAGACGACTAAGCGCCAATATGAATCCCTTTACGCGCCCGATAAACGGGATGAAACCACCGATTATTATAAATATGCTCGGGGTGTTTATGGCGAGGATTTCATACGATTAAACACAAAGCGTCAAACAATAAACACGTCGTCAAATACACTTGATGGCAACGAAACAATTACGAAGATGGCTATATTGACAGTGATTTATTTGAGCGTACGTTACATTTATTTGGACTTTCTCCCGATATGTTTATATACCGCAGACATTGCTCAAGCAGACTCACTTTTAAATAAAAAACACTCCCGCCTGCAGTGATCATCAAAATTGGACTTGACAATTTCAATAGACGGGCTGCAGGGGTGGGTAGTGTTTTTTATTATCCTTGGTCTGAGGCTTATGATTATGCGTCATGGTTCCTTATTTAAATTTACTTAGAAACATTTCGAGATCATGGCCCTCAAGCGTATTGGTTCCTACATCGCAGTGCGAGGAATCATCGGTGATGCCGTGATAATCACTGCCCGCAGTGACAAACAGGCCATTCGCTTCAGCGAAGGCTTTGTAATACGCGGTATCTTCGAGGCTGTTTTTGCAGTAAATTGCTTCGATGCCGTCAAAATCAAGGGCGAGCACTTCATCGTGAATGTGTGGTTTCAATAACACGGGGTGCGCGAGAACAACGAGCGCGCCCTGGTTTTTAAGTAACTTGATGCCCTCCTGAGTCGAGAGTTCCGTGGAGGGGACGTAGGCTTTGCATTCATCGCCGATGAAATTGTTGAATATGTAGTCATGGGTATAGTGCGGGTAGTTCTCCATAATCGCGCGCGCAATGTGGGGACGGGCGATGATGCCCCCCGATAAACGGAGCAGCTGTTCATAGGTAATGGTGATATCAAAATGATAATCAAGCTTTTCTATGAAGGTTTTCGCCCGGTTCTCTCTGCCTTCTTTGATCATTTGGTAATATTCAACCATTTCCTTGTTTTTATGGGCGTCGCCTTTAAAATACCCCAGCACATGAACACTCTTGCCCTTATAGAGGGTGGAGAGTTCGATGCCCGCAATATAGCGCATGCCGCGCGCTTGGGCGAGGGCGCGGTTATCCTCAACTTCAGCGGTGACATCGTGGTCGGTGATGGCGATGATATCAAGGCCGTTTGCTTTGGCGCGGTCAAAAACTTCTTCTCTTGATAAACGCCCGTCGCTGTGGGTGGTGTGCATATGCAGATCGGCTTTCAAACAATCAGTCCTTCCCTAGATGAATGGTCGTGGGTGCCTCTTCAAATTGCCCGAGCATGGTGTGCTCACGCTTTTGGCAAGTGAACAGGAGAATCTGGCGTTGCTTTGAAGTTTCTTTGAGCATCTCAAGGGTGCCTCTGAGCCGCGCATCATCATAATTGACGAACGCATCGTCGATGAACAGCGGATAGTGCTCCTTGCCAAGCGCCTTTAACATCCCCAGGCGAATGGCGAAGTGAATTTGATCGAGGGTGCCTCTTGAGAAGTGCTCGGCATGCTCAAGTGTCTTGCTCACGGGAGATTCGACACTGAAGGTGAAATCCTTGCGTACCTTGATGGTATCATAGGTTTCGCCGCTTAAGGTGGAGAGTGCGGCGGCGATATGCTCGCTGAGGGCGGGAGCGAAGGACGCTTCGATGCGTGCTCCGGCGTCTTCAAGCCGCCCCAGAGCACCCTGGAGCACACGCTTGCGCGCCTCATACGCCGCGAGTGAGGCTTCATGGGTCTGAAGGTCGTGTTCAATGACACTCAGAGGCCGCCCCAAAGCGGCGGTTTGATTGAGGGTCTGTTGCTTGAGGGCGATTGATTGTTCAAGGCCGCGAATGTCACGCTCGAGCGTTTGAATCGTTTCTTCGAGTGTCCCCTGATCAGCCCCACCGCCACTAGGCATTGAATGGTCAATGGCGTTTTCAAGCTCAGTAAAGGTCGTTTGATGCAAATACCCCGTCATTGTGCGCAGCGAAGGATTGATGGTGCTGAGCACTTCAAACGCGCTTTCACTGACCGGCAAATTCAGCGCGTCAAAGAGGGGACGAACGCGCGCGCTCACTGAGTGTAGCGTGGCGCGGGCGCGGTGAATGGTGGTGGCCAGTTCCCTCGCCTTGATGAAATTTTCATGATAAAAGGCCGCATTGTGAACATAGGCGCGGAATTCTTCTGCGCTTGATGCCCCGTAACGTTCCACCAGCGTCTTGATTTCAAAATGCGCCTGGGTGTGTTGTTTCTCCTGGCGCTTGAGCGCCTTGTCTTTTGCGCTGAGCGTCTCGCGCGTCGCATTAAGCTGGTGTGTCTGTTTTTTGATTATGTGAGTGAATACGCCCCACATGGCTAAGGGGATCACCAAGGAGGCAAACGCCACAAACCCAATGGGCATAAACAAGAAACTGCTCACACCACTAATGATGAGCATAAGCGTTGTTAGTATGAGCGTGGTGAGTGTGCGCTGGTGGCTTAGTTTGCGCAGGGTGGCAGTGATTTTTTCTTCTTCTGCCGATAGTGCATTGATTTGTGTCTGCAATGTCTTTGGGGCGGTGGGGTCAATTTGCGCCTCAAAAGCTTCAAGGCGCTTGGCATCACCCTGGATGCGCGCGTAAGCGCGCGGGCTTAATTGCGTGTCTTTACTCGGTGCACTTGCCAAGCAGCTATCAATGGTCTGCGCCGCTTGGGCGTAGGTGCGATAGTCTTTTTCAAGCGTATCGAAGAGGGACTGATGGGGTTGGCGCAGATTCATCCACTCATCAACGCTTGTAGGCGGTGTGCCTCCGGCGTTTTTCACCTCGGTGGTGATGGTCTCATGGAGATTTTTGAGGGTGGTGTGGCGTGCTTTTAACGCGTCGTTTTTTACGCGTTTGAGCGTGGTATGTTTCTCGGCGAGCGTGCGCTCATGGCGGGCTTTATCGTTAGTGAGCGTCTCGATGGTATCTCCAAGGGCGTTGATCGTCTCATCACGCGCGCTTGCTTCTTCGTGTTCGTCTTTAAGTGTCTTGATGATCTGTTTGGTTTTGGCGTAGGGTTTGGTCGGCGCGTTGTCGCCGCCGATGGCTTTAAGCTTCGCATCAAGCGCGGCTTTGGCCTTTTCTACGCTCAGTGTCTCGCCCATCGATGACTGCAGGGACTGCAGGCGAGTGATGAGCGCATCGGCCGCATCGGAGGAAGGGGCAGGGTCGATCTGGTCGATGGAAAGCGTGTTGCGATAAAGCATGTAGGGCAGATCAAAAAACTGCGCGAGGTCCGCTTCCTTGGTGGTGGGGTCTTTGGGGATGGTATGGGTGATTTCCTTGCCCGTAGAGGCCTCATACACACGCACCGAAGGCGCTTTTCGCTTGAAGTGCGCTTCTTTGAAACTGCGTTCAATGCGATATTCCTTGCCTTCGTGGTTCACATGCATGGTGCCACCAAAGGCATCCGTATCTCTGGGGATGTAGCGGTCGAGGACCGCGAAGCGTTTCCTTTTTTTCTTTCTTGGGTCGATAAACCCATAAAGCATGCCTTCGATGAAGGCATGAATCGTGCTTTTGCCTGCTTCGTTGGGCCCATGGATGACATTGATCGTGTCACTCAGTTCAAGGGAAAAATCACGGAAGTGCCCGAAGGCGTCGATATGGAGGTGGGTGATATTCATAATGATTCCTCCGTCTGAAGCAGTGCTCTGAGTGCTTCGATGACTTCTTCGCTGGCCTTGTCACTTGGATTTTTCTCGTTTTCATACCCTTCAATGAGCGCTTCAATGACGGTATCTGGGTAAGCGGCTTTGAGGCGTGCAAAGTCGATGGCCGCTGTGGTTTGATCGGTGATTTCTATGTAGTGAAACGTTTCTTGCAGTGAGTGTTGCAGTTTTTTTGGCTCAATCTCCAGTGTTTCGTGGTGCTCGCCTTCCAAGGTGACGCGGTAAAAATGCGTCGCGCGCGAGGCATCGTCATCGATCGCTTCGATGGCATCGAGAATCGCCGCTTCACTCATGGTTGAATCGATGGTGAGGGTCCTGCGGATAAAATCACGCGCAGAAAAGGGGACGAACTCCGCGTCCACTTGTTTATTCGTTATCTCGCCCAGGATAATCCCACGCTTTGCAGTCTCAGAAAAATCCAGAGGTTCGGGGTTGCCGCTATAAATTGCGTTTTCCCCTACCCGCTGGTGTTTGTGGATATGCCCTAGGGCAATATAGTCAAAACCGCTTTTATCGAGGCGTTCCTCATCAACAAGGTAGTGATCATCCCCCGGTGTGTGCACATCGCCGTGCAACAGACATACATTCACGCGGGAAGCTTCGAGGCTTCTTGTTAAACGCGAAAAGGCCTCGGGGGAAAAGTCGCGGGTGTTGATGCCGTGGATGCGCACATCGCCGTGGTCGTGATAGGTTGTGTCCACATCAAAGGTATAAAGGCCGTAATGCTTAAAAAGCGCCTGAAATTTTTCCCCGTGCAAAAAGGTATCATGATTGCCGATGATGAGATACGTCGCAAAGGGCGCGTCACTAAGCAACCCAAAAAAGTGCTCCACATCGAGCGCAGTGATGCGCGGGTCGTCAAACATGTCGCCGGCGATGAAAAGCGCATCGATGGTGCGTTTTTCCCCGTAATCGATAAGGCGTTTGAGCACACGCTGGTGTTCTCTTCGCCTTGAGGCGAAAACGTCCGCATCGTTAAACGATGCGTGCGTCATGGCAATATTGAGATGCAGATCGGCCGTATGGATAAATCGCATGCGCGCCCCTCCTAGTGGGAAGTGATGAGCACTTCTTCCATGATGGCATAAAGTGCACTGTCCTCAAGTGCATTGAAATCGGGATAAATGGTTTTAAGGTGCACCGTGTAATCACTGATTTGCGCCGCTTCCACGCCGTGGCGCTCAAGCGGCGCGCGCGTTGTTGCAAAGCTGTCCACAAATTGTTTGATGCAGACATAGACATTGTTGGAATAATAAGGCGTATTGGCAAATGCCTCCTTAAGCTCCGAGTGTGCCTTCTCGCTCATCGCATCGATTCGCCAGTTGAAATAAGGCATCAGCGCATTGTTTACAAATGCACAAAACGGCAAAGTCGGGTGAACCCCTTCAATGGCGTCGTTGATCTGGTGGAGGGGAAAGAGTGGTTTGCGCATGGTTTGGGTGTTGATGCGCATAGCAACGTGGGCGAGGCGTGCGTAGTGGTCTTCTTCATTTGCTGTGATGCTGCGGATGAGTAAACCAAGCGCATCCTTGGCGATGAGCGTGCGGTGCACACTCTCTTGTGCAATCAGTAATTCAACGCTGCGCACAAACAGATTGGCAATTGCGCTTTCAAGCGCCACGCGCGAAAGCGTGGCGTAAAATGAAGGGGAAACAAGCGCAGCGCGGGGGAAGAGACTGACGTGTTTGAACCGCACGCGGCGGTCATTGCGCCGGTCGTGGATGAAGGCCTTGGGATTAAATGCCGAGGCATTGTTTAAAGATGTTGGGACCATGACCGTGGGGAGTGCGTCTTGGTCGAAGGGGGGAACTTCCTTGGAAAGCATCCACGCATCGAACGTTTCAGTGCTTTCATGAGTAAAGCGTGCGATCAGCTTGGCCAGATCGAGCACGCGACCTCCGCCGAATCCGATGATCACATCGGCGTTGTGTTCGCGCGCGACTTTGCCGCCGCGAAATATATCCGCTTTTTCAAGCGGCGCTTCAAATTCATCAAACACGGTGTATGTGACACCGTGTGTCTCTAAGGTTTCCATAAAGCGGTGCAGGGCATCACGGGCGTGATCATAGACGGGTTGGCTGGTTACAATGATTGCGCGCTCCGTGCGCGGTGAGACCGCTGCGAAACGTTCAAGCGCATCATCACCCATGATGATGTGTGTGGGCATGTAGTGTGTAAAAGAATTCATATAATCACCTTTTATTATTATAACATACACGTCTGCGCTTAAAACCCCTGTGGATAATATTCTCCCACCACCCTGAGGCTGTGTGTTATAATGCCTTTGGTGATTATATGACATTTACAATAACCCCCAGTGCCAAGGCACATTTGCGCAGCCTTGATCAACACATGAAAGCACTGATCGACCACGTGGAGCATCCCGTGGAACAACAGCTTAGCGATGGATTTTACGCCCTGTGCGACATCATCATCGGCCAACAGATCTCTGAAACCGCCAAAGCCGCGATCATGGCGCGTTTTAAAGACGCGTTTGACCCTGTTGATAAAGCCACCTTGAAAAGCGCCGATATCGAGGCGCTTCGAAGCGTGGGTCTTTCGCGCATGAAAGCGCGCACGATTGTGCGCCTGGCGCAGAGTGATGTGGATTTTGACGCACTCAAAGCGTATCCCCTGCAAACCATCCAGTCTACACTGCTTGCCTTCAAGGGTGTGGGTCAGTGGAGTGTGGATATGTTTTTCTTTGTGGCCATGGGCCACCCCGATGTCTTTTCACTAAAGGATATCGGCATTATCAACGGGCTTGTGCGTCTATATGGAATCGACAAGGAAGCCGCGCAGAATTATAAGCATTACTTTTCGCCATATAGCTCCACGGCGATGGCTTACTTGTGGAAACTGCTTGAAATTGACGATGCAACACTCAAAACCATAAAAAAGGATGTGGAACAATGACCATTAAACCCTACAACAATCTCAATCCTTCGATTGACCCCGGGGCAATCGTTTTTGAAGGCGCCGTGATTGTCGGAGATGTCACCTTGTCAAGTGGGGCCAATATTTGGCACAACGCCACTTTGCGCGGAGACATGGCTCCCATACACATTGGTGAAAACACCAATGTCCAAGATAACGCCGTTGTGCACACCGATGCGAAGGAACCCACGACCATCGGCAGTGGTGTGACGATCGGCCATGGTGCGATTGTGCACGCCTGCACCATCGAGGATGATGCACTCATCGGCATGGGCGCGATCATTTTGAATGACGCGGTTGTTGAAAAACACGCGATCGTTGGGGCGGGCGCACTCGTCCCCCAGGGCAAACGCGTTAAAAGCGGCACCGTTGTGGTTGGCAATCCCGCCAAGCCCATCAAGGATCTAACGGAGGGTGACATCCAGAGCATTCACGCCAATGCAGTGCATTATGTGGACCTCGCCAAAGCGTATCAATAAAAATGCCGGAGCAAAATGCTCCGGCTTTTTTATGTCACTACACCGTGTGTTTTAAAATAATGTAGCCGATCGGGGTTTGTTTGTGACAATCATAGTATTCCTCGGTCTTTTCAAACCCGAGGGATTCATAGAACATGCGCGCGTCGTTGTTTTTATAATTGACGTGCAAATAAATGGTATTGTAAGACTCATGCAATTTTTCGATGACTTTTCGCCCATACCCCTTGCCTCTCATGGCGGGGTCAATGACGAGATTTAAAATATAAAGGGCGTCATCTTCCATGGAGATGCGTGAAATCTTCGCCACTTTGCGCGCGATTTTGAAGCGTTTGATACGATTTGATACGCTCATATACTTCATGATGCGCTTGCTTGTGTGTCGTTCCACCGCGCGCATCACACGGCCTTCATATGACCCTACAACACCAATGCACGCATCCCCCTCCACAATGCACTGCATATAAGGGGCGTTGAAGTATGTGTCGTTTTCTTCTGTGAGAATTTTGGAAAAAATTGATAGGGCGTTGTCTTTGGTCCCAAACAACGCATCATAAATTTCCGAATCCGTCTCATAAATTCGATGTGCAATTGTTGTTGAATCGTGTGTCGAAGGGTTAAACGCTTCTAGTTTCATAACAGCTCACCTCGCTTTAATTGTATCACACTGTGAATTTATTCTCTATTGTAGGAAGGAGGTTTTCACTGGAAGACAAAACGTGTATAATAAAAAGTAAGGAGGCGACAATATGGCGAAAAAAACTCGGGTGCTAGACAGAGAACTCAGACACGAACTCTCCAAACAACAATGCCATGCAATCATGGATTATCTGATGGTGCAGTTTGCTGACAGACAGGATTATCACTATAACTACTACTTTGATACGCCAGATGGCGCTTTGGAGAAAAATGATGTGACGCTGCGCTTGCGTACCATCCGCAAGGAAAATCATATTTCCTATCATCTCACACTAAAAGTCCCTACCATCGAGGAAGAGACTTACCTCGAATATCATCAGCGGCTCAATGAAAAGCAAATGCGCGTACTCGTCTACAACAACCAACTCCCACAAGGGGAGATCAAGGACCTCAACTCCATTCATGGGGGCAACGTGCAAAACGTCAACGTAATCCGCGTAAACCGTGTATGGGGCATATATAAGGATATCGACGTCTATTTCGACAAAATCTCCCATAGCGGTACAACGTATTATGAAGTGGGCACAAGAATCAATCCCTCGGGCAACCTCAGTGAAACGGATAAAACCAAAGAATTCACTGAATTGCTTGCGACGTTCAACATTGAGTTCGACCAAGCGCGCCGGCGCAGTAAAAAATACCGTTAAGAGTGCAGAAACTGCACTCTTTTTTATTGGTCATGCAAACCCCTGCGCGCACAAAAAAAAGCGTTCCCGCGCGGGAACGCTTAACGATGACTATTTAAATGGATGCAAACACCACAAAATAAGCCGTGAGTGCGACGATGTAGGCGATGAACGTCAGTTGCGCATTCTCAAAAGACACATTGGATTCACGGATCATTCGCACCGGTTTTAAGTCTTTGGCAATGACGGTGAAATAAAACACCAGACCGATGGCCACAGTAATGCCGTAATCCAAAAAGACATCAAAACTCATAAGATCAAATTCCTCCACGCGGATGCCGAAGAATCCTTCGCTGAAAGGAATGTAGAAGTTGCCTAGCAAGACGCAGCCGAAGGCAAGGACCATGAGTGCGGTGTTTTGTGCCATGTTTTTAAGCGGGTATGAAAGCGTCTTGGGACCGAAGAAAATCTGGCTCATCTTGATAAATGAGGTCACAGTCCCGATATTGATGATATAAAGTGCCCAGTAGCGCCACCCCTGGTCCATAAGGCCATACTTGATGATCGACTTTGAGATGAAGCCATTGAAAAACGGGGCCCCCGTAATCGATAACATCCCCACAATCATGAAGATGCTCACAATGGGCATGGTTCTAAAGACACCACGGATTTCTCCTACTTTTTTCGTCCTGAAGACCTGGATGATCACCCCGGCCCCAAGGAACAGAAGACTTTTGAAAAGCGCATGGTTGAACGTATGGAGAATCCCCCCATAAAACATTGCCTCATCAGCGGATGATACCCCCATCATGATGATCCCCACCTGTGAAACGGTGTGAAAGGCGAGAATCTGTTTGAGTTCCTTTTGACTCAGTGCGAACATCACACCGCTAATGGCAGTGAGTGCGCCGATAACAAAGAAGAAATCGCTGTAGGCAAAGCCCGCACCCTCATAAAGAAAGTTAATACGGAAAAACAAATAGACGCCTGCCTTGACGATCAGGCCACTAAGCAGGGCACTGATGGCGCTTTGAGCCACGCCGTGTGCCTTGGGCAACCAGGTAAACACAGGGAAAAGTGCAGCCTTAACACTGATGCCCCCCATCATCAAGACGTAGGAAAATCTCAGAAGAACCGTATCATCAACATCTTGAAACTGCTCGGTGAGCACGACGATATTGATGGTGCCATAAGTGAAATATACAAGAATGATGCCTACGAGGAACACAAGCATCGCCGGTACGTTAAGCAAGAGATAATAAAGCGCAGCGCGAAAGCTTTCTCCTTTTTTCTTATAGGCAATCAATATCGCGACGATGATGGTCGCAAGTTCTAAAAACACAAACAGGTTGAACAGATCGTTGGACTGCAAGAGCCCTAAAAAGACACCCTGTAAAAACATTAAAAAAAACAAAAACGTGTGGTCGGTCTCACCCAGGTGGAAGGTATAAAGAAGCACCATCCACCATGAAAACAAAGAAAGAAAAATGAAACTCATCGACAGTTCGTCATTCGCAAGTGAGATGCCAATCCGGGCATCCCACCCGCCAAGGACGATATGGGTGCTTTGAAAATCTCCGTAAAAGTGCGAAAAGTACACCACCGCCAAAATGGTGAGTGCGAGTTGACTCACCATGGCGATGATATTCATGTGGCGCCATTTCGATAGATAGATCACAATTGAGACGATTACGGGAAAGAAAACGAGCAGGACGGATAATTGACTCATGACTTCACGTCCTTGCGCGCAAGGACTTCTTTCCATTTGACGCTGCCGTAGTGGTGAAAAATCTTAATGCACAGCATCAAAGAAAGGGCGGTGACCGTCGAGCCGATGACAATGGTCGTAATCATCAAAGCCTGGGGCAATGGGTCGACGATGGCGGTGAGTTCATCGTTGAGAATGGGAATGCCGCCCCCTTCAAAATTCCCAAGGTTCAAAAATAACAAAATGACGCCCGATTCAATAATCGTCACAGAAAAGACGCTTTTAATGATGTTGTCACTGGTGGAAAGACCGTAAAAACCAATGAGCACCACCAGGAATGTCAATATGGGATTCATTTAGCGTCCCTCCTTCAAAAAGGCTGTGAATATCGTCCAAAGACCCAGTGCGACTTTAAAGCCGATCAAGACGTTGAGCAACACGAGATAGATGGCCATCGTTTCCGCATCATAACTGGGGTCGAAGAAGTTTGTGAAAAATGTGCCGCGTGTGAATATCGATAGTGATGCAACGAGGATGATCGCGAGATAGATAATTTTTTCCACCGTGACAATCAAGCCGATGTTGGTCTCCTTGTCGGCGTCGATGTAATAAAGAATCAAAATTGCCGTTGCAACGATGGTGCCCCCCTGGAATCCTCCACCGGGTGAGAGGTGTCCGTTGATGATGACATAAAAGCCGAATGTGAGCATCAAAGGATAAACAAGGCGCGAGAAGGTGATGAACAGATCGGGTGTTTTGTATTTATCGATCATGAATTTGGCGTTTTTCTCTTCGATGTCGTGTTTGGAAATCCAGATGACTCCGCTCACGGCAATCAGCAGAATGCCGGCTTCAAACAGTGAGTCAAACAAACGATAATCGAGCAAGATGGCGTTGACCAGGTTGCGCGAGCCCGTATCGGCAAGGCCGTGTTCAAAGAAGTATTGCTGACCATAATTATTATAAAGCGTCTCCAGTTCGCCCATGGAGATGGCGAACACGACAAATAACGACACAAGCAGTCCAACAAGGACGAACTGTCTAAGCACGCGAATGGAATTATTCACCGAAATCACGGTCCTTGAACTGAACCACCCTGATGTTTTTGTAATCCTTGGTCATCTGTTCGAGCTTGTTCATCAACAGACTCGAGGCCTTGCCCTTGAGTACGTATTCATCGGTGTCGGGGTCCTTGGTGATGATGAGGTCAACGTTGGTCTGTTCACACAGCACCTGGTCTTTGCCCTCCCCGAGATTGCAAAGCATGGGGTCGTTGGTGATGTTGAGTTCGAGGTGATAAAATTCACTGAAGCGTCGCAACAGCACATAGCCGATGCCCGAGAATTCATTGTCGGAAATGATGAAGTCATCCATCGCCTTATCGAGTACGATGAATTCGCGTTGCCGTGAGATGCTGATAACGTAGATAAGCGGGATGATGGCACTGCCGATCGCGATTTCCGCAATCGCCACGTCAGGGGCGTTGTTAATGACATAAAGCGACGCGGTCACAAGTGAGAAACTGGCAATCAAAATAATGATTGTGCCGTTGTTTTGATGCGTCACAATCGCAATCGCCATGAATATGAGCAAAAACTGCAAGGCATACGCCGTATATTCAATCATCGTTAAATCGGAGAGATAATCAATCATTGCCTTCAGCCTCCTTGTCTCCATGCGCGGGCTTATCCTCTTTGTGGGGAAGTTCTTTCACTTCAACACCCGTGAGATAGGCACTGCGGATATTGACGTGCGATGATATGGGTGTAGTAATCAGCAAAAAGCCAATCAGAAGCACGAAACGAATCACATAATCATATTGAAAATGCCATCCCGCCTCATCGCGGGCGATGAAACTCGAGATCAACAAGGCAATCAAAATCATCAACGACCCCACTGTATCAATGGTGGCCGCAGACAAAATCCGCGAATAAAGGTTTTTAATCTTGAACACACTGATCATGCCAAAGGCGATAAACACCCAGGCAATCACTAAAAGCACAATCGTAACGCCGGTAATAAACGTCATTTCTCACGCCCCCCCGTCATAATGTATTTCGACAGAAGCGTGATGGTCAAAAAGCCGATGATGCCGTAAGATATCGCAAGGTCCATAAACAGGATATTATCCACATACATCGCATAAACAACCACGAACATGACGACTTTCGCACTGATGAGATTGACCATCAGAAGTCTATCCCAGATCGTCGGTCCGATGACCAGACGAATGAAACTTACTAAAATGGCGAGAATCATCAAAAACAGCGTTAGTACCTTGAACCATTCTAATGGACTCATCCGATATCACTATCCTTGTCGATATAGCCTTTTTGTTTGAGAAGACGCTCGAATTTGTTTTTGATGTTGTCTTCGAGTTCTTCTGCACTCACACCAGGACGTGCGAGGGTGAGCACGGTGATGCGTTGCGTTTCACTGTTGGAATCGATGGTGATGGTCCCCGGTGTAAGGGTGATCGAATTGGCCACGATTCCCAGAAGCACCGGGTCATCGAGTTCGAGTTTCACATCAAAGATAACCGGTTCGTAGTGATGCGCCACAAGGTTGATGACATACAACACCGCCGATTTGAAAATTTCTGCGAACAAAAATACAATATAGACCAAAATTGTTCGAATCTTAATGGAATGATACATATAGCCATCCTCATCATAAAGCACATTGAACGAGGCAACCGTTACCACGCCACAGATGAAAATGCCCGCAATGATGGTTTCAATGCGGAAGTTGAGTGCCAGTAAGAACCAAAATACCAGCAACACCAAAAAAAGCTTATAGCGCAGTCGAATATAAGCAAGCATAGCGTTCTCTCCTAACTTTATAGGGAAATTCACGTTTCATTATATCACTCAACCATCAAAAAATCATCGCTAATTGACAGTCAAAAGCGCAATCACGGTTTTCGCGTCCTTAATCTCACCAGAGGTGGCCATGTGGCGTGCCTTGGAAAAAGGAAGGGTCACAACATCAATATATTCCCCTTCATCAAGTCGCCTGGGCAAATCATGCGCTTCACAGTTATAAGCCGCATAAATCTCTACAAACTCATCGGAAAACCCGATCGCGGTATAAACCCCGGTAAGTTTGACGATGTCTTGTGAGGTATAACCGGTCTCTTCTTCCATCTCACGCAAGGCACAAGTCATGCCCTCTTCATCAAAATCGTCCTTTTTGCCTGCGGGAATCTCAAGCGTCACTTCGTCGATCGCGTAGCGATACTGCTTGACAAGCACCACTTCACCCTGGGGAGTAATCGGCAGCACACCCGCCGCACCCATATGGGCAACGACTACGCGCTTGGCGTCTTTTCCATTTTCGAGGATGACATCATCCTCGTAAACCGTTAAAAAGTCACAGCTGTACTGTTCGCGCCGTGTAATGCGTTTTTCTTTGGGAATGGATGAATTCATATGCAACACCGCTTCATTAAAAATTTGTGCCCCGGCCGCGAAAAGACGACCGGAAGCACAGCTTCTGCGAACGCCCGCTTTCGCAAAAGTCGCGGTCGCCCTGCATCCATTGACCCAGACTACCCACGCCTGGGAAAATGGCTGGCACTGCGAATGTGCCGCATGTATTATATCATTTTCACTCGCGTTTGACACACTTGGGTATAAAAAAATGTGGTGTTTGCAAAAAGTTTATTTAAGGCAAACACCACAGAGGGTCAATTCATCTGATTCGCTTTTGTTTCAAACTGCTCGCGGTCCGCGTCTGTGAAGAACCGCTCAGCAAATAATGCACCCAAGACAAAGACCACGAATACGGTCGCGTTGATGATCATGGCGAAAGAAAAGCCAAGCTGAGTTATCTGGAAGAACACGATGGGAAGCTTAAGTGAACTCCATACCATCAAAAAGAACATCACATTGGTGTAGCGCGCACCCTTTTTGATCATCACAAGCGCCAACGGAAACGCCGCAATCGTGGGCCCGGCACTAAAAGCGCCCAGGAAGAAGGCTAGAAACATCCCCTTGATGCCCGATTCCTTGCCCATCAGCGATATCACGGTTTCTCTGGGCACCCACACGTCAAATAGACCGATCAGCAAAAAGATCGGCGGGACAATCAGCAACATGTTCACCACTTGATTCCAAGTGTTTTCAAGCGCCACGCGTGAAAGGGAAAGATCGACAATGCTCAGTGCCAACAAAAGCACGAGGCCGATTACTAGGAATTTATTCTTTTTCAGAAATTGTCTCATGAATAGATCACCCACACAACGTAGACTGCCGCAAAAGCCGCGACAACCGAAACTGCATTTCTAAACAGCGCACTCTTAAGTGAAAAATAGCGCGTCTCAGCTGCGAGATACACCACACCCACGCTCATGACACTGACCAAAAATCCAGCCACCTGGGGATAGGCTCCACCACCCTCAAGCAATTCCTTGCCCAGAGGAAAAGCGACAAACGGCGGCATGAATGTGACCGACCCTACGGTAATGCCGCTGATGATTCCGAAAAATCCGCTTTCCTCACCCAGCATGCCGGTAATGAACTCAGGAGTCACCACAGCGAGCAAGATGCCGATGATCAAAAACAAGGGGATCAGCACCGGCATCAGTTTGATGAAACTCTTCGCCCCCTTCTTAATGCCTGCGGCCGTCTTCTTTTTATCTTTGATAAGCGAGGCAACAAGCAACCCTGCCGCAACAATATATATTACAATGGTTTCACTACCCATAGAACCACTCCTTCGGCGTTATTGTAGTGCCAATGCGCCCCCAAGTCAATCCCCTTGCATTGCCCCGGAGTATCACTGCGGTGCACCCAATTAATAAAGCCCTTGAAAAAGGGCTTTATTGGTGTTTCGCATCACGAAACGATTATTGAATGATCGATTTTTGGAAATAGCCGTTGAGATGATGCACCGGCGTCATGGTCACAAAGGCATTGGGATCAATTTCAACAATCAGCTTTTTCACATCATAAATCTCATGACGCTGCGTAATCATCCAAAGCAGGGTGCGGTGCTCGCCTGTATAGGCCCCCTTGGCATTTTGAATGGTCACACCGCGAATGAAATTATCAATGATCGCCTGTTTGATCGCTTCACCTTCCACCGTCAATATATCAAGGCGCACGCGGCGATACCCCGTATGCAACCGGTCGATGATCATGTTGGTCACCACGAAGGAAAGCAGCGTGTAAAACGCATAGGTCGAGTCAAAAAACACGACCGCAAGAGACAAAATAACTGCATTAATGAGAATGCCGATATAGCCAATCGACAGCTGATAGCGCAGGGAGATGTATTGGATAATGATATCCACACCCCCTGTAGAGGCTCCGCTTTTAAGCGTCAGTGCAGCGCCTACACCAATGAGGATGCCGCCCAGCACACTCGCAGCAAGCACATCGTCGGTGAACACACCGGGGTGTTGTTCCATCACACCGATAAAAAGCCCTTGCAAGGCGATTGACACAACCGAATAATACACAAAGGTCCTAGAAATTTCCTTCATTCCTAGAATCATCACCGGAATATTGAAAATGACCAGTAAAACACCGAGGTTGGTCCCAATCCCTATGAGGGAAAGCGAATGCTGCACAAGACGCACCAGCCCTGTAAGCCCACTGGGCACAAGGTTGGTCGGCACAATAAAAAGCGCCACCCCCACGGAAAATATCAGCGTACCCAGGGCCACAAGCCCCAGGCGTTTGAGTTCAACTTCCAAATTCAAAGCCTCACCCCTTTCTTAAGTAGTCACACGCTCTTTCCTAACATACACGAAGCCAGCCAAAAGTGCAATCAAAACAACGTAGGAAAGCGCAAGTGAACCACTAAGGGCGAACATCAGATACCCTGCACCACTGATCAAAGCCGCAGTAAAGGCATAGGGAAGCTGAGAGACAAAGTGCGCATGCACACTAGAGCGCGCACCAGTTGAAGAAAGCACAGTTGTATCAGACACAGGGGAGGAGTGGTCGCCAAAGACTGCCCCACCAAGCACACTGGCAACAATCGCACCCATCAGCGCAGGGTCAGTGGCCATTGCCACTGGTACTGCGATCGGCAGAAGCAAGGCAAATGCACCCCAGCTGGTGCCTGTGGCAAACGCCACGCCACCCGCTATGAAAAACAGCGCCAGAGGCATAAAGGTAGCGGAAATATTCCATGCATCGACGTACTCACCGATCATGGTGCCCACTTCAAGGTCCCCGATCGCACCAGAGACAATCCACGCGAGAATCAAAATCACCACAGCGCTCTTGATCATCTCAAGCATCCCCTTGCCACTGGCAAGGGCGAGAGCAGGCACGTTCGCCCTGGCATATAGCGCAAAGCCAAGCGCCGCAAGAAACGCCATAACACCAGCGAAAAACAATGGAATCGTAATGTCTTGGTTCATAAACTCACCCAGTTCAAACGACGCCGCATAAAACATTAAAAATACCGTCGTCACCACAAGCAGAATAACCGGCACGATCAATGCCCAGTGCGTCGCATGCTGTGAAGCATGGGGGTCTTCTTCGACCAAGTCATCACTAGCCATGATGCTGATATCTTCACCACTGGCCGCTTTTGATTCAAAGGTCTTCATCGGCCCCATGTTGATGGAGAAAAGGATTGTGAGTACCACAAGTGCAACGGCGCTCAAGGGATAAAACTGATAGGGAATCGCCGATAAAAATCCACCGAACGCACTCGTCTGGTCATACCCGGCACTATCAAACTCACCGCCCAAAATTCCGATGATGTAAGCACCCCAAGTGGAAATCGGCATCAAGATGACCACGGGGGCGCTGGTCGAATCGATGATGTAGGCCAGTTTCGCACGCGAAACCTTGTAGCGGTCGGTAATCGGCTTAGAGACTTCACCGATCACCAATGCATTGAAATAATCATCGATGAAAATCAACAACCCAAGCACCCACGTAAGCATCTTCGCCGCCACGGGACTCTTGACTTTCTGTACGGCCCAATCCGCAAACGCACGAATGCCGCCGATTACCGCAATCAGCGAGGTCAACCCGCCAATAAGAACCACAAAACCCAAAATCGGCATGTACCAAGCAAAGTCCGTCAGAATCGCTACAAGTGCGTCCCAAAGATAAACGACCGCATCAACAGGAGCGATTCTTCCAGCTTCAAGCGCTGTAAAAATAATCGCCGCAAGCACAGACCCGACCGCAAGGGACACCACCACCTTGCGCGTCGCAATCACCAGCGCAATCATTACAATCGCTGGGGATAGCGCAATAAGTAAATCCATAAAAACACTCCTCTTTTTTTGTTTGATAATCATACCATATTGTTCGCATCAAAAATACATGCACCATCAAAAAAAACGCTTTCGCGCTTAACAATTTCTCTTTAGTTTATTATAATAAAATGTGAGGTGATGATATGACAATCAATTTAGGCATGGACCCCGCAATGCTTCTAAGCATCATCAATACTAAGCTCAGAAACTCCGGCGACCCACTCAGAGTACTCGCGGAAAATGAAGGCATCGACGAGACCGCCCTCAAGGAAAAACTGGAAAAGGAAGGCTACACCTACGACCCACAAACCAATCAGTTCAAATGATACAAAAAAAAGAATGGGCACGCTCCATTCTTTTTTTATTTCTATTTGTAAATCAAACTTGACATTTAGTAAAGTTAAACTATAATTATTATTGAGGTGATTTGATGGGAAAAAACCTAAAACTCAAAAGTGCGCGCGCTGCAAACGACATGACCCAAGGGGAACTCGCTCACAAAGTGAGCGCGTCTCGCCAAACCATCAATGCCATTGAAAAAGGTGATTATAATCCCTCAATCAATCTATGCATCAGTATCGCCAAGGCATTGAATATGACACTTAACGATCTATTTTGGGAGGATGAATCTAATGAGTAACCAACGTTTCGATGAACGCCAGCAATATACCAACTACAAACTGTCCCACCATGCACTGATAATTGTCTTTGCATTGCTAATCATCAACGGACTTTTTAAAAGCAATTTTAACGTTCAATGGGCGGAGCCCATGAGTGAGATGATTGTACTGATTGTCATCCCGGGAATCTACTACATAACACGCGCCATTGTGAGTGATTCATACGTCGGGTTGCATGAAAATCTAAAGACCAACGTTTTTGTATTCCTTTTTCTTGGCGCACTATTCACAGCCATATTCATTAACTCTGAGGGCGCTTTGCTTGAAAATGGGCTGAGTGATAATGCAGTGCCCTTGATTGCGGGCATCTATTTCATCTATATCGGTGCGCTTCACGTTATTAAGTACACACTCATAGACAACAAATGAACGATACAAAACGGGTCCTAAGATATTCATAGCATTAAACCAATAAAACCGCACGCCCATACTGGGATTTACTCCTAAGCAATGACGTGCGGTTTTTTCATTGACGCTTTTAAGCTTGGAGCATCTTGAGTATGATATCTCTGATGAATTGATAGCGCCTGAC
Organism: uncultured Candidatus Izemoplasmatales bacterium; assembly: GCA_964581705.1. Lineage (GTDB taxonomy): Bacteria > Bacillota_I > Bacilli_A > Izemoplasmatales > Izemoplasmataceae > B1SED10-225. The sequence goes on from CAZOPM010000018.1 coordinate 21,035, forward strand.
ATAATCATTGGGAATACGCAACAAGCGCAATCCCTGTTGTTGGCACAAACGCATTTTCTTTTCATCTCTTTTCTTCACATCACCGTTAGTATAATGCTCTTCACCATCGAGTTCAATTGCCATTAAAGGTTTTTGGGTATAAGAATCGTATACAACAAAATCAAATTCACTGCGGAAGTAGTAATCCAACAAATTCACATCGACACTATCTTTTTCAAAAACACTTTTCACTGCGATTTTTTCTTTTACTTTAAACGATGTATGTACACTGAACAAATGCTGGATTGTTTCTAAAAACACATTTTCAAACTTGGAATTCAGCACTTTAAGTCCGGGATTGTGGTTGGCTGACGTATCACTGGTAGAGATTTTTTGGTAGTTCTTGTCTTTGAGGTAATCGCACAATTCTAAAAGATCATTTGTCTTTCCATCGCTGTTTGCTTTAATCGCCTGATAATCCCCCACGATAATTAATTGTTCCCTCGCACGGGTTGTTCCGACATTTAAAAGTTCACGGTTGTTTTTTATCCAATCAAAAGTTTTCTCACGCGTTTGCTTGTCAATGGCCGGTGAAATGATAACCACATCTTTTTCATCTCCTTGAAAAGAATGGATGGTTCCTACCTCCACAGAGCTGTCCTTGGGTAAAGTCAAACACTCGAGGATGTGCTCTTTTTGTTTCCTAAAAGGAGTGATGATCCCTATGGTCTTGCCTTTATAATTCTTCACAATATTATTAATTTCTGCTTGTTCATTGGGTGCTATGTGTCTTTGGTTTATGGACGCGCCATTGTCAACATCGATAAATTTTAAGGCTTGCGCATGCGGTTTTTCTGTTTTAATAATCAGTTTTCCATCATAATACTTTTGGTTGGAAAAATTAATAATGGGACGTGCACTTCTGTAATGGTAACGTAACATTATAAATTTTGATATGCGGTCCACTGCTTGCATGGTCTTCAGAAGTGAGTTATTCGCAAAATCATATGTCGCACTTACCTTGTGGACTTTTCTAAGTGAATCATTGATGCCAGGGTCAACGGTCACGATGGGGGCGAGTTGATTCGGGTCTCCCACCAGCATCGCACGCTCACCGCGCAAGAGCGCTGGAAGACTGATCGCTATATTGGCCTGGCCCGCTTCATCGATGACACAAAGGTCAAACAGCGTTTGAGGTTGCCCGATTTTGGGAATGGAGTGAAGGGTGGAAACCATAAAGGGAAACACGCGTTGAAGATTTTTAAAATGTCGCTTGTCACTCAAATATTCTTTAAAAGCTTTATAGCGTGCTTCATCATCTTCTGTGTCAATAATATCAAACAGCGGTTTGTAGCGGTCTTCAGACAATTGCTGGATATAATATATGGACATGAAATTCAACCACATGAAAAACTGCTCGTCTGCTCCTTGTACTAGTTCAAGCGCTGATTCATTGGTGACCTCAGGCATTTTTCTGAGGGAGTCTTGTATCGCCTGTATTTCATCTTCTACGATGATTGATGCGTGAAAATCAGTTGCACTCCCGTTTTTCAACGATTCTAAAACCGCCAGTTTCTCTTCAAGTTCAACCCGGTTTTCATATGCATCCAGCAGTTGATTGAGTTTTTCCATATCCTCTGACTTTTGGGTTTTCATATGCTCCAGGGTTTGTTCATAAACCTTCAAAGATTTGCACCGTTCATAAAGCGCGCTGATTTGCTCAAGGGCTTCTAGCATATATTTTTTGTTTCCAAGGCGAAGCATGGGAAAGGGGATGATATTGTTTTTATATTTCAATGCGCCCATCTTCTCGACTATGCCATCAAGGGGATGATTGTTCGATGAGCAAACAAGCACAGAATCATTATTGAAAAGTGCTGAAATCATGACATTAAGAATAGTCTGTGTCTTTCCCGTTCCCGGTGGGCCCTGCACGTAAGTGATATATTGCTTCATAGCATTGTGAATAGCACGCAATTGATCGATATTCACACGATTGTCAAGCACAACTACGGAGCGATCCGTGCGTTTTTTCATTCTTTGTGTCATATTGCCAAAAAAAGCAATTAACGGTGTATTCATCGTCTTGCTTTCGTGCTTTTGCGCAATCTCGTCGTATTCTTTTTTTAAATTAACGGTAATATCGCGACCGATCTTAGTAATATAAGGTAAATCATTCAATGTCTCTTTCTTTTTAAGATTTTCATAAATGAACTGTTTATAAAGCTGTTTATTATCTTGGTATTCTTCAATAAACACCTGGGAATCCATGTTCAGATAGTTCTTAATATTGTGGGCGAACCCATCTTTAAAAAAAACCTTGTTTACACTTACAGTGTCATCAATGCTTAAACTCATGTCACGAGGGTTGAATTTGATTGGATAATAAGCAATCAGGAAATTCCCCTTCGCCGTAACAATGGACAAATCATTTAATGCCAGTGAATGAATGGTATAAAGCGTTTGTGAATTGGACTGCTTGTCTTTTTCATTTAGAATATGTCGGGTCATTTGGTCAATCTGACGTCCGTTGAGTGTAACGCTTCCTTCTTTTTTCAAGACTTTTTCATCTATCCCTTCCACCAAGTCAGTATTAAGCAAATAGGGTGGATTGTCCATTTCAAATGCACGTTTTAAATAGGTAAGGATTCCACTGTCAAAATAATCATACCCCAACCACTTTAATTGATGGATGTGGTTCTCAATTTTTTCATACAGTTTATCTGGGGTATGATAGGTAGTTTGTTCAAGCATTGTTGCTGCAATGATACTATCAAAATTAATGCTTGCTTCTAATATTTCCTTATTGCCTTCGTCATAATATTTCGGATTGAACATATCAACCCGAAGTGTTTTATTTACATAAATGTCCTTGATAGCGATCCAAAAATACGTCGTTTCAGACTGCTTGTTCTCATATTCAATATACACCCAGGAATTTTCCTTGATCGATTTGGACAATTCAAAACTTATACGGTTCATCGCAACCCTTCCTTTTCCCTTGATAAAAGGCTTTCACAATTAGTTTATCACATAGGCCACAAATTCTAAAATATGCACCGATAACGAAGCCAATCTATCCTCAGCAAAGCAATATGACACTTAAGTGCTTTTGTTAAACGAACCACTCATATTCAAACCATAAAAAAGGTCATTGTTAGCAATGACCTTTTATCAAACCGTTTTATTCGCTGTAATGCACCACTTCGAAGCGTTCCATAATGAGGGGCTCACCGG
>CAZOPM010000019.1:0-23401 GCA_964581705.1 uncultured Candidatus Izemoplasmatales bacterium
TAAAAACACCAATCCCTTGGCAGCGCCAGTGGATTGGTGTTTTGTTTTTTATTTTAGTTCTCCGAGGAAACTAGTTCCATACGGTGGGAATTTAACGTTGAAATTTTCACTGATGGTCGCAGCGATATCGGCGAACGTGTCGCGTTCACTAATGGGGCCGCCAGTGAGTTTGGGGTTGTAGATTAGCAATGGAACGTACTCGCGTGTATGGTCGGTTCCGGTGTGGGTTGGATCATTGCCGTGATCGGCGGTGATGATGAGAAGGTCGTCCTCAGTGATTTGTTCAAGGAGTGGATTGAGCTGTGAATCAAAGGTCTCAAGCGCCTCTTTATATCCTTTGGAGTCACGGCGATGCCCATACTTGGCGTCAAAATCGACAAGATTGAGGAACGCAAGGCCCAAGAAGTCCTTTTTAGCGTAAGCGATGTAGTTGTTCATGCCATCAACATTGTCTTCCTGGCGCTGACTTTCCGTGATGCCTTCGCCATCGTAAATATCTTCGATTTTTCCAAATCCTACCACGTCATAGCCTGCATCCTCAAGGAAATTGAGAGTGGTGGGTTCAAATGGCTTGAGCGCGTAGTCATGACGGTTGGAAGTGCGCGTGAAATTGCCTTTTTTATCACCCACGAATGGACGGGCGATCACGCGGCCGACTTTATATTCTTCTTTGAGCGTAAGTTCACGGGCGATTTCACAGGCTTCAATAAGATTATCGAGTCCCACGGCCTCTTCGTGCCCGGCAATTTGAAGCACACTGTCAGCGGATGTGTAGACAATCAGATCTCCGGTTTTGATTTGATGTTCACCGTATTCCTCTAATATATCGGTACCACTCGCGGCCTTATTGCCAACAATATTGCGGCCAGTGCGGCGTGAGAGCTCATCGATGAGCTCCTTAGGGAAGCCATTGTCGGTGAATGTTTGGAATGGTTTGGTGATTTTGAGGCCCATGATTTCCCAGTGGCCTGTCATGGTGTCTTTCCCGTTGGATATCTCTTTCATGCGGGTGTAGTTGGCGGTGGTATCATCCAGTGGACGCACCCCTTTGATTTCAGTGAGGTTGCCATACCCCATCTTTTCCATCACAGGCAGTGTTATACCACCTTGGTCAAGTGCGATGTTTTTAATGGTGTTCGTTCCCTTGTCACCGAACATTTCCGCATCGGGCATTGCACCGCAACCGACACTGTCAATGACAATCAAAAATACGCGTTTATACATCTAATCTCTCCTTTTAGCATGCGGATGATACGCATCGTATACCGCAATGAGTTGTTGTTTGTTTATATGGGTATAAAGTTCAGTGGTCGCAATGGAGCTGTGGCCCAGCAATTCCTGCACATATCTGAGATCCACACCACCTTCAAGCAAATGTGATGCAAAGGAATGCCTCAGTGTGTGGGGAGACACTGTTTTGTCTATTTCAGCTTCAAAGGCAATCTGTTTTAATATCTTGAAAAATCCAACGCGGCTAAGGGGGCTGCCTCGATTGTTTAAAAACACATAGGGTGTGGGGGTTTTGGAAAGGGATAAACGGGCGCTTTCAAGATAGGTCTTGAGGGCACTGGCAGCTTGCGACCCCACTGGCACCATGCGTTCCTTTCCGCCCTTACCATGCACATTGATTACGCCTTGGTTGATATGCAGCATATCGGTGGTGAGGGCGAGAAGTTCCGATATTCTCAGACCACTCCCATAAAGCAATTCAATGATGGCCACGTTGCGCTTATCAAGTGGAGTGTCTCCCTGAGCGCACTCAAGAAGGCGTTCAAGCTCTTCAATGCTCAGAACTTCGGGGAGTTTTTTTTGCTGTTTGGGTCGTGAAACCGACAAAACAACGTTGTCCTCAACCATTTTCTCATCAACTAAAAACTGATGAAACCCCTTGATTGAGCTGAGTTTTCGCGAGACTGTGCTAGGACTGCTGTGGCGTTTGCGCAAGACCATCAAATACTGTTTAACGACATTCCTGTCAATCAGATGAGGACGGGTAATATTCTTGGCGTTCAAGTAGTTGACATACTGGCGCACATCAGACAAATACGCATTGAGCGTGTGTTTGGAAAACGACGCTGTCGCCTTGATTTCATACTCGTATTCCTTCAATAATTGACCCAGCATGACATCCTCCTAAAAACGCGCAAAGATTTCGTTGCCCATCAACAAACCGCGCCGCGTGAGTTGCAAGCGCCCATCCTGCACACGCAACAATCCGTGCGCAATATAATCCTTGATAAAAGGATAGGCATCATACACTGATTGTTGGAAGCGGATTGCAAATATCTCAAGATCGATTCCCTCAAGCAACCGCATCCCCATCAGCATCGTATCGGTGGGTGTTTCATAGGGATATGGAATTTTAACTTCACGCTTCATTTCTACAGCTTGCAAGTAATGCTTGAGTCGCGCAGGGTTTTCATACCGTACGTTTCCGTATTTGGAATGGGCGCCACTGCCCAGACCAAGGTAGTCATAATCACGCCACACATAGGTGTTGTGCGCACTGTTAAATCCTTTGCGGGCAAAGCTTGATATCTCATAATGGGTGTAGCCTGCATCTTTTAGTGTATCGATGACGGTTTCGTACATCTGCGCTTGAGTGTCGTCATCGAGTGGGAAAGTTTCTCCGCGGGTGTAAAGCGTGTATAACCGGGTGCCCGGTTCAAATATCAAGTTGTAATAGGAGATATGCGCAGGCTTTAAAGCGAGGAGTTTTTTCAAATCCTCCCGCAGCTGCGCGTGCGTTTGAGCGGGATAAGCAAAAATCATATCCACATTGATATTGGTAAGCCCTGCTGTGCGCAAGTTTTTCACTGCCTCACCAATCATCTCCGCGTGATGATCACGGTTCAAAAATGCGAGCGTCGCATTATCGAATGTCTGAGCGCCGAGTGATACGCGCGTGATATTCATGCGGCGAATGAGTGCTGCGAATTGCGGCGTGACATCAGAAGGATTCGCTTCAATGGTGAATTCTTCGACGGCATCCTTAGAAAGGTGTGCATTCAGTTCGCTCAAGTATCGCTCAAGCAAATGAAGGGGTAAGCTGCTGGGCGTTCCCCCGCCGATATAAACAGTGCGGACACTGCTTAGAATGGCACTGTGCGCGCGGGTCTCGTCGATGAGTGCATCGATGTAGCGGTGTTGCTTGGGATCATGTGCGACTTCCTTTGCAAAGTCACAATACGTGCAAATGCGACGGCAAAAGGGAATATGGATATAAAGCGAACGCATCACACCACTCATTTCAACGTATCATATTTATTGTGCAAAGCATAGCGTTGCACTTAGTTGCCCGTCAATCTTCGATGGAGAGCACACTCAGGAAGGCTTCCTGGGGGACTTCGACACTGCCCACACTCTTCATGCGCTTCTTCCCTTCTTTTTGCTTTTCAAGCAGTTTCTTCTTCCGTGATATATCGCCGCCGTAGCATTTGGACAAGACATTCTTGCGCATGGCGCGTACGGTGCTTCTGGCGATGACTTTATTGTTGATGGCGGCCTGAATGGGCACTTCAAACATTTGACGCGGAATAATGTCAACAAGTTTTTCAGTGATCGCTTTACCGCGGCGATAAGCGAAGTCGCGGTGGACAATGAAAGAAAGCGCATCGACCACTTCATAGTTAATCAGGATATCCATCTTCACAAGATTGCTTGTCATGTAACCTTTGAGTTCATAATCCAAGGATGCGTAACCTTTGGAGACACTTTTGAGTTTATCGAAAAAATCATACACAATTTCCAGCAAAGGCAGCTCATAGGCAAGCTCGACACGATAATCGCCGAGGTAGGTCATATTTTTGAATTGTCCGCGCTTGCCCTGGCATAATTCCATCACATTGCCGACATATTCCTTGGGACACATGATTGCTGCATCCACGTAAGGTTCTTCAATGCTTTCAATGTATTGAGGATTGGGCATCTGCGAAGGATTGTCAATGGTCTTGGTTTCTTCATTGATCAAATGGACTTTATAAATAACACTGGGGGCTGTGGCGATCAGTTCGATCCCAAACTCGCGTTCAAGGCGCTCTTGAATGATTTCAAGATGAAGCATGCCCAGGAAGCCGGTTCGAAACCCAAAGCCCAGGGCCTGAGAGTTCTCTGCTTCAAATGTGAGCGCAGCATCGTTGAGTTTGAGACGTTCAAGCGCTTCACGCAACTCGGGATACCGGTTGGTGTCAATGGGGAACAATCCGCAGAACACCATGGGTGTGAGGGGGCGGTACCCTGGCAAAGGCTGTTTCGCTGGCGCATGATGATGGGTAATGGTATCCCCTACTCCGACATTTTCAACATTTTTAATCGCTGCCACTACGTAGCCTACATCGCCGGGGGCGAGAAATTTCCTGGGTTCTTGTTTGGGGGTGTTCACCCCGACTTCTGTGACCTCGTAGGTCTTGTCTTTAGCCATCATGCGGATGACATCGCCTTTTTGCAAGTACCCTTCAACCACGCGGATTGAGGGGATAACACCGCGGTAAGGATCGTAGATACTGTCAAAGACCAAGGCTTTGAGCGGGTCGCTTGAATCACCTTTAGGGGCCGGGAGGCGGTTGACAATCGCATCGAGCACATCATCGATACCTTTACCTTCCTTGGCGCTAGTCAGTATCGCATCGGAGGCATCCAGGCCGATGACCTCCTCAATATCGGCTTTCACCTTGTCCACATCGGCACTGGGTAAATCGATTTTGTTAATGACAGGGATAATCTCCAAATCATTGTCGAGCGCGAGATAGACGTTGGCAAGCGTTTGTGCTTCGATGCCCTGTGCTGCATCCACAATTAAAAGAGCGCCTTCACAGGCAGCCAATGAGCGAGAAACTTCGTAGGCGAAATCAACATGACCCGGTGTATCGATCAAATGGAAAATATACGATTCGTCATTCGTGTGCTTATAATCTATTTCTACGGCATTGAGTTTGATGGTGATGCCGCGTTCGCGTTCCAAATCCATCGAATCGAGCAATTGATCTTTCATCTCGCGGGAAGTGATGGACTGTGTCTTTTCCAATATTCTGTCCGCCAGTGTGCTCTTTCCGTGATCGATGTGGGCAATGATTGAGAAGTTGCGAATGCTTTTTTGTCTTTTCTTGATGGCATTATGGTCAATAGAGCTCATGGGGCATCGTCCTTTCATAAACATACCGTATTGTACACTAAATAGGGTTTTTTTTCAATATGCGACTGCAAATGACGCATTAAAATAAGCGCTCAAAAGAGCGCTTAAAATGGTTTGAATGCGTTTTTATAAGCCATGTTCTGTACCCTCACGGGCAACAATCATTTATCTGCACTTACGTGCCTTTTCCATAGGTTCATTTCCCTTGGAAAAGTGCCCCTACCAAAATTTGGGTTGCTGGTTTGCGGGGTTTACCCGTTCCACCTTGGATGTTGCCATCCAAGCTCGTCTCTGTGGCACTTTTAAAGGTATTAACATCCCATTGGGATGCTTTCCCAGCCGTCACCGCCAAACCAAGCGGTGCATGGCGTTATTGTTTCCGCCATCACAAACACTACATTCATCGCAGAATGTACCAGCATGGACTTTCCTAACGACCACTAGTGCCGCTCGATTGTTCAAAACGCATGGAATATGCATACAATTATTGAAAATTATTTATTTGAATTGTTCTTATTGTCACTGGATTGTTCACTTGAAGATTGAGTGGGCGCGGGTGTGGGAAGTGTCGCTTTGCGTGAAAGGTCAATGCGTCCACGATCATCGATTCCGATGACTTTGACATCGATGCGGTCACCAAGTTTAACAACATCCTCGACTTTGCCTACGCGTTCATGGGCAAGCTTGGAAATGTGGCACAATCCATCGGTTCCTGGGAACAACTCCACAAAAGCACCAAATTTTTCAACGCGCACAACTTTGCCGTTGTACACTTCACCGACTTGAGCGACACGAACCAAATCCTCGATTTGTTTCATGGCGTTTTCTATAGGCGCCAAATCTGTGTGCATGATGGTAATGCGTCCATCTTGTTCGATATCAATTTTGACCTCATCGTTATCTTCAACGATTTTTGAGATTTGCTTGCCTCCTGGACCGATCACGTCACGAATCTTTCCTGGGTCAATGTTCATAATTTTGACCTTCGGAGCGTATTTGGATACCTGGGGACGTGGCCCTGGTATAGCCTCAAGCATGTTCTCAAGTATCATCAAACGTCCTTGACGCGCCTGCTCCAGCGCTTCGGCGAGAACTTCTTTGCTGAGTCCTTCAATTTTGATATCCATTTGAAGGGCTGTGATGCCCTCTTTTGTTCCGGCAACTTTGAAGTCCATATCGCCAATATGGTCCTCGAGACCTTGAATGTCGCTTAGGACGATATTTTTCGCACCATCTTGCACAAGGCCCATCGCAATGCCAGCAACCGGCGCTTCAAGGGGAACTCCAGCTGCCATCATGCTCATGCACCCCGCGCAAATACTCGCTTGTGAAGTGGAGCCGTTGCTTTCGAGAATTTCCGATACGATGCGGATGGTGTAGGGAAAGTCCTCTTCGTTGGGGATGACTTGCGCGAGCGCACGCTCACCCAGCGCACCATGGCCGATTTCACGGCGTTTTGGTGGTCCGTAGCGTCCGGTTTCACCAACGCTATAAGGCGGGAAGTTGTAATGGAGCATGAAACGTTTGGTTTCAAGCTCTCCCAGTCCATCAATTTTCTGATGTTCTCCCAGTGCTCCCAAAGTCGTCAGCGAAAGGGCTTGTGTTTCACCTCTGGTGAACATGGCACTTCCGTGCGTGCGTTCAAATAGGTCAATCTGTGAATTCAGTGGGCGGACTTCATCGAGTTTACGCCCATCCGCGCGGACTTCCTCTTCAACCGTCATACGACGGATTTCTTCAGTTATCAGTGAATCAACAGTCTTTTTCGCATCCTTGAGTTTCTTTTTGTACGATTCTGAATCCAAGTCACTGTAACGAGCTTCAAAGGCTTCTTCGATAGCATCTTTGATGGCGCGCGTATCTTCGCTTCGACGGTCGCGGTCAAATGCATGGACCGTTTCCTTGATGCGTTCGGCGAAGGTTTCCTTGACATACGCTACCGCGTCTTCATCAGGAATCGCGGGCTCGAATTCCATTTTTTTAGCGCCGAGTTCCGCAACGATGGCTTCTTGCCATTCGACGATTTTCTTAACCCATTTGTGACCGAAAAGAATCGCTTCAAGCATCGTGTCCTCATCAACTTGCTTGGCGCCGGCTTCAACCATGTTGACGGCGTCCTTGGTTCCCGCCACAATCAAATCGATGTCAGTATGTTCGAGTTCCTCTTCGGTGGGGTTGACGATGAATTCACCGTTGACTCTTCCCACGGTAACACCTGCGATGGGTCCATCAAAAGGTAGGTGAGACATTGCAAGTGTCAAAGAACTGCCGATCATCGCACTCATTGCAGGAGAATTGTCTGTGTTGCCCGAAATAACGGTGTTGATCATCTGGACTTCGTAGCGAAATCCATCAGGAAACAACGGGCGCAAGGGTCTGTCGATCAGACGCGCCATCAAAGTTTCGTGGTCGGAGGGCTTTCCTTCACGTTTAATGAAACCTCCGGGAATTTTTCCCGCTGCGTATTGCTTTTCCTCGTAATTGACCATCAGTGGGAAAAAATCCATGTTGACTGGTTCTCTGCTCGCTTGCATGACACTAAGCACTGCGGTGTCCTCATAGCGAATGAGAGCACTCGATGTCGCTTGTTTGGCCATTTCGCCAATCTCTGCCACAAGCGTTCTGCCATTGAGATTCAACTCATACTTCTTGGCTTTGCTCATAGTATAACGTCCTCTTTTCTAATAGTATTATCCATCTAATAATAATACCATATTTTGGTTGTTCATCATAGGGTTTAAACAATGAAAATAGAAGACCGCGAGGTCTTCTTTTTTCTCAAAATGCCATGTCCTCTGTAAAGAGGGCAGATATCATTGATGGTAATCACAACGTCCGCTTGCATGTTTTTCAGGGGCGCTATGGCTTGTTCCATGTGTTTTCTTGGCCCATGCATATAAAGAATCTCGCGTTGTTCATCACGACGATAGGCGTCAATCGGCCTAAGGGCGAATCCGAGATTACGCATGGCTTTAAAAATACGTTTCTCTTCAGTTTTTTTAACAACGGCGGTTCCAAATAGTTGCCAGGCGCAAACACCAGGGCCACCACAACGACTTTCCAGGGATTTTCTGTCACATCCACAAGCACCGTTGCAGTAATTGCGACCCACAGAAGTACTTCGAAAAATCCGATGATGCTGCCTTTACGTTTTTCACCTTAAGTGATCAAAACAATCCGGACAGTGGCCCTGAGGACCTCGATGATTTTCCCTGAGAATATCAATAGCGGGGAAAGTGCGGGAATGGTATCTATTTTAGCTTTGTTCGTATGCCAAACGCCCATTCACATAGACGTGCTTGGGGCGTGTCATGATATCGAAGAAATCGCCGTCCCACATGACAATATCGGCGTGTTTACCCTCCTTGAGTGAACCTACTACGTCATCAACACCATTGATTGCGGCCGCATCGATGGTCACCGCGCGCATTGCTTGCGTACGATCGAGCCCCTCTTTGACAAACAAAGCGAGTTGAACAAGAATGTTTTCCGCGGGAATCACAGGATGATCGGTCATAATGGCGAATGGAACGTTTTTATCTTTAAGGATTTTAGCACTTGCAAAGGAGCGGCCACGCAACTCATACTTCGCAGCAGTACCGAGCGTCGGACCTAAAATGACAGGATATCCGCTTTCTTTGACACTGTTAGGAATCGTATGCGCTTCGGTGCCGTGGTCAAGTGAAATATCAAGGTCGAATTCCTTGGCAACGCGGATGGCTGTCATAATATCGTCGCTTCTGTGTGCATGAATTTTAACAGGAAGTCCATCAAACACGCGCGAAAGGCTGTGAAGTTTCATATCGAACGTTGGCTTCTTAGCATCCTCTTCCCCTGCTTCATAGGCTTTTAACTGCTCAGAATATTCTTTGGCACGCATCAGCCATTCACGCATTAAAGCGGCTGAAGCCATGCGTGTGGAAGGGTTTTTCTTTTGCGTTGAATAGACTCTTTTAGGGTTTTCACCCAGAGCCATCTTCATGCAGACTTCATCTTTGAACACCATCTCATCGACGGTGTTGCCCACTGTTTTCACAGCGGTGAACGTCCCACCGATGACATTAGCGCTCCCCGGCCCTGTAATAGCGGCGGTCACACCAGCTTTAAGCGCGCTTTCAAACGCCGTATCATTGGGATAAAGACTGTCAATCGCGCGCAATTCCGGATACACCGGATTCGTTATTTCATTACCGTCGTTGCCCTCAAATTGAATCCCTTCCTCCATCACACCGATATGGCTGTGAGGATCAACGAGGCCGGGTGTAACAAGTGCACCTTTTGCGTCGAGGATGGTATAGTCTTTAAACTTCTCCGGGTCGAATGTTATTCCGACTTCTTCAATGGTTGACTCATTAAACGCTACATAGCCGTTTTGATTGTTCAGCGTTTCCATGGTGTAGAGTGTTGCATTCTTAATCACTGTCTTCATGCTGTGTTTCATCCTTTCTGAGTTGTTGCTTTTCTTTTTCATCAAGTGAAAGTTTTTCTTTGTTGAGTTCCTTTACATAGTGAATAGAGGTACGTATCATGCCTGTTATGGGGATGGCGAGTATGATGCCCACAACACCGAAAAGATACCCGAAGAAGACAAAAGAACTCAACACAAGCATGGGATGGAGTTTGGTTTCCTTGCCCATGATGATAGGCTGTGCGACGTTATTTTGAACCATTTGACCCACAATCACGGCGATAGCAATTGCAACAGGTGCGTAATCACCGAATAAAAGCGCATCGTCGGTCAAAGAGTAAAGCACCGGCAATAACATTGCGATAAAGGGACCCACGTAGGGAATGATATCGAAAAATCCTAACATGAAGCCAAAGAGAACACTGCGTTCACGGAAGCCCAGAATCAAAAAGAGAATGGAGAATACAATCGCCATGACAAACATGGTGATGAAGCGTCCGTTGAAATATTCCTCAATGACACGGTTGGCACGTCGCAAAAGTTCAATCGCGTGGTGGCGAATTTTTTTAGGGAAAAGGACGATGATGCTCTCATATATCCGGGTACGGTCATTGAGAATAAAGAACAAGAACACTGGAACGAGCACAATGGTGATTATAATGCTTGTAATGCTCTCAAAGACACCGAATAAATCCAAATTTCCACCGATGGCATCCGCACTGATTAATTCCAGAATATTATCGTAGAAATTTTGTAAAAACGCATACTGCGCTACGAATCCCTCGATGGCTGATACCATCACCGGCCAGTCTTCTTCGACAAATTTAACACCCTGTTCATAAATCAGGGTGCCCGCAAAGCGACCGAAAAAGTATAGTGCAACACCCACGCCGCCAAAAACAATTACTGTGTTGAGCAGACGCGATGGCTGTTTCATCTTCTTCTCAAGCAACCCAAATAACGGCGCGAGAAGATAACTAATAAAAAGGGCAATCGCAAAGGGAAGCACAATCGAATTGAGTGCTTGGAAAAAACGACTGATCAAATCACCGAACAAATGATTGATCATGGAGAGAATCAACAGAATCAACGCTGTAAATCCTAACCGATAAAGCCACTGGATGTGTTTAGGGTATTCTTTCAAATCCATCACCTCGCATGTATATCCATTATATGGCATTATGCGCGCATTAAAAAGGGGGGGATTGTATAAAAAAAGAAAAACGGATGAAAACATCCGTTTTTTAGCGGCGTAAGCCGAGTCGTTTAATCAAGCTGCGGTAACGTTCAACGTCATTCTCGCGTAGATAGTTCATCAAATGACGGCGGCGACCAACTTTTAATAACAGTCCACGGCGTGAATGGTGGTCCTGTTTGTGGGTTTTCAGATGCGCGTTGAGACTCTCGATTTCTTTAGTGAGAACCGCGATTTGCACTTCTGGAGACCCTGTGTCGCCCTCTTTAAGACGATACGCTTCGACAATCTTTTGTTTTTCTTCTTTTGACAAAGCCATAGTGTTCCCTCCTTTTTACATTGTGACCCCTGGATCTTAGTAAAACGCTAGGGAAACGTTGAACCATGAAACAGGCGCAAAAGGTATTATAGCATATTCGGGGGAATTTTCAAGTGAAGAATGACCAGTGATGAAATATTTTTCACGCATCGTTTAAACTGTGCGCACAAAGGGGGATGATGCAGGGGATTAATAGTGATGCATGCCTTCTTTTTCCATACGCTTTTGGGCTTTAATCTTATCGCGCATAAAAGGCAAAAATACAACCATCATCGCACCCACACCCAGACATAGAGCAACGAGCGTGCGCATTGTTTCCAATGACGGTGTAACGATCCATATCCCATATAGCAGTGATGTGTGGGCGACCATGGTCAAAAGCACGCTACCTTTGGACATGAGATAGAAAAACCCAAGCACGGTATTGACTGCCATCAAAGCAATCAACAGTTCAAAGGGGCTGAGCAATGTCAAATAAGGCACTTCCGCGTCGCGCAATGGCATGAGCATTGCCCACAAAAAAAGCGCGAGGACCATAGAGGCGAACAAGGGATTCATCCATGCGAGCAACCGCTTGGATGCAAAGTGACGCAGGCCCCATTCAAGGCCCAGTGGCCCCATGAAAACGGCAATGAACACAAGTGCGGCGATATAATTGCCAAACGCACTTGGCCGCAGGACAAGCGCGCTCTCACCAACCATACACGCCATAGCCAACAAAACAGGGAAAATCAAAAGCGCACTGACCCATAGGAGTGGATGGTGACGCCATTCATAAAGGGTGCGCATCTGCGGACCGCTTCCGCGTTTTGTTACGGCCGTACTGATAATAAATGCGACCGAGTCGCTCACAAGCAGCGCACCGATGATGGTCCCTACAGATACCCCACTATCAAAGACCAGGGGTAATCCCACAACCCCAGTAACAACACCCAGTGCGAAAACACTCAGATGAATGGGCATTGCGGGCATGAACTGTGCGCCTTTGATATGTATCCACATCATCATCGCTGTGAGGGTAGGGATGTTCAGTCCCATCACAAGCATCCAGGGTGCAAAGCCCGGAAGGGTGGGAGAAAGTAGAGTGTAAAGGGCAAAAAATCCCCAGCCGATCGCGAGGGTGAAAAGCGCAAAAAATACAAGGGGATAGTTTTTAACCATCGTATCTCTCCCCACTTCTACTCAACACTTCAAGCGCATCGCGCGCATCCTGGTCAATCTGCGTGATAAGTGCTTCCTTGCTTTCAAATTTGACTTCATTGCGCAAGCGCTGAATGAAGACAATCTCGATCTCTTTGCCATAAATCGACGCATTGAAATCAAATAGATAACTCTCCACACTGATATAATCATGCCCGCTCAGTGTAGGGTTGAACCCCACGGAACTGACTGAACGATACCACACGCCATCCGCACGCGTCATGGTCGCGTAAACACCGCGTTTGGGAATCATATATTCCCCGCAGTCGATGTTCGCCGTGGGGTAGTTGATGGTCCGTCCTTTTTTCGCCCCTTCGATGACTTCACCTTTAATGCGGTAGTAATCCCCCATGAGTTCAGGAATTTCATCAACATGCCCCCCACGAATGAGATCGCGGATGTGGGAACTGCCGATTTTGAACCCACTCAGCGTCTGTTCACCCACAACAACTGTTTCAAAGGGGGCATAGGTCTTAAGAAGCGACACGCCTCCGCGCGCTTGATGACCGAAGGTGAAATCAAACCCACACACGAGCATGCGCAAATTGGACAAATAGGTGTCGATAAAGACCCTGGGGTCCAACGAGGCTTTGGTCTTGTCGAAATCGATGACATAGACATCATCGATGTCGTAAGCCTTAAAGAGTTCTAATTTGCGACTCAGAGGCGTTATGTAGTAATAATCGATATCAAAAAGCACGTGTTTGGGATGTTTGTCAAACGTAATCAAGGCAGTTTTCAGACCCCGGGCGCGCGCTTTGTTAATCGTTGTTTCTATGAGAACCTGATGCGCCTTGTGCACTCCATCGAAAAAACCGATGGCCGCAACAGTATCATTTTTGATAGTACCGTTATTTAGATAGGTTACGTTCATTGTTATCACACTTTCAGTTGAATACTCTTTTGGGGCGGTGGACACCATCCTCAGCGCTCATGTATATCCCTATGAGAGCGCGGGTATTATCCACGAGTTTGACGTAGGGGGCCTCGGTAGGAAGTTTAAGGGGCTGTCCGTTTTGCACTTTTTTGATCATGCTGGGGGCGACTTTAAATTCGGGGTAGTCCTCTAAAGCCTCAGCCATGCTGATCAAGCGATATTTTCCTTCTTTTAATTCACTGAGTTCCGTCGCCATTTCAATGCTGAAGCGGCCCGATTGTGTGCGGTGGATCCGGGTGGTGTGGCCCACACTTGCGAGCTTTCTGGCGATATCATCGGCCAGACTACGGACAAAGACACCTTTGGATGTCTCAGTGAAAAGGTCAACGCTGTAGGTCCCATCATCGTTATCTCGCACGTCACTGAGGCGTTTGAGCGTATATATGTAAGTTTTGCGCGGTGGAACATAGGGAATTGGCTGTCCTTTGCGGGCATACTCATAAAGCTTTCTGCCGTCTACTTTCACAGCCGAATATGCAGGGGGTGTCTGCATGTAGGTGCCCAAAAAATGATTCAACGCGCTATCAAGCGCATTAAAATCGTGTTGCGCGGCTTTGTTTACTACTTCACCGGTGTGGTCAAGGGTGGTGGTGGTCTGGTTAAAGCGGGCTGTGAACATATAGCCCTTGTCGTCCTGGTTTAAAAACTCCATGATTTTCGTCCCGCGGTTCACACCCAGGACAAGCACGCCAGAGGCTTCTTTGTCAAGGGTCCCGGCGTGGCCGACTTTCTTTGTGTTGAATGCGCGACGTACTATATTCACACAGTCATGACTCGAATAGCCGGTCGGTTTGTTAAGCACTAGTATTCCATTCATAATATCACCTTTCTCATTATACAATAAGACCCCTTGAAAGCCAACCACACCGGTTCATAAAAAAGACGCGGAATCCCGCGCCTTCGTTGATTGATGCCTATGCGTTTTTAACCCAGTCGACGATTGCATCTTTGGGCATGAATCCGGCTTTTTGTGAAACAACTTCTCCGTCTTTAAGCACAAAAAGTGACGGAATGCCTTGTACACCGTATTGTTGGGCAAGTCCAATGTTTTCATCGACATTGACTTTAATCACTTTGAAATCATCGTTTTCACCTGCAACTTGTTCAAGCACGGGACCAATCATTTTGCACGGTCCGCACCAGTCTGCATAAAAATCAAGAAGCACGAGGCCGTCTTTAACTTTCTCATCCAAATCGGTGCTATCCGCATAAATTACTTCTGCCATGGTAATTCCTCCTTATATTAGCTATACTCATTATACAAATTTCAGTGAGGATTTACAACTGTATTGCATGAAACGACGCATTCTTTTGTATACCAACCATGGTCATTCGAAATATACCACGGTCGCACCTTGTCCCCCTTCGCCGTTACCGCCGTCGCGATGTGAAGTGACCACCGGAGAAGCCTGAACCACATTTTTGACCATAGTGCGCACCGCCATGGTGCCAAAACCGTGAATGATTGTGGCGTATGGCTGGGCGCTCATCGCTGCGTCATCAAGGAATTTTTCAAGCGCATCATTGGCTTCATGGACACGCATGCCACGCAGATCGAGCGATGAGGCGACTTGCTTTTTAGCTTTGGGGGTAGTCCCGGTTGGGGTGGTGGTTTGTTCGTTTGTGGGGGTGGGTTGAGAGACTTCTAAAGCGTCAGATTCAAAGACGCTTTCAAGCGTTCCCATCGCCACTTTGAAGCGTCCGTCTTTTTGTTTGCTCAGAATCTCCCCATAACGATTGTAAGGCTTAATATAGACGCGGTCCCCGGGTGTGGGGGCGCGGGAGGCGCTGGGAGCGGATGTGGGCGTCTGGTTGCCTTGGGAGAGTTGTTTGACATCGTGTTTTTTCTCAGCAAGTTCGTGCTCCTTGAATGATGTGTCACGCATGCTTGAAAGTTCATCGATGAGCGTTTGCGCGCGCGATTTCAATTCATTGATGGTCTTGGCGTTTTGTTTGGTGACTTCCTCTTTGAGCGTTTCACGCCTTTTTTGTAACGTCCGTTTCTCCTCGATCACCGCTGCTTTTTCCTTTTCAAGATCCTTGTTCAATTGTTCATAGTTTTCCAAGTCGTCTTCCAAAAGTGCACTTTGACGCTTAAGGTCATCGATAAGGTCACTGACTTCATCTTGTTCGGTGAGTACATTGGCCTTGGCCGTTTCAATGATCGATTCGTTGAGTCCTAGGCGGTGTGAGATGAGGAAAGCATGGGATTCGCCCGGGGTACGCAGGCGAAGTTTGTATGTGGGTTTGAGGGTGGCTTCATCGAATTCCACGCTGGCGTTCATAACGTGGGACTTAGTGTAGGCGTAGGCTTTGAGTTCGGGATAGTGGGTTGTGGCGATGACGTAACTTTCATGCGTGCTAAGATAATCAAGGATGCTCATCGCGAGCGATGAGCCTTCTTTGGGGTCGGTGCCGCTTCCCAGTTCATCGAGCAAAATCAGCTGATTGTCCGCAAAATTGTTGACGATATCAACGATATTGGACATGTGTGAAGAAAAGGTGGACAATGACTGTTCAATCGATTGTTCATCGCCAATATCGGCGCGCACCCCATCAAACATCTGGATATGACTGCCTGGAAGGGCGGGAATCATCATGCCGCTTTGGGCCATCAAAGACACAATGCCCAGGGTTTTGAGTGTGACCGTCTTCCCCCCGGTGTTCGACCCGGTGATGACCATCTGCGTAACATCTTCGTCGAAGGTGATGGTATTGGCCACAACGCTACGTTGGTCCAATAGCGGATGGCGAGCCTTGATGAGATGGATGCCTTTTTGAATCACGGGGATGCTGCATTCGAGTGCATGGCCATAGGCCGCTTTAGCGAAACAGACATCCAGGTGGGTAAGAATTTCCAGATTCGCCAACAACGCATCCCTGTCTTTGGCAATGCGCGCACTCATGGCATAAAGGATGCGTTCGACTTCCTTTTGCTCATCGGTCGTGAGCGTGTGGCGCTTGGCCGATAGATTGCGAATCGACTGTGGTTCGACGTAAACGGTCTCACCGCTCGCTGAATAATCGACTACAGTGCCTTTGACGTTGTTCTTTTCACTGAGTTTAACCGGAAGGACATAGCGTTCATAGCGAACCGTGTATAATTTTTCTGTGAGTTTATCGCTTTGAGAATTGGTCAAATCGTTGAGTGTCTGTTGGATGGCACGCTTGGTCTGGTTCAATTTAGTGCGTAAATCACGCAGTTTGCTCGAAGCGTCATCGCGGACGTTCCCACGTGTATCAATCACGCCTTCAATGGACTTTTTAAGATCACCCAGGGTGTAGAGTTCTTCAGTGTAATGCGTGAGCGTGAGCGCAGTTTCCAATGTTTCCTCCGCTTTGGAAAACTGTCGTTTGATCGCAGGAATGTTGTCGAGTTGCGCATGCACCATCAATATATCACTGGGTTCAATGACTGCACCGATCGATGCCCGTTTCAAAATCGTTTTAATATCGTGGACACCACCAAAAGTCGGTGCCATATCATTTTGGAAAACCTTGTAGGCCTCAGATACTTCCCCAAGGCGTTCATTGAGAATCGATTCATCGTCAAAAGGCGCCAAATCAAGGCACGCAGCCTTTCCGGTGGCGCTTTCAGCGTAGCGTTGAACACGCTTGAGTATCTTGGGAAATTCCAGTATTGTGATGTCAAATGCCATAAAATCACTCCTCGCGGCTACTATTCTATCAAATTTCGTGGTAAAATAAAGAAAAGGATGTGAAAAAGATGAATTTTGTGATGAGCGCTTCAAAAAGCCAAATCAAGGCCTTGCTGGATTTTTACCGGCCCCTTGTAAAAATTTCAGACAAAGATCATGTTGAAGCGACAATCCAGGATGATAAGCTGACGATTACCATCTATCATACTGGCAAGGTGATGTATCAGGGCAAGGCTGCTGAGGAAGCCTTCTTCTTTTGGAGTGACCACTTTGGCATGGACATACCCAGTGAGACACGCAGCGAATCATCACACACATCCATCGATTATTTTACTGAATCCATCGGTAGCGATGAATCGGGAGTCGGGGATTTTTTCGGACCGCTCACGGTGTGCGCGGCCTACGTCACCCCGGCTATGAAAGACGAACTTGAGACACTGGGCATTAAAGATTCCAAGGCCTTGAGTGATGATCAGATTAGACGCATCGGTCCCAAGCTCATCAAAACCGTCACCCACTCACTTTTGGTGCTGGACAACCCGAAATACAACGACCTCATCCTCAAAGGCTACAATTCCAACACGCTCAAAGCGTATCTGCATGCGCAAACGCATAAAAAGATTGCGGCCAAGGTCAACAAGGATGTTACAGTGGTGGTTGACCAGTTTTGTGTCGAGAAAACCTATATGAACTATCTCGCTCAGTTTAAAGCGCCTATTCGTCCCGATGTCTTCATGACCAAGGCGGAGAGTTTTTACGCTTCTGTGGCTGTGGCGAGCATCATCGCGCGCTACGCATTTTTAGTGCATCTGAACAAACTCAGCGCCAAAGCCGGTATGAAGTTGCTCAAGGGAGCCAGTAAACATGTGGATTTGCAGGCGTCCAAACTGATTAAAAGCGGGGGAATGAATACCCTCTCAAAATATGCCAAAGTGCATTTCAAGACCACCGAGAAAGCCAAGGCGCTTCTTGATTCGAACAACCCAACCTACTAATAAGCCCCCTGTTAAATACGGGGGCCTTTTTTTTGCTTGTATCGGTTTTTGCGAACGAAGGTAAGGGTCGTTGTCGCTTCACCTTGCTTGATGTGAATTTCATCGATCAGGTGACCTAATATCTCAAGGCCGCTTTTAGAATCGATATCGCCGATGAGTTCCCAGCCGTACGTTTCAATTTCCAGTTCGCGCTCGCGGCTGATTTTACGGTGAATCTCGTCGAGCACCCGCGCATCAAGCGTCTTAACGTTCACCACAAACATGGTTCCTTTTGATTCATAAAAAGTCTCCATTTTAATGTTTGTAACCCCTTGAAGCATGAAATAAAGCGTCAGTTCCCGTACAATCTTGGTAACAATGTTGATTTCCTGTCTACTCATATTATCGCTCCTCGATCGTATCTTTTTTAATGGCTTCCAAGAATGGAATGAGCATCGCAGCGACAAAGCCGGCCGCGAAGCCGTTATTGTAAAGGTCGAAACCGCCCTGGAAAGTGTAAGTGAGCGGCGTAATAATCACATGCAAGAACCCTGCAAATATTCCGATTAACACACCATAACGCCCTGCAATGGGTGAGATTGCTGTGACAAACAACACCGCAATCGCAATGCCCACATCATCCAGCGCATACACAGGGGTAATCCACGCCGCAAGCAAGGCGCCACTCATGACAGGAACCGCGTTTCTGGGATGCTTGCCAAACGCGCCAAAGCCCATCACAGTGAGTATGCCTCCCATAACGGGACCGTTGATCTGGATGTCCAAAATGGTCAGGGCAAGCAGAGAAATAATACCCATGACCCCGACGTTGAGCATCGTCACGGCCCGTCCATAATCGCGGATGAAATCACTGACCAGACGCCCCGATGAAGCCATGAGGCCTCTATATTTGCCTAAGACATTGCGGTCGTAGAAAAACGCGGCTGCGATAAAGATGAGTGAAAGTATGATGGTCATGAGATAAAGTTCATTGTGAAATACTTCACTGGTGGGACCCCCAAGCCAAAAATCAATGTCAAACGCGCGAAGAATGGCTGAATAGAACATGGAAATGATCCCCATCGCAAAGCCGATATTGTATAGATTGTACCCTTTGTGAAAACGGGTGGTGTGCGCACTAAGCGCCGGCAAAACAAATCCGGTGATAATCCCGATGATGATTCCCAGGGGAATGCCTATGAAAAAGGACCATGGCCCCCCGAAGATAAGAAAAGACACAATCGGTGATATGCCTGTAGAGAAAAGTACAACAATCATGAAGTTTTTAAAATCAAGACCCTGCATCCTTGCGTACAGATAAATACCGATGTATATGGGAATGGTATTGAAGATGTTCTTCCCAAAAAATGAAAACCCAGCAATGGTTAAAAGACCGGCGAAGACTGGCCCAGACATTTTCATTTTCAGACGATTGAGCATGATAATGTTGATCAAAAGAATCGTTGAAACATTGAATAGCGTAGCACCAAAACCGCCAATGTACAAATAGTCGCTGATGAGCACACTGGGAGAGCGCAAAATTTCCACATAGCCACGCCACAGCTCACTGAAGGAACCTACGAGGAAACTTGTTGTAAAAAGGATGATGAATATGAATGGCATTAACATTCTGTTGCGAAGACGTGCGATGAAATCCATACAGTTAACTCCTTTAATATTGTCATGTTAATCATAACAAAAAGGGGGGCGCTGCGCTACCCAAAATAAAAAAAGACTGCCGCAGCAGTCTTTAGCGCACCTCGAGGGTTAGCTGTACATCGACATTGCCTTCGATGGCTTTTGAATAAGGACAGAAATTTTTAGCCTTTTGTAGATAATCTCTTGCAGTGGCTTCATCAAGTCCTTCAACTGTAACCCGCACATCCAAAGCAAACTTAAATCCGCCGGTGGGGTCCCCCATTAAATCAACGCGACCTTCCATTGTAAGCGATTCATAAGTGATGGCGTCGTTGGCCAAGAGGTATTCCATAGAGCTTGAAAGACAGCTGATATATCCTGAGACAAACAGACTTTCTGGGTCGGCCCCTTCACCTTTTCCGCCCATTTCCTTGGGTGGAACAAGCGAGAGGTCGATGCTTTTATCGGTGTTTTGCAGTTTTCCATTGCGCCCACCTTTAATGGTGGATTGTCTACTTAAAATTTTCATATAATCATCCTTCTTGTTTAAATTGTTTTCATGAAGTATTATAATAGACTGTACAGTTTTGAACAACAAATGTGCTTTTAGGTGCATGAGTGGTGTGTTTCACGACCCTTCATGTTCAAACTGTGATATGCTAGAATTACAAAGAAAGAAGGGATGAGTAAATGCTTGATATCATTGTACTTTACTTTTTAATCGCCATTATCTTTTTGGCCATCGATTTGGTGTGGCTGGGATTTATCGGAAAGAATTTTTACAACGCACAAATCGGCTTCCTGCTAAAAGAAAATCCCAACTGGCCTGCGGCAGCATTATTCTACGGGCTTTATGTCATTGGTGTGGTCGTGTTTGTGGCTGCCCCCGCTCTCAGCGCGGACAGCGCGTTTTATGCGCTTGGATATGGCGCATTGTTCGGATTGATCACTTATGCAACGTATGACATGACGAATCTTGCAACACTTAAAGACTGGCCGCTTAAAATCACCGTTGTCGATCTCATTTGGGGCAGCACCTTAGTCGGTTTTTCTTCATTCTTGGCTGTATTGATTCACCAGCTCATATTTTAAGAAATAAGGACGGATGCTTATGAATGCCACGACTACCATTAATCAACACACGTTTATTCAATCATTGATTTCCGGTGCCAAGGAAGTCATCAGACACAAAGACAGTCTCAATGCCATCAATGTCTTCCCAGTTGCGGATGGGGACACCGGCAATAATCTTGCACGTCTCATGGAGCGCATATTGGCTTCCAACGAACTCTCAGCCCATACCAAAGCCACGCTCCGTGAAATCGGAGATGCGGCCCTTGAAGGCGCGCGCGGCAACTCTGGAATCATTTTTGCGCAATACATCAACGGACTGGTGCAGAGTTTTGATGAAACACAGACATCATTTTCCGAAGATGAGCTCATCGAAGCCATCAATAACGCAGTTCCTTATGCCTATGAAGCCATAGAGACACCAGTGGAGGGGACAATGATCACCCTCATGCGCGAGTGGGCGAAATCGCTCAAAGCTCTGCGCCCACAGGCCGAGGACTTCACTGACTTGCTTCATCGTTCCTTGGTTGAACTCAAACAGTGTCTCGAAGCCACACCCGACACGCTCGCGGTACTGAAAAAACACGGTGTTGTCGATTCGGGTGCCCAGGGATTCGTCCACTTCATTGAAGGCATCAGCCTCTTCTTCAGCGGCGAGGATGTGCAGGGTGGTTTTGACGAACAAGTAGCCCAAAAAGCCAGTCATACAAATGACGATGAGGATTTCACTCAGGAGAATTATCGCTACTGCACTGAAGCACTTCTCACCGGAGAGAATCTATCCCCGGCGACCATTCGCGCTCAGGTCCGCGATCTTGGTGATTCTTTGGTCGTAGCAGGCAATCCCCAGAAAGTCCGCGTCCACATTCACACCGACCACCCAGCGGAAGTCATGGTGCGCCTGCGTGATGCGGCTATCATCAAAGAACAAAAGGTCGATGATATGAAACGCCAATATGAAATCATCCATGAGCGTAAATATGACATCGCCCTTGTTACCGACTCCATCGCCGACCTTCCCCAGGAAGTCATCGACACCTATCAAATTCACCAGGTGCCTCTCATTTTAACCATCGAGGACAGCGATTATTTCGATAAGCGCACCATTACCTCGCAGCGGCTTTATGAATACATGGATACACTGGATACCTATCCTTCCAGTTCACAACCCAACCTCAAAGCCATGCAGGAATACTTCACCCACCTTTCAAATTATTACGACCACGTCCTCGCCGTGAGCGTCTCCTCAAAAATGAGCGGTACCTACAACGTTTTCAAACAAGCCGCCAAAGTATCGGACAACGTGCGCGCTATTGACTCCCGACAAAACTCGGGCGCCCAAGGGCTGCTGATTATGCGTGCGGCAGAAATGCTCGACGCGGGCGAGAATGTTGATACAATTACCAGCGCGCTTGAAACGCTTCGAACAAAGGCGAAAATACTAGTTTCCGTGCGAACGATGAAATATATGGTCCGAAGTGGTCGTGTCTCCAAAACCACCGGAATGATCGGCAAACTCGCTAATCTTAAACCTGTGATTTCCATCGATGAAGCAGGCGAAGGCATTATCTTCGCCAAGGCACTTTCCATACCTCAAAGTACGCGAAAAATCAAAGCGCATGTAAAATCTATTCATGACGCCAAAGGAATCGAGCGCTATGCGATTGTACATGCAAATGCACCGAAGCGCGCCGCAGAATATGCGAATAAATTCGAGCAGATGCTCGG
Organism: uncultured Candidatus Izemoplasmatales bacterium; assembly: GCA_964581705.1. GTDB lineage: Bacteria > Bacillota_I > Bacilli_A > Izemoplasmatales > Izemoplasmataceae > B1SED10-225. Next base: position 22,261 of record CAZOPM010000019.1, read on the forward strand.
CAAAAAACCTATTTACACAATGGATATTTCCTCCATTGTGGCCATGAATGCCGGCATCGGTACAGTGGCGGTCGCATACATTTCCAAGTAGGAGGAATTTCATGCCCCTCATGTTTCTATACGCATTGATCATACTCTTCGTCTTTTTTATCGGCGCGTTTATTCTCACACAGATAAAGACGGACAAGATAACTAAGGAAATGATGTGGCCTCTTGGGTTGGTCATTCTCAGTGTCGGCTTGCTCACATTGTTGCGTCTGCAAGGCTACATTGCAACGTGGAGCCATTTTTGGATGGTCGTCCTCACGGGTATATGGGGAGTGCGCCTGGCTTACTTTCTATATAAACGCAACAAGCGAGCGGGGAATGCCCCCCATCAATCGGCCTCCCTTGTAACCTTTTTAAAAATTACGGGCCTGCAATACATTGTCGCGCTTCCCATCACCACACTGTTTGCCTTTCCTAAAAGAGACGGCGGCACATTGATGGCATGGTTGCTTTTTATAAGTGTTCTTGTTTGGATCTTTGGTTTTGTCTTTGAAGTCGTCAGTGACCAGCAACTGCGTAATTTCAAAAAGCGTCCGGAAATGGAAGGCCGCATTCTAAAAACCGGCCTCTGGAAATATTCACGCCACCCCAATTATTTTGGTGAAGCGCTCATGTGGTGGGGCCTTGGACTCATCGCCCTATCGACCGCGCAAATGCCCTGGGCACTACTGGGCATCCTTAGCCCTGCGTTGGTTACTGTAATGCTTTTGTATGTATGGGGCGTACCAAGAGTTGAACATTCCCTCATGAAAAACGAAGAATATCAAGCTTACGCTTCTTACACTTCCGTTTTTATTCCTAGAAAGCCCAAAAAATAAAATGCACACTCAAAGCTAAGAAAAGCACCGTCATCAGCCGATGGCGGTGCTTTTCTTATCCGTTTTAATAGGTTATAAAACCGTATTATGATTCACTTCACATTGTGCGCTCCATCACAAAATCCGATATCTTAAAAAATTCTGCGCGCATACGGTCCATCACCAATCATTTAGCTGTTGTAAAATTGATATATTTAATAATAATCATACCAAAACAGTGCCATTATCCGCCTTAAGAGGACAACGATCCTGTGTTTACATCAACAACATACCAA
>CAZOPM010000020.1:0-21751 GCA_964581705.1 uncultured Candidatus Izemoplasmatales bacterium
TTATAATTTAATTGCAATAATTCGTACCATATTCTAACAACAGCAAACCATCCGGGGAACACACTGGATGGTTTGCGTGTTGTTATATTATTATTTAACCCGATGTAGTATACTGCAAGAAGGTAATGTATTTTTTTTGCCTCAAGTTGGCGTGTTTCAAATATTTGATGAATTAATTTTTTGAATCGTTCACTAATCCATCAAATATTTTAAGCGATATGTAACGCCAAACAACACTGTGTTTAATTAGTTAGAAAGAAAGTAGGCGATTGCATGGCTAAATATGTGTTTGTTCGTACAGCATGGGTTTTCATTATCCTGTTTGTCATCCTTTCGATGACATTTGTGCTGTTGAACCTTGCCCCACAATATCCACCCGCGGACGAAGATCAGCGTGAAATCTGGTATGCGCAACAAGTAAGTGATGGTTTTATGTCCCGTCGTGTCGTATCCGATGAGGATGAAATGGAAGAGATTCGAAATGAAGAAGCAGGTTTGCACGATAATGCATTTGTGGATGACGAAGAGGACCGATTGATTGTTTTTGAACCGGTTCCTGTTTCTCAGTCTTATCGCGCATGGATTACGAATGTGCTTACTGAATTCAACTGGGGAACGTCCACCAGGGTACGTGTGAACGTCGATGCGTTTTCAATACTTGCGAACCGTATCCCCGTAACTGCTCAATTGAACCTCGTTGCCTTAGCCTTTTATATTCCCACGGGCTTTGGTATTGGGATATTGGCAGCCCTTAAGAAAAACAGTCTTGTGGATAACCTTATCCAAGTATTCATCATGGTTTTCCTATCCTTGCCACTGTTTGTTGTAATGACATTCTTCTTGTTTATTTTTGGTTATCAACTGGGGTGGTTGGATACTGCCTTCCCCGCCGCTACAGTCAGGGGCACGACCCGTTATATGGCATTCATTTTGCCGGTCTTGGGTCTTTCTTTGAATACTGTTGCAGGGCTTACGCGTCTAACACGTGCTGAGCTGACCGAAGTGCTCACATCGGATTTCTTATTGCTTGCTCGTACCAAAGGGCTCACAAGGCCACAATCCGTTGTCAGACACGCGATGAGAAACTCCATGGTGCCACTGGTACCCTTTATCATTTTCTCATTTGTTGGGTTGTTGAGCGGATCGGTTGTTATTGAACAAATCTATGGTATTCCCGGCACAGGCCGCGTATTGCTCGATGCAATGTCACCCAACAATTACGACACGAATCTTGTGCTGGTTACATTAGCATTTTACACAGTCATAGGGTTGTTTGCCATTTTGATTGTGGACTTAACGTATGGTCTGGTTGACCCACGCATCAGAATGGGGGCTAAGAAATGATGGATAAAGAACAAAACAATAAAATCCAACAAGATATTCAGAATACTGAATTTGAATTTGTGCAGCGTGATGAGAAAATCTTTGATAAAAAGTTTGAAACTAAACCCGTAGGGTATTTCAAGGATGCGATGACGCGTTTTGCTAAAAACCGAGCAAATGTTATAGCGACAATCATCTTGTTCACTTTGATCATGAGTTCCATCCTTGTACCGGTACTTACGACAAAAAACTTTACATCACAAGAACCTGCACTTTCGGCTTTGCCTCCGCGTGTTCCGGTTGTGGAACATTTCGGATTTTTAGAAGGCTATAGAAGTTACTCAGACCGTTCGGTTGATATGGAAGATATCGACGATGAGACTGGTTTAGGCATCCCTCCAGGGTTTGAGCGCGAATTCATTGTCGAAGGGTCGTTGACCAATACAACAACTACATGTACTACGCGGACACGTGAATCGTGCGAGGGCGGCCAGAATATCATCGGTGTGCGCGGTCAACATACGCAAACAACGGTGATCAGCGATGAAAGCTTTAATTTTGTTCGCGATGAAGACCCAGTAATCGAATTTGATATTGAAAACATTCTTATTGAAGAATCATTATTGAATGTTTATCTTAACATTGGTGAATTCGAAGCAGACTGGCGTCAATTCGCCTCAATTGAAGAAGAAGGCGCTGTATCGTTCAATGTTTTTGATGCACTTGACGCGCTCGACACAGATGAAACCATCGATGAATTTTCCTCAGAAATAGAATTTGAAATCGATGCACCAATTCCTCGTAGTTATATTGCCTTAAATAGCATTGCGATTCATCATGAAGGCGAAGCCGAGCCGGCTTATTTTGCTGAAGGTTTTGATCTTGCCCAGTATAGCTTGTCGTCTCCTGCTGATACTGGTAACTGGCGCCGCAGTGACGGTGAGCAGGTTGTGGCCTCGTTTGATTACGATGTCTATGCAGAAGCGATGGGACGCAGAGACCCCGGTGCTTTCTCCGCACGAGAAACTTATGCGCTGTTACAGGAAAATGAAGACGTATGTCCCATCGATCAGGATGTTAATTGGGACACCATAGGCTATGATGATTTGGATATAGTCGGGTTGGAATTTGATGATGCCTGCCCAATTAACAATATTTACGAAAGAACCTCACCAATTGAGCGTGACGGCGAAATATATTATAACTACCGTCTTGAATTGAATTATGCACAATATATGGGATATGACGACATTCCCTACTTCCTATTTGGAACCACACGTAGTGGTCATGACTTATTCGCACTCACATGGCTTGCGCTGCGTACATCCTTGCTTGTGGGTGTGATTGTAGGGACCATCAACATTACTGTTGGTATTATCTATGGAGCCATTTCAGGGTATTACGGCGGTAAAGTCGATATCGGAATGGAACGTTTCACTGAGGTCATTAGCCGTATCCCTTGGTTATTGACACTCGCCCTTGCCACAGCCTGGCTAGGGGGAAGCCTGTGGAGCCTCGTCATCGTTCTTACCCTCTCCGGATGGGTCGGTGTATCCTCCACAACCCGGACGCAATTCTATCGTTACAAAGGTCGTGAGTATGTGCTCGCATCACGCACCCTCGGTGCGAAGGACTCGCGCTTGATCTTCCGGCATATTCTTCCAAACGGCATCGGAACTATCATAACCGCTTCGATCCTTATGATTCCACAAGTTATCTTTGCCGAATCCACCATTTCATTCCTCGGCTTTGGTATCGGACATGGACAGACATTCAACATATTCGGATTCGAACTCTCTGGTGTCTCCATTGGTGTGCTTCTCAGCGACGGACGTTCGGAGCTTGTATACAATCCACACCTCACCATCGCTCCAGCCATCATCATATCCATACTAATGATTACCTTCAACATGTTCGGTAATGCGCTGCGCGATGCATTCAATCCAACCCTAAGGGGGAGTGAATAATGGCTGACAATCCAAACCTTAAAATTGAAGTAAAAGACCTGCGTATTTCCTTTTGGACAACGCAGGGTATGGTTCGCGCAGTCCGTGGTGTTGATTTCAATCTATATGAGAAAGAAACTCTCGCCATTGTAGGTGAATCAGGTTCAGGTAAGTCCGTCACGTCGCGTGCTATCATGGGCATTTTGGCTGGTAACGCCGTTATTGACGATGGAAGTATTATGTACGACGGTCAAGATCTTACCCGCATTGAAGAAGAAGTCTTTCATACCATTCGCGGTGACCGTATCGGGATGATTTTCCAAGACCCCATGAGTTCTCTTAACCCAATCATGCGCATTGGTAAGCAGATTACTGAAGGCATGCTGATCAATGGTGATCACCGTAAGAAAGAATATAAGCGCCGCATCCGTAGTTATTACAATGCATACTTTGATGCCAAGGATGCCAGACGCTCTGAAAAGAAAAAATACGACGATCAACTCAAGGTGCTTAAAGAAAATGGCGAAAATGACAAAATCACCGACCTCAAGAATGCACAAAAAGAGAAGTATCGCGAACTAAAAACGAATATCTCTCAAGCCCGTAAAGAATTAATCGCGCAAAAACGCGCCGTTAAAAAGGCGGTCTATGCTGAGTATAAGGAAAAGGCTAAGGCGTTTGACGCTAAAATCGATAAAGCCAAAGAGAAAATGAAAACCATCGATAAATCGGAAAGCTCTGATTTCAAATCACGCGCTGAAAATGTAAAAAATGAGCGGGCTCAGAAACTTAAAGAACTTGATGAACGACATGCGCAGACAATGTCAGACATTCAGGAGCGTTTCAAAGCCTCAGCAGGCACAAAACGTGAAAATCTAGCGCGTGAAAAACGCACGCAGCTGCAGCAGTATAAACAGGAAAAAGCAAGCATTAAACAAGAATATCGCAAACGTATAAAAGAGGAAAAAAGTCCTAAAGCGCTATATCGCAAGCAACTCAGCGATCTCAAGGAACAAAAAAAGCGGTCCTTTAAAACAACAAAGAAAGAATCTAAAGAACGTGCCCTTCAAGTCATGAAGGATGTTGGAATCCCTGAACCAGAAAAACGTTTCCGTCAGTATCCATTCCAATTCTCAGGCGGTATGCGTCAAAGAATCGTTATTGCGGTCGCGCTTACAGCCAATCCCGATGTCTTGATTTGTGATGAGCCTACAACGGCACTTGACGTTACCATTCAAGCGCAAATTCTCGAACTTATTAAATCACTGAAGGAAGAACGCAACCTTTCAGTAATATTCATCACGCACGACCTTGGCGTTGTTGCGAACATGGCAGACAGAGTCGCAGTCATGTATGCTGGAAAAATCGTTGAAATCGGCACCGTCGAAGAAATATTCTACGAACCTAAACACCCATACACTTGGGCACTTCTGTCGAGCATGCCGGATTTGAATGTTCAAGACAGACTCTCTGCTATTCCCGGCACCCCACCGAACATGCTTTTTCCTCCTAAGGGAGACGCCTTTGCAGACCGCAACCAATACGCGATGAAAATTGATTTTGAAAAAGAACCCCCTATGTTCAAAATCTCAGAGACTCACTATGCTGCCACGTGGCTGCTTCACAAGGATGCTCCGAAAGTTGAGCTTCCCGATGCAGTCAAACGCCGCATAGAAACCATGCACACAGCACCTGAAGCCACATCCGCTCAAGGAGGTCAATCATGAATCAACAACAAGAACCTATCCTTAAAGTAAAAAACCTCAAACAATACTTCAAAAGCGGATTTGGTAAAAATAAGCTGATTGTCAAGGCAGTCGACGATGTGAGTTTTAAAATTTACAAAGGTGAAGTCTTTGGTCTCGTAGGGGAATCCGGGTGTGGCAAAACGACAACCGGACGAACCATTATCAAACTATATGAACCAACCGATGGAGAAATAGAGTTCATGGGGGAAACCATATCCGCCGGTGTTCAGTCTCTCAAGGACGAAGTCAAACAAAAACGCAAGGATTTCCGTGAGGAAGTCTCCCAACTCAAAAGCGACATTGAAGATTCTGATGATTCTGATGAGGACAAGAAGCGGCGTTTTAAAGAGGAAGTAGAGAAGCTTAAAAAAGAAAAAAATAGCGACATCAAAAAACTAAAAGATGAAATCAAACGCCGAAAAGAATTAACTAATAATGCTAGCATGGATACCATGAAGCGCATGCAAATGATTTTTCAAGATCCCGTTGCATCGCTCAACCCGAGGATGACAGTGCGTGAAATTATTGCTGAAGGACTGCGAATCGCTGGTGAGAAAGACTTAAAGACCATCACCAAGAAAGTCAATGACGTACTGGAAACGGTTGGACTTCTCCCCGAGCACTCCAGTCGTTATCCTCACGAATTCAGTGGTGGTCAGCGTCAGAGAATCGGTTTGGGACGCGCTTTGGTAGTCGCACCCGAGTTTATCATTGCTGATGAGCCTATTAGTGCACTGGACGTTTCCATTCAAGCGCAGGTCATCAATCTCTTGAATGACCTCCGCCATGAACTGGGCCTTACAATTATGTTCATCGCCCACGACTTGTCTGTTATCAATTATTTCTCAGATAGAATTGCTGTTATGTACTTTGGTAAAATGGTTGAAATGACAACAAAAGATGAACTGTTTAAAAATCCACTACACCCCTATACACGCTCGTTGTTATCCGCGGTACCCCTTCCTGATCCAAACTATGAGAAGACGCGTGAGCGGATGAGTTACGATCCATCAATCCATGATTATTCCAAAGAATCACCAGAACTTCATGAAATTAAAGAGGGTCACTTCATTTACGCAAACACTGCGGAACTTGAAGAATACAAGAAGATGATGAAGTGATGTTCAAAGCAACCCTTAGCGCCACCTTGTTTCTAGGATTCGTCGCACTTGCCGTGCTATTCATATTTTTTGATGGGCGCTTCACCCTGCGTTATATAAGTGATGCACTGTTTGTGAGCGGCGGTGCAGCTGTGTTGATTAATTTATTGATATTGACGCGCGCCGGTGAATTGACTTATCCAATTAGGTATGTAGCTGGTAAGATGCGACAATCCAGAAACAGTTCAATGATAGAGGCTAAATACGAAAGTTTCTTCGAATACAGCAGAGTTAAACAAGATGAACGCAGCAGCAAAAAATCTTACAATATAGCGTTTTTCGTTGTCGGTATTCTATTGATGGCTTTATCATTCATATTGATAAGCTTCATATAATCAAAATCAACAAAAATCCACTATCAGACTATGTGCGCATAAAGCACATAGTCCAAACAGTGGATTTTTATTATAAAAAGCCCCCTCTACAGCAGAATTGCTAAGAGGGGGCTTTGTTTAAATTGTGCATACAGAGAAACTTAAATGAACATTTTATTCTAAATCTGACTCAGCGTCTTCAGCTTCCGCTTGCTCGATAAAGTCTTGAATTTGTCCTCCGTCAAACTCACCTTCCAAGTCATCAAGTTCAAACTCAATGTCATCGCCCTGTGCTTCTAATGAATCCGCCAGTTGTTGTGTGGTTTCCAAGAATGTGTTAAATCCTTCAACCGCAGGTTCTCTCGCTTCGTTTAGCTCTTCCTCATTGTCATAAATAGTGATATCAAACGCGTCGGAACCAGGTTCAATATTCACTTCATCCGCATCAAATGTCAAATAGTAATCAACGACTGCGTAATGGATGCCATCCTCTGACTCAAATGTGATGAAAAATACGATGCGCTCTTCGATGTAAGATTCAACCTCTGTCGTTGTTTGCGCCAAGGCGGCGCGGTATTCAGCCAATGTAGGGTTGATCTCATCACCATAGACGCCCTCTGTCAATTGAACCGCCTGCGCAATGTTGTTGCCGGCAATGTCCGTGACTTCAACTTGCTCGGTTTCTTCACCGCATGCAGCAATAAAAAATAATGCTCCAAATGCAAGCAATGTATACAATTTTTTCAAACAAATCACTCCTTTTTTACGTATACAACAATTATAAATCACAGACCCCCAAATTGCAAAGGGATAAAGCCAATTCCCGTGATTCCAGGCTAAGGTGCAAATTAAAAAAACATATCCACACATAATGATGTTTGTTATAATGAATTAGGTGATTGTATGGACAAAGTCAAGCTCAGTGTCAAATCGATGGTACAGTTTCTTCACGCCAGCGGTGATTTGACGAACAAAAGCAATGTGAGACACAACCAAAAAACCGGCCAACTGCTCCATCAATATCTGCAAAGTGCGTATGACTCAACGATGCAAAAAGAAGTGTTTGTTGAGACATATTTCACACATAACGACCAACCCTATCATTTGAGTGGTTTCATTGATGGGCTTAAAGATGACGAGAAAGATGTACTTGTCGAGGAGATCAAAAGTACTCAGACCGACCTCTCACTGCTAGATGAATCCACTTATCCCGCACACATGATGCAGCTGAAAATGTATGCTTACTTGTATATGGTCTCCCATAATACCTCCCACGCGACAATCCGCTTGACATACATTCACACCAAGGACCGTTCCACCAAATCCATCGACAAACGGGTCACGTTTGCGCAAATGGAACGCACGTTCAATGACACGCTTCAAGCCTACATGCAGTGGCAGGATACCTATATGCGCCATCTGTATGAAAAGGAAAAAAGCATCGAGGGTCTGACATTTCCCCATGATACCTTCCGTGAGGGACAGCGTCCGTTCATGGGCGCGATTTATCAGACGATGATCAACGAAGATATCCTGTATGCCACTGCGCCAACAGGCATCGGTAAGACGGTTGCAGCGATATTCTCCGCGCTTAAGACCATTAAAAACGATAAAGAAAAACTTTTTTATCTCACGGCAAAAAATGCCGGGAAACACATCGCAGTTGACACGATAAGGGAATTGAAAAACAATGGCCTTAAAATCAAGGCGATAACTCTTAATTCCAAAGACAATATGTGTCTTATGGACGAGGTGGATTGCGACCCTGAGGTCTGTCCCTTCGCACGCGGATTTTACAATCGTGTGAGCGAAGCGCTACAGGATATCTTCGTTCATGATGATGTGTACGATTTGTCGCTGATTAAACAATATGGTGAATATCATACCATCTGTCCCCATGAGTTTGCCCTTGAAATCGCGAATTATGCGGATATTATCATTTGTGATTACAACTATGCCTTTGACCCGCGCATTCAGCTGATCCGGTTTTTTGAAGATCAGCACTATACCCCGAAATTACTGGTCGATGAGGCCCATAACCTCGTGGACCGCTCCCGCGCTATGTATTCTGCGACCCTTTACAAGCATGATGTTGAAGGGTTGCTCAAGGAAAGTGCAGGACTCGATTTTGTTCATCAACCCGTGCAGGCGCTCAAAACACATATGGAGCGTCTCATCAAAAGTCACGAGGTGTCGAAAACCGGTTTTTTCTTGGCGCATGAAGTGGACGGAACGCTTTTGAATGCAATCAGTCACCTCGCCAACAAACTCGAAGCATTCCTCGGTGAATATAAGGCCCACCCCAAACGCAAAGTAATAAGAGAATACTATTTTGAGCTCATGCAGTTTGTGCGTGTCCATGAATTTTTTTCTAACGCATTTCGTTTCCTGATTGAACAAAGAGAGGAAACAATTACTTTCAATATTGTATGTTTGGATGCTTCAAAACCCTTGAGTGACATCATCGAACACACGGCTCGAGGAACTGCATTCTATTCAGCAACGCTGCAACCAGTGAGTTATTTTTCAGCACTGTTTACACAGAAGAAAGGTCGTACATTCCAGGTGCCCTCGCCTTTCGATCCCAAGCGACTGGGACTATTTATCGACATTTCTACATCGACGAAATATCACGACCGCCCCAACAGCATTCCCCGCATTGTAGATAGTATTTATGCGCTTGTGGAAAGCAAAAAAGGCAATTATATCGTCTTTTTTCCTTCCTATAAGTACATGCGCATGGTCCTTGATGTGTTTGAGGGAAGCGACTATGACGTCCACATTCAATCTCCAGGCATGTCGCACAAGGCCCGAACGGATATGCTTGATGCTTTCAAACAACCATCCGACCACCCCAGTGTCATGTTTGGTGTGTTGGGGGGGAGTTTTTCAGAAGGCGTTGATTATGTGGGGGATTATCTCCACGGTGTTATGATTGTGGGCGTGGCGCTTCCCGCATACAATCGATATAATGAAATGCTCAAGGATTATTACTTTGAACAAGGATACGACGGCTTTCATTACGCGTATACATATCCTGGCATGAATAAGGTGATTCAAGCAGCGGGGCGTGTGATTCGCACTGATTCAGACAAGGGTGTAGCGGTTTTGCTCGATGAGCGATATAAGCGTCCCATCTATCAATCTCTCTTCCCTAAACACTGGAATCACGCGCTTTGGATTGAGGAAGACGATTATATTCAAGGACACCTCACACAATTTTGGGAATCATTCAAGGAGGATGAATAATGACGATTAATGTTGGAATTATTGGGTGTGGCGATATAGCTATGAATAAGCATCTGCCCAACCTTTACAAACATCCCGATGTCGTTGTGCGAGGATTTTACAATCGCACAAGACACAAAGCAGTTACGGCCCAGGCGCACTTTGGTGGTGAACAAAGCCTTGTTTATGACACACCTGAGGCATTACTCAATGACAAAACCATCGACGCTGTATATGTGCTCACTGCCAATGACACCCACGCGACGTTTGCCATCGACGCCCTCAACGCAGGGAAGCATGTTATGGTTGAAAAACCTATGGCGCGCACACTTGAAGAGGCATCGCAGATGGTTAATGCGGCTAATGAAAATGGCGCCGTGCTCAGTGTGGCGTATCAGAACCGTCACCGAGGGGATGTGGCGGCACTGAAACAATTGATTGACCAGGGTACACTTGGAGAGATTTACGCAGCCAAGGCTTCAAGCATACGCCGTCGCGGCATCCCTACATGGGGAGCTTTTACCAACGCTGAAATCCAGGGCGGAGGGCCGCTGATCGATATCGGCTCCCATGCACTCGATCTGGTGCTATATTTCATGGGTCATCCACCCATTGCGCACATTACAGGCACAACGCACGCAGCGATTGGACCTGAAGGGGTAAGTGCAAACCGGTGGGGACCGTGGGACCCACGCGCGTTCGGTGTGGAGGATTCGGCGTTCGCCTTTATTAAAACAAATGTCGGTCAGTCCGTATTTCTAGAAGCGTCCTACGCGCTCAATGAAGTCAATGAAGGGGAAAATGTCATCACTCTTTATGGAAGCAAGGCTGGCGCCCGCTTGAGTGATAAGGGCGTGTTTGTCAACTGGGTGAATGAGCGCTTTGAGGAACAACGCATTGACAGTGAGGACCGTGATGCTGGATATGAAGAAGTGGCAACGTTCATTGAGGCGTTAAAGACCAACACCGCCCCGCCTGTAAAGAAAGAAGAAGCGTACATGGTCAATGAGATCATTGAAGCTGTCTATCAACAAAATTCAAATAAGAATGGAGCAATGTAGCATGCTTGGCAACGATATTGAGACAACGCTCGTATCACAGCGTGAAATTGAAACAATCGTATCGCGGCTTGCGTCCAAGATCACTGCGGACTACAAGGATGAATTCCCTGTCGTTTTGGGTTTGTTAAAAGGATGCATTCCTTTTATGGGGGATTTGGTTAAACAACTCAATTTTCCTTTGGAACTTGATTTTATGGATGTTTCATCCTATTACGGCGGCATCGAGTCAACCAGCGATGTGCGCATAGAAAAAGACCTTTCGCGTTCAATCAAGAACCGTCACATTCTCATCGCTGAAGACATTGTGGATTCGGGGCGCACCCTCCAAGTCGTCATCGGCATGCTCAAATACCGCGGAGCGAAAAGTGTGGAAGTGGTGACGCTTTTGGACAAACCCGAAGGTCGTTCAGTTGACTATAGACCCAAATACGTCGGGACAACCATCCCCAAACTCTTTGTGGTAGGCTATGGGCTTGATTTTCAGGAACGCTATCGCAACTTGCCCTACGTCGGTGTGCTCAAAGAAAGCGTTTATGCCAAGTCCTAACGCTACGCGGCACCGAGCCCTGCGCACACTTTTAAAAACGACCTACAATTTGGATGAAAACGCGGATATCGCTGCGTTTTTGAGCCGTTATATCGACTGTGAAGTTGTCGCTAGGCGTGTGATCACTTTTTATAAACGTGCGGAGGGTAAACCACTGCGCAGTACGCTTTATCTGCCAAATATTCTTAAGGCGGTTCACTATTTCAATGTTGCATGCTCCGATTCACTCATCTACACTCTTTTTCCCGGGGGTGAAGGGGTACGCCACGCAAAATCCCCTCGTCAGCTCCGCAATGGTTATGTGCATAAAAAAAGTCCGCAAGACTCAAAGGAGATGCTTGCGAACTATGATGCGTGGATGCAAAAAATGCAAAAATTCCTCAACAGCGTTACGCACCATTTCGCCCCTCAGTGAGGGGCTTTTTATTTGCGCTTTTGATAAAAGCTTCAAATAGAGGGTGAGGCCGGTTGGGACGACTCTTGAATTCCGGGTGGAACTGGACGCCAATAAAGAAGGGATGGTCGTAAAGTTCAATGATTTCCACGAGATCACGCTCGGTGTGAATTCCCGATATCCTCATACCGTTCCGCCACAAAATTTCGCGGTAGGCGTTGTTAAATTCATAGCGGTGCCGGTGGCGTTCGTGCACATGGACCTGCTTGTAAAGGCTGCGCGCAAGACTTCCTTCCTCAAGTGCGCAGCTATAGCTTCCCAGCCGCATGGTTCCGCCTTTGTTGACTTCGTTTATCTGTTCTTCAAGTAAACTGATGATAGGTGCAGGTGTGTCTGGGGCGATTTCAGTTGAATTTGCGCCGCTTAAGCCACAAACATTGCGCGCGAATTCAATCGATGCCAGATGCATGCCGAAACAAATACCTAAAAACGGAATTTTATTCGTGCGTGCATAAGCGATTGCCTGGATTTTCCCTTCACTTCCACGCGCACCGAAGCCTCCGGGGATTAAAATGCCCTGCAGATGGCGTAGTTGAGCATCGATATCCTCAGTACTCAGCGTTTGCGCGTCAATCCATTCTATAGCAATGTTCGCCCCCAGAGCGTACCCTCCGTGAATCAGCGCTTCTTTGATGGACAAGTATGCGTCCTTGAGTGCGGTATATTTTCCGATGACGCCGATGCGCACTGTTTTGTCGAGTGATTTGATGCGTGCGACCATGGCGTTCCACTCTCGCATGTCCGCTTGATCAACGTCTTTGTTAAAGTGTTTGAGAATTCGTTTGTCAATGCCTTGGTTATGCAGAGTATTGACCGCCTCATAAATTACTGTTTCATCACGCGCTTCAATGACCGCTTCAATGTCTACATCACAAAACTGTGCGATTTTTTCCTTCATCGATGGTTCGATGTGATGCGAAGAGCGCAGAACGATTGCATCGGGTTGAATACCCAGACTTCGGAGTTCTTTGACAGAATGCTGGGTCGGTTTTGTTTTCAGTTCGCCCGGCCCCTCAAGATAGGGAACGAGCGTTGTGTGAAGATAAAAGGTATTGTGAGGACCGAAATCCTTGCGACACTGACGGATTGCTTCTAAGAAGGGAAGTGATTCGATATCCCCCACTGTACCCCCGATTTCTGTGATGATAACATCGGCCCCTGTTGTAGTAGCGGCCTGTTGGAGAGTTTTTTTGATGGTGTCGGTGATGTGTGGAATTACCTGAATAGTGGCCCCGAGATAATCACCCCGCCGTTCCTTGTTGATGACGTGTTGATAAACCTGGCCGGTAGTGATATTGCCATATCGGCTGATGGGTTCATCAATGAAGCGCTCATAATGACCGATATCGAGATCAGTCTCCGCCCCATCGTCTGTTACAAACACTTCACCGTGTTGATAAGGTGACATGGTACCAGGGTCGACGTTGATATATGGATCGAATTTTTGCATCGATACATGCAGTCCCCGGTTTTTCAATAATCGACCGAGTGATGCGGCAGTGATGCCTTTGCCCAAAGAAGAAACCACTCCACCGGTTACAAATATGAATTGTGTGTTCATTGTCTCACATCCTTAAATAAGAAAACGTCCCCGTTTGACGGGGACGTTTTTTGTGTGCCCGGTACAATTATAGCAGTTATTATTCAGTGACTCAATAACTATTAAAAGTTGAAACGGTTGAAAATATAGGGATACACGCCAAACCCAATGAATGCAACGGCGAAAAAGCGTACAAAATCAAGCATATTCTCAGGCAAAGACCCCTGGGTTGTGTCGATTAGGGAGAAAAGTTCACCAAGCGCAATCATTGTGATGAGAATCGCTCCCACACCCACCACGTAGCGTAAAGCGAGTTTGACCCGGGAGACATCTAAGGTGAAATTGATATAGTGTTTTTCAAAAATGATTGCAAGAATAAAACCGACCATGATGCCATACCCACGGAAGAAGTCGTTGACATCGATCAATAATATCGCAGGGAACAAAATAACGGCGAGGGCAATGTAAAACTGATGAAGCCGTTGTTGGTTTTCATAAAGCATGGTGAATGCTTTGTACATACCCAGGGTGATGCCGATTCCTATGATTCCTCCGGCAATGACATCCTGTAAATAGTGAACGCCTAGATACATTCTTGAAATCATCATGAGTATTATCATTACCGCAGCGACGATGAAAAGCCAGCGCTGCTTGAAATAGGTAGCAACTGCGAAAAATATCGTTGTTGCTCCCTGGACATGTCCGCTTGGAAAAGAACTGCCAGTAGCAGTGGATGCGCGCATATTTTGTATTTCCTCAGGATGCGTTAAAAACGGACGCTCAACATTGAAAATGCCTTTGAATACATTATTTAAACTGAGTGAGAGCCCTAGCGTAAGCCCGATAAATTCACCGGCCTTTTTATTATAAATCCAATAGATGAACCCTAGAAGCAGAATGTAAAACTCCGGTTCACCAAAAAAACTGATAAAATTGAAAAATAAATCGGTAAATGTATTGGACAGTCCTTGTAACCAGATGACCATTTCCTTTTGTGTTTCAAGCCACATAGATACCCTCCTTAAAATGAGTCACATTTATAGTATCACATTTTATGGTTATAATGCCCTTGAGATGTCACTGAGAGAGAGTTTTTTGCAGTTAATGCGAATGGATTGCATTTGCGTTATCAAAACGCTATAATACATTGCGTAAATAAATTAGCCTAACAATTGAAATAAAACGTAAGGAATGATTAATTATGGACACATTGGTCAACGTTGAAAGTCTCAGTGTGAAATATCATCGTTTTTTTGCATTAAAAGATATTACCTTTTCCATGAACCGAGGTGAGTTTGTGGCGGTGATTGGTGCGAATGGATCGGGAAAAACCACACTCATTAAGACACTTATGAATCTTTTAAAGCCCTACAGGGGAACAGTGGTATTCCCACACTCCCCCACCATAGGGTATCTGCCCCAGCACACGTCCATGCTTGAGCGAAACTTTCCCGCAACCGTTGAAGAAATCGTCGGAACCGGGTTACTCAATACCAAAATTTTCCCGAAACGTCTCAATAAGAAAGATTACGAGCGCATCAACGAGGTGCTGACCTATCTTGACATGGCAGCGATGAAAAAAAAGCGCATCGGCGCCTTGTCGGGTGGGCAGCAACAGCGCGTGCTACTTGCACGCGCCATCGTGTCCAATCCTGACCTCTTGATTCTTGATGAGCCCACCAGTGCGCTTGATCAGTCGATGCGAGAGCATTTTTATCATCTCATGTCGCATTTAAACAAAGACTTAGGCGTCAGTGTCATGCTTGTGACGCATGATATCGCTTCGGCAGGAGAGTATGTGAGCCGTGTGCTATATCTGGATCAGACGTTGGAATTTGATGGTGATTTCCGTGAATTTTGTGAAACCCAACCTCAATCCCCCTTTATTCATACCCATCCTACGTTATCGTGTGGGGGAAGTGACGCTTCATGATTGAATCCATTATGCAGGCGTTTTCCTATACGTTTATGTGGCGTGCGTTGATTGTCGGCGTAGCGATTGCAATCTCCTCATCGTTTGTGGGGTCATTTCTTGTACTTAAGAAATTCTCCATGATTGGCCATGGTTTGTCGCACGTCGCATTTGGTGCTGTTGCTATTGGGTTATTCACCAACCAGTCGCCACTGGTTGTGGCAGTACCGATAGTAGTACTCATGAGTGTATTTATTCTTAAAATCAATAATCGCGTCAATATTCCTGGTGACGCTGCCATTGGATTGCTTGCGGCGTTTTCCATGGCACTGGGAACAACACTCGCCAGTATTGGCGGGGGCTTCAATGTCGATCTCAACACCTATTTGTTCGGCTCCATTCTCACCATTCGTCAGACTGATGTGATTTTATCGATCATATTTTCACTGGTTGTCCTCGCCGTTGTCGCGGTATTTTATCACGACCTGTTCTCAATGACTTATGATGATGAATTTGCTCGTGTGAGCGGTGTGCGCACTTCAAGGTTGAATACGGTACTCGCGGTTTTGACGGGAATCACCATCGTCATTGGCATCCGCGTAATCGGAACGATACTAATCAGTGCACTGATTATTTTCCCTACCGTTATTGCCATGCAGTTCAATCAAGGGTTCAAACGGACCATCAGTATTGCCGTTTTAACGCAGATAATTATCGTCATCAGTGGACTTATGCTCTCTTATCTTTTTGATTTGCCCTCAGGCAGTGCGATTGTGCTTTTAAATGGTTTTGTATTTTTAGCCGTTTACCTTTATAATGGGGTTAGACAATTTCAAAGTGCTTAAGGAGGCTTGAGATGAGTGATACATATAAGCGTTGGCTGCAAGATGCATCCTTGAAAGTTACCAAGCATCGCTTAGTGGTGCTCGATATATTAGCCAACACGAAAGAATTTCTCACGGCGGATGATGTATTTGTGGAAGCAAAGCGCGAATCCGGTGATTTATCCTTATCCACAGTGTATAGAATTCTTGATTCCTTTGTGGAGCGCGGTCTGGCTGCGCCGATAAATATGGACACTGCCAAACAAACCCACTACGAACTCGCACATGCGCAGCATGCGCACCATTTGATTTGCAATGAATGCGGGAGGGTCGTTCATGTGGAGCACTGTCCACTTGAACCCTATGAACAAAAAATAGCGAAAGAGCATGGTTTCCGCATAGATGACCACAAGTTGGAACTCTTCGGACTATGTCAGTCATGTCAAGAAAACAGCCGCTCTTAGCGGCTGTTTGTTTGAGGAGGTAAGCGTATGAAAATTGATAGACCAAAAGAGCGCATCGATAAAAAGGCGTTGCCAGCTTGGAGGCTTCGCGGCGCGATTTATGCTTTTTTTGAAATCCTTGTTGTAGTGGCGTATTTCATTGTGCGCCACGTGGCCTTCGATTTGCCGGTGTTACCGGGGATAATCCTCGGTATCCTCGTTGGAGGCATCATCGTCATGCAGATTTTTATAATACCGGCAGTGCGCATGGTGTACTGGGGATATGAAATCCGTGAATCGGAGATTGACATTCAACACGGCATCATTGTTATCAAACGCGTGCTAATTCCCATGGTTCGCATTCAGCATGTCGATACGGAACACGGACCGATTTTGCGAAAATTCGGGCTTGCCACGCTGTCTATCTCAACAGCCGGGACCAATCATAAAATTCCCGCACTGAAAATGGAGACTGCTAAAACGTTGCGTGCGCAAATTGCTTATCTTGCAAGTGTGAGTGATGAGGATGTCTGATTATAAACGTCAGCACCCGCTAATGATCGTGGGCGCCTTCATCGGGCAGCTTAAAAGCCTTCTTTTACCAGCAGCGGTGCTTTTTGCCATCCAACTCCAAGGCGATGGTGGCACTATCTTGCCGATGGTGCTGGTGGCATCCGCTTTTCTTGGGCTTTCTTTCGTATTTAGTTTGGTCAAATGGTGGTTTTACCGGTACAAATATGAACACAGTGTGCTGATTATCCGCAGCGGTATTTTCATTAAGCATCATCGCACCATTAAACAAGAACGGGTCCAGACAACCAATACCCACGCAGGCTTGTTTCTCAGATTGTTCGGTCTGGTCAAGCTCACCATTGAGACTGCAGGGTCAAAAGGTGAGGCCGAGTTCGAACTCGAAGCGCTTAGGGAAGAAGAAGCACGTGCAATTATGGCGCGCCTGAGTGGTGAAGACCACTCACACACGTCCGAGGCACAACAGTCGACATCCCCCTTGACACAATTGACATTCCGCACTTTAATGCTTGCGGGACTAACCTCAGGGGGCGTTGGTGTTATATTTTCCATCCTGGCTGTTATATGGTCGCAAATCTTTTCAATCGTCCCCCAACTCGGTGAACGTCTTGTCGACAGTGTGATTGGAATGTCGATTGTAATCATTGTTTTTATGTTGGTTGTGTTGATTTTGTTGTCATGGGTTATCTCTACAGTGCGCTTTATGATTCGTTACGCGTTTTTCACAATTGAGCGCGTGGATGATGAGTTGCGCATTGAACACGGCTTAATCGCCCGCAAGCGGTTTACCGTTAAAATTCACCGCATCCAGGCACTCAGTGTGGTAGAAGGCATTTTGCGCCAACCCTTTGATTTGGCGACCATTGAGTTGACCACCGCTGGTGCCAGCGGCTATGATGATGCCTTTAAAGTTATCGCACTGCCCATTGTGCGCAAAGACAAGATTCACACGTTTCTCAGTGAGTTTCTTCCGGAATACGCAGTAAGTTTCACGCTTGATGGATTGGTCAAACGCGCACAGCGTCGCTATATTTTTCGTGCGAGCGCCATATTTCTCGCTGTGCTGCCCCTTTGGTTTATCACGCCGCATCTTTATTGGCTATTCGCGTTGTGGCCTGTGTCGCTGATTCTCGGCATCATGCGCCACAAGGACGGGGGGCTTTATACTGATGCGACGACGCTGGTGTATCGCTTTCGCTTTTTGGCCAGGACAACGGCCATTGTTCACAAAAAGCATATCCAGTCGATGGAATTTCATCAAAATCCTCTGCAGCGCCTACGCCGTTTTGCCCACACCAGTGTGAGTGTTATGGCCGCACCCTCCAGTGTACAGTTCAGCCTAAAGGATATTGATATGAAACAATATGAAACGCTATACACCTGGTTTTCATACAAATATACTTTACAATAAAATAAAACATACATAAGGGAGTGAACACAATGGATCAACTGAGAACACTGTTACAAAACGCTATGACAGATGCAGGCATAAGCACATTACTTGCAGCATTTTTGATCTCACTGGTTGTTGTCGTGCTATGGATTATTATTGGGAAAGTGGTTTCCCAAATTGGCCGACGCAGTATTTTTCATTATTTCAGCAAGAAAAAAGGTGACCAACGCGGCACAACGCTCGCCTCGCTGCTCAATGCGGCATTCAAAGTTGTTGTATGGTTTGTCATTATCATGGCAATCGTCAGCGAACTGGGCTTTAACATCACACCAATCTTGGCTGCAGCTGGCATCTTGGGCTTGGCCATAGGATTTGGTGCGCAGAATCTTGTGCGTGATGTCATTGCTGGGTTTTTCATGATAGTTGACAATGTCTACAATATTGGTGAGACGGTTGAAATAGGTGGGTTCAGAGGAACAGTACAAAACATGAACTTGCGCAACACGACCCTCAAAAACTTCATGGGATCTGAATTGATCGTGAATCACGGCAACGTTTCTCAAGTCATCAACTGGTCTCGTCATGATAACATTGCACTGGTTGACTTCGGTGTCGCTTATGAGACGGACTTGTCCAAGTTGTCACAGATTATGCCAAGGTTCATGATAAAGCTTAATTCAACTTATGAAGAGATTCTTGAAGAACCGCTGTTTCTCGGTGTGACCGATCTGGGCGATTCAAGTATCAATATGCGAATCATGGCCACAGTCACCACGGGAAATCACTGGGCCATTGAACGCAAAATTCGCAAAGACCTTGTGGAATTTCTCAATGAACACGATATTGAAATCCCCTTTCCCCAATTGGTGGTTGCAAACAAAGCCATTCAATAGTACACTGAGGCTTGCCGGTACCGGCAAGCCTTTTTTGTGTAAAAGTGTTTGAATCTGTGCAGAAACCTTAACAAATATATTTCAAGTGTTATAATTATTTTGGTGATGACGATGAATGAAACAGAACGTTCAAGAATGCTCGCAACGATGGATGTGCGCCGGTTATTGATCAAACTGGCCATTCCTGCGACCGCTGCGATGGCATTCAACGCCCTTTACAATTTAGTAGATACATTCTTTGTCGCCCGCGGAAGCGGTGAAATTGCGATTGGCGCGCTCAGTATCGCTTATCCAATCCATATGATAGTCCTGGCAATTGGAATCATGATTGGGATCGGAAGTTCATCAGTCTTCTCACGCGCTTATGGACGCGGCGATAAACAATCGATGCGCAAAGCCGTCAACAATGCGTTGATGCTCAACGTGAGTATCACGATGACGATTTCAATTTTTGCGTTCATATTTCTTGATGAACTGCTCTTGTTATTTGGTGCGACTGAAAGCAATATTGGTTACGCCAGGGATTACATGGGCATTTTAGTGTTTGCACTGGTTCCGTTTTCCCTTTCCATTGTATTCAATAATCTAACGCGCGCAGAAGGACGCCCCAATGTCGCCATGATTTCTTTAATGATTGGGGCGGGGCTCAATATCCTGCTCGATCCGTTTTTTATTTTTGATTGGGGACTGGGCATGGGCGTCTCCGGTGCCGCCCTTGCCACAGGAATTGCTAAAACGGTTTCCTTTGCGTTTGTTTTTGTGATGGCCCTGAGACCTGAAAGTGCACTGGAGATTCATTTTCCTACGCTTCACAAAATTGATTTCGCACTCGCCAAAGAAATCTTCCAAGTAGGGTTGCCATCCTTTGTGCGTACTGCAATGGGGGGCGTGCTCATTGTCATCGTGAACAATCTCATCAACTGGTTCGCCACCGGGGACCCTGCAGTCTATATATCCATATATGGTGTAATCAATCGCTTGATGCGCTTTTCACTGATGCCGGGATTTGGTTTGGTTCAGGGTATGGTTCCGATTATCGGTTTCAATTTTGGTGCGGAACTCTACCAGCGCCTTTATGATACTGCCCGTTTTGCGCTTAAGGTTCTTTTCGTCTATTTTACAAGTGTGGGCATTTTGGTATTTTTCTTTGCCGAACAGTTGTTTAGTCTCTTTGCGGCAGAACAGGGAGGTTATTTCGTCGAACACGGCGGCATGGCATTTAGAATTGTGGCACTAGGATTCTCGATGGTTACCTTTCAAGTCATCGTCTCCAGTGTCTATCAGGCCATGGGCTATCCTCTGCGTGCCTTCATTATCGCAATCAGCCGCCGCTTCTTAGTGTTTGTGCCAGTGGCACTCATCCTCACACCGATTTTCGGTGTTATGGGTATCTGGGCCACCTTCGCAATCACCGATATTCTAACAGGCTCCATCGGACTGGCGTTCTTGCTTAATGAATTTAAGAACCTCAGACAAAAAATCATTGACCACCCAGCCCCACAACCAACCGATGCAACATAAAAAAAGGCACTGTCTAGCGCTAGACAGTGCCTTAACTTATTTAGGAATCGCTTTCTTCGAACAAATCCTTGTCTATGCCTTCGAATGTATCAAAGAAGTTCTGTCTTACAAAACGGATTTCCCCAGCCTGGGGGTCAGCAGAAATTACAGTGAATTCATTGTATTCACCCTCAAGTGACCAGGTCATGTCCTCATCGATTGCTTGTCCTTGATGGTCAGTGCTATAGTTCAGACTCGCAACAACATCGAAAGCGTCATTGTCCCTTTCTACATTAAATTCTTCAAATTCAATCCCTTCTTCATCGACGATGCTTTCATCGGGGAAGCCTGAGAGGGCATCGAGGATGATTTGATCAACCCTTGGGAAGTTGTCTTCAATGCTCTCATATTCAGTAACATCATAATACTCATCGACATAATCATCAGGGTCGTCAAAGTCTTCGGGGTCCATGTCTTCGTAGTTTTCATAAATGTAGGCGGTGTTGTCATCAACATACGTGTAATGAACAATATTCGCTCCCCCATCTGAAAGATCGCGGATTTCCATGTACATTTCGCCAGTTTCCTGATTTTCATGGAATTCAAGCATCATGTGCTGGGGCATTTGGGCCTCACCAGGAAGGGAAAGCTCATTATAGACACTTTTGTGTTCCCACTGCCCAATTTGGGTCAGGATGTCTTGACGCAGTTCATCATATTCATCAAAATCATGTGATGAACATGCCGTGAGTGTGACAGCCACGAGGGCTATCAAACCTAACGTTAAAAGTTTTTTCATATTTTCACCTCTTCTTCGTGTGCACTCATTGTATAAGGATGGTGCATTCATGTCAACTCTTGGTGAATTCGTTTTACCAATGGTATCCAGTGAATTTTCATGATAGAATAAACAAGGAATAAACTTTCATAAGAG
>CAZOPM010000021.1:0-17341 GCA_964581705.1 uncultured Candidatus Izemoplasmatales bacterium
CTTTATTCAAAGTGGGCGATGCGCTGGATTTCTTGTTTGATGCGTGGCGCATCGACGGTATGGTGGCGTTCGCCTTTGGGCAGTGGAACGGTAATGTCGGGTGCTGTGAGGCGGGTTGGTTGTGCTTCAAGGTGGAAGAATGCACCTTCGTTGACCCGGCTGATCAGTTCTGCGCCGATGCCGAGGGTCTTGACTGCTTCGTGTACGACGAGCAGACGACCGGTTTTCTTGACCGATTCGACGACGGCGTCTGAGTCCATCGGTGCGATGGTGCGCAGATCGATGAGTTCCACAGAAATGTCATCGCCGAGTTCCTTGATGGCTTTCATGGCCTCATGCAGCATCGCGCCCCAGGAGACAACTGTGATGTCGCTGCCTTTTTGGGCGATGCGGGCTTTGCCGATTTCCACTGTGTATTCTTCTTCGGGCACTTCTTGTTTGAACGCGCGATAAATTTTCTTGGGTTCGAAATAGACCACGGGGTCATTGTCCTTGATCGCTGCGGTCATGAGCCCTTTGGCGTCGTAGGGGGTGGAGGGAATGACGAGTTTGATTCCGGGAAGATGCGCGAAGAGTGTCTCGAGAGATTCACTGTGGTGTTCAAGGGCGCGCACGCCACCTCCATAGGGCATGCGTACAACCATCGGCAATGTGTATTTGCCGCGTGAGCGGTTGCGCATGCGGGCCATGTGCACGGCCATTTGATTGTACCCTGGGAACATGAAGCCGGAAAACTGAATCTCGGCAACGGGTCTTAGGCCGTTGGCGGCCATCCCGATGCCGCTTCCGATAATGCCGGCTTCACTGATGGGGGTGTCAAAGACACGGTCTTTTCCATGGTTTTTCTGCAGGCCTGCAGTGACGCGGAATACGCCGCCTTCAAAGCCTGCATCTTCGCCGTAGACGACGACGGACTTGTCTTTTTCCAGTTGTTGGTCAAGCGCTTTGTTGATTGCTTTTAAAAGGGTCATGGTAGCCATGCTTATTTCCCCTCGCTTTCGTTTTCTTCTTGATATTTACGAATGGTTTCTTTTTGACGCTTAAGGTCGTCTGGCAGGGTTTCATAGGTGTAGTCAAAGACTTCATCCAGCGTTGGATAGGGTGCGTTTTCAACTTGTTTGAAGGTATCGGCGACATATTTTTTGAGTTCTTCGCCCAATGCTTCTTCTTTGTCTTTGTTCCACAGTTTCTTATTGGCTAGGTATTTGTTGAAGCGGGTAATGGGGTCTTTTCCTCGCCATTCCTCCACTTCCTCTTGGGATCTGTAGATCGTTGGGTCATCGGAGGTGGTATGGGGGCCCATGCGATAAGTCACCGCTTCGATGAGGGTTGGACCTTTGCCGTCTCTTGCGCGTTTGAGCGCTTCTTGTGTAGCAACATACATCGCGAGGGCGTCGTTGCCGTCCACTTGGATGCCTGGGATGCCATAAGCATTGGCTTTTTGAGCGAGTGTTTTCGCTTTGGTTGCCATCGCACGCGGTGTGGAAATGGCGTATTGGTTGTTTTGAATGATGGTGACCATGGGTACGCTGTATACTGCGCCCCAGTTGACCCCTTCGTGGAACTCACCGTTTGAAGTTCCTCCATCACCAATGTAGGTGACAACGGCTTCACCGGTGCCTTTAATTTTTGATGCGTAGGCCACGCCCGCGGCGTGGTTGATCTGTGAGCCGATGGGGACGTTGACAGGCATGATGTTTACGCCTTCGTCGTATTGGCTGCCTTGTTCGTTGCCGTACCAGTAAAGATAATTCTGATACAGCGTCGCACCCTTATAAAGCATGGCGGCTGCTTCGCGGAATGCGGGGACGAGCCAGTCCTTTTGTTCTGTTGCGGCCATGGGGCCTACTTGCGCGGCCTCTTGTCCTTGCACGGGGGCGAAGGTGAGCATGCGGCCCTGACGCTGGTATTGCAGGGCTTTAATATCGGCGATGCGCGCAAGCTGCATTGTTTTGTACATATGCAAAAGCGTCTCATCATCGATGGACGGTTCAAACTCCTTGTTGACGACTTTCCCGTCCTTATCGAGGACAGTGAACATTTCTCCATTTAAAGCATCGTACTTGTCAAAAAGCATGGATATGCCTCCTTAATTTATATGGTTTCCAAATAATGTAAGCTAAAAATACGCTAACTGTATGACAAGTCAATCATAACGTACGGGGCTTTTACCGTCACGCAAAATGCACTATTTTATAGTTCTTACAAATAGACTTTTAATGCCTATAAAAAAACGGATGGATGCAGTGCCTGCGCGGGCAATGCATCCACCGGGAGTATTATTTGCTTGATTGTTCCTTGAGGTTTCCGCTCTTATAAAGGCTGATCAGGCGGGTGAGGTCATCCACACGCTGCTTGAGTTTGAGACCGTTGTCGGTGTCATAAATGTAGGTGCGCCGGTGATTGATGTCTTCTGAGTGCGTTACGGAGATAATGTCCTTCTCATCGCGGATCAGCGATTCATAACCACCAAATCGTGCATGGGATACGAGGAAATAGGCATAAGAGTCACTGATGAGCGTATACCCGCCGATATCGGTCTTGTCCGCGTATTGTTTGGACATGCCGCCATCAATCAAATAGACGCGTTTATCCGCCAGCACGACGTCTTCGCCCTTGGTGACATCCTTGGGGACATGGCCATTGATGATTTTTCCCTTTTTAGGGTCCATGCCAAAGGCCTGGAAGATGCGGTCCAAAAGCGCGTGGTCCTCGCGCCTTGCGAAGTAGGGATTCATGTATTCCTTGTGCGTAGCCGCATCATCGATGAAGTAGCGTTCAAACGTGCGCATTGAATCCTTTGCGAAAAGCGGACTGGTAGGGCCTTGCCAAAGGATCATAAAGTAATCCATCTCGGGGTTGTGCTGTTCGTAGCGGTTCAAATAGGCATTGCGCAGTTTCGATTCATAGATGTCGAAAAGCCCCTTGCCCATGTAGGTGATTCCGTCGATGCCTTGTTCTTTGAAGGACCCATCTTCATTAATGGGCATGCCTGCGTGAAAGAGCAGGGTATCGTTGGTTTTAAGATACATCGAGCCCTTTCTGAACATATAGCGAATGTGCGTCTGCAGCATCTCGTTGTGCAAAAACATTTGTCGCAAATGCTTGATGACTTCCTTTTCCTGGTTGGAGAGTTCCGTGGGGTAAGCGGGATAGACGGTGGGGAAATTGGTGGTATTGAGATGCACGCGTTGGCCTTTGACTTCCACAGTCCCCTCTTCCAAATCGAGGGTATGCATGATCTGGCGGTTTTCAAGGCCGAAACCAGGGTTGCGCTCAATGATGGCGTGTTCAAGTTTGAACTGGATGACGCTGATGGCTTTGTGCATCCGCGCGACGTATTCGGGATGGTCGAGCATCGCATCTTCTGTAGAGACGTTTTTAGGATGGAAGTTTTTGCAGTCGTCGTTTTTGTAGGCCTCATCGGCAAAGCTTGATAAAAACCGCAAGTTGATTCCATAACCATCCTCAAGACAATCGAGATTGTTGTAGCGCGCGGCGATGCGGATGACATTGGCAATCGATAAGGCATCACCACTGGCCGCGCCCATCCAGATAATGTCGTGGTTGCCCCACTGGATGTCGACATTTTTTTGTTTCATGATTTTTTCCATCACGAGATGGGGCTTGGGGCCGCGGTCGAAGATATCGCCGACGATATGCAGTCTGTCGATCGCCAGGCGGCGCACGAAGCGTGAGAGTTCAATGATGAGTTTTTTCTCGCGGCCCGTAGAAAAAATCGCGTCGATGATCGCGTCATAATAAGCGCGCTTGTCTTCGTGGTTGTTCGATTCGTAAAGCAGTTCCTGGATGATATAGGAAAATTCCTCGGGCAGGTTTTTGCCGACGTGGCTTTTGGTATATTTAGTGGCGATGATGCGGGCGAGTTCGACCATGCGCTTGAGCACATCACGCAAAAGCATCTCAAAGGAATCTTCGTCCCATGCTTTTTGGTATTTGTTGAGCATGTCGTGAGGATAATACAAAAAGAAAGAAAAGCGCCGCCGGTTGACATGGTCGAGATCGGCGAAATTCTGGTTGATTTTCGTCTTGAGAATGCCGCTTGCGTTTTTAAGAAAATGATTGAACGCATCATACTCACCGTGAATATCGGCGATGTAGTGCTCAGTCCCCTTGGGCAGATTGAGAATTGCGTTGAGATTGATCAGTTCACTCGCAGCGCTTTGCACGTTGGGAAACGTCTGTGAAAGCAACTCAAAGTATTTGTTTTCATAGTTTTGATCCATATCCCTTACCTCCTATTTATTCCGTTTGCGCCTTGAGACGCTTAATATAAAAATCGAATGTGGGACTCAACCAGCGGGCTTGCAAGTAAAAATACAGCGTAATCGCCACAGGCGTCAGTATTGCATGCACCCCATCCACGAGCAAAAATACGACCGATGCGATGATGAGCATCCGCGCCAGTACGAGGGGATGCAAGTGAATGATAAGCGTCGTATTTTTCAAAGCGTGCAGGATGCTGCGGTGTTTGAATACCGAGTTGACAGGGAAAATATAAAGCATAAAGATCACCCAGTAAAAAAGCAGGATGTAAAAAATGACCAGCCGCCAAGAAACCGCGGGGTCAAACGCCCAGAAATAAAGCTGTGTAATTCCAAGACCAATCGCCACCATAATGGCCCAGGCGATTGTTGAGGGTTTAAAGGTTTCCATAAAATGTCTGTGAAACATTACGTGGGTGGGCGCTTCGGGGGGATCGCTTTTGAGTGACCGCGCCGTTGCGAACCCTGCGGAAAGCGCCGCACCGGTCGTGATCAATAAGCCGAAAACGGAATACACGGCAAAAAGTGCCATGATGAAAACATGCTCGATCATGCGTTCGTATGTGTTGAGTGATTTTTCCATTGTGTCACCTCACCCCTAGCATAACACACCCGATTTGCCTATGGGTATAAAAAAAGCCGCATATATTTGTGCGGCTTTTAGTGGCTTATTCATCTTCGATGACGCGTTGCTGGGTTTTGGGGTCGAAGAAATGCACCCGGTTCATATCGAGAACGAGCTCGATTTTATCGTTCATTCTGATATCGGTGCGGGCATCGACGCGGGCGATGACTTGATCATCACCGATGGCGGTGGTGATGTTGGTCTCGCTTCCCAGAAGCTCCGCCACATCGACATTGAAGTTGATGACCGCATCAGGGTAAGCGGTCTTGACGTTGTTATCATCGTGGATATCCTCAGGACGCACACCGAGAATGATCGGTTTGCCTACATAGCCCTTTTCTTTGAGGGTATCGAATTGTGCTTTGAGTATCTTGATTTCCACTTCCTCGTTTTTGAAGGTGCCTTCTTTGGTCACTTCTCCGTTGATGAAGTTCATCGCCGGTGTGCCGATGAAGCCGGCCACAAACAAGTTGTTGGGATTGTTATAGACTTCATAAGGCGTCCCGACTTGTTGGATGTATCCTTCATTCAGGACCACAATGCGGTCAGCCATCGTCATCGCTTCGACTTGGTCGTGGGTAACATAAACCGTCGTCGTCTCAATGCGGGCATGCAGCTTGATAATCTCCGCACGTGTTTGCACGCGCAATTTGGCATCGAGGTTGGACAGTGGCTCATCCATCAAAAATACTTTCGCATCGCGCACAAGCGCGCGTCCCAGTGCCACGCGTTGACGCTGTCCACCCGAGAGTGCCTTGGGTTTTCTGTCGAGCAAATCCTCTAAGCCGAGAATCTCGGCTGCATTTTCTACGCGTTCTCTTATTTCGTTTTTCGGCTTTTTACGCAACTTGAGGCCAAAGCCCATGTTGTCAAAAACCGTCATGTGCGGATAAAGCGCATAAGACTGAAACACCATGGCGATGTCTCTGTCCTTTGGAGGGATGTCATTGACACGCGTGCCATCAATGTAGAGGTCCCCTTCGGTAATGTCTTCGAGTCCGGCAATCATTCTTAGGGTCGTTGATTTCCCGCACCCTGAAGGCCCGACGAATACGATGAATTCCTTGTTTTTTACTTCGAGGTTGAAGTCCGCTACTGCCTGGACATCGCCCTCATATACTTTTTTAATGTCGCGAAATGATAAATCGCCCATAATCCATTCTCCTTTGTGTCAAACTACATGTATTCTAACAAAAACCACCCTGCCTTCCTATGGGCAGGGTGCACAATCATGCAAGCAGCATCGTTAAGATGAGCGCGTCATAAAACTGATTGGCCTTAAGGCCGCAGGCTTCCTCAATCTTATCAATGCGATACAACAGTGTATTTCTGTGTACATAAAGTGCGCGCGCCGCAGCTTTGGTGTTGAGCGTGTGAGCGGCAAGCGCGCGCACACTGCGTTTAAGGGGAGAATCAAGCAATTGATTGAGCTGCGAGGCGGCGTCAGTGGGAATTCGTTCCCTTCGCGCAAAAGCGCGAGCAAGTGCGGAAGAAAAATCATGCACCCCCGGGTGTTCACTGGCCCCAAGACGGACAAGCAAATCGCGGGGCGCCCACTCAAGCACCGAAGGGTGCATGACGATGAAGGTCACCTCGATGCCCAAATCAAGTGCGAGGGTGCCGCGAATATCATCCAGAGGCATCGAAGGGGCAGTTTCAATGGCGCGCCCGAGCATTCCTCCGTTGTTTACAGGGGTGAAGGGTGTGCCTTCAAACACCCCTTCAATTGTAGAGGTGAAGGGGTGGAGTGGGGTATTGGCGTGAATGTAGAGTGTATAGGGCATAAGGCACCTCTATTTCGCTGCGTTGAATATATCCATCGCCAGATTGTAATCAACGGTGATGGTGTTGCCTATAGGGCCCAGTTCAGTGACTACTGCGGCCAGGCGCTGCACGTCCTGTTCGCTCAAGGTGACGCCGGCTTCACTGAACGTCGCGGCCACGCCGAATTCGCGGTAGAGATTTTTAAACGCTTCAATGACATCTTCAGGGTTTTCAATTCCAAAGAGCTCGCGGCCCATCGTCCCAAGGCGGCGGCGCATGGGTTCGGGGTTTTCACGCAGCGCGATGTACATCCACGCGGGTTGGATGATCGCAAGCGCCAACCCGTGGGTGATGCCATAATCGGTGGTGATGGGATAAGAAAGTCTGTGTGACCCCCAGTCTCCCACCTTGCCCTGCTGGAGGACCCAGCAAAGCGCAAGGGTCGAGGCCCACGATATGTTGGCGCGCGCAGCGTAGTCATCCTCGCCGCCCAGGATGCGGCGGGTGTTTTCGATGACACTTTTGATCAGTCCCGTGGACATGTAGTCACTGGTCTCCGTGCGCGGTGTTTTGGAGAAGAACTGTTCGAATACATGCATCATAATGTCGATTGAGCCCGCCTTGATGTGATGGGCGGGCACGGATTTGGTATATTCAGGGTCGATGATGGAAAATACCGGCATGAGCATGGGATTGCGCACACTGCGCTTGTCCTTGAGCGCATCATTGGAGATTACAGTGTTGCCGTTGGTCTCCGTACCTGTGGCCGCGAGGGTCAGAATCGTCCCAATGGGAAGGGCCTTGGTCAGTGGCACTTCGTTTCTGAAGGCCTTCCATACCGCCGCTTCACTGTCCATGTAGCGGGCGAAGGCGATCGCTTTGCCCGCGTCAATCGCAGAGCCCCCACCAGCAGCAAGGATGAAGTCCACGTCATGCTCGATTGCTTTTTTGCGTCCACTGTGGACACTGGTGATATCAGGATTGGGACGCACACCGCTTTCTTCAATGACCTCGATTCCCAGCTGAGCGGCTACGTTGATGATATGGTCGTAGATGCCCAGTTTCTTGATGCTTTGCTGGCCATACACCAGCAGCATGCGTTTGACGTTTTGGTTGGTGAGTTCACTGCTTAAGTGTTCGATTTGTTGTTTACCGAAAATGATGCGTGTGGGGAGATTATAAATGAAATTTTCCATAGGTCATGCCTCCTTCACTGTGGATTATATCACAGTCGTTGACACTTTTTAAAGCGCGCGCTACAGTTCCTTAAAGGCGGTTGGACCTATGAGCGCAGCGACGCATTTACCCTTTTACACTGACCTTGGTAAACTGGCAAAAAAGATGAATGATACCCACCTCAGCATAGCGCGTTGTGAAGCCCAACTTGGCGAGGGCGGGTGGCGCGTGCATGTTTATAAAAAGTGCGAAACCAACACTTATATTTCCCGGATAAATTCAGGATTGTTCGCGGTCCCCTTTGGCGGTGTGATCAACGACACCATGCAAGTGGCCCCGCAGGAAACTAAAGACGTTATTGAAACATTGATCGATTAAGCAAAGACGCCCACTCGGGCGTCTTTTTCATTGGTGGGACGCTTGAAAAAAACGCCCGTCTCCTATACACTATATGTAAACCCTGTGAAAGAAGGCTAATAATGAAAATTGACTATACGAACTCGATCGTCAATCTGACCCACTCGCTTTACAAACACTATGGGCTTACGCCCTGGCATCCCACGCTCAGCGTCGTTGATGATGCGCTCGCTCAAGGCTACAACCACGTGGCGGTCGTGTTGCTTGATGGACTAGGCAACAACTTGCTCAAACTCCACACCGACGCCACACCCTTTTTCAATGAAACGAAAGTCAGTGAAATCACCAGTGTCTTCCCTTCCACCACCGCCGCCGCAACCACTGCGGTGCTTACGGGCAAAACCCCTTATGAATCGGGGTATCTGGGGTGGTTTCAATATTTTAAGGATGAAGACATTTACTATACCATCTTTAAGAATGAAGACTACTACGACAAGGAAAAATTCATTCCTGAAGGGTTTTTTGACACACACTTCAAACAATCCACCTTCATTGACCGCATCAATGAAGAAACCAAGGTGCACGCCAAGCACTTCTTTCCTGCCGACATTGTGGGCAAGGAGGGTTACAAGACCTTTGATGAAGGCTTGAAGCAGCTTCAGAAATTTCAGCGTCAACACGACCAGACCCTCGCTTATGTCTATAGTGTCGAGCCCGATCAAAACCAACATTCCCATGGACTGCTGCATCAAAGCACCAAGGATGTGCTTTCCTCACTCAACGCATCCATGAAGGCGCTCAAGGCAACATTGAGCAAGGACACGCTCGTGATTGTGACCGCCGACCACGGGTTGAGTGATGTGGAACCCATTCCTTTGTTTGATTACCACGACATCACCGCCACGTTCGAACACCTTCCCGCCAACGAACCGAGAATGACGAGCTTTTTCATCAAGGATGCCATGCGGGAGTATTTTATTGAATTTTTCACCCAGCATTTCGGTGATTACTTCGATTTATATACCAAAGAAGAGTTTCTGACCAAGAAGCTTTTGGGTCGGGGCGAAAAATCGCCACTTGTCGATTACTGCCTGGGAGACTTCATCTCGGTAGCCAAGGACAAATACTTCTTCAAACTCACCGACGACAAGACCCATCACGCCCATCACGCAGGCATCACCAACGATGAAATCATCGTCCCGCTGATGATGTTTGCAGGCTCGGAGGAATAATATGTCCATATTCGCGCGTCAACCCGGGGTTCCCTTTTCGAAGTCTAACCCGGTCAGTTTCGCCTTGATCATTATCATAACGTCCGCGTATATCGCCAATTCCCTAAGCAACAACGCCCTTTTCTCCATCGGGTATCTGCAAGGACACAGAGTCGTCTACGGTGGGGAGTGGTGGCGGTTATTCACCGTGATGCTTCTGCATGGCAATCTGATGCATTTCGCTTTCAATACGTTTTTTGGCATCTATGTCATCGGCTCAGCGCTCGAGCGGCTTGTGGGCGCGTGGCGCTATTTCATATTTTTCCTGCTCGGTGGACTGCTTGCCTCTTGGACTGTGGTAGGCTGGGACATCGCGTTTGATAACTTTACGCCCACCATCGGTGCTTCAGGTGCGATCTTCGCACTACTGGGCGCACTGCTTTGGGTCACCATCCACCGTTCCTCGTGGCTTGATCCCAACGATATCTCCGCGATTAAGACCTTCGTGCTCATCAACGTGATTTTCACCTTCATCGGGGGCAATATCTCCATTCCAGGTCACATCGGTGGCTTGATCGCAGGCTACCTTCTCGCGATGATCATTCCCATCAACCGACCCTATACATCACGGCGCAACAAGATGTTCAACGACCCCTTCGAACAAACCCATATCGACCCTGGAAGTCTCGATGACATCGATGAAGTCGACGTCGTCGATGACGACGATGACGATGATGACCCCTTTAAAAAAACCTACAAGGATTATTTAAACTGAGACATTGCATGAAGGCAATGTCTTTTGTTTGCCCGCGCGTGCTATAATAAAAAGCAGGGAGGTGAACGTCGTGGAAATAGAACAACGCACGATGATCCAAAGTCTCATCGACCGTATCAATGCCAAACGCATGATCGGCGTGCTTATAGGATTGTTCATTGTCGAAGCGCTTTTCTTATTCGTTGTGGAGCGCCTGCGCCTCATGCAGGCAACGGGCGATATCTATGAGCTCACCGTCGTGAGCTATCTTTTGCATCTGACGCTCGCGCTCGTGATTACCGCGCTGCTAGGGTGGTTTTACTGGATTTTGCGACAAAAACAAGAATGGCGCCCTATCGCTACGCGCATGCCTGCACTGGGAATATTCACCATTCTCATGATCTCCGCAACCATCGCTATCTTCGATCAGCTCACCACCGGACACATCACGCTTTTTACTGCGAAACTTCTGATTTTCGGGCTTCTCATATACATCAAGCCCCCGCATCACACGTGGGTGTTCGGTGTGCCATTTGTGCTTTTCACAGCCGGCGTCTTTTTTGCCCAGGATTCCCAGGCCCTTCTCACCACCCATGTGATCAACGCCACTGTGGCCATGGGTGGGGTCGTCTTTGCAGGGGTAAGGTTTTATCGCCTAAAACATTATGACCTTTCTGTGCGCATCACCCTTAAAAAGATGAATAAACGCCTTGAGACACTCTCCACCCTCGACCCATTGACCCATCTTCCCAACCGCCGCTTCTTCCATAAACAACTCACCTATGAACGCGCGATCGCCAAGCGCTACGGGGTGGACGCCAGTGTGATGATGATCGACATCGATCACTTCAAAACCATCAATGACACCTATGGTCACGGCGTGGGCGATAAGATTCTTGTGCAGCTCGCCGCCATCCTTACTGAAAACATCCGTGAATCTGACACGCTGGCGCGCTGGGGCGGAGAAGAATTCATTCTCCTGCTTTCCCACACCTCCACACAAGGTGCGGCCATTGTTGCTAGGCGGCTCAATGAAACCATTGCTTCTTACGTTTTTTTAAAGGAAAGCGAAGCAATCACCCTCACCGTCTCCATCGGTGTGGCCCCGCTTTACATTGAGGATGACCTGACCTTTGATCGCTCATATAAAACCGTAGACGATGCGCTTTATAAAGCGAAGACTAGCGGGCGCAACCGTACCGTCGTTTTTGACGCCCAAGCAGCAATCAAAGACGACAATGATTCATGAGCCCGACCGGTTCAATAAAAAAACCCCTTGCAATCCTGTGGATTTGCAAGGGGGGTTTTTATGGTTAGTGCTGTTCGCGGATGGTGCCATCCTTCTTGTGGACAACAACTTTGGTTTTTTGAGATTCCGCTAAGGTCTTAGCGTAATCAATCGCTTCGTGCTGCGTTTTAAAATGTTTGAGCGTTTTGTTCGATTGTTCGCGTTTCACAAGCCACATTTCAAAGAATTCGCTGTCTTTGTCCTTGTTTTGTGAAACGTGGTAAGGCTTGGTCTGATCTCTGTGATCAACGTCATCTTTAGGTGTTTCTTCCTGCGTAGCCTGTTTGGGTTCTTCGTGAGAAGGTTCTTGCGTTTCTTCCTGGTGGGGCGTCGACGTTTCACTGCTTGCTTGTGTGGATTGTTTCTTTTTGCCGAATAAGCGTTGCAATAGTCCCATTCATTATCACCCTTTTTTTTATTTTTCTACTCTCATTATACCATATTCACTGAATACGCGCATAAAAACTCTATAAAGTTTGTGTGCGACTTTTGTTTGAGGATACACCGCCGCGAACCAGAGAATGCTTCAACGTAAATGTGACCACGTTCATCCGTTTGGTCGCTTCAACAAAAGGATCGATATAAATCACGTGTTCATCATGAATCGGCTGCGACGCGCGCGGGTCCTCTAAACTTATTCCGTGCATGATCCCGCGCTTCATACGGATTTGCGGGGTGCGCTCGTGGCCCACCACAACCGTCTTATCTTTAAGCGGGGCCAGCGTGGTCTGATAATTCCATACAAATGTTTCACGCGGTTGGTTGCGCCAGTTGGGGTCTTTCCCATTTACCCCGCCGTGAGTAAACACGTAGCCTTCGTGTTCAATGAAGAGCGGACGTTGCTCGCACCACGCCAAAAGACCCGGGTAGTGCGAAAGAATCGCGTGGCGGATCGCAGAATGCTGCGACGGGGAATAAGGCATTGCGCTGAAATCCTCAAGGGTCTGACCAAAGCCATTGTATTGCACGTTGAACAACGTCTTATGGTCATTGCCTTGTAAAAACTCAAGCATAAAACAATCGTGATTGCCAAGCAATCCCTCAGCCTTCCCCCGCTCCATCAGACTTTTGAGATATTCATACACCGCTGTGTTTTGCGTTCCGCGGTCAAAATAATCTCCAAGCGCGAGCAGTTCGTGCTTTGGGTTTTGCGGGTCGAAGCCTGCCGCATCGAGGGCATTGATCATCTCGCGGTAATGTCCGTGAATGTCACTGAGTACAAACAGCGTAACACTCATTGCGACTTATCCTTGATATGCGTTTGTTTATAGCGTTCGCGGAAATCATCGGTGAACTGCGAGACACTGCGCTGGGTCAGCGGCTTTAAAAACATGCGTTCAAGCAAACTAGGCGCAACACTCACGCGGTGCGCACCTGATACAATTGCCTTGGACGCTTCCTCCTGGGTCTTAAACGATGCACCGATAATGTGCACGTTAATACCAAGGGCATCGATGTGCGCGCGCAACTGCCCGATCAAATGAAACGGGCGGAGCCCACTGGCAAGCATGCGGTTGACATAGACGATGACACTGCTCGCCCCGGCGTCAATGCTCATGAGCGCCTGGTGGAAATCCACCACGGCCGTTGCAGCAATGTCGAACTCACCACAAAGCGCGCGCATCGCCTTGTAGCCTTCGAGGGTCGCGGGAATCTTCACACTCACCGGTGGGGCCGCCACACGCGTAAACGCGCGCGCCTCCTCGCCCATCCGCGAAGCATCATCAGCATTAATCTGCACATAAAGACGCTTGCCTTCGAGGGTTTCTGAGAGTTCCTTCACATGATGCAAAAAGTCGGTGCGGTTTTCCTTGCTCATGAGGGTGGGGTTGGTCGTTATGCCGTCAAACGCATAGGTTTGTGAAAGATGCTTAATCGCTTTAATATTGGCGCTGTCAATCAAATACATGAACACCACGTCCTTTCAAACCCATTATAACACTTGCTAGGGGCAATAAAAAATGTCTGCGTTTGCGCAGACATTAATATTATTTGGTGATCGTGGTTCCTGCAGTGTTGACAACGGCGTCATAAGCATCCTCAAGTGCAGCGATGATGGCTTTGCTGCTGGGTTTTTGTTTGAGGAAATCAAGGGCGGCCTCGACTTTGGGCTTCATGGACCCTGCGGCGAACTGCCCGGCGGTTAAATGCTTCATGGCTTCTTCAGACGTCATCGCATCCAAGGACTGCTCCTCAGGCGTTGCGAAATTGATTTTAACCTTATCTACAGCGGTAAGAATCACCAATAGATCGGCATCAATGAGTTCAGCCATTTTTGCGCTGGATGCGTCTTTGTCGATGACAGCGGAAATCCCATTGAGCATGCCCTGGTCTTCATACACAGGAATGCCTCCGCCGCCTGAGGCGATAATGACTTGCCCAGCGTCCACAAGTGTCTTTATGCTCGCTTCCTCGGCAAAGCCGGTCGGTTTGGGGCTTGCAACAACGAAGCGATACCCGCGGCCACTGTCTTCGACGTAGGGAAGCAAGAGATGCTTCTGTTGTTGCTTGATGGCAGCTTCACTACTGTAAAAAGGGCCGATGGGTTTGGTCGGTGCGTCAAAGGCGGGGTCGTCTTTGGCCACTTTCGTCTGCGTCACAATCGTGGCCACACTACGGTTTGTCCCTGTGGCCTTCAGACGATTGATAAGGGCGTTTTGCAGATGAAAGCCAATATAGCCCTGGCTCATCGCTCCGCATTCGGGAAGGGGCATGATCGGGGTATCGCCCGCGCGGCTTGCCGCGTCGAAGGCACCCTGGATCATGCCGACTTGTGGGCCATTGCCATGAACGATGCACAGTTCGTGGCCTTCGTTGATCAGATCCACCAATGAATCGGCGGTGTTTTTTACCAGTTCACTTTGTTCACTTGGTGTATTGCCAAGGGCATTGCCACCAAGGGCAACTACTATTCTCATAAAAACCTCCTGTTGTGGGTGCGTACTCTTATCATGCGGGGTTTTGCGTGTTTAGTCAAGCCCTCTTCAGTGATAAACCATTGTATAGGATGCTTACTATGGTTGATTCAATGTATAAGGTGCCGTGTGATTCCCATCATATCAAAAAATAAACAAAATGAAAACGCCCTCAAAAAGGGCGCCGTCACTAAGAAAAGGAAATACTAATGCAAGGTTCAACACCAATCAATCTTCATCGGTAGTAAAGTGATAAACATCCATGATGACCCATTTAAAGGCGGCCTCATCAACGTCGAAGTCACCGTAGATATGGATGGTGTAATCAGTGTCGGCTTGTAAATTATGGAAATAAAGCGCTTTATTATAAGTCAGTGTTTGGAGGAAGGATAAGGATTGAACCTCTGAATCACTGATCTCAACAAGGGCGTTGCCCTCATCATCATAAAGCATGATGCTTAAACGGTTGATGGGGGCTTCGGGGTCTTCAACATCCATAGAAAAGTCAATACGGTCTTTTTCCAAATCTACGTCCGTAAAAGCGACCGTCGGTGCAGCCTCGGGCAGTTCAAATGTGAACGTATGCGAGCCAATGACCTCACTGACGGTTTCCCCGTTGTCATCATATTGTGCGTAGGCTTCAATGGTGTGTTCCCCGGGAGACAGTGCATGAATGCTCACATCATACATGAGTCCATCCTTGTTCAATTCATCATCGGTGAATGTATGCACATGCGTATCTCCGCGGTACATGCGAAGCGCATAGTCCTCAATCATCTCGCCGTTGCTTGTGTTAACGTCAAACGTAATGGAGTTTCCAATCACTTCCACATTATCAATATCGGCCGATGGTACGCTCGATGTGCACCCCACCAGCATCATCATAAGTCCAATAACAATTAATCCCTTCATTGTTTCCACCCCTTTATGGTTTCATATGTATATTATACCAACAAGCAAGCAATTGCAAAACTACTTTTTTATCTAAACAAGCAGACAAACTCATAACCGCCTTCGACGTCCCTTCGAAGGCGGCATGATTAATCGAGTGCGATATCAGGATGGTCATAATACAGCAAATAGGCGAGGTGGGGATAATCTATGAAAGGGTTGCGGTTGTTTTGATAATCTTCAATGATATCGTTGCGCCGCATTTCGAAATGACTGACCCCGTCCATGAGATGCCACTCAAGCATCACCCCGAGATTGCCCATCTCATAATTGTCCGCATCCGGCGCATCATCGACGAGCGTGAGTTCATCATAGAATACGTCCATATAAAACATCATGCGTGAAACATCGCCTTTGACATCATCATGGGGTTCATAGGATGACCCCGTCGTGTCCCAGTCAAAATACTTAAAGCCGCGGGCACTGTTCTCCCCGGGATCAGCAGGGGCGAGATTGTGCAGATCACTGCCCAAATTCGAGGTGCGGTCTCCTGGGAATCGGCGGTTGGGCCATACATGTTCACGGTTCCATGTCGTCCCCCCGTCCCACTCACCGGGAACGCTTTGGCGGGTGTAGAGTTGAATGACATTGTCGTGATTATCAGGGTCACGGTCACTTTCTTGCAATATGTCGCGCGCAGCGCCATATGACTGATACACAATCTCGGTTTCAAGCATCGTTTGAATCGCCTCCGCTAGCGCATCACCGTGAAGCCCTTCAAGTTCACTGTAATAGCCGTCATATCGGTCAAGTTCCAAATCTGTGAGCGTATCAAGAGACTTGTTTTCATAGTCAATAGGCTCAGGGACATCAAAGCGGGCGGTTAAAACCGTGTCGCTTGCGGGCATGGTATATGTGAAGCTTTCATCTTCACTGACAATGGTCCCACTTCCGTCTTCCCATCCAAGGAAGTCATACGCATCCTCAGGCGCATCCGCCGTCACCTCAATCTCAGTGCCTTCCACAACGTTGCGGTCGAGCGATTTGGACAGTTGCGCCTCATAATAGTTGGATTCAAGTCGCAGCGCATAAGCAGGAGGGGTATCGAATACTGCGTTGAGCACGGTGTCTTGTGTGGGAGTGAAGGTGTAGGGATTTTCCTCACTGACAATATTGCCCTCGCCGTCTTCCCAGTACTTGAAATCATACATATCTTCTTTATCACTGGCCGCTACAGTGACCGCTTCGCCCGGTGTGACGCGCTCACCGGGCGTCACATCAAGCTGTGCGTCCCAGTAATCACTCTCAAGGGAGACCACGGGGTAATCACTGCCGGGAACGTTGTTTTCCCAGAACAAATCATCAATGGTCGTCTGGCCATTGGTGGGGACAAGCTTAAGCTCGAATTCCCCAGTCACATCGAGGGCATCAACCTCGAACAGTTCGAATGTGCCTTCTACTTCCGGTGCCGTCGCCACACGTTCCCCATTGATATAAAGCTCAAGGCCCGCAGGATTGGAAAAGGCATTTTCATAATAAAGGCTCAGCGAACTGATGCCCTCAGGAATCGTTGCGCTCATGGAGGCATTACGGGCGGGTACATCACCAAAGGTTACAGCATCCGAAACACTGTCAAAGCGCACATCCGTGCGCGTATCAGTGAAATGCCACTCAACGCCACTGGAGCCTACATGGGAAAAATCACTGTACTGACTGCCCGTTTCATAAAAGTCCTCAAATGTCTCGTGATACGTCCGGGGTTCAACATAAGAAACCTCGAATACCGCTTCAAGCGTCGCATCGCCTTCCACTGTGTGGGTGAAGGTCGCCGCATCACTCAGCGTTTCCCCGTTTAACTCCCAGTGGGAAAATTCCAGATCGTCATCGTCCCACTGAGCACTCACTTCCACAGTGTCCCCTGATTCGTGAGGCCCTTCAGGTGCCTCACTCAGACTAACGCCATCAACATTGCTCTTTAGGGTGAGTGCGTACATACCACTGACGTCTTCATCAAACACTGCTTCAAGCGTCGCATCGCCTTCCACTGTGTGGGTGAAGGTCGCCGCATCACTCA
>CAZOPM010000021.1:17441-19635 GCA_964581705.1 uncultured Candidatus Izemoplasmatales bacterium
CTGATTCGTGAGGCCCTTCAGGTGCCTCACTCAGACTAACGCCATCAACATTGCTTTCCAGCGTAAGTGTATAGGAATCTTGAGGTTCAATGTCTATGAAGAGGTCACACGCGGAAAGGGTGAATCCCGCGAGCATGAGACTCAATACCAGTAATAATTTTTTCATTGCATAAACTCCTTATATAGTGGTTTTATTTATAGTGCTAAAGCATTCCCATTATAACAATGCATAGTAACATGAAACCGTTTGTTTGCATAGGCTGATGCCGTAAACTTCAGCCCTTTTTTCTAGCGCGGGGCATGAAAAAAGTGCATCCGCGGATGCACTTAATGGAATGCTCAAGGGGGAAAGGACCGCTCGTTGTAATGGCGGATACATCCAGGGACGTCTTTATGTTCTAGGTTTACTAATACAGCATGATGATTAGAGTTTTACATCCGCTTCATTGAGTCGCTTGAGTCCGGCATCAAAGCGTTCACGCAGACGGTCTGTGTCCAGTATCGCTGCATAAATCGCTTTGTGTGTGTCGTTTTCCACGTGTTTTTGCTTGATGACACGAAATTCCTTGGCAATATCTTCTGTGTCCTTTTCCGCCACTTCCAGTAGCGTAAGCAAATTGACAAGATTGAATTTTTCGGAATTAATCAAAAATTTGCGCAATTTACTTTTTGCTGCGGTATGCTCCTCAGAAGGCACATGGCGCATGGCGCCATCTTCCTCAGCGGGGACAGCTTCGTATTTGGTGAGTGCTTTGTCGAATTTTTTAAGAAATTTTTGTGTCTCTTTTCCTACATTGTCCATTTGTTTGATTGGTTGCATTGTTTCACCTCTTTTCAATTGGTTTCCACTATTTATTATAGCTTAGCAAGCCTACTTAGGCAAACGCTTTTTTACGCCGCATGCGGTGCATTGTGCGTTTTGCAAAACTAAGTTATAATGGGTGGGGAAAGGATAGTGATACAATGAGCAGCAAACAACGCATTGTCTCCCTAGAGCGGGCTCAGACACTCAAAAACCGCATTGAAGATTACCTGGACGCTAAACCCTATATCAACAAAGGCCTTGAACACGCGAGCACCCTTACTGCGCGCAGAGATAGAATCTTGCGCATCATGGGCGCCACTGAGGAGCAGTGGAATGATTATCGCTGGCAACTAAGCAATCGCATCAGCGATTCTAAGACTTTAAGTGAGGTCCTCGACCTC
The DNA here is from genome assembly GCA_964581705.1 of uncultured Candidatus Izemoplasmatales bacterium. Lineage (GTDB taxonomy): Bacteria > Bacillota_I > Bacilli_A > Izemoplasmatales > Izemoplasmataceae > B1SED10-225. The sequence continues at coordinate 18,648 of CAZOPM010000021.1, forward strand.
ACCAACGATGAAATCGAGGCCATCGACAACGTGGGCAAGCAATTCCGCTGGTCGATCTCTCCTTATTACCTGTCACTCATAGACCCCAGTGAAGTCTATGACCCTATCAAACTGATGGCGATGCCATCATTTTTGGAACTGGAGGATACCTATCACAATCTCGACCCGATGAACGAGGAACACACCAATCCCGCCGGGTCCATCACACGGCGCTATCCTGATCGCTTGATCATCAACGTCACCAACGAATGCGCCATGTACTGCCGGCACTGTCAGCGCCGCCGCAACATCGGCTCAGAGGACCTCGCCACACCCAAGGACCAGGTGCAGGCCTCAATTGATTATATTCGTGACAATGAGGAAATCCGTGATGTGCTCGTCACCGGAGGGGACCCGCTCACCTTATCAGACGCCCGCCTCGAATGGATCATCTCACAGCTTCATGCCATCGAGCACGTCGAATACATCCGCATCGGCTCACGCACCCCTGTGACCATGCCCCAGCGCGTCACTGAAGACCTTGTCTCCATGCTCAGTAAGTACCACCCCATTTTCCTCAACACCCATTTCAACCACCCCATGGAGATCACCGAAGCCTCCAAGGCCGCGTGTGAACGCCTGGCCAACGCAGGCATTCCCCTGGGCAACCAGGCGGTCTTGTTAAACGGCGTCAACAACGACAAGTTCGTCATGCGCAGTCTCAACCACGAGTTGTTAAAAATCCGTGTGAGGCCCTATTATCTCTTCCATGCCAAAACCGTCAAGGGCACGCGGCATTTCAACACCAGCATCGATGATGGACTGGAGATTATGGAGTATCTGCGGGGCTACACCTCGGGGATGGCCATTCCCACCTACATTGTCAATGCCCCCGGTGGCAAGGGCAAAACACCGATTCTCCCAGAATATCTGATCTCGCGGGGCAAGAACTATTTCACCATCCGCACCTGGGAAGGTGAAATCCTTCATCACGAGAATCACCCCACCC
>CAZOPM010000022.1:0-17970 GCA_964581705.1 uncultured Candidatus Izemoplasmatales bacterium
GCAGTGAATCATTCCTCAGCGCGGCCAGTTTCCAAGAAACCACCCGCGTCCTTACTGATGCGGCCATCCGCGGCAAAATCGACAACCTAGTTGGACTTAAAGAAAATGTTATTATCGGCGGACGCATCCCTGCTGGTACAGGCATCCTTGAACACACACATTTCGATTATGAAAAACCCGAAGTGGAAGAACCCGAGGCTGTCTATGGTGAAGAAGATGACATCATCATCGATGAGGAATACGCTGAAGAAATGGACGACCAGCGCCAAGAGTCTTCAAGTGGTAACACCGTTACTTTCGGTGAAAGCTCTTCAGAGGACATGGATGATGAATACAATGAATTCGTCGATTCCATGGAAGAGGACGAACGCGAATAACAATGTTTAATCGGGTGCGCTTGGCGCACCCGAACTTTGTTTAATAAAAGATATTCAAATTATTGACACGCCTGGTAAGGTAGTGTATAATCACTGTTGCGAAACGATAAAAATAATGGGTTTTTATCCAAAAGCCCAGTTTTTATTGGAAATAATGACACACATGGATGTGTTGCACTAGAATTGAGAGGAGGAATCCCCCATGCCAACGATAAACCAACTCGTTAGAAAAGGCCGCGAAACACGCAAAAGCAAATCAGGGTCTCCGCATCTTGCGATCAACTACAACTCCCTGAAAGACCGCTATACGCACTTGCCAAGTCCACAAAAACGCGGTGTATGTACACGTGTTGCCACAATGACGCCGAAAAAGCCAAACTCCGCACTGCGTAAGTATGCGCGTGTCCGTTTGACTAATGGTGTAGAAGTAACTGCCTACATCCCAGGTATCGGCCATAAACTTCAAGAGCACAGTGTCGTTCTTATCAGAGGCGGCCGTGTCAAAGACCTTCCGGGTGTTCGCTATCACATTGTTCGTGGTACGCTGGATGCTGGTGGCGTTGTTGACCGTAAACAAGGCCGTTCCAAATATGGAACCAAAAAGAACGATTAATTACTGAATATATGAGATTCACCGCTGCATTTTCAATCGAAAGGAGGAATCAACATGCCTCGTAAAGGACATGTACCCAAAAGAGACGTACTTCCCGATCCGCTGTACAATTCAAAACTTGTTACAAAATTAATCAATAGCATAATGAACGATGGTAAGAAAAACACAGCTCAGCGCATTCTTTATTCTGCGTTTGAAAAGGTTGAACAAAAGACCAATCAACCACCAATTGAGGTGTTTGACGCTGCAATGAATAACATCATGCCTCACTTTGAAGTTCGTGCGCGCCGCATCGGCGGGCAAAACTATCAAGTGCCTCATGAAGTACGCGACGACCGCCGCTATACCCTAGGTCTGCGCTGGTTGACTCAGTATGCGCGTCTGCGCAATGAGAAAACCATGGATGAGCGTCTTGCCAATGAAATCGTTGACGCATCCAAAAACACTGGCCAAGCCGTCAAGAAACGTGAAGATATGCACAGAATGGCTGAAGCCAACAAAGCATTTGCACATTACCGCTGGTAGAAAGGAGCACACAATATGCCAAGAAAATACCCCTTGGAACGAACTAGGAATATCGGTATTATGGCACACATTGACGCTGGTAAAACCACCACGACTGAACGTGTGCTCTATCATACCGGTAAGATTCATAAAATTGGTGAAACCCACGATGGTGCTTCCCAAATGGACTGGATGGACCAAGAACAAGAACGTGGAATCACTATCACATCCGCGGCGACCACTGCCTTCTGGCGTGATCACCGCGTAAACATCATCGACACTCCGGGTCACGTCGACTTCACAGTAGAAGTTTCGCGCTCACTGCGCGTACTTGATGGTGCGGTTGCCGTATTGGACGCGCAAGCCGGTGTCGAACCACAAACAGAAACGGTTTGGCGTCAAGCCACCGACTACATGGTTCCCCGTATTGTCTTTATCAACAAAATGGACAAAATCGGTGCGGATTTCGCTTATGCACTGGGAACTATCAAAGAACGCCTCGGTGTCAAAGCGGCTGCGATTCAGTGGCCTATTGGCACCGAAGATGATTTCACAGGATTGATTGATCTCATTCATATGAAAGCCTATCATTATGATGGCGGTCATGAAGAAATTGCCGAAGAGATCGATATTCCAGAAGATTATAAAGAACTTGTCGCAGAAAAGCGTGTTGAGCTGATAGAAGAACTCGCCGATTTCGATGAAGACTTGATGATGGCTTACCTTGAAGGTGAAGAAATCGACACCGAAACACTCATAACGATTATCCGTAAAGCCACACTGGATGTTGAATTCTTCCCAGTGCTCGCAGGAAGCGCCTTTAAAAACAAAGGCGTTAAACTCATGGTGGACGCGGTCATAGACTATCTTCCTTCACCCACTGACGTTGTGAAAGTTCGCGGAACCATGCAGGATACAGGTGAGGAAGTCAAAGTCGCATCTGACGACACCGACAAATTCTCCGCCCTGGCCTTCAAAGTGGCAACGGACCCCTTTGTTGGTAAACTGACATTCTTCCGAGCATACTCTGGCGTTCTCAAAAAAGGATCCTACGTCATGAATACGACTAAGGATAACAAAGAGCGCGTCGGACGCATCCTACAGATGCATGCGAACCACCGTGAAGAGATTGAAGAAGTTTATTCCGGTGACATCGCTGCTGCGATTGGACTTAAGAATACGGCGACCGGTGATACGCTTGCTGAGGAAAAGCATCCGATCATACTTGAGAAAATGCAATTCCCCGAACCAGTAATTTCTGTTGCCATTGAACCCAAATCCAAAGCGGACCAGGACAAGATGGGCAACGCGCTACAAAAGCTTGCAGAAGAAGACCCAACGTTCAAGACCTACACGGATGAGGAAACCAGTCAAACTATCATTGCCGGTATGGGAGAACTCCACCTCGACATCCTGGTTGACCGTTTGAAGCGTGAATTCAAGGTTGAAGCGAATGTTGGTGCACCTCAGGTATCTTATCGCGAAACTTTCACCCAAAACGCAGAAGTCGAAGGGAAATTCATCCGCCAAAGTGGTGGACGCGGCCAATATGGTCACGTATGGGTCAGATTCGAACCCAATGAACCCGATGAAGAAGAAGGCGCTGAAGGTGGTTATGAGTTTGTTGATAAAATCGTCGGTGGCGTTGTACCACGCGAATACATCCCTGTAGTAAGCAAAGGCATCGGAGAGGCACTTGAAAACGGTGTAATCGCAGGCTATCCAATCATCAACGTACGTGCCACGCTCTACGATGGGTCATACCATGATGTGGATTCCAACGAGACAGCGTTTAAAGTCGCTGCTGGCATGGCTGTCAAGAATGCGGCACAAAAATGTAAACCGATACTGCTTGAACCGATCATGTCTGTGGATGTCATCACACCAGATGATTATCTAGGCAATGTCATCGGTGACCTCACGAGCCGCCGGGGCAAAGTTGAAAGACAAAGCGAACGTGGAAACGCGCATCAAGTCAAAGCGTTCGTACCGCTTAGTGAAATGTTTGGATATGCGACATCACTGCGCAGCAACACCCAGGGTCGTGGAAACTACACAATGCAATTTTCACACTATGACCCCGCCCCAAAAAGCATCTCTGAAGAAATCATAAAAAAGCGCAACGGCTAATTAGTTTAACTTGCATTATTAATCATGATACGGTAAAATATCAATGTTTAAGAACGATTAAAGGAGGAAATTCAAAATGGGAAAAGAAAAATTTGAACGCAAAGGAACACACGTAAATATCGGAACCATCGGTCACGTTGACCACGGAAAAACCACTTTGACCGCTGCAATCGCATCGGTACTTTCTAAACGAGGCATCGGTGGTACAAAACCGAGCGACTTTGATTCAATCGACAAAGCGCCCGAAGAAAAAGAGCGCGGCATTACAATCAACAGTGCACACATCGAGTATGCGACGGAAAATCGTCACTATGCACACGTTGACTGCCCAGGCCACGCCGACTACGTTAAAAATATGATTACAGGTGCAGCGCAAATGGATGGTTCCATCCTTGTTGTAAGTGCTGCAGACGGACCCATGCCACAAACACGTGAACACATTCTTTTGAGCCGCCAAGTTGGTGTGCCCAAGATTGTTGTATTCATGAACAAAACGGACCAAGTCGACGATGAAGAGCTTCTCGAACTCGTTGAAATGGAAATCCGTGAACTCCTCAGCGAGTATGATTTCCCAGGAGACGATATCCCCGTAATCTCCGGTTCAGCACTCAAAGCCCTCGAAGGCGATGAAGAGCAAGAAGAAAAAATCATTGAACTCATGGCTGCGGTCGATGAGTATATCGACGACCCAGTACGTGAAACTGACAAGCCATTCATGATGCCTATCGAAGACATCTTCAGCATCACTGGACGCGGGACAGTTGCGACTGGACGCGTTGACCGTGGTACAGTCAAAGTTCAAGACGAAGTTGAAATCGTTGGAATTAAACCAACACGCAAAACCGTTGTCACAGGTGTTGAAATGTTCCGCAAGCTTCTCGATCAAGCTGAAGCAGGCGACAACATCGGCGCATTGCTACGCGGAATCACTCGCGATGACATTCAACGCGGTCAAGTGCTTGCTAAAACAGGCACAGTTACCCCACACACGAAATTCCGTGGCGAAGTATACGTTCTTTCAAAAGAAGAAGGCGGACGCCATACTCCATTCTTCTCCAACTATCGTCCTCAATTCTATTTCCGCACAACTGACGTAACTGGCGTTATCGAACTGCCAGAAGGCGTGGAAATGGTTATGCCAGGCGACAATGTTGAGATGAACGTTGAACTTATTCACCCAATCGCACTCGAACAAGGAACCAAGTTCTCCATCCGTGAAGGTGGAAAAACTGTTGGTGCCGGCGTTGTTGCAGAGGTAGAAAAGTAAAATCACATTTAAAAAGAGGCGCGAGCCTCTTTTTTTATACCTTATTTTGTTATAATGGGTCCAACAAGGAGGATTGTCATGTTGATAGACACGCATGTGCATTTGAATAACGATGCCTTATACGCTGAGGTTGAACACTATATTGGAAAGGCGATTAGCCAGGGCGTCGGACGTTTTTTGGTGATTGGTTATGACCCGCAAATGAATGAACGCGCCATTGAACTGGCGGAGAAATATGACCAGGTGTATGCTTCGGTGGGGATTCATCCTACGTATGTCAAGCACCTCAAGGATGCAGAATACGAACTGATTGTTAAACAACTCGAGCATCCAAAGGTCAAAGCGGTGGGAGAATGCGGCCTTGATTATCACTGGGACAAGGAGAATTCCAGTGACCAACGAGCCGTGTTTGCCAAACAGATTGAACTATCCAAAGCCCTTGGCAAACCCATCAGTATCCATATGCGTGATGCCACGCAGGATACCTATGAAACCCTTAAACCCTACGCCCCAATCGAGGGTGTGATGCATTGTTACAGCGGATCATTGGAAATGGCATACAAATTTTTAGAACTCGGTCTCCATGTTTCTTTTGGCGGCCCCGTGACATTCAAAAATGCCAAAACACCAAAGGAAGTTGCTAAAATCATTCCCGATGATAAATTGCTTGTGGAAACGGATGCTCCGTTTTTAGCGCCTCACCCTTATCGTGGTAAGCAAAATGATTCCGCTTATCTTCCATTAATTGCTCAAGCTGTCGCTGATTTAAGAGGGATAAGTTATGAACAAGTAAGCGAATTGACGAGTGGAAATGCCAAAAAACTGTTTCATTTGGAGTGGTGACGCATGAAAAAAGTTTTAATGCTTGGTGTAGTGTTCCTCTTTGTACTGTCACTTAGCGCGTGTGATTTCCTGTTCATTGAAGAGGAACATCAGCGCGAGGAAAGAGAGATATACGATGTAAATGAATACACACGACAAGAACTTATCGATCTGGTTGAAGAGTTGATGGATGAGTCCTATCATCGTGTGGAGTATGAATTGGATGATTTTCAGGATGCCCTTGTAGATATGCTTGAGACTCAGCGTCAAAGTGTTGTGGGAATTGAGGCCGGCAGTGGCTTTGCATCAGGCAGTGCTTCTGGTGTGATTATTGATAAGGACGGCAATGATTACTATGTGGTGACCAATCATCATGTCCTTCAACCTGATGACCGAAGCACACCGTATTCACAAGTGCGCATCACTTATGAACGCAACGGCATGCTTTTTACCATCGATAATGAAGATACAGAAGTTTTAGGGCTGAATCAGACAACGGATCTCTCAGTGATCCGTTTCAGTGCAGATGAAAACTTCCCCGCGGTCGACTTTGCGGATTCATACGAGATCGATGTCGGTCAGATTGCTATAGCGGTAGGCAATCCGCTTGGTTTTGATTATTTTGGCAGTGTGACCTTTGGTGTGGTCTCAGGCCTTTCAAGGTTTGTGCCCGGAAGTCAGTATGAAGTGCCGTTTTTGCAACATGATGCAGCGATTTCACCAGGGAACAGCGGCGGTGCGCTTTTTGATGTTAACGGCAATCTCATCGGCATCAATAATATGAAAATCGTTGATGACGCCACGACAAATATTGGCTTTGCGATTCCCTCCAACACTGTGACGCGCATTACTGATGAATTGATTGAGCAAGGTTATGTTGAGCGACCTTTCTTTGGAATTACCGCACTTGATCAGGTAAGTGCCTGTGGGCAGGATGTGGGTGTTTGCATCGATGGTTTTTCTGATGAAGGGACGGCCGCACAAACCGATTTACAATCAGACGATATCATCATCGGATATAAACTTGAGGATTGGGATGAGTATGTGGATATCCTCAACTTTACGGATTTGCGCGAAAAGATTCTCAATTCACAAGTGGGCGAACGTATTAGTGTGCGCTATATTCGTGGTGAAGAAACACGCGAGACCGACTATACTGAATTGGTTATTCATCCGGAGGATCGATAATGGAGACGATTAATTTTTATGATGCGATTCGCAAGCGCAAAAGTGTGAGAACATTTGTGGATGAAGCGCTCAGTGAAACAGTAATCCAAACCATCAACACCCATATTGAATCACTCAAAACACGCACCGCGCCTTTTTCACATGCCGTTGACTTTGAACTTGTAAGCAATGTTACAGAGGATAAGGACAAACAAAAAATCGGAACTTATGGCTTCATTAAGAACGCGCCGGCTTTTTTAGTCGGCATTGGACAAAACACCCCCAACGCACTCGTTGATCTTGGCTATCTCTTTGAAACACTGATACTCGCGCTTACCGAGGAAGACCTAGGGACGGTATGGCTTGGTGGTACATTTCGGCGCAAACAGTTTATTCACTTACTACAAAAGTATAACGAGGATGCTTTCATCCCTGCAATTACGCCTGTGGGCTATCCTGCTCAGAAGCGTTCATTGCGTGAACGCACCATTCGCAAGGCTGCGGATGCGGACAATAGAAAGATGTTTGAAACCCTGTTTTTCGATGCCTTCGAAAAAACGCCTCTCAAACGCAGGAACAATCCGCGTATTGCTAAAATATTTGACTTTGTCCGCAAAGCTCCAAGCGCCTCCAATAAACAACCATGGCGGCTTTACTGGCAGGGCGACATGATTCATGTGGCCATTGAGTTTGACGAAAAATATAACAGCCGTCTGCATTATCCGATTCAAATGCTTGATGCTGGTATTGCCATGTGTCATCTGGAGGTGGGACTGACTGCGATGCACTATTCATTCAAGCGCGTGACGTCCAAATTTTCACCGAACACATCGGAAAAATATATCATGTCCTACAAAATCAAGCCAGGAAAATGATGTGTTGTAATTTCTCCTTGGGTGTAATAGAATAGTTGAGTGAGTTTAATTTCAAGGAGATGATTTTATGGCGCTGACCGCAGGAATTGTCGGGTTGCCCAATGTTGGAAAATCCACACTATTCAACGCCATTACCAAAGCGGGTGCCCACGCGGCGAATTACCCGTTTGCGACCATTGACCCCAATGTAGGCATTGTGAATGTTCCAGACAAACGTCTATACGATATAGCGGAAATTTTCCAACCGCGCCAGACCATACCAACAGGCTTTGAGTTCACTGACATCGCCGGTCTTGTCAAAGGTGCATCACAAGGTGAAGGGCTTGGCAATCAGTTTCTCAGTCATATTCGCGAAGTTGATGCGATTGTGCATGTGGTACGCTGTTTTGACGATGAAAATGTTATGCATGTCGATGGCAACGTCGACCCCATCAGAGACATTGAAACGATTAACATGGAATTGATTTTTTCTGATTTGGACATTGTTGAGAAGCGCCTTCCCAAAATTGAGAAGAAAGCTCAACTCAAAGTCGACAAGGCCATGGAGCGAGAACATCAAGTTCTCAAGACCATCCACGAGACGCTGATGGATAACAAACCCATCCGCGCACTCGATTTGAACAAGGATGAAAAAGCGACGATCAAAAGCTACGGGTTCTTGACGCTCAAGCCTTTTATTTACGTATGCAACGTCAGTGAGGACATGATGGTATCAGAAGCCTCCAATCAATACGTCGATGCGGTATTCAATTATGCGCAGGGCGATGGAGCAAAAGCCATTACTATCTCTGCACAAATTGAAGCGGAAATGAGCGAACTGAGCGACGAAGAAAAAACTGAATATTTGCATGACCTCGGTCTATATGAAAGTGGACTGGACCGTCTGATTCAAGAATCATATCAACTGCTCAATCTAAGAACCTTTTTCACAGCCGGTGAAAAAGAGGTGCGTGCGTGGACATTCAAAGATGGCATGAACGCCAAAGAATGTGCAGGCGTCATCCATTCTGATTTTGAAAAAGGTTTTATTCGCGCTGAAACCTTCGGTTATGAAGCGCTTATGGCCTATGGGTCAATGCTTAAAGTGAAAGAAGCCGGAAAAATGCGTTTGGAAGGCAAAGAATACATTGTTCAAGACGGCGATATTTTACTATTCCGTTTCAATGTTTAAAGGAGTGCTTTGAATGGATCTCTTTGTAGTTGTTCAAGAATACCTGTCCCTCATCATCATGTTGTTTTTCATTACCTTCTTCATGGATATTTTCTACAAATACGCACGCTATGGACGCATCACTCCTAAAAAGATGCTTACGTTTAAAGATGGTGGATTGTTTGCATATTATAAGCTCGTCGGCATTCTCACACTGGGGATTGGGGTATTGCATGCAGTATTTAATGTGAATCCCTTTTACGGCACACCCCTTGCATTTTTCATTGAATTTGTCAGTTTTTTGTTTTTACTCGGAGTGTTTTTGGTTTTCGTGTTTGCGTTTGTAATCTATTTCATTTTCGCTATGATTGCCAAGCGCAAGAATGCAGACATGCAGGAATACATGAATTATAAAATTCGTTTCATCATCAATCTTTCCATCTTTTTTGGATTCACTCTGGCAACATTGATTATCGGAATATTGTTGCTCGCTGAACTTCAAATAGGGACGTAAACGCCGAATATTCGGCGTTTTTTTATGTGAATTCATGGATGTGCGCCGTTTATTTGCTATAATGGTTTAAGGTGATAAATATGAATGCAGCAATTATATCCGTAGGCAACGAACTGTTGCTTGGAAAGACACTGAATACGAATCTTACAACCCTGGCGCCTGAACTTTTTTCCTTGGGTATCAAGGTAAAGGAAGCCACGTGCATTGAAGATGATGAACAAGAGATTCATTCCGCCTTAAAAAAGGCAGAGCATCTCCCGCTCATCATTTTTACAGGTGGCCTTGGTCCCACACTGGATGATACGACAAAAGAGAGTGTGGCTAGTTTTTATAGCCTGCCACTCTCACGTGATGAGCGTTCCTTAAAACGCATCAACGCATTTTTTGATCGTGTGGGGCGTCCGATGAAGGATGCGAATCTCAAACAAGCTGATTTCCCCGCGCAGGCACACATTTTGGACAACGACAGAGGCACTGCGCCCGGTGTGATCATCCCTGTGAACAATCAGCATATCGTGTTATTGCCCGGCCCTCCTCATGAACTCAGAGGGATGCTTCCGCAGCTAAAGGACTATTTGAAACCCTTGATGGATGAGACATTCTATCAAAGAGGCCTGCTGGTCGTGGGGCGAGGCGAAAGCGATATGGAAGAGTATATGAAGCCGTTTTATGAGGGGCATGAAGGGGTCACTGTGGCTCCTTATGCAGGCGTTGGTGAGATCAAGTATCTGTTCACTTCCCAGTCCAAGGCCGCTCTTGATGCAGCTATCAAGGAATTTAAGAGGACTTTCGGAAATGCGGTGGTTGGAACGCATGAAAAAACGCTGGAAGAACATGTTGTGCATACCCTTGCTGATCAAAACAAGAGCATTGCTGTGGTGGAATCAATCACCGGGGGAATGATTGCTTCACGTTTGGTCAATGTTCCTGGCGCATCGAAAGTGTTCAACGAATCGTATGTGCTTTACAGCAACGAATCAAAAATGCGTCAGATGGGCATCAATGAGCAAATTTTAAAACAGTATGGCGCTGTGAGTGAACAATGTGTCTATGACTTGGCCTATCAGTTGTCACAACGCAGTGATGCTGATGTTTCCTTAAGTGTCTCCGGTGTTGCTGGGCCCAGCGGTGGCTCTGATGATAAACCAGTGGGACTGGTGTATTTTGCGGTGCACCACGAGGGTACGACGAAAACGTATAAACGGCACTTTCCAGGTGACCGCACGATGATTCGCATCCGCGCGAGTGCTTATGCGCTATTTTTGGTGATGAAGGCACTGATGCACGATGAAAACTGAAATCAACCGCTATATCCATGAAGGGATTCCCGTGGTTGAATACACCAATAACGATAGTGATAAGCTTATCTACGTCAACCACGGTATTTTCGGCAACAAGGATCAAGTGATGTTATTGGTGGGAAAAGCGTTGCTTCGCGCGGGGTACCGCGTCGTTGCTATCGATGCCGCAAAACACGGTGATCGTCAAGAACCGCCCTTTGATGACAAAAATAACAAGAACGCACGAGTGGAAATGTTTGATGTCGTGCATCGCTCCGCCCATGACATTCTCAAAATTCATCACGATATTTACGCTGAGAACTACGCATCATTCGATGCTCTAGGCATTTCCATGGGTGGTTATACGGTGTATTATTTAGCGATGCAGTCTCAAGCCATTGATACGATTGTAGCAATGATTTCAAGTCCTTCTTTTTTCGCCTCAGGAATTGCCGATTTACTGGGGGAAAAAAGCACACTTGATCAAAGACAAAAACAGGAACTTGAAAGGCAGGTTCGGGCGATTGACCCAGCTCAGCAACCTGAGGAGATACGCGCGAAACGCATTATAGCTCTGAATGGATCCAACGATACGGTCGTGCCTCCTGAGCATGCGCAAACGTTTAAAAATGATAATCCGCAATTGCCGGTGCAGGTGGAACTTTTTGACACTGCGCATCAAATATCGCAAGCGATGACTGACCGCGCCATTCAACTTTTGCAAACCCGGTGATTTGTGTTTACAACCCCAGTGTACTATGATATAATCATTTATCGTGAGAAAGCTCACTATCCTTGCTGCAATTTGCAGCCATCAGACCAAAAGGAGGTTACACAATGACTAAGTATGAAATCATGTACATCATTCGTCCATCTGTTAAGGAAGAAGACCGTAAAGCTTTGATCGAAAAGCTTGAGAATGTCTTTACATCCAACAACAGTGAGATCATCAGCAAAGACGAATGGGGCATGCGCGAACTTGCTTATGAGATTGAAAAGCACACCAAAGGCTATTATGTGGTGATGAATGTCAACGCTACGCAAGAAGCGCGCACTGAATTCGAACGTATTCTTCGATTGCAAGAAGACGTTATTCGTCATATTGTCCTCAAAGACGTTCGATAATTAAAAGAGGTGGATTATGATCAACAAAGCAATATTGGTGGGACGCCTGACGAAGGCTCCCGAACTCCGCCGTACACAAAATGGTACGGCAGTAACAAGTTTCACTCTTGCTGTCAACCGCACATTTAAGAATAAAGACGGCGAATATGAAGCGGATTTCATCAACTGCGTTGTCTGGCGCCGTCAAGCAGAGAATGTTGCCCAGTACGTTGGCAAAGGCGCGCTTGTGGGTGTCGAAGGAAGAATTCAATCCCGTCAATTTGATGACCAAAACGGCAACCGTCGTTTTGTTACTGAAATAGTCGCGGATTCAGTTCAGTTTTTGGAACCTAAAAACCAACAAGGATCATCTTCTGGCTATCAACAAGCTTCCAAACCTTCCCAGTCAAACAACAATTACAACGATTACTCCAACAATAACAATACAAACACGCCCAATCAAAAAAACGATAACGATGATCTTAAGGACATCGATATCGCTGAAGACGATTTACCATTTTAAATAAGGAGGATTCACAATGGCAAAAGGAAACTTTCGTAGACGCCGTAAAAAGACATGTTATTTCACTGAAAACAATATAAAATACATAGACTTCAAAGATGTGGATTTGCTCAAACGCTTTATCTCAGACCGTGGGAAGATTCTTCCCAAACGTGTGACGGGAACCAAAGCTGGTTATCAAAAAGAGCTCAGCGTTGCAATCAAGCGCGCGCGCCACATGGCACTTCTTCCATTCGTAAGAGACTAACAATCACAATACGCAGACATTGTCTGCGTATTTTTATTATAATAAAAAACCCACGCAGCGCGTGGGTAGTGTTATTCTGCGTCCAGGGGACGGATGTGTTTCATCAGATACACGAAAGGTGTGTCTAAAAATGCAACGAGCAACTTTATGAAATACGTCGTCAGAAAGATGGAAACGAGCACTTCAGTCGAATGGGTACCTAAAAAGGCGATTGGGACGAATATTGCTGTATCGACAAGTTGCGATACCATGGTGCTTCCGAGATTCCGCACATAGAGTGTTGCATCACTGGAAAATTTGCGTTTGATTCTTTGAAACAAATGGACATCCAGTAATTGGGAAATAATGTAGGCCATAATGCTACCTAGTGCGATGCGGGGCATGACCTCGAAAATGTTGATTAGTGACTCATGTGCGAAATCCTCGCTGTGAGGCTCGAACATTAAAGCGACCTGCATGATCACAACCATGCTTACGAGGGCGAAAAAACCGATGTATATGGCTTTCTTCGCATCTTTGAGACCGTACTTTTCATTAAGTGTGTCGGTCACAAGGAACAATGTTCCATACATGATGTTTCCAAGTGTGGCTGTCAGTCCAAAGAGTTCAATCGTCTTCGTGACTTGGATGTTTGCCAGAACTGTTCCCATGGCGATCCAGCCAAACAGTCCTGTACGACCGAACAGTTTATAAACTGTGACGATCATAACAAAATTGAGCAGGGCAAAGCCCACCCATAACAATTCATTCATTTTTTTCCTCCTAGTTTTGATAACGCAGGATGGTTTCGAACTGCGTACAGACCCGTATTATAGTGTGCGCCCTTATTGTTGTCAAGACGTTCATAGTCGCCATACGTCTTTTTAAGCCCAGACACATGTGGTATAATGTTTTCATACCATATTCCTATGGGGGTGGATGCATGCAAATTTCACAAAAAATTGTAATTGGCGGTCTTGTTGCCGCTTTTATTGTCGCGATTGCGGCTTTTTTTGCGGATACTAGCCCCTATAGCATCGTTTTACTCGTTTTGCTTGTTGTGGGATTGAATTTGATGTTGTCGCAACTTTTTGATGCCAGGCGCGCTATGAAACTCAAGCAACTCAACGAATCGCTTCGGAGCAAAGAGAAATTATTGCATCGCAAACGTACCATTGAGGAAAGAGTGGTTGATGATATGCCCATTGGTATCATCATGCTCGATGAGGAATATGTTGTTCAATTCGCCAACACATCAGCGACGGAGATTTTTTCAAACACACTTGATAAAAAAGCCTTGAAAATATTGTATCCCCCATTGTATGAAGTACTGGTCAACCAAAGTTTAGAACAACCCAAAGTGTTCAAAATATATGAAGAGTATTACGAAGTGCATTACCATTCCGAGCAAAACACAGTTTACTTTTACAAGGTGAGCGACCGCGAACGCTTGCGCAGTGACTATAACAGACACACAGCAGTAGTGGGCGTACTCAATCTGGATAATCTCGAAGACGCGCTCAGTGTCCTTGATGTCCAGGAGCGCAATAAGATTATGGGTAAATACCTTGGGGCGCTTGATGACTGGGCGGACAAGTATGATTTTCATTTGGCCCCTGTAACCAATTCTAAATTATATGCTTATATGTATAAGAAGGATCTCGATGCCGCGATTGACAATGAGTTCGACATACTCAACGACATTGCGCACATTTCCAAAGAAAACGAAATGATCGTTACCCTCTCCGGAGGAATCGCATGTGCGAACATCCCGGTGTCGAATCTTACCAGTATTGCCGAAGAAGCCCTAGATCTTGCACTCTCGCGTGGTGGCGATCAAATCGTCATCAACATCAAGGGCGAGGAGTTAAAATATTTTGGTGGCAATACCAATACCCAGGAAAAACGCACAAGGATTTCCTCGCGAATTCACGCCAAAAAACTCGATATCATGTTTGGAGACGCCTCGCGCGTGTTCATCATGCCCCACACCTATCCGGACAATGATGCGCTGGGTGCGGCAATCGGTGTTTTGAACATGGCGCTTGCAAGCAAAAAGGAAGCATACATTGTGCTCGATTTTGACACACTCGATAAAACAGTGAGTAAAATCATGACATTGATGGAATATGAATACATCGCATTGCTTAAGTATTTCATCCCCCCTGATAAGGCACTTCAATTGCAGGGCGTTGATTCACTGCTTATCCTTGTGGATCATCACTCCATGGGACAATTGATAAGTGAGAAACTGTACCTGCGCAGTCGCAACAACGCAATTATTGATCATCACCGACGTTTGTCCGACGCGATTGAAAACACGGAACTCGCCTACATAGAACCTTACGCGTCCTCTTCAAGTGAGCTTGTGGTTGAAATGCTTAATGTTTTCCCGCGCAGCGTGGATATCACTCCATTTGAAGCGACTGTGATGCTTTCTGGGATGATTGTCGACACCAATAACTTCATGTACCGCACCGGTGCGCGAACATTTGAAGCTGCGGCGATTCTTCGTAAATACGGCGCAGATACCTACAAGGTCAAAAATCTCCTGCGTGAATCGCTCAAGGAAATTCAGATTAAAAGTGAACTGCTGCGCCGCGCACAAGTCGTCAATAAACGCTTTGCGCTTGTGGAGGTTCCTAATGATTTTGAGCCCGACAGGCGATTGTTGGCGAAAGTGGCGGACGACCTACTTGAGATTGACCACGTCGTAGCTGCGTTTGCAATCGGCAAGATAGAGGATGGAGCTGTTGGA
Organism: uncultured Candidatus Izemoplasmatales bacterium; assembly: GCA_964581705.1. Classification (GTDB taxonomy): domain Bacteria; phylum Bacillota_I; class Bacilli_A; order Izemoplasmatales; family Izemoplasmataceae; genus B1SED10-225. Next base: position 15,311 of record CAZOPM010000022.1, read on the forward strand.
ATATCAGCACGCTCGCTAGAAGGATTCAATGTCCAGACACTCATGGAACATTTTAACGGTGGTGGGCATCTCAACAATGCTGGTGCACAACTGGATGATACGGACAAAGAAACAGTTAAAAAGGAACTTACAGATATTTTAAAGGAAACAAAACAGGAGGGACGCCCCATGAAAGTTATTTTACAAAAGGACATCAAAGGCAAAGGAAAAAAAGGCGAGGTCATTGAAGTTGCTGCAGGGTATGGCAACTACTTGCTCACTTCCAAACAAGCCATTGAAGCAACGCCGGAAAATCTACAAATCATCGAGGATCAAAAAGAAAAGGAGAAAGAACAAGCCAAAAAGGAATTGGAAGAAGCTAAAGCGCTCAAAAACCGCATTGACTACCGTGCTGTGAAGGTATATGTGAAACTGGGCAAACAAGGTAAACCGTTTGGAAAAATCAACACCAAACAGATTGCCGAAGCGTTTAAGGAACAACACGGCATCACCATTGACAAACGAAAAATAGAAGTGGATGAGCCCATTACATCTCTTGGCACCCATGAAATCAATGTCAAGCTCCACAAGGATGTCACTGCGACATTCGAGCTTCTCGTGCTGGAACAATAATGGCACAAAAAACCATCCCGCACAGTGTCGATGCGGAACAAAATGTATTGGGTGCTGTCTTTATTGAGCCCAACACAATCCAAACAATTACGGATTCGTTGGCCATTGAAGATTTTTATAACCGCAGACACAGAATGATCTATTCGGCTATTACCGAGCTTTACAATGAAGCCATCGATATTGATTACACCACGCTAATCGACCGCCTTCAAAACCAGAATTTGCTTGAAGATGCCGGGGGCTCCGATTATATTCTCGGACTTTCAGATACGACCCCTTCCGTGGTCAATCTCGAGCATTATATCAATATTGTCCGAGACAAGGCCGTGGTAAGAAAAATGATGGAAATCTCTAAAACCATCTATGAAAAAGGGTTTGACGCCACGGACATGAATGAATTCATTGTCGAGGCGGAAAAACGGATTTTTGAAGCTGCGCGTTCGCGCCGTACCAGTGATTTCATCACCATCAAGGATGTTACGGAAGATGTAATTGCCAAAACGGAAAGTGCTAAGAATCTTGAAGGCGAACTCACAGGACTTGATACCGGTTTTGAGAGGTTGAACGAATATACACTCGGCCTTCAACCTTCTGAATTATATATCATCGCCGCACGACCATCGATGGGGAAGAGTGCATTCGCACTCAACATGGCGACAAATATCGCCAAACTTGATCATCGCCCCTACGTTGCCTTTTTCTCACTGGAAATGGGCGTTGACCAGCTTGTTGGCCGCATGCTTTCAAGCGAAGCGGGCGTCGCGTCAAATCGATTGCGCACCGGTGAACTCAACGCCCAGGAGTGGCAACAATTATCCGTTGCATCTGATCGGCTTAAAAAACTCAATATTCTCTTTGATGACTCAGGAACCGTCAAGGTGACAGATTTGCGTCAAAAATGCCGGAAGCTGGCTCAGGAAAACAGACTTGAAATGGTAGTCATCGACTACTTGCAGCTCTTGAGCGGCTCGATGGGGCAAACTAACCGCGTCCAGGAAGTATCTGAAATTTCACGGACGCTCAAAGAAATGGCCCGTGAGCTGAAAATTCCCGTTATTGCGCTCTCCCAGTTGTCGCGCAGTGTTGAACAACGCCCCGACAAATTGCCTATCATGGCGGATTTGCGTGAGTCAGGATCCATTGAACAAGACGCCGATGTCGTGTTGTTCTTGTTCCGCGATGATTATTACACCAAAGACCAGTCTGAACGCCCCAATGAAGTTGACATCATGGTCGCTAAAAACCGTAGCGGTGCCACAAACATGAAAGGGTTCCCGCTTATTTTCCGTAAAAACTACTCTCAGTTCAAAACCAAATTGGCATCATCGGACTCAGATGATTCCGATTTACGCGATATTGATGACTAGTCGTATACTTTGCACATCAAAACATTTTACGGTATAATATAATTAGAAAGAGGTGAAACTTATGAAAAAATTATTGATGCTGCCGTTTGTTGCCTTAGCACTATTGACGATCGGTGCATGCGATCTCATCCAAGAAGAGATCGATCGTGCAGAATCGATTGAACTCGAAGATTACCGCGTGGATATCGGCAACCGTGATATTTACCTCAAAATTACCAGCGATGCAGACGAACAAGTGATAGAAGACGTTGAAATCAACGGGGATTCTTTTAATCTTGAAAGCCAGGGAGATAATTGGTATCTCTTGAGCGAAGTCCCTGTTGCTAGGACATATGATGTGGAAAACCTTTACTACCGAACCGATGTAGGGGTACGCTTATCCTTTGATGTCAATGAAAGCATCACTATGGACGAGGCCCTCGGTATGATACCAGAAGATCAGCGCCATATTCTCGATGAATTGTATGAAACCGAAGGGTATACCTTCACCCCCAGTGATGAGGCGCTTGTTGAGATAGACGGTGCCGAAGAGGAAGCCATTGAAGAATTTAGCGACTGGGCATGGATCGTACTTGAAGATGAGGTCCCAACCTACGCAATCGTAGAATCTGAAGGCGACATCTACATACTTACCATTCCCGAAAATCTTGACGAATACATTGAATAAAAAATGGGCTTAAA
>CAZOPM010000023.1:0-17457 GCA_964581705.1 uncultured Candidatus Izemoplasmatales bacterium
ACAAAGCCATGTATATCAAGGCAATGGGCATTCGAAGCTTCAACAAGGAATACAAGGAAACCAACCCATTTTATTGATTGAGTGATTATTTCTTTATGACCGGCAATAAGGGGTTGAATCATACTACTTTATAATAAAGCATTTGGTTCAATTTTCTTGATTATCTAACGATTGGTTGATATAATTTAATTACATCCGGTGTACCGGAATTGTTTGGCGGTTTTGCCAACTACGAATACAATCACATAAAAAAGCCAACGGTTTCTGGTATGCGGAAACCGTTTTTAAATTTTTATAAGGAGTAGGTCGAAATGAAGCGTTTATTTTTCTTTTTTGTCTTAACAATTGGAGCATTCACTGTGGCTGGATGTGACACGTTTGAAGAAGATATTGACATCGATAGCATTACTGTCAATGTCAGTGCAACGATTGAGGATGTGAGTGTTGAAGTCACGCCCGGTGAGATTGTTCCTGTGGGTGAGACAGTTACCCTTAGTGCTCCGATGGTGGATGGCTACACCTTCATCCATTGGCTGGATGAAAACGAGGATGTTTTGAGCACTGAAGCTGTCTATTCTTTTACAGCAAGTGAGGACGTCACCATCGAAGCCGTGTATGAAACTGATAATGGTGAAGAAGACGCTGACAATGGTGAAGACGACACCGACAACGGTGATGCTGCGCAGTCTGTCATGGATGCCTTTGAAGGTGATTTATCCCACATGGAGTCCATGATGACATCCTTCGAGCAAAGCGATACCATGGAGATGACACTAGATGTATTCATGGATATGGAAGGGCCAAATGGCAATGAGACAGTTGCGCTCAACCTTGTGCAGCGGGCTGATCACAGCACTGCTTCAATGAGTGAAACACGTATGTCCATCAGTGGACCCGGTGTGCCACCGGATATGAGTATGGGTGTCATTGTTAGAGAAACACCGAATTTTTATGAGGCCTACGTCGATATTGGTTATTTCCTCGACATGATTGAAGAAGAGGAAGATGTAGATGCGCGGGAAATCTTTGGCTTTGAAAGCGATACACTCCACATTATCATCCCTCAGGAGATGAGAGAATCCTTCGATGAATTGTTCACAGAAGCAATGGAAGAGTCATTTGTGGACGCGGATATCGATGAAGCTTTAATCGAAGAGTTAACCGAGACACTGGATGATATGATAGAGTATTATGACTTTGCCTATTTCGCTTCCCTCGATGCGCTGGAAGTGGACGCGGAAATCGTGGATGAGACCGATATTTTAACAAGCGTGACACTCACTCCCGAGGCGACAAAAGACGTGTTTGAGGATGTTTTTGAAGATGTTTATCCTTTGCTTATGAAACTCGAGTCGGACGCGGATATGCCGGAATATGAAGCGTTTATCTTAGGAGAGGAATATCAGAACGCACTTGCGACGATTGAATCGCTTGAGCCCATGCATATGAGCATGCGCTACGCCCCCGCGACCCAAGATCGCATGCATATGGAGTTTGACATGCTTGAATTCATGAGTCAATTTGAAGAAGAATTGGATCTTGAAGGCATTCATTCGATGGATATAGCCGTGACCATGGACAAAGACGTTGATATAACGATTCCTACCGATGCGCGGGATATTTATGATTTGTCCGAAGAATTCTTCATGATGGTCATGCTTGATGAATCGCTTTACTATGCGCGCAGTGTTGATGGCCTGGACATCAGTGACGATACTTACACACTGCAGACCATCACTGATGATTACGGCGTACATTTTGGAATGCCGTTTGTGGATATGACACAGAGTACAGTGGATGTTAGTGGCGATACGCTCACACTGGACTTTGTCTATGAGACCAATGGACAGGATGTGTTTGACACCCCTGTGACGCTTAGTGAACTTGAAGCGCTCGGCATCGATGCAGATGAGGCACCGCAAACACGGGCGGAATTCTTGGCTATTATCGATCCGATGGACAGAGATGCAATTGCAATTCAAACCATCATGGTCGATATGCTTGAACGTTTAATGGATGAAACAGAGCCCGTCATGCCCGAAGAACCTGATGAAACATTCCCCGAATCGGACCTGGTTGATTTTAATGATTATCCAAGCATTGATCGTCCGCCCCAAAGCATTATGAGTGAGGCTGTAGAAACCCAAGAAGAAAAAGTGCGGGTTTATTACACTGAACTGTCTTCTCAAGAGGTTTTCGAATTTTATCAGAGTGCCTTCTCACAAGATGATGCGTGGACGGTTGATGAGATGACTTACATAGCCGATCAGTCCATGGGTCTGATTGAACTCTCCGATGGCAATATTGATGTAACATTGGTTATGGAGGACACCTCAACATTTGATGGAAGCACATCCGTGTTGCTGCTGGTTGAAATCGATGTCGCTGATGATGGAGACCCTCAAGATTTGCCGCAAAACGATGAGGTTACCCTGTCGGATTTAGAACATGCACCGCGTTATATAGAGAGTATACTGATTGAAGGATTTGCTGATGAGGGTGAAAACGGTCGCGTGTATGCTTCAGATGATGGGTCGACCGATATATACGACTTTTATGTCGATTATTATGAGAACAGTGACATGTGGACAATCGAAACGCAGTCTATCGATGTGAATGAAGGCAGTGGGTACATGGATGTAACGCGCCAGAGTGACGATGCACGAATCTATATCGCATTTTATGAAAGCGACCGCTACCAAGATGCCTGGGAAATCGGTATAACATTCTCACATCACGAATGAACGGGAACATAAGGTTAAAAAGTGAGTCCGAATTGTGGACTCACTTTTTTTGTTTGTGGGAAAAAGATATAGTAGTGCAATAGCCAATTGTACAGGTTAAACCATAAGCGATTGGAAGAATAGCGAAAAAGACTAGCATAGAGATTAGTTAGTAAAAATTATTATAAACAATGTATAATGCAAAAGCCATACACCATGATTATCCCCGGTAAACGAGTCTTATTGTCTTTAAATAGGAAAGCGGTGTTTCCCGCAATCTTTATGTATCGGGAAACGCTATACATCTAAATGTCGATGGCAAGTGGATTTATTTCATCCATGATTTAGAGGGCGCACTTTATCGCTATCACCTAAAGGAAAGTTACCTTGAGCGCCGTTTGGAAGAGGGCAGAGGCGGATTGTTTTTCCTGCAGCGTGCTCAGTCCTACTATCATATACTTAATGACTATGGCTGGGGATTGTACCGTCCTACGGGAAACCACATCCTCACCAGGCTAGTGATATCGCGGACATCACCATCGTCAATCACTGGGTGTATTACCGAGAGAAGGGGTCGAGTACGATTCACCAGGTGCATCCTGATACACAGGGCGTGCACGTTTTTGACAAATGAGACACCGGGTATGTAATTGTAATGGGTGAAATGCATATAAAAAATCCGGTTGCTGTGGATAAGCAACCGGATTTTTATAAATCATTTTTCAGAGGGCTCTTCAAACAGACCGATGACTTTGCCGACGTCTTGGACGAATAAAATGCCGTTGCCGGGAGTTTCAATGTCAAGATAGTCACTGATTGAGCGATTGATGTCATCCACGTTGTCCTTGTGCGCAATAACCAGGACAACTTCTTTTTCAGGTGTGATCTCCATATTGAAAAGTTTGTTGGTTTCATGGATTCCTGAACCCCGGGCATTAATGATGGTTGCTCCCTGGGATCCCGATGCGCGGGAAGCGTTTATGACCCCTTCAGCGCTGCCTTTATCAACGATGGTAATAATGGCTTTATACATGGAGGTCTCCTTTCTTTCACCGGATTTTTCATTCGCAAATAATTGTGAACCAATGATTTGAGTGATAGGAAGTGTCATTGCAATGCCGTGATTGCGTTTATTGAACTTGAATTTATCATCCATTGCATTGAGAAATGTATTTGTGTAGTTGCTGGAGGTGATAATCATAACAATTTCACGACGCACTTCATCTATGTCGAGCAATTTTGACAATTTGTTTTTAACATTGATTCCACGGCCCATAAAGACTGTACAGCCTGTAGCACCCTGCTTTTTGCCGTAGTGGATAATCTTTTTTGCGGTCCCTTGTTGCACAATGAAGAGCGAAGCATCATAAGTAGGGATGGTCATTGAGCGTCAACTCCCTTTTTCCGTGATTTGAGTTTATAGATCAATCCTAACATTGATAAAGTGAGGATTGGCATCATTGCGACGGTGGCTATCATGCCAAATCCGTCCAATATGATATCCGCCCCATCTTTTGCACTCGCAGCGCCTTGGATGAAGGCAAGAATGAATGTGGCGGTCATGGGCCCTGTAGCAACCCCCCCTGAGTCAAACGCTATGCCCACAAACATCTTGGGCAAAACATGACTCATGACAAGCGCAATGGCGTAACCTGGAAGCAAGTAATGCCATATCTGCAGGGGTTCGATGAATACCCTTAGCGCCGATAAGGCAACAGCGATTCCTACACCGAGGCTAAGTGCGATGAGTACGACACCTCTTGTTATGTACCCGCTTGTAACGTCTTCGATTTGATGGCTGAGAACTTGTACGGCGGGTTCTGCAAGTATGGTGACGATTCCCAGTGCAAAGCTGATTACTAGAATCAAAGGAAGTGAATCGTTCACTGCTAACTCACTTCCAAGTAGGGCGCCCACTTCCATGAACCCACCATTAACTCCAAGAAGGAAGATGATGAGCCCTACTAAAGCGTATACAAACCCAAAAAGCATCTTGCGAAAACGGGGGCCTCTTCGCCTTAGCACTATCAAATAAAAAAACAAAAAGGCGGAAACGATGGGAATGAATGACAAAAAACTTTCCCATAGGACTGTGGGTGACATCGAGATAAACGGTTCCATCACACGATCTCCGCCAGTGAGTCTGTCTTCGATTTCCCCGCTGAAGGTCCCGTGGTTGGTGAAGATGCTAAAGAGCATCACAGAAGCAACAGCTCCGACTGACACGACGGCTATGACACCAAAGCTGTCCGCCTCATTGTCAAGACTGTCTTTTTTCAAATGGGAGATTCCCAGGGCCAACCCCAGTATGAATGGGACTGCAAGTACCCCGGTTGTCGCACCTGAAGCATCGAAGGCGATGGTAAGAAATCGCGGATCTGTGAAAAACGCCATGACAAACACAATCATGTATAACACAGTAAGCACCGTGGGTAAGCTGATGGAGTAAAGAATGCGGTAAAAGGCGAACCCCAATAGCACTGCAATGCCCACCGAAACAACCACAAGCAACACCAAGGCGTTGATGCCTCCCGATGAGACCCGTTCAATCTCGTTGCTCAGTACAATCAAGCTCGGTTCTGCCAGGGAAATGAAAAAGCCCAAGACGATGCCAGTTAGCAAGACAACCCACAGTTTGTTCGTCTTGGTGATGAATGTTCCGATATGTTGACCCAGGGGCTCAATGCCTTTGTCCACGCCGATTAAAAACAGTGATAAGCCTATGACGATGAGCACAGCACCGATGAAAAAACGCACCAACAGCAAAAATTCGATGTTGATAAAAAACAGATGAATCACGATTACTATGACAACAATGGGCAACACTGCTGCCAATACTTCGCGAAATTTTCTACTCAGTATTGCTCACCGCCTTTCATTGATTATAAATACTTTCTACCTTTACTATACACCATTGAGCGTTTCATGAAAACAATCTTAAATGTTATCATGAAAATAGTTTCAAAATAATATATAATAAATTGTTATGCACTATTGTGAATAAAGAATTGGGCAGCATTTGCATGAATTTAACAAACTATGCCTAAACGAAGAATATCAAGGAGATTGGTTCAATGAAAATACATAGTTTAATCATGCTGTTAGTGCTGAGTATTATATTCGCTGTTGCAGGGTGTTCTCAAGATACCCCCGATGTCTATGAAAAGGACGGAATTTCAATGGTCGCAAGAACCAACGGCGATGCTATTGAAATATACGACGGGGAAGCGTTTGACGCGTCATTTTTAACAGGGATGAATATGGGTGCGGCAAAACCCGGCCACTTCCCCGGGGAAATGGCAATACCGAAATCCATGTACATGGAGTGGTTCGAACAGATTCATGCGATGAATGCCGATGTCATTCGTGTATATACCACCATGATGCCTCACTTTTATGAGGCACTTGAAGCATTTAATAAAACTGTTGAAAAACCTCTTTATATCATGCAGGGCGTGTGGCTCAATGAATATGAAGCTAAGAACCAGCGTGATATCTACGGCAATGAGGGACAACTGGTAGAGACATTCATCAATGAAGCGCTTGACCTTGTGGATATTATTCATGGCAATGCCACCATTGAAAGAGCGCCGGGATTGGCTCACGGAACTTATGAAACAGATGTTTCTGCGTATGTTGTGGGGTGGATTTTAGGCGTTGAATGGGACCCTAGAGTAGTCACTGAAACGAATTCAAATCACCCCGACATGGACCCGCATGATGGCAATTTCATCCATTCAACGCCGGAAGCATCTGCGTTTGAAACCTTTTTGGCGCAAGTTAGTGACACAGTGGTGAGGTATGAAGTCGAAAACTATGATTTCATGCGACCGATGAGTTTTGTGAATTGGCCAACAACCGACCATTTAGATCACCCTAATGAACCCGACCCAATGGAGGATTATGCATCAGTCAATCCTAATCACATAAAGCCCACGGACAGCTTTTCCAGCGGCATGTTCGCGTCATATCATGTGTATCCGTACTATCCAGAGTTCATGAATTATTCGGAGGAATACACCAATCACTATGATCACCGAGGTGAACTCAATCCTTATCAAGGGTATATCCAGGATTTAAAAGCGAATGTCAACATGCCGATTGTCGTTGCAGAATTCGGGGTTCCCTCCTCACGTGGCAAAACCCATGAAGCTGTTCATAGCGGATTTGATCAAGGCCATGTATCAGAGCGGGAACAAGGGCGGATGAACGCCCATATGCTTGAAGATATTTATAAGAGTGACTACGCGGGAGGCTTTGTATTCACTTGGCAGGATGAATGGTTCAAACGGACGTGGAACACTATGGATTTCGACTTGGACCATCGCCGTCCGTTTTGGTCCAATGTTCAGACGAATGAGCAACACTTCGGTGTGCTTGCATTTGACCCTGGTGATGGCTCACGCAAACACTATGTCGATGGTGACCCTTCAACGTGGAAAGACAGCGTCCCGGTAGTTGAAGACGATGCTTTCAATCTATTTACAGCATTTGACGAACGCTATATGTACATTTATGTGGAGGGCTTGACCTATACACCAAGTAAGGACAGGCTGCTCATTCCCATAAGCATCACCGACTCGCACGGCAATACATACGATGAAACAACCCATGCGACTTTTTCACATCCTACGGATTTCTTGATCGAAATCGAAGGCACCAGCGCTATCATGCGCGTGGATGCTTATTACGACCCATTTTACTATCTTTACGGTGAAGTACTCGGTAATATTCCAACACACTCAAGTTATCGCAACAAGGATACTGGCATTTTTAACCGGATGTATCAGGCGCTTTCTTCAGAGATTTATCTTCCCGAAGAAGACCGACATATTCCCTTTTCTAAACACGAAACGGGTCAGCTGACCTTTGGCAACGCCAACCCTGCACACGTGGGGTATCATTCACTGAGTGATTACTACTACGAAAACGGGACCCTGGAACTCAAAATTCCGTGGCAGATGCTCAATATTTCCGACCCTTCCACAAAAATGCGCCTTGATGACTTTTATGCATCGGACCTAGTGTTTGACCATGCATCGCTTGGTGAAATTTTCATAGGTGCAGGGGTATACGAAAGCAAGAGATCCGCACCGGAAATCACCATGCATCCCACTACCTGGGAAGCATGGGACATTCCCACGTATCACTCTCGGCTCAAGCCATCTTACTATATTTTGAAAGAAGCCTTTTCTATATATGACTAGCGGTATTTTGGTAGTGTATGTTTGATTTGCGCCCAGTGTTTAGTATAATGCACATATAAAGGGAGGCTGAGCTATGCGTGAAAATACTGTAATCCGTATCAATTTGTCTGATAAGGAACATTTCAGTGCCTACTTATTCAAAGCGGGGGAAGACATCGTCTTGATCGATCCGGGGTCCCCCGCTTTTACTGAGCGTCTCCTCAAGGAAATTGAGGCGCATACTCCCCTCCGCTCGATTACCCATGTGATTGTGCAAAACATGGTATTTAACGATCTTTCGGTTCTTAAACATCTTGAATCTTCGGGTCTGCGTGCGACGCTGATAACCCATGACCCCCAATCCATGGTCAATTCCGGCATTGAATGGCCTGTGTATGGTATCGGAGCTATCGATCACGCGTGGACATTGACAAACGGAGAATCCTTGGTTTTTTATGAATCGTCTTTTGTGCCTTGTGCGCATAGTTTTGTGACCTATTTTCCCACCAGGCGCGCGCTATTTTCAGGTGTGCTTTTTTCACATAATCCACGCTATAACGAGCACCTTGAATCACTCAAGAAAAGTGTAAAACGCACGCATGAGGCATTGATACCGAGCAGTCAGTTTGTTGTGGCGCTGCTTGAGAAAGTTGCCGACCAACCCATAAAGAGGGTCTATCCCATTCAAGGGGAAGTCATCGATGGCGATTGGCTGGATGAAGTGCGCAGTGCTGTGAATATTCACGATTTTTACAATGCTTCACAGGTCGTCCTCGCCAAGCAATCACAGCGCCGCCGCTTTAATTATATTGGGCTATGCAATCTCATGCTTAAACAACTGCACAAGCATTTTGATTCGCAGACGATTGCCAGCGCGTTCACTGATGGTGCCATCACTTTAAAACAGAGTAAATCCATCCTTGAAGTCGAAACCAGCAGTCTTGAAGGGTACAAACTGTGGAACCGGTTTTTTGACAATGTATACAAAATCCACGGAGCAAACTGGCTTGCACTCTTAGAGCCATTGGTGCGTAAATATTCGCGGATGTACAATGTGCGTCTTCCTAAGATATACCGTTCACAAATCGTGAAGCAGCAAATACAATCACAGACCCACAAAGATCACAGCGAGGCGCTTCAAAGTGAACTTGACGCATTGAACCGCAAACTTGAGGGGACTATCGACCAGCTTTTGCGCGATCCGATTACCGATATCTACAATGAAACCTTCATGCGCCAGCATCTGCGCAATGAATTCACACAAGTCCTCAAGGCACCCAAGACGCGAGGGTTGTTGTTTGTGGAGATCGATCAGCTCTCTGATTTCAATAGCCGCTTTGGCAAAACAACCGGCGATGAATCATTGCGTAATGTGGTATATGAGATTGATAATGCAGGGGAAAACCATTTGGTATTCAAACAACATGGTCCTGCTGTGATTGTTTATGACCCCGTGTGCACACGGGAGTCACTGAGTGAACGTGCTGAAGCGATTATTGAGCGCACAGAAAAAAGCAGTTTGTTTGTTGAGCCTATTACGGTGAGCATCGGTGTGGTGAGTCTGGAAGAAGTGGAAGCGGACTTATCCCTTGAAGGCCAGATTAATCGCATGATTGATTATGGTCTGATGCGCCTAATGCTTGCCAAGCGGCGGGGTGGGGCACAATATATCGATTCCACCAACGCCACGGATTCCCTTTACAAAGGCAGTGTGCTCATTATCGATGAGGATGAGATTAACCAGAATCTCTTGCTCAATATTCTTTCGCGTGCCGCGTTTGATGTGCTCATTGCCAACGATATCTATGAGGCCTATGAAATACTCACTGATCGTCCCATCGATGTGATTGTTAGTGAGATAAATTTGAGCAAACTCGATGGCTATCAGTTCAAGACATGGCTGAACAACCATCCTGCTTATCGCCAAATTCCTTTCATCATCGCCTCGCACCACAAAAATCGTGAGGTCATCCGTCGGTGCAACAACCTCAATGTCGATATCGTCCTTAAAAAGCCGATTATTCCCGAAGAAATCATTGGCTTGATTGAGCGCTACAGACAAAGGAGAATCCACAATGGTTGACCTTGATTTTGTCTTGGCTGCACTTTTTGGATTGCTCGGGATTGCCTTTTTTCTGATTGTTGCAATCATGATTCAGCGTGCCCTTCACACCCGTCGCCAGACACTTTCAAATCGTGTGCGCAAAAAGGTAGTGAGCGCCTATTTTGACGAAGCGGTGACGTTTGGGCGCATTCCGTTCAAGGTGGTTTTTGAAGCACTCATCGACATCGACGAACAGATGCAGCTGGACCCTTCTGTGCGTGAAACCCTTCTCACTCGCGTGCTAAAACCGCGACATATAAGGCGGATGGTGCGCCGAGTCAATAGTCCGTTTGTCTTCACACGCAAAACCGCTGCGTTTTATTTGGGCCGACTGGCATCGAAGAAGACTGATGAGGCCCTCTTTGATCGGTTCAAGTCTGAATCGCGCGAAGCGGTCAGGCTCTATATCATCATCGCGTTGGCCCCGCGCCTCACCCAAGCGCAGTTTGAAACGATTATGGAAAGTCTTAAGGGAAGCACGTCCTTTTATCAGCGTCGGGTGGGGACAATCATTGCCAATCATTACCACGCACTATATCACTGGTTCCCTATTTTTGAAAAATCAACCGACGAAGCGGTGATACGCACGCTGTTGCATGTGGCGAGCTTTAACCGTGATGCGTTTTTAAACACCTATTCACTGGAGCTGCTTGGTGAACTGACCCAAAGCGCCCCCTTTAAACCCAGTATCAATGATCAGTTCATATCGATGATTGTCAATAATTTTTTGGATCATTCACCAGAATATCTCATGGATACCCATCATCTTACCCATCCGAACCCTGTCATTCAGCGCAGCGCGATTTTAGCGCTTGCGAAAAGCTTGAAAAAGCGCTCACTGCATCGCTTGATTGATACCCTTGATGTCTCAGCGATGGATGATGTTCGCATTGAAGCGATTAACCGGATGGTGTTTGATCAAAAGTCACTGCTCGATGAGATTCTTGCAAAATATCCTGCGTTGAGCGATTATAAAAAGCGACGCCTCACGAGTGTTTTGGCACACCGTTTCGATTACATCATGTTAAAGACGAAACTGGACAATTCTATGCTTTATACATTGACGCAAAATTGTCTGGAAGAGGGTTGGGTCGAACCCTTGATTACGTTTTTGAATCAAAACGCCCAACGCCCTATCGGCAAGGAAATCGCAGATATAGTGCGTCCGCATTTGAGCGATGTGTCTTTGCGCAAGCGGTTTGCCCAGGCAGCAAACGAACCACTCGCCATGCTTTTGGGGTTGGCGGCGGATACTTATAGTGACCCTCCCAGGGAAAAACCGCCGCTTGAACCTCAAAAAGTCAAATTTATCTTGCGCTGGGTTATGGTTAGTTTGCTGGTTTTCCCCATAATATATATCGTGCGCATGCGCAGTGGGCTTCTAGATATGACATCCACTGAAATCTTTGAAGGGTTTTTGGTGGATGTGGGTCGATATCTCACGGTATATTTTGTTATTATCAATCTAATATACATTGTTTTATTGGTCATGGCGCTTATGGAGTCAAGAAAACAAGTGATTTTGGCAAAAATTAAGAAGTCTTCGACGCTTTTTAAGCATCGCTTGCTTCCAAGCATCTCTGTAATCGCACCCGCATATAATGAGGAAAAAAGCATTGTAGAGAGTGTAAACAGTCTTCTTAACGTGCAGTATCCCAACGCCGAAGTGATCGTAGTCAATGACGGGTCGAAAGACGAGACGCTGCAAATGCTTAAAAAATCATTCAATCTCACAATCAAGCACCCTTTTTTCTCTGTGAAATTATCAACACAGCCCATCAAAGCAGTGTATGTGAGTCAGTCGATTCCCAACTTAATCGTCATTGACAAAGTCAATGGTGGCAAAGCAGATGCACTGAATGTGGGGATCAACGCCGCGAAAAACGAGTATGTCTGCGGAATTGACGCGGACAGTGTGCTTGAAAATGACGCACTGCTTAAAATTGCTTCGCCCACGTTTGATGAGACCAAACCGACCATCGCCCTTGGCGGCAATATTTTCCCCGCCAATGGGTTCACCTTTGACCGTGGTATCGTAGCCACTAGAGACATTGGTCGCGAGGCAATCACAAGGTTTCAAACCATTGAATACTTGCGTGCGTTCACCAGTGGACGCATAGGGTGGTCGAAAATGCAGTCACTGATGATTATCTCCGGCGCGTTTGGCGTGTTTGACCGGCAGCGTCTTATTGAAAGCGGAGGATATCTTACAAGCAGCGGAATGTATAAAAAAGACACGGTGGGTGAAGATATGGAACTTGTCGTGCGCATGCGCCGACAAGCCTATGAAGAAAAGCGTCCACACAGTGCCAAGTATGTTTACAATGCGTATTGTTATACAGAACTCCCCAGTGATTATTCAACCTTGTTTAAACAGCGTAACCGCTGGCAGCGCGGTTTGATCGATATTCTTTCATATCATCGACAGATTATGCTCAAGCGTCGCTATAATCACATGGGGATGATTGGCCATCCGTATTTTTTCGTGTTTGAATTTTTGGGTCCCTTCATAGAAATTCAGGGCTACGCAATGCTGGTGGTCGCTTTGTGGCTAGGGTTACTTAACCCGCCGCTCATTCTAGCGATTTTCACTGCGTCCATCGGGTTTGGAATCATTGTTTCCCTGGCATCGATTTTCATGATAGAACACGAACGCATTCTTTTAAGCAAGAAAGCGATGGCGGTCCTTGTGTTGTTCGCAATTATGGAAAACTTTGGCTACAGGCAGATGATTAGTCTTCAGCGCACGAAATCGACACTGAGCGCTCTGAGAGAAAGTGGTCAGTGGGGCGCGCAAAAACGCAAAGGGTTCAAATCATAACGACCGGAACTGTCCGGTCGTTTTTTGTATGCTGTCCCCGGTGTTAAACGGTTCGTGATATGATGAGTATGAGGTGATTGCGTTGAACATACTGTTGCTTGAAGATGAAAAGAAAATCAATGACATGCTCAGCTTGTATCTTAGGCAAGACGGGCATACCGTTGAAAGCTGCACCCGTGCTGAGGAGGCACTTGATGCGTTTAAAGCGGACGTGTTTCAAGTGGTAATCAGTGATTTGATGCTCTCAGGGATGCAGGGGGAAGCGTTTATTAAGAAAATCCGTGAAAATAGCGATGTTTACATCGTTGTTTTGACGGCGAAAACTGCTCGGGAATCCAAACTGTCTTTGCTCGATGAAGGGGTGGATGATTATATCGGTAAACCCTTTTCCATGAAAGAAGTGCAACTTAAGCTACGCAACATTGAAAAGCGTCTTGAACGCCAGGGGACGATGCGGTTTTCCTTTGAAGGAAATACCTACACGCTTAAAACACCTTCCAACATTATAATGAAGGATGATGAAACCATTGAATTTAACAGTACTCAAGCGTGCATCGCCCGTGTTTTGATGGATCATGCCATGCAGACGCTCTCACGGGAGCAAATCATCGCCCATTGTCTGAGTGAAAGCGAAGCTTTTGACAGAATTGTGGATACATACATTAAGGATCTGCGTAAAAAGTTTGAAAATAAATCAATTATTGAAACAGTGTATGGGGCGGGCTATAGATTCAGAGGTGTTCGATATGATTAATCTTTTGCGGTACCTTCATAACAATGTATCGCGTTCATTCAAATGGATATTCACTGTGCTGTTCATCGTCATCAATGTTTTTGTCGTTGGGGCGAATACTGTCTACATTAATACAACGATGGCCGATCAGAATGCGTCTTTGGTGGATATGGTGCATCATTTGACCCGCTATACGGACCAAGCGACTGTGGTGACGTATCTTGAACACTACGG
The DNA here is from genome assembly GCA_964581705.1 of uncultured Candidatus Izemoplasmatales bacterium. Lineage (GTDB taxonomy): Bacteria > Bacillota_I > Bacilli_A > Izemoplasmatales > Izemoplasmataceae > B1SED10-225. The sequence goes on from CAZOPM010000023.1 coordinate 13,802, forward strand.
ACACACCCATGATGTGAGGCTTGATTATCAATCAGAGGATGGTAATTATTCCCATATCACCCAAAATACCCCGCAAGATGGGGAAACGTATACCATCAGCGTTGAAGGGGAAGAAGCCACATTGGTTGTGGACAATGCCCAAAGCAATCTCTTCATGACGAACCTTGTATATCTTCTTACCATTAATGCGGCGCTTGTCATGCTTTATGTCGCATTCATGATTGTATTTCACCGGCGTATGCGGGAGCAAAATAATAAAATCATCGATGATGTGACGCAGTTGCAGACCAATATTGGAAAAATTGAATTCAGTGGTGCCTACACGTTTGAAGAATTTTCCCGCATTGAGTCAGCGTTTGAGAAGACAATCAATAATTTGGAGCGGTTAAAAGCCCGACACAAAAAACAAATACAATCCCTCGCGCATGATATAAAAACGCCACTGACGATTATCAACGGCATGAGCGAGGGTATTGTCGAAGGGCGCATTGAACCTACGGAAGAAATGAAACAATCGCTGAAAGAAGAAATCGATCAAATCAGTACGCTTATAGAAACCATCATTGAAGACCCTTCACAAACGACGTTTGAGACTATGGATTTATCCGATGTTGTGCGAAAAGCGATTGAACGCAACAGCGTCGTGTTCGAACAAAAAGGAGTGGCGCTTTATTACGATATCGCCCGTGATGTTAGCGTTGTGGGCAATCGTGATGACTTGCGCCGCGTGATGGATCATCTTTTACAAAACAGTCTCACACATACACCCCGTGGAAAAAGTGTTTATGTAATGCTCACCGCTTCGTTTATGCGTGTCACCGATGAAGGTGAAGGCATGGACGCCTCTACACTGGATGCTGTGTTTGACAAGCAAGCAAGCCAGTCTGGTTCAGGCATTGGTCTACAGATTGTCAAAGCCATCACGGATGCACATCACTTCACTGTGGATATTGATTCACAGAAAAATCAAGGAACTTCCGTAACATTGAACTTTGATTCATAATTGGTTCACATTGTTTGTGTATCCTCTGTATTGAGGTGATACAATGAATAAATTAATCGCAGCACTCTTGAGTGTTCTCATCATTTCCATCGTGGCGTATGGCGCCATGTTGTTATTTGGTGTTGTGCCAATAGAAACAGATTACGGTTATTGGCACCATGGTCGTGGATTCGCATGGCACGGTATTGGCATGGGACTATTTTGGATTGTCATTATCATCGTTGGCATGATGTTTTTCAATGAATCCAACAAATCTGAGTCAAAAAGTGCCATGGATACCATTAAACAACGCTATGCCCGTGGAGAAATCGACAAAGATACTTACAAAAAAATGCGTGCAACACTGGAGAATGATTAAAAATGTGGATCGTTTTGATTGTTTTTATTGTTCTGGGTATGATGGTCTTTAGTGAATCGAACAAACCCCGGTCCAACAACGCCAAAGAAACCATCAAGCAACGCTATGCCCGCGGAGAAATAGACAAGGACACCTACAATAAAATGCGCTCGACACTGGAGAATGATTGATATGAAGCAAATAATGATAATTACAGGGCTCCTTCTGAGTGTTTTGATTGCCATTGCGCTATGGGGCGGTAATTCTCAGGATGTGTATGCGCATTATGATCTTGAGGGTCTGACAACCGAAGAAATGATTGAATCCTTGGATAAACAGACGCTAGATGGCTCAATCATAAGCGCAGGGGTATTGGAAAGAGAATTTATCATATCCCATGAAGATGGGGAAGATAGTTATCCCATCGATGATGACGTATTCTATCTATCGTTTGCACCCTATATCAATGAAACACATCCGTGTCACAACCACAACTTGGTGACATGCCAAAGTGAACTGGCTGGTGAAACGGTCGACGTGTTCATTGAAACCGACGATGGAGATGTGTTAATCGACAAAGAAGTGACGCTTTATGATAACGGCTTTAAAGGCGTATGGTTACCATCTGACATCAGTGGAACCATTACTGTAGATTATGAAGATAAAACTGTCACAGCACCCTTAGGGACTTACAGCGACAGTGGAACGTGCATGACTGAACCCTTAAAACTATCTTAAAGGAGGCAAATCATGGGTGAAACTAAAATTCTCAACGTAAAAATCGGGGGCATGCACTGTGGTTCGTGCATCAACCACATTGAAAATGTACTCAAGCCCCTCGGTGCGACCAAGGTTTCCATTGACCTGGCCAATGCTCTGGGTCACATTCGTTTCGAGGATGATGACATTTTAGCGGATGTGTTCTTAGATGCGATTGAAGATGCAGGATACAGTGCGGAGAAACGCTCACTGATCGATGCGGAAGCCCTGAACTGATGCTCAGTAAATTTGAATGAAAACAAGCGGCCCACACAAATCTGTGGCCCGCTTGTTTTTTTATATGATTTTAAAGACTTTGCGAATGATGAGGATGCTGACAATGCCCCCTGTGATAATCAAGCCAGTCTGCAGATAAGATAAAGGGATTGAAGGGGAGAATTTCGCGTAAACATTCACATCCTCACTGGGCATTGTGGAAAAATCAACGGGGGTTTCATGGGTTTCATCCAAATACCACCCCTCAAACGTATGAAGAAGCGGTGCGCGGGGCTCACCCAATTCTAGGGACTCACCGAAATTGACTGTGCGAGAGGAAGAAGACGTGTCGCCTTGAAGGCTTAGGGTGTATTCCTTTGTATCATATCGCGCATACAGTGTTAAATCATTTGGTGGCATTTCATCGTAATCAAAGGGTTCGATATAATCGGCACTCAGATACCACCCTTCAAAGGTGTGGCCTTCTTTAGAAGGGTCATCGGGTAATTCAATGGGGTTTTCGTAGGTGATGCTCACAGGTGAGAGGTCTGTGTCACCGGTGTTTTCAAAGTTGATGGTATAGTCGTTGATAGTCCACCTTGCGTGGAGGGTTAAATCATAAGCGGGCATCGTGTCATAATCGAAGGGCTCATCGTCATCGGCATCTAGATACCATCCTTTAAAGCTGTGTCCCTCTTTGGATGGATCATCGGGTAATTCGATGGATTCTTCGTAGGTGATGCTCACAGGTGAGAGGGAGGAATCTTTTGTGTTTTTAAAGTCAATGGTATAGTCGTTAGCGGACCACTTTGCATGCACAGTCAAATCATAGGCGGGCATGGTGTCATAATCGAAAGGTTCATCGTCATCGGCGTCTAGATACCATCCTTCGAAGCTATGTCCCTCTTTAGAGGGGTCATCGGGTAATTCAATGGGGTCTTCGTAGGTGATGCTCGCAGGTGAGAGGTCTGTGTCACCGGTATGTTCAAAGTCAATGGTATAGTCGTTGATGGACCATTGTGCATGCACAGTTAAATCATAGGCGGGCATGGTGTCATAATCGAAAGGGTCATCGTCATCGGCGTCTAGATACCATCCTTCGAAGCTATGTCCCTCTTTAGAGGGGTCGTCGGGTAATTCGACGGGGTCATCGTAGGTGATGCTCACAGGTGAGAGGTCTGTGTCACCGGTATGTTCAAAGTCAATGGTATAGTCGTTGATGGACCATTGTGCATGCACAGTCAAATCATAGGCGGGCATGGTGTCATAATCGAATGGCTCATCGTCATCGGCGTCTAGATACCATCCTTCAAAGGTGTGTCCTTCTTTAGAAGGGTCATC
>CAZOPM010000024.1:0-15424 GCA_964581705.1 uncultured Candidatus Izemoplasmatales bacterium
GACGCCCCATTTAAAATCACTGTGTTACTATATGTGCAAGGAGTGGATTTTATGTTCAAAGACTCAAATCACCGTGTTTTTAAGGGCTCATATGAAGCATTCCTCCAACAAGACGATCAGGATTTGGTGCGCGTGCCGGTGAATATTCTGCGCAATATTCTCGGATTTTCCTTTGAGATTGGTGCACGGCATCCCTTCACTCAGGGCATGCTCGATTACGCCGCGGATAAAACAATTTCTCCCGACCATACTGCAATGGCACAGTTTTACAGAAAATTCCGCCCTCGCACACTCTTGGAAGCCTTCTTCGATTCGCCGGATCATCCATTATTAAAGGAATTAAACACAAATGATTTAACACCACTTATAAAAACTTCGAGCAAATATTTGCTTACGCCCTGGGCGTGGGAACTTATCGAAATGGGTGGTTTTGGACAATCGATGGCCAAACAAGAGGGGTCGCATTTCCTAGGGCCTGTCACGCAGCGTCATTTACACAGTGAATTCAAAAGACTCACTGGCATTTATGACACCGTGGCGGCTGAGGGGTTCGATGTGGACAAACAGACTGACACCATTCGTGGGTACTTCATGAAAAAGGGACCACACACCCGCTTTGTGGTGGTTGGAGGCAATCACCGCGTCGGCGTGCTTTGTGCGCTAGGGTATACCCATATTCCCGTAGCGATTCATAAACACCGTCTGCCCTGGGTGGATATCGACGCCCTAGATACATGGCCCCAGGTGAAAAACGCCGTGTTCACCCGGCCCATGGCAACCGCAGTCTTTGAGCGTTTCTTTACTGGGGTGCGCACATAAGACCCCCTCGCCTTTTACCTTAGGGCGTACTTAGGATTCTTACGCTCTTTGTAATGTTCCCGCAGCATAGCTTAAAGTGATGCGTGCAGCGAATACGTGTCTTGGATAACGAATCGACGTCAACTTAAACATGATTTTTCATGGCTTGCGCCGCTTATTATTAAATACTAGTGTTTGTTCTACATTAAGAATTAAAGTAGATTTATCTTGAAAATCATCTTTTTTACCACGTCCTTGTCAAACGCGCCTCCCCACCTTTGATTATTATGATAAAATATAGTCATATTGCGTGTGAAGCGCACAGGTATTAGGCGGTGAAACAATGAAGGAATCACAGATGTATCCCATCATTAAAGACACTCTTGAGAAAAGAGGCTTCACAGTCAAAGCTGAAGTCGAATCGATAGACATCGTCGCACAAAAAGACGGCAAAACGCTGCTTATAGAGATGAAACAAACGTATTCTCTCGCGCTCATCTATCAGGGAAGTGAGCGTCAAAAACTTTCGGATTACGTCTATCTCGCGATTGTAAAACCCACAGAAAAATCCTTGAACTCTAAAACCTTCAAACAAAAAAAGACCATCACACAGCGCCTCGGCCTTGGATTGATGGTTGTCGATATCGCTATGAACCAAGTGACCTTTCTTATCGACCCTTCCTTGCGTGAACCACGCAAAGACGCTAAGAAACGGCGTAAGCTCGAAAAGGAGTTTCTCTTAAGACAAACCGCAATCAACGAAGGCGGGGTCACCCAGACAAAAATCATCACTGCCTACAGGGAGTTGGCGCTTAAAATTCTTGATTTCCTGCGTGATGGTGAACAACCTCTTAAGGCGATCGTCAAGCACACTGGAGCGATGAAAACGACGCGTATTCTGATGGATAATCATTACGGGTGGTTCACCCGTGTCTCAAGAGGGGTCTACGCACTGAGTGAGGAAGGGCGTGCGGCACTGAAATCCTACGCGGAAGTCATCAAGGAATTAAAATGAATTTTTCTTTGTTATTCTTGTTTGTTAAGGCATCGTCCACAAAAAAGCATGGCCCTCGCTAGGGTCATGCTTTTGTTATTTCAAGGCCACGCATCACGCGCTCAATATTCTGCAGATCGCCGATGATTTGACGCTTGGGTTCAGGGGATTTGCGATAAAGTGTGGGAATTGCGACAATGTTTTCGCGAACTGCTGATTCGGGGTCTTCTAAAAGATCAATAATTTTTAGATCATACTGCCCGGTGAGTTCTTTTTCACACATCGTCTTTACAGCCTCTATAGCGCGCTGACTGACAAAGGAATCTCCAGAAACATACAACTCCAAATCATAAAAGGTGTCTTGATTATTCGAAGGAGTCATTTTTATCCCTGTCAATCGTCAGCCCGTTGTCGGTGATATTAAACGTATGAATTGCATGTGTGTGGGACATGCCTCTGGATTTTACAATGAATATCTCGCGATATCGTCTTGATTTGGTCTCTTGGTTTCGCAGTACGATCCACGTGTCGATGAGTGAAGAAATCATGGTGTTTTCCGATTCACGAGTATCGGTCCCTTGCATGAGATGCAAAAACATTCCAGTGATTTGCTTGGTTTTCAAATAATCGATGATGCGTGTTAAAAGGGCCTTAATGCCGAAATCGTCGTCTTTGTTCCAAAATGATGTGATTGGATCGATTGTAACGGCTGAGGGGCCGAAACGGTCAATGGCTTGCATCATGTTAAGCAAATGACCCTCAAGCCCAAATGATGTTGGACGTACGGAGTGAATCTCTAACAACCCCTGGTCGATGAATGCATCGAGATCAAGACCGATTGAACGCATATTTCTCAAAATTTGTGTGCGCGATTCCTCAAATTGAAACATGATGGCTTTGTGGCCTTTTGAACAGACACTATGAACGAAATGCGCGGCCACTGAACTTTTTCCACATCCCGCCTGCCCTGAAACAAGGATTGATGAGCCCTCGTAGAACCCTTCACCGTGAAACATTTCATCCAGTGTTGCGATGCCTGTGGATATTCTGGATTCCAATGCTTCATTGTCAAGAGAGTAGGACGTTAAGGGGGAAACAACAAACCCTGATGATGTCAACATGAATGGAACTTCGTCAGTCTCATGACTTGTCCCGCGGTATTTATGGACTCTAAGGCGACGCGTTGATAGTTGCCCGACAATTCTTTGGTCTAAAATGATAACGCAATCAGCAACGTAAGCCTCAACGCCGAGGATTCCCTCAGAAGCGCCTCCGGTAATCATAATTGTAACGCCGCGTTCTTTGAGCCACTTTAAAAGTCTGGAAAGCTCCATACGGAAGTTTACAGGACCACCAAAACGTTCAAAAAGCGATTTGAATGAATCGAGCACAATTCGCGATGCGCCGGTTTTCTTCAAATAATAATCGAGGCGTATGAAAAGGCCCTCCAGGGAAAACGCTTCAGATTCCGTATACGTATTGTCTTCAAAGAATACATAATCAATCGTCAGAGTTCCGTCCTCTACCATGGTTTTGAGATCCATTTCCATATCGGCATAATCATCCAGAAGTTCTGATTGTGTCTCTTCAAATGACACCATCAGTGTTTTTTCGTTTTGCATAGCTCCCGCATAAAGAAACTGAAGGGCAAGCATGGTCTTGCCACTTCCGGCGTTGCCGATAACATAGGTTGCTTCACCTTTGGGGAGTCCACCGTGCAAGATTGCATCCAGCCCATTAATACCTGTCGATAATTTTTCCATTATTTTCACTTTCCTCCTCTTTTAATACTTCGTTTATGAACACTTCCGCAATATCAGGGTCAAATTGTGTGCCCTTATGAGCAATGATTTCTTCAATGGCAGCCTCAGTCTTCATCGCATCACTATATTCACGGCGTGAAGTCATCGCTTCAAAAGCATCAACAACCATGATGATTCTGGAAATCAAAGGAATATCATATCCTTGAAGCCCTTCGGGATAGCCTTTGCCATCAAACCGTTCGTGATGATGCAAGACATTGGTGCACATTGGTGTTTTCGGGGCTGTTGCGCTTAAAATTCTATGACCGATTACCGAGTGTTGCTTGATGGTTTCAAACTCTTCATCGCTAAGCTTAGAAGGTTTTCCTAAAATCGCGTCAGGAATCCCGATTTTTCCAATGTCATGAAACATGGCCGAAACTTTGGCCTCCTCAACTTGCAAATCGGACAGTCCCATGGCCTCAGCAAGGGTTTGTGCAAGCTGGCTGACACGCTCAGAGTGCGTTTTTTCATAAGCGTATTTTTCCGACAATAACGCCAGTATTCCTTTAAGTGTCTGAATGTGTGATGAATCCATTTGAACAACCTTGCGCTCATAAAGGGTTTTTTCAGCATCGACTAGGATTGATTCTTTATCCCCCTCATGCTCATGCTTAAGTGCAATACTAGACGTAATGGTTAATGAAATTTGATTGACCGCCTGGGCGGAAAAATCAAGTTCCACTTCCCGCGCGAATGTTTTGAGTGCTGCCTCATCTTGTGTTGTAGTAAAAGCAACAAATTCATCGCCACCGTACCTAAAAACAATATAATCATCCTGCGCCCGCTTTTTAATAATCTCGACCGCAGTTTTAATCGCTTCATCTCCTGCGGAATGATTAAACGCTCTGTTGAGAATTTCTAGATTATCAATATCAAACAAGACAATCCCAATCGCTGTCTTAGATTCATTGATGTGCTCATTGAGCACTTGCGTGAGGTATTCGCGGTTATATAGCCCGGTAAGTTCATCGTGCCGATGAAGATATTGAATACGCTGGGATACCCTTTTATATTGCGTGATATCACGCACGACTACTGCGCCCTCATGCGCAAAGGGAACATAAAAGGATAATCTGAAATGTCGGTCGTAATTTTGAACATAAATAGTTTTTTCTATTGATTTACCGTGTTCAATAACATCATTAAATGCTTTGAACCATTGTTCTGGATAGTCCTTAAAAAGAGCCTTCAGCGTACCGTGTTCGAAGTGGTGTCCCGGGATATTGAATAATGCTGCGAACGCTTCGTTTACAGTGATAAATGCAATATCATTCACCTCTCCTTGTGCATCTTTAACACCGATGAAGTGAGCATGACCGAGATCCATTGTTTCAATTAAGCGATGCTGCGCTTGATAAGTGTTTTCTTTGAGGGTGAACACTTTGTGAAAAACAACCGCCGCGAGTAAATGGAGTGAAGACTGCAAGGCAGTGACCAAGGGAAGGGTCCCATGTGAGAATACATCGTGGGCGGTGTGAAAAACCACATACACTATCACCAGTGGAAAGAGAAGTTTACGATTAAAAAATGCGGTTAGGACCATAACTATGAAAAACGTATGCACCAAAACAGCATGTCCGGGACTTCCATAAGGATAGACCCAGTTCAATGCAATAATTATTATGGTGAGTGCTATAAGCAAAAAAGACCGATACCGCATACCATTTCATCCTCTCTACCCATTACCTGTATGATGTTCTTAAGGGTTCCTTTTTCTAAGGAAGTGTACCTTCTATTTTTATTTTATCATATGCTCTTTGAGTATGGAATTGTAGTACTTTATTGTGATGTCTTAATGACAGCATGATTCCTCAAAGCAAAACGCCTAATATAGTTATAACGAAACGTCTGTGTGCACTAAAGTCGCTTCCCCTGTTGTAAGATTAACGACCCCTTGTGACCTATGTATCAAGCATCCGCTTATGTTTGTACATCTTTTGATCAGCAATCTCTATGGCATCATCGATGGCCTCGGGACTGCTGAGAATCTCCCATCCATAAGCTAAAGCTAAGTTCGGCAGTCTCTCATCTGTGATAACTTTATTATTGATGCGTTCCATAATCGTCTTACAAAGCGTCTCACCACAATTTAAAAATATTAACAAAAACTCATCACCACCAAAGCGAATCAACAAATCGTCATCCCTTATGGACTCCTTGATGATTGTCGCGATGCTAATCAATGCCGCGTCCCCTGCTTTATGGCCGTGTTCATCATTATATATTTTAAAATGATTGACATCACTCATAACGACCGCGATAGGTGACAGCGTTTCATCAAAATTCTTTTTCAACTGTATTTGCCAATACTTTAAAAAATGGCGTGTATATACGTTTGTCAATGCATCGGTGTTCGCCATTTCTTCAAAATATTTCCGCCTTGTCTTCGCATTTTTTAATTCATTGGCATCTGACCATCTAGTGAACACGATGATTACGACAAAACTTGTGACGAACAACCCGCTTGTCCAAAACAACGCGCGCTGTGTGAGTGCTTGTATGTCCGATTCCAATGTATTTTGACTGATCATGACTGTGATGTCAGTGCTCTGAGAATGCAAAAGACCATGCGAGAGGTAAATGACTACCTCATCTTTAATAAACACGGTATACTCCTCATGATTGGTGATGATATGACCACCGGATGTGATAACGCTATGGTCTTGGTTATATAAAACGGAAAACGCCATTCCATTGTCTTTAAACGTTTTAACCAGTGGTGTCATATCAAACACCACTACATCTTGAGCAATGATGGCTTGTTCATCTCTAATAGGCGCGCTCACAATAACATGAACTTCATCATCCATTGCACGTACATTAAAGTGTGTCTGTGTAAGCGTCTTTATCCCCTCCAAATCTTTTGAAGGGGGCAAACCATTCACATTCGCAACAACGTCGCCATCAACGATACGTGTGGCAGTCATTGTGTTGGAAATCGCTTTGGCGCCATCATCATAAAGCGGCTGCGTATAGTCAGACAGTTCATTAAATGTTATTTCTCCATCATGGTAATCTATAATCGCATCACGCATCATCATATGATTTGACAGTCCGTCCGCTGCTTCAATGGAACGGTCGATAAACTGTTCCACGCGCAATTCCTTTTGGGATGCGATGGTTTGGAAATTATCATAAGTCAACGTTTTCAATTCCGAATTCAATGGCCGATATACCACCCCGTAAGATGCGATGAACACAAACAAAACAAGCCCAATGAACAGCATGGGTTGAGCAAATTTTTTTTGTCTCATGGTTTCGCCTCCCTGCATCCTTAACATTTACCAGGGGCATTGCGGATCATGCGCATGGATTAATCCTAGATTTGAAAAAATTACTATGAACGGGCAAAGCCACCCTTTCATATCGAACAAAGGGCAATTAGTTTTGATCGGCCGCTTTGAGACAAAAACTTAGCGCCCCTTCATAAATACTTTTTCACGCTAAAGCATACTTAATTATACGCTTTAATGCGCTCAATCACAAGAAAAAACCGTTTTGTGAACGCAAAGGTGCAAATTGACACTATGAAAAAACCACCCGGCCACAATGGCCGGGTGGTTGACGTTAAATTTTAAGTTTTTTGAGAATCCAAATTAAAAGCACTGCTCCACCCACTGCTACAAGAAAGCCCTCGACAGTAAACTCATCGACTGAACCGAGGCCAAAGAATGATCCGATCCATCCGCCGAGCATCGCGCCGATCAGACCGACGATGATGTTGCGGATGAGGCCTCCCTTGCTTTTGGTAATGATGCTTGCAAGCCAGCCGACAATGGCTCCGAACACAATCCACATGATGATGCCCATTGATATCCTCCTTTTTGTTGGTGGCATGGCTCATACCACTAAGCTAAATAGTTATGGGTCCATACTAACACAGCCTGTGTGGATTGAGTAAACCTCCTTTTTTGTGAAAGTATAGAAATGGTTTATGTTTCATGCTTATGCGCGCGTCTTAGTAACATCATGAAACTTTACGCTTTTTGATCCCTCTGTATCTTTTTGTATAGTGGATATTGTGGTATGTGAAGCAATGAGCCTATCAACCAAGACGTATATGACAAACAGGATAATAAATGTCATGCGCGGATAATCCAATACAAACACATAATAAAGTGTCATTAAAACACCATGGTAGTATAAGCGGAACTCTGCGTCATATGTGAAACGGGTGATTTTAACAACAAGGCCGATCACAAAAAACAGACCAAAGAGAATGTAAAGGATATACAAAGCAGTGACCCAGGCGTACTCCCAATCCGCCACAAATAAAATACCAAAAAGCAAGGTTATGTAACTCAGGCGCACGATAGGGACACCCATAAGATTCCTGTGGGTGAACCACTCATAAAAAGTAAACACGAGATAAAGTGTCAATATCGGAAAGGCAATTGTTTCACGGCGGCTTGGCAAAAACGAAAAAAGCGCATGAACATCAACGAGGAATACATTAGCAAAAACTAGCCCATAGAAAGTATAGCGCAGCAAATACCGGTTTCGCAAATGCGTGTATTTGCCGCGTTCATAAATGAACGCAAAATATAAATAACATCCTACGTACGCCACAAAAGCGTAGAACAACCCAAAAGGAAGATAAGGAAGCCATCCTCCCTCAAAGCTCATCGCAAACAAGAAAGACGGGACGAAAAACCCCAAATAGACTATCAGAGGCGTAATAGAATCTCTCAAGGTGGTATAGATGAGTTGTTCATTGCGGGCGGTGCCATAACTGAGGGCTTTATATTGATTACGCTGCAACAATACCCACAATAAGCTTAAAGCCATCGCCCCAAACCCAAGTGTGGCGGCTAAAGCGCCATTGTTGAGAATGACTCCAAGCAACAAAGGCAGACCAATCACAAAGTAGTGCACAAGCATCGCGTTTTTTAAACGATAATAAGCGGGAATGTTGGCAGGTTTAGGGGGACGGATCCGCTTCCCCTTTCAAAAGTGCTTCCACACTCACCTCAAGAATGCTTGCAAGCTTTAAAAGAAGCGTCACATCAGGATATCCATCGCCAGTTTCCCATCTGGATATTGCCTTGTTGCTGATGCCGAGCATACTAGCAAGTTCACTTTGCGTGTATTGCTTTTCTTTTCTCAGACGCTGTATCAGTTTTCCTGTCATTATTGGATTCACGGTCATCACCTCACATAATATAGTTCCCACAGCTTCACTTTACAAAGAAACATCCAATATTCCTAACCATGCATTTAAGAAAGCATCCACGGTTACTGGACTTTCCTTTTATTGCACGCTAATCAAGCATTTATTCTTAATTTCAGTATAGCATTAAACTCTATTGTTAAGTATTATTTTGTGTTTAAAAGGCTATATTTAGAACCACTCTGAGTAAACAATTCTTCTGTAACAAATAATTTTTAAAGCATCATTGCTATCGATTGCTTTATCCTATGATAGAATATTTTTAATCAAAGCTTTAATACATGAACTAAGTTTTGATTACCGCTGCATAGTGGGCATATATCATTATTTCCTTGTACAAATACTCTTATGTCTTAATTCATCTTTAAAGGACGGTGCTTGATGAAGTTTTTGAAAGAGTCAAAAAAAGGCATACTCTTCATCATAGGATTGATTGGCGTTAATTCAATTTTATGGCTGAGTGCGACCCCTGAGATATCCCAACCCATCGAAAGCACAGTGGCTCAATTGATGGGGGCAACGATCTTGTTGGGATTTACATTGGTGTTTTTCCTATCTACTAAAAATCGATTGGTGGATTGGTTGTTTGGCGGCCTTGAAAACGTTTATTTCACTCACAGGTGGCTGGCAATGCTCTCCCTTGGATTTGTCTTTGTCCATGGGCAAACGACCAATCTGATTATTCAGTACTACCGCGACGTCCCATTCAGTGCGGCGGATGCAGGTCCGTGGGCAAGAAATTTGTTTATTGCACTCATCATTCTTGCCCTTTTGGCCAAATATATGAATTATGAACACTGGCGGATAATTCATAGGCTGATGGTCGTACCCTATGTATTGGCCTTTTATCACGCAGTATTCATCAGTTCTTATAATTTGCTTTCATTCACGCCTCTGGGCGTATGGACCATGGCCACAGGTATCATCGGTGTGGGCTCGAGTGTATACATGATTGTTTTATACCGAAAGACTGCGTTTAAACACCAAGGCGTTGTTACTGCAAAAACCATTTTAGCCGGCAGCGTCACAGAGATGGAAATTGACCTTGGTGAAGCATTTGATTTCAAGACAGGACAGTTCGCGTTCATTAAGATCAACAAAGCCCCCTTCAAGGGTGTGCCTCATCCATTTTCAATCTCCGGAGGCAAAGACACGAAAATTTATTTTACCATCAAGGCACTTGGCGATTACACGCAGGATTTAAAAAACCACTTGGACGTAGGAGACCATGTTAAAGTTTCAAGGGCCTTTGGTCATATGACGTTTGATGATTATCCCTCCCCTCAGGTATGGATTGCGGGTGGAATCGGTATCACTCCGTTTTTGTCACACATAAGGCACATGGACCCACCGAGACAAAAAATTACGCTTTATTATTCGGTCAAACAAAAAGACGAAGCGGTACACTTGGACCTTTTTCGTCAAATGGACCGTAAATATGACAATTTCAATTTTGTATTTTACCAAAGCGATACCGATGGCTACCTCAGCGTGAAAGACCTGGACCTCAACGACGCGCCCCACGTCATGATGTGTGGCCCGGTTCCCATGGCCAAGGCACTTAAAAAGCAATTCGCATCCATTGACGAGCACCGAGCGCTCACCTACGAAGCATTCAGTTTAACAGGAACGCTGGTTGAAGACGGCATGAGAAATATTAAGCGTATAATGAGACGCCTTCGCCCCAAGCGTTCACATTGAGAAACCCGATTATCGTCCCTTGGGATGCATCAGTTAGAAACTAAGCAATATGATTTATAAAATTTATAGGAGCTGATTATATGAAACGCTTATTGATGATTATGGTTTTACTGACTACCATTGTCACACTTGCTGCGTGCAATGGTGACTACAATGATGACTACAATGATGAGAACGGTGAGTCAAACGATACCGATACCCTTGAGGAGTTCACACTAGAAGAACTCTCGCAGTATGATGGTAAGGATGGTGCGGACGCCTACGTTGCCGTTGAGGGGTATGTCTATGATGTATCCGATTCCGATTACTGGATGGATGGCGTACACCAAGGGCAAGTTCAGGCTGGTCAGGATTTGACCGAAACGCTCGAAACCGAATCACCACATGGAACGGAAATGCTTGACCGAGTCCCCAAAATAGGTGTACTTATAGATGGAGACGATTACAGTGACACAGACGATAATGAAGGCGACACCTACAATGATGATGAAACCGAAGACGACGCCTACAATGATGATGATGAAACCGAAGATGAGACTACATTGACATTCACGTTGGATGAACTGTCGAATTATGATGGTCTTGATGGCAATGATGCTTATATTGCAGTAGATGGAGACGTCTATGACGTGACCGATTCAAGTTACTGGATGGACGGCGTGCATCAAGGTGAAATCACGGCTGGTCAGGATTTGACTCAGGAAATTGATGAAATATCTCCCCATGGACGCAGTGTCTTAGACAATATTCCACACATTGGAACACTTCAAGAAAGTGATGATACGGAGACAGACACCGGAGGCGGTTATTAACATCAGTTATATTTTTTCTTCACAAACAAAGGCCACCGAATGCATTATACAATTCGGTGGCCTTTGTTGTATTCATTAATTACTATGAAAAACCCTGCTTCAACACGCCCCTGGATTAATTGGGTGAAAAGTTTATGACATAACTCACTGACTGCGCGCAACCCAAGAGCGATGAAACCCATTGGATTTCTATTCACATATATTAAATGAACAACAAAACCAATTAACGCATCACTGTTCTCTTTGTCTTTTGGATGCCTTGCAAATCCGCGAAAAAGACCATCCGTATTTAGTGCTTCTAATATTGTATTTTTAAAAGCCTCATTGGTAACACGACGCGTAATCAGGCTTAAAGGAATGACAATAATGTGATATAAGGCAGTACCAATATCAAAAAATACACGCGCGTTTTCCCTATTTGCAAATACAAGCTTTGAATGATCAAAAGAGAAAATGAAGGTTAGCGCATTGCTTATAAACTTACTATGCCACAATATTACGTTTTTGCTATGTGTCTTTCGTTACAATCAGTGTTGAAATAAGGCTGATAGTTGAGGGTAAAATAAAAACGGTCAATCCACCGCATTGATGTGGATTGACCGTTTGTTTGTTTGAATGCCTATTTAAAATTGCAAAGCAAACTCGATGATGGCCTCTTCGTTATCTTCGATATCACCATCAACTTTTAACGCTTCCCCAATTATATTGGCTCCGTGTTTTTTGGCTTCTTCGACTATCTGGTTGGTGGCCAGGGCAAAATCATCCGGATAGGACTCAGAATCACCGCAGCCAAAGACCGCAACGTTCTTTCCTTCTAAGAGATCGGCGGAGAAGTGTTGTTTCATGAACGCTTCAAAATCTTCCTGGATGCCACCAAGGTCCCAAGTTGAAGCGCCGAAGATTACAAGGTCCACCCCCTTGATTGCCTCGGTAGACACCTCACTTACATCAACCACATTGACATCATGGGCGATGTGCGTTTCAATCATTTGTGCCACTGCTTCAGTATTGCCTGTAGTGCTTCCATAAACAATGAGTACTTTCATCAATAATTCCTCCCAAAAGAAATTTGTTTGTACAATGTAATGTAATTCTATCTATAAGGTCATCATAACAATGAAATCACGACAATGAAAGTTTTTTGCAAATATTACAATTAATAAGCTTTCTATTATAATGATGAATATTTCAATTAGTGCCTTAATATATCACGCAAAGAATGAATCTTTAATAATGGATAAATCAACTTACGCGGCGAAGTGTATCCTTGTGGGGAGCGGACAATACCATAAATAGTGTTCCAATCAAGGCAATCGCCACTGCACTTGTATACCAGCTCAGCGAATATGACCCCGAAACGTCTGCCAAAAAGCCGATGAATGGTGGGGCAACAACCATGGTCAGACGGATAGAAATGAGAATAATCGCAGTGGCGGTCCCCATCAATTTTGGTCCTGCCACATCACCAAGGGTAGTGAAAAGCATGCCGATGGTCGCAAAGGAAACCATTCCAAGCACAAATGAAAAGATGCCGAGCATAATTCCTGGAAGAACGCCTTGAATGATATAACTGCCCATAAACACATAAAGGATCGCAATGGCTAGTGAGAGTCCATAAAGTGCCACGCGGCGATTGGAATTCAAGAAACGGTCATTGATGTAGCCAAACAGTGGATTTCCAAGAATTCCCCCGGCATTGAAAAGGGCCAGAAAAAAGCCTGCCATAGACGCGCTGAATGACAAATCACCCGTCAGAAAAAGCGTATAGTGTATTGTGATATTACCAACCGATAGTCCCACAACCATACCCATAATGGCCACAATCCACACAAGGGGATTTTTTATGACTGCCTTGAGTTGTCCTTTATTGTCACGGGGAGCACCACTCTTATCACCGTTATTGTTGATGGGTTGATAGGTTCTGATCAACACAAGGGTGACCATGAGCGCAAAGCCTACAGCTACAAACACACCAATCCGCCATCCCAGTCTTTGCCCGATTGTTGGCAAAAGATAAGAAGCAATAATCCCTCCGAAGCTCGCCCCAGCATGCACGATGCCATTGGACGTGGCACGCTTTGCGGGGTCGACCATTTCAATAATGCCTTTGTTAAGCGAGGGCGTGACAACGCTAAAAGCTACACCTGTAAACAGTGCAAGCCCCAGCATAATCGGATAATAAGGCACCACTGTATGCAAAAGCATCAGTAAAGCAATAACCGAAACGGCACCGATGAGCCCTTTTCGTGGCCCGATCTTATCTGCAATCTGCCCAGAAAAAATAGCCAATGCAACACCGCTGACATAAAAAAATGTTGCATAAAATCCTGCCTGAGCACTGCTTAAGTCAAATTCAGCACTTACCAGCGGCATCATAGCTTTAAAGCCATCAATCGCAATCGCGATGGCAGCAAAAGCAACACCCATTATTAACAGCGTTGCGGTAATCGATACAGGTTTAACGACGCGAGTATTCATTTTACTTCCTCCAAATATTCAAAAGTCATTAAAATTATACCACTCCCTAATTTTCATACTGTCGAAGATGCACTATAAATCATTCAACTGAGCCGTTGCATGCTTTAGTGTTTACCATCGCGGTATATCCCAGCGCACATTTGCGTATAAAAACCAATAAAGCGGCGTGATTGGAATACCACGCCGCTTATGATTCTATAACTCGTTTAATGCATTATGAACCGTTCATTTTTCTTGAATGGACATAGTGAACGCCTCACCCATTGCAACAACATAGTCTTTAAGTGCATCCACCGAATCATCGGCACTGCGTTTGATGAATTCTGATCCTATGATGATCCCGTCGGCTCCTATTTCACCAGCTGTGGATGCATGCGATGGATCTTTAATGCCGAAACCAAGAAAAACAGGGAGACTCGCAACGTCCTTGATTGCTTTTATGGTCCGCTGCAAATTGTGCTTCTCTTCCATTTTTAAAGGAATGCCAGTGCCTGTTCGATTTGCCATGAGATAGGCAAACAAAGTATTGTGTCTCAGTTTATGAGCTATGGTCTTCTTGTCCATCCCCTCGTGATAAAGCTGGATTAAATAAGCGTGTTGATGGCGCGTTAATTGTTGATCCACACATAAGATGTGTGCGTCCTTAAAGCGTGCATTGCCATAGATGCCGTGCGCATACAGCGTTTGGTGATATCCCATAATCACAGTTTCAAATGTGTGGTTGTTAATGACCGCTTCAAGCAGTGTGTGAATTTTCCTAGTAGAATAACCCCGGTGGATAACTTCTTTGTGCGCATGCTGAATAATTTTTCCATCGAGTTTTGGGTTGCTATCGGGAACTCCTACTTCTACTGCTTTAATATTTAATTCGTCTAACATTTTCAAAATCTTAAAAAATTTTACTTCCGTTGGATATCCCAACGTCAGATAAATGAGTGGATATTGCATATCGATCATCCTGTAATGAGTTGCAACAGGTAACCAAAGACGGGGCCGTATAATGCATAGTCAGTTTCACTAAGGATGCGCATCATTGGCTCATAAGTTCCTATTTGCGGTAAGAGAAACGCTTGACCGAATATCAAAATCAGGCCATTGATAAACGACCCTGTCACAGCCCCTCTTATGCCGCCTGTGGAGTTGCCGAATATGGCTGTGGCAGCACCGGTGAAGAAGGTTGGTATGAGGGCTGGGAAAACGGTGATAGGATAATTGACAAGTCCCAGTATGGCCATGCCGATGAAGCCTGCGGTGAGACTTGTTAGAAAGCCTACGATAACGGATGTGGGATGGCTTGGAAACAACAAGGGAACATCCAATCCCGGCTTGGCATTAGGAATCAGCTTATCAGCTATACCGTGGAAGGCTGGAATAACTTCCGATAGCAACATCCGAACCCCTGTGATGATGACCGTAATCCACAGACCAAATGTAAGCCCGTTGATAATGGAAAAACTCACAATATCCTGACCATCACTTATTTCCGCCATGACCATTGCCGGTCCGGCCAATAGCGAAATCACAAAAAACATTACGGTCATTACAACACTCAGCGCTACGGTCATTTCTTTGAGGAAACTTAAACTTGAAGGGATTTCAACCGCTTCTAAATCATTTTCTTTCTTGCCTACAAGTTTTCCGACTTTAGAAGCAATAAAAAGTCCAC
>CAZOPM010000025.1:0-14105 GCA_964581705.1 uncultured Candidatus Izemoplasmatales bacterium
TTGAAGAAGAAATCCGCACCAAGGCACGGCGTACCAGCGAATAACGACATTAAAAACACCGCCCTTCAGGGCGGTGTTATATTTTTTTCAGGGTGTCGGGCAGCGACTCATCGGGGTCGATATAGATTGTCTGCTGGTGCTTATAGGTCACGAAACATGGTTTTTGACCGGGAATTTTGCGTATGTGTTTGACGAGGGTGTAATCCACGGCAACACTGGATGAGTAGCGCATTTTCGAATAGATTGCTGCTAGGTTTGCAGCGGTTCGCAGCGTCGTCTCACTAATCGCATCTGGGTTGATTTCGGCAACGACGTGTGAACCTGGTGCGTCCTTGACATGGAACCATGTGTGATGCCGTTTGGCCAGGGTGTGTGTGATGTACGCATTTTGTGTGTTGTTTTTACCTACATGAATTTTGACGCCTGCATCATCGATGAAACTCAGATGCTTGGCTTTCTTGCTGGAGCGCTTTTGTTTTTTGCTTTTTGAGAAATATCCGTAGTTTTTGAGTTCCTCGCGCATCTCTTCAAGGTCGGCCAAATCAGCGTGGGTAAGTTGCTCATCGAGCAGTCTGAAATAGGTGCGTTCGTTTTTGGCACGGATGATTTCGCGTTTGAGGTGGGGGATCGCTTTTTTTTGTTTGGTGTATCTGGCGAAATAGTCCTTGGCATTCTCCACTGCGTTTTTCTTTCGGTCAAGCGCAATGGTTAAAGGCTCTCCGGTGGTGAAATCATTGAGGGTGACGGAAGCGTCTCCTTCATTGACTTCGTGGGGATAGGCAAGAAGCAGTTGGCCTTTGATTTCGAGATTGCTTGCTTCGTGGGCTTTGTTGAGTTCTTTTTGCAGTTTTTCTATTTTTCTGGTCGTGCGTTTGATGTTGCGATTGACGAATTGACGCAGATCTTTAGCCTGTTGCTTGTAGCGTTCAATGGTGTTTTTTTGTGCGTAGAATGTATCAAGCATCGCTGAGGGTGAACTGTAGGATACTTTCTCAGCGTTCAAGTGATGACACACATATGGAGCAAAACTCAGTGCTTGCGCGTGATGGATGGTGGGTGTTTTTTCCTCCAGCAGTGTTTCGAGTGTATCTTGCTGCGTTTGTGGGGTTTGACGGTGCCACCATTCCTTGGAAAAAAGCGGTGAAATTCCTTGGAAGTAGGTCATTAGATCTTTGTGGGATTCCAAGGGGCGCACGAAGACTTTTGCGCGTGCTTTTTCATCGTGTGGGTCTGCCCTGTCTTCAAAGGGGTATTCATAGTGGGCTGAGGGGACGAGGGTGCGTTTGTGAGAGAAGGGGTGGGTATGATTGAGACTGTCCAATATGACCTTGTCCTCACCGAGGAGCACAAGGTTAGCGTCTTTGCCGAGGGCTTCGAATATAAGTGTTTTGGTCTGTGTGTCACTGAGTTCGTTTTTCTTGCGGACACTGATGAGGGCAATGCGATCATTGCCTCGTTGATCGATTGAAGTAATCACCCCGTTTTCCAAATGCTTCCTCAGCAGCATGCAAAACATTGGCGGGTTGAGCGGCTTGTGATAATCCGCATTGCTCAGATGCATTCGCGGAGAATGCTTAGAAGCGCTGATGAGCAGTGTCTGTTTGTTGCGCAAAGAAAAAAGGAAGGAAAAATCCTCCAATTGATAAATTTTATTAATGCGCATGCCTTCAAGGGATTTCAGTTCGTTTATGATGTGTTTCATCATGATTCCGTCGTAACTCATAGTATCACCACAGTCATTGTATCACGCCACAGGAGATTTTTAAAAAAAGTAATTCCAATGGCTTACATATTATGTGTAAAAGTGTTATGATAATTATTAACAAAGTATGAATGGAGGGCGTCGATGAAACTCAATGAACGTGGATTGTTGGTCGTTTTAAGCGGTCCCTCCGGTGTAGGGAAAGGTACCGTGCGAAAAGCGCTTTTTGATTTGGAAGGTCATGATTTGGAGTATTCCACATCCATGACAACCCGTGCACCGCGTTCAGGTGAAATTGACGGGGAAGATTACTATTTTGTTTCCCGTGAGGAATTCGAACGACGCATAAAGGATGACGCCTTTTTGGAGTGGGCGGAATTCGTCGGTCATTATTACGGAACGCCCAAGGATAAAATCGAAACCCATCTTAAAGCAGGCAAAGAAGTGGTGCTTGAAATTGAAGTCCAAGGTGCCCTTCAAGTCCGAGAAAAAGCACCGGACGGTGTGTTCATCTTTGTGGCCCCGCCCAACAAAGAGGCCCTCTACAGACGGCTATTGCGCCGTGGAACGGAATCCGCTGAAACCATTCAAAAACGGATGGACAAAGCGGAACGCGAGTTTCCCCTCGCCCACAAGTATGACTACATTGTCATCAATGACGAAGTTACCAATGCGGCGGACCGTGTGTTGGCGATTATCCGCGCCGAACATGCCAAAACCGAACGCAGCATTCACAAATACAATGAGCTCATGGGTGTCCATGAGGATGAATAATCTGATAGAAAGGACGATAGCATGACTAAGAATAAAGAAGGACTGCGCTATCCCTCCATCGATGAATTGCTTGAAAACATTGGATCCAAGTATAAGCTTGCCTATGCGGCAGCGATGCGTGCGAAGATCTACCGCGAAAAACACGACACCACCATTGACCCCATATGTTCCAAGCCTGTTGGTGTGGCCCTTGAAGAAATTCAAGAAGGCAAAGTCACAGTTGAGTTTAAAAAATAAGTAGATATTTATCTACTTTTTTTTTCGGCCGATGTGCTATAATTGAACTAAGATTTTGGAGTGTTGTGCAATGGAAAAAGCCTTTCAAACGCTACTTGGTGTTCTTGATTTATCAAACGAATCAGACGTCTACACAGGCAAACTCGTCGAACTTGAAGTCGAGGAAACCACCAAACAGTGGAACTTTGTCATAGAATTTGAAAAGCCTCTAGAAATAGAGGCTTTTAAACGGTTCATAGACCGTATTGAGATGCTTTCCGTTACTCTGGATGCATGCAGTGGCGTAGCCTATGCCATCGATTATGCCACACCCGATTATGAACATTTAAAAGACTACTATCACCTCGCGCTCAAACGACTGCAAGACGTGCGGCCGCGCTATCATGCGATGAGTGATATGGATGTGGAACAAAATGGCAGTCATCTCAAAGTGGTTTGTCCCCAGGACGGTGCTTACGTGGAGTCCTTGTTGCATGAAGTGGAGAGTGCCTTGCTCAAGTTCGGATTCGATGTATCACTTTCCGTGCGTTACTGTGAAGCGTCTCCCACCATTACGGAGCGCATTGAACAGGTTACCGCTGCAGATATGCAGCAAGTGAGTGAAGAGACGCCTACGTTCCGTTTTGAATCCTTTGATGAGCGGAGTGTGGGAAAAATCACACACACAATCAGCGATGTGCCTGTGAGTGAGGACGCACTCAATGAATATAAAAGTGCTCACCGTGGCGCGGATGTGACATTGGAGGGCAGGGTGGATTCCTTTGAAAAACGTGATCTGCGGAAGAAGACGACCCTTTATACGTTTGTGCTCAAAAGTGATGATGATGCAGTCTACGTTAAAAAGTTCGTCCGTGATAAGGGAGAAGCGACCTTTTTAGACGGGTGTGAAGCAGGAATGCTTATGCGTGTGCAGGGTTATGCACAGTTTGATCAATTCACAGATGAGGTCGTCGTGATTGCGGATAAAATCGAGCGCAGCAATCAAGTCAAACCCACCCATACACGCCAAGACGATGCGGAAACTAAACGTGTCGAGCTTCACCTTCACTCAAAAATGAGCACGCTTGATGGCATCAACAGCATCGAAGAATATGTTAAAACTGCGAAGTCCTTCGGTCATGAGGCGATTGCACTCACGGACCACGACAATGTCCAAGCGTTCCCCGAGTTCTACAGTTCTGCGAATAAAGCGGGAATCAAACCGATTTACGGTGCTGAGATCAGTGTTGTCGATGAGGAAACGACCAAACTTGCAAGCGGAGAATACGACGGCGCCCTCCGGGATGCGACTTACGTGGTCTTTGACATTGAAACCACAGGATTGAGTGTGCATTTCGATGACATCATAGAAATATCAGCCATCAAAATACATAACCATCAGGTTGTTGAGCACTATGACACCTTTGTTAATCCAAAGCGGAGTCTGAGCGATTTTACAAAACGCTTCACGGGCATTTCCCAAAGCGACGTTGATCAAGCGCCGGACATCGAACAAGTTATCACGGCGTTCAAATCTTTTTGTGAAGGCGCAGTGCTGGTTGCTCACAATGCCCCTTTTGATGTGGGACACATCGAAAGGGCGGAACAGCGTCACAACATTTATGAAGGGCCCAAACCCTTTATCGATACACTGCAAATCGCAAGACAGCTCTATAGTGACCGTTTAAAACGTTTTAACCTCAAAGCCGTTGCCAAGGCGTTTAAAGTCGACCTTGATCGTCATCACCGCGCTGAGAGCGATACGCGCGCGACTAAGGACATCTTTTTAAATATGCTGGGTGATTTTGATTCCTTCGGTCTCAAAACATTTGCCGATATTGTGAATCCCGCCTCTGCAATAGAAGGGTATTCGCCTTATAAAAATGCGCGCAGCGCGCATGTGAGTGTCCTTGTGCAAACCCAAAAAGGTCTTAAGAATCTTTTCAAGCTTGTTTCACTTGCCAATACGGATTATTTCGACAAGGGGCCTAAGCTTCCTAAAAAAGTTCTCCAAAACCACCGCGAAGGCCTTCTCATCGGCAGTGGATGCATGAATAGCGACTTTTTTGAAACGGCGCTCAACATGAGTGAAACCGCGCTTCAAAAAAAGGCGTCCTTCTTTGATTATCTGGAGATTCAGCCTTACGAAGATTATCTTTACATGGGTGAGACGATGGAGGATGTGGAATCCCGCATTGAAACAACGCTCAAACGCATCAGTGATGTGAGCGACTCCACAGGTGTGCCGCTTGTGGCAAGCGGGGATGTGCACCATATTGAAAAGGATATGAAAAAGTACCGTGATATCTATGTACGCACACCGATTGTTGGTGGTGGGTATCACGCCCTTTCGCGGTATGAGGAAATTCCTGCACAATATTTCCGTACTACCCAGGAAATGCTTGAGAGTTTCCCTTTCTTCAGTGAAGAAACTACAAACGCCATTGTCATAGACAATCCACGGAATATTGCGGCCCGGATTGAGAACGTAGAAGCCTTTAATAACACACTCTATGCGCCAACGGATGATTTCATGGCCAACAGAGGTGTCCCCTCCATTGAGAAAAAAATGCTTGATATGGTATATAGCCATGCCAAAGCCCTATATGGAGATCCTCTGCCCGCGTTGGTTCAAGACCGCCTCGACAAAGAAATGCAGTCGATTACAAAAAACAAATTCTCCACCGTTTATTACATATCGCATCTCTTAGTGAAGAAGTCGTTGGATGACGGATACTTGGTGGGCTCACGCGGAAGTGTCGGGTCGTCTTTTGTGGCAACACTCATGGACATCACCGAGGTCAATCCATTGCCGCCCCACTATGTATGCAGCAAGTGTCATTTCTCTAGTTTCAAGATGTCTCCCGAAGAAAAGAACACCTATGGTGTTCAGGCGAAGGAAAAAGGGCTCCAGCATTTGCTGGAAAAAGCGGATAGCGGCTTTGATTTGCCCAGTTCCGATTGTCCCCGCTGCGGGGCGTCGCTTAAAAAGGAGGGTCACGACATCCCATTTGAGACGTTCCTTGGGTTCAAAGGAGATAAAGTGCCCGATATAGACTTGAACTTTTCTGGAGACTATCAGGGTGTGGTGCACGAATACATCCGTGAACTTTTCGGGCGCGAACGCGCCTTTAGAGCCGGCACTATCTCAACAGTCGCCTCTAAGACAGCCTTCGGCTACGTGCGCGGCTACGCGGAAAAGAAGAATCTTACACTGCGCAAAGCCGAGATTGAACGACGCGCGAATATCATAAGCGGTGTCAAACGCTCCACGGGGCAGCATCCAGGCGGCATCGTCGTGGTGCCCTCCTACAAGGATATTTATGATGTGACGCCCGTGCAGTATCCAGCCGATGACACAACAGCAAGCTGGAAGACCACGCACTTTGATTATCACGCTTTTGAAGATAATCTATTCAAACTCGATGTACTTGGGCATGACGACCCTACAATGATTCGCTATCTGATGGATTTCGTTAAGCAAGACCCCATCAGTTTTCCGTTTTCAGATGCACGCGATATCCCGCTTGATGACCCGCAGGTGTACAAAATGCTTTCAGGGACGGATGTGCTTCATCTGAAACCGTCGCAAATACGCAGTGATGTCGCCTCTTATGGTGTGCCTGAGATGGGGACGTCGTTTGTGCGAGGAATGCTCAAGGATTCGCGTCCCCAGACATTCGCGGATATTGTCAAAATATCGGGATTGTCCCACGGAACGGACGTATGGTTGAACAATGCGGAAATGCTGGTGACTGGGAAAACACAGTTCGGCCAAATCCCTTTCAGCGAAGTGATCGGGTGTCGCGATGATATCATGGTGTATCTCATCCAAAATGAATTGCCCGCAGGCAAAGCGTTTGAGATCAGTGAGTTCATCCGCAAGGGCAAAGCACAGTTTCAACCCGATAAATGGGAGGACTATAAGGAAACCATGCGCAGGCACTCCATTCCCGAATGGTATATATGGTCGGCGGGACAAATTAAATACATGTTCCCAAAAGCCCACGCAACTGCGTATGTCATCATGGCACTGCGCATCGCATGGTTCAAGTTGTACCGACCAATATACTTTTATTCAGCTTATTTCTCCAAGCGTGCCCAGGCGTTTGACCTTGTGGCGATGCAGGGCGGGGAATATGCGATCGAACGACGCATGGATGAAATCCTTGAAAAAGGCAATAAAGCCACGGATCCTGAGAAAAAGCTCTATACTGTCTTGGAAGTCGCTTTGGAGATGGTTAAGCGTGGGTATCACTTTAAACCGGTCTCCATTCAGGAATCCCAGGCAAGTGATTTTACGATTACGTCGGATGGTGAAGGGTTAAGGCTGCCGTTCTTAGCCCTTGATGGCCTTGGACGCAAGGTGGCGGATTCCATTGTTGGTGCGCGTGATGAGAAACTTTTCACATCTAGGGAAGATGTGAAAAACCGTACCGCCCTTTCCACGACGCTTTTCAATAAACTCGAAGCATTGGACGCTTTTGGCAATCTTCCCGACACCTCGCAGATGAATCTGTTTGATCTTTAGTGCGGGGGATGAAATTTCTTTTGCAAAGCGTTATAATAGTCCGTGAATGAATGCTACAATACAAAAAATTATAACTCACAGGTGATAGTATGAGACGAAGCATGTTTAGATCGCACAACCCTATGATGTCGCGTATGCGCGCGGGGTCAATGGCGTCTACGAGTGAGATGCCAGCAACTTACAGCGGCGTAATATTCAAAAGCGCCGTATTAATCTGGCTGATGTTGGTTCCGGGTGCCTTGTTATATTATTTGGTGCTTGAACAGACACAGACCATCGGCAGTCCATGGATTATCGCACCAGTTATCGTTGGCCCGATTGTTGCGATTATAGCGGTTATTGTGGCTAATGTATCACCGGCGAAGGCGCGCATAGCAGCACCGGTGTATTCGATTTTTCAAGGGGCTTCACTGGGTGTGATCAGTGCGATATACACCATAGCTTTCGGTGATGCCATCGTACCTACGGCAATCCTTGCTACAGTGGGTGTATTCTTCGCAATGCTCATGCTTTACAGAAGCGGTGCAGTACGCGTGACAAACGGCTTCAGACGGTTTATGTATGCTGTTTTGCTCGGCCTTGTATTTGCTAATCTGTTATTTTTCATCATGTCATTTTTCACCGCTATCGCGTTCAGCGGTCTTTATTTAGCGGTAATAGTGATTGGTGTAATCGCAGCGAGTTTATTCTTGCTTATCGATTTTGATACCATAAGCAAAATGGTCGATGCGGAAGCACCTGAAACCTATGAGTGGGTGCTTTCACTGTCACTAATCGTCACGGTTGTATGGCTGTATGTTGAACTACTCAGACTGCTTGCGGTCATCTCCGCACGAAGAGGCTAACCAGGGCCATCCGCCACATTTTTCGTGTGGCGGATGGTTTTATATTAGAATATCAGGAGGCTACGTATGAAAACATGGAGTTTGGATGCCCTTTTTGAAGGGTTTGAAACAAAGGAATTTAAAGATACCATCGCCACCATTGAACAACTCATCGAAGAAGCGGATGCGTTCGCTCAATCACTGGGTGAGCATGATACACTAGAAACAATCAAGCGATACTTGGAACTTTCTTCAACGTTGCGTCATCATTTTGTCCGTGCAAGCGGGTTTGTCAATTTGTCATTGGCAACAGACGCGCAGGATGAAACGTCCAATGCGTGGATGAACACCATGCAGCAACTGGCGAGCAGAACGACGGATTTCAACACTAAGTTTTCCAAATGGCTGCCCACAGTAGACAATCTTGATGCGCTCATTGAAACGGATGCGTTGCTCAAGGAACACGAATACGTCCTAAGACAAACTGTGAAAAATGCTCAGTATGTCTTGTCGGACAAGGAAGAACAGCTCATTTCCAAATTGTCCCAGACCGGATCGAAATCCTGGAGTCAGCTTCAAGGACTGCTCACCAGCATTGTCGAAGTCGACTTCAAGGGTGAGAAACTGACCCTCAGCGACATCAAGAATAAAGCGCACTCACGTGATGCCGAGGTGCGCAAAGCCGCGTACGAGGCAGAAATGGCTGCTTATGGAAAAATAGAGCATTCCGTGGCCTATGCCCTCAACAGCATCAAAGGCGAAGTTAATGAAGTCAACCGCATGCGCGGCTTTGCCTCACCACTGGATAAAGCGGTCAATGACTCAAGAATGCAGAAAAAGACCCTCGATGCACTGATTGCCTCAATGCGGGAGCATCTGCCCATGTTCCGTGACTACCTCAAGCGCAAAGCATCACTTTTAGGCTATGAGGGCAGTTTGCCGTGGTATGATCTGTTTGCTCCGATGGGTCAGAGTGAACGCTCCTTCTCAGAAAAGGAAGCGATGGATTATGTCATTAAAAACTTTGAGACCTTTGGTGATGACCTTGCGAATCTGGCGCGTCGCGCTTACGACGAATCCTGGATTGATTTCACACCAAGAAAAGGAAAGCGCGGCGGGGCTTTTTGTTCTAACCTTCACCCTATCGGGCAAAGCCGCATTCTCACCAACTTCACAGGCTCATTTTCCAATGTGATTACCTTGGCACACGAACTGGGCCATGCGTATCACGGAGAGAAAATATTCAGTGAATCAATTCTTAACGCCTCTTATACTATGCCGGTAGCCGAAACGGCTTCGACACTGTGTGAAACCATCGTTAAAAAAGCGGCCATCAACGATTCCAAGGGCGATGAGAAACTCTTTATACTTGAACAGTCACTGATGGGAACCACGCAAGTGATTGTCGATATTTTATCGCGCTTCATTTTTGAACGCAGCGTCTTTGAACAGCGTGAAAAGTCCCCATTGAGTGTCGAGCAGATCAAGACATTGATGAAAGATGCACAAAAAGAAGCGTATGGTGATGGTGTTGACCATGATACCCTGCATCCTTATGCTTGGTTGAACAAACCGCACTACTATAGACCTAATCTCAGTTTCTACAACTTCCCTTATGCGTTTGGGTTGCTCTTTGCCAAGGGCATTTATGCTATTTATCAACAACGCGGTCAGACATTTACTAAAGACATCGACCATCTCTTGCAAAAAACTGGACAGATGGATGTTGAAGAAGTCGCTGACCTCATTGGCATTGATGTGACACAAAAAGAGTTCTGGGACCGCTCCCTCGGAGTCATAAAAGAAGAAATCGATGAATTCATGCGTCTAAGCGAAACGAAATAAAAAAAGGGATGAAGACTGAAAAATTAAAATGTCTTCATCCCTTTTTGTTTTTATAAAGCTTTTTATCGACGTGTCGCAAAACCGTTTCTATGAATGTTTCACTGTCTTCGGCGACATCCATAAAATCGTTGAAATGCATCGCCGCATAAGCGACCGTAAGCGTCGGGCCGTAGTCGTTTAAAAAAGTGTCGAGTGTTGCAATGAACGTCTCAATGTTGAGGTTGGTGGCATCGGTGGTGAGGACTGCGAACTCATCACCGCCAATTCGGTAAACGTTGCCTTTGTTCCCAAGGAGGCTCTCCATCTTTTGTGACAATGCACGCAGCGTCTTATCACCATAATAATGGCCGTACGTATCATTGATCAATTTGAAATTGTTCAAATCGAGCATGATGATGCGCGCGCCTTTTTGTGATTTAACGGTCTTGATATCTTCGTAAAAACGGCGTCTGTTGTATATGCCGGTAAGGTCATCTTGGTAGGATAAGCGCTTAAACTGATGTGAAAGTGTCTCCAATTCGTTGTTGCGCTGTTCAAGTTCATCACGCATCCGTTCTTCTTCGCTGATGTCACGGCCGATTGAGATGATCCCAATCACTTCGCCCTCATGAATAATGGGAGCGCGCGTGATATCGGCGGTCGAGGAACCATCGGGGCCCCACAAATCCATTTTTTTGCGTGAAACTTCTTTGTTTTGGATGACGTCATCATCCATTTTTTGTGCCCACTCCGCTTCGCGGTGAGGATATACATCCCAAATCGAGCGCCCTTCAATTTGATCCAAGTGTGCGTAGCGGTTTCGCAGGGCGTCGTTGACCATGACGAACTGATGCTCCGTGTTTTTGATTGTGACTAAGTCGGGTGTAGCGTTGAGTGCAGCGCGTAAGCGGGCTTCTTGTGTATCAAGCATTTGTTTTAAGGATTCTGCACGGACAGACGCAGTGATATCGATGCCGTATATGACAACATTGTCACTGTCCAGCGGCTGAAAGACCAATTGAAAGTCCTTGTTTTGAGGGTAGACATGGGTGGTTGCACTCGTTTGTTTTCCAGTTTCGAGCGCTTCTTTAGCCAACGCAAAAAAATCAGTGAAACTCGCACTCGCAACACTGGCAATCGATTTAAGGGTAGAAGAATGCAATGAATTACGCAAAGAAGGCCTTAAAATCTGTTTTAATTGCGTGTTTACGTGCGAAAAAGAAAAGTCCACGCACACTCCTTCGTCATCATTTTTACGTTTTAAAAGTGCGTATGCAAAGGGCGCATGGTCATATACTTTGCTTATGATATCGTCCATGGTATTCGCTCCCAGTATGATTTATTTAATATTTTATTATACCATAAATTAATAAAAGTTCACACGTTATACCCCCTATATCTTTTGAATGTCAAATAAAAATGAATCGATAAGGCTTCTCACATTGAATAAAAAAGTGGTGATGGGCTCTTAGCTATTTTATTTGTAAGAATAACCACGGAACTGTTCATAGAGAATGCCTACTCGGGGTTTATAAAAAAACAAGCCGAACTGGCTTGTTTTTAAGAGAAGTAGGTGGTGTTTTTCCCTAAGGCCTTTGCGTGATAAAGCGCGTCATCACATCGCGTTAGTAAGGTGTCGATGGTATCGTTTTCGGTTGCTAGAGTTCCGCCTAAAGAGATGGTGACATCCACCGAATAGTCCTTGACTTTTTTCTTGAATGCTTTGCGGATTGTTTCAGCGGATTTTTTTGCTTGCGATTGCTGGGTGTTATGCATAATAACAATGAATTCATCACCACCCCACCGTCCGACCATGTTAGGAGAGTGGACGTGTGTCTTCAGGACATTTGCGGCTATTTTGAGCACATTGTCGCCTACGAGATGACCATGGGTATCATTGATGGTTTTGAAGTTATCGATGTCCATCAGAATGATCGCAAAGGTTTCAAAAGGTTCACAGATATTTTCAATTGCTCTATTGAGCGTTTCATCGATTTTTAAGCGATTGGGGATCGACGTCATATAGTCGTGCGAAGCATAAAAAGATACTTCTTTGAGCGTACGATTCAACTCGGTTGTCTTTTCTTCCACCATTCGCTGCAATACTTCCGTGCGTGCTTCTAGTTCCTTTATTGGGTAGGGTTCGTCATGATCGTTGATTTGACTAGGCAGGGAAAGATGTTTGTGTTCGATTATCCATGTGCCGTTTTTTTTAATGAATGCGAGTGTGTAGCGCGTCCCATACAGTTTTAATTTCTGGTTATCAATGGTTGTATCTATGTCCATTTCACAAGTGACTAACCCTACATCTTCGCATGGGACGGTTATTTTAAGTTGTTTGATATCATAGTTTACGGGATTTGGTACCTCGTCGATGTCACGCTTAAAAATTCGTTTGA
Source organism: uncultured Candidatus Izemoplasmatales bacterium (assembly GCA_964581705.1). GTDB lineage: Bacteria > Bacillota_I > Bacilli_A > Izemoplasmatales > Izemoplasmataceae > B1SED10-225. Next base: position 12,271 of record CAZOPM010000025.1, read on the forward strand.
AATCTTCAAATGTATACGTTTGTTCATCTTTGCTAGAACCAAAACCGGTGATGTTGGTGCTAAAATGTTTTTTTGTTCGTTCAAAATCCCTTAAAGTGAAATAGTCATGCAAATACGCATGAAAAGCATCCCTTATTTCTTTTTGTGACATAAAATCCCCCTTTATGCTAACATCATTCTATCATAAATTAAGGACTGAACGTGAATGTATTTCTCAATTGGCGTGAGGCTATAATGTTTATTACCATCCTAATCAATGATAGTAAGGAGCAACGTTGTGAATCATTGATTGTAGCTGTGAAAACGCCTAGATATCCAGGTTTTGAGAATTAAACAGATTTCAATGTGTAGATTATTGCGATAGTGTTTTTAATAACGGGTCAAACATTACAATAGAAGAGCCTTCCCAACTGAGCAATGCTTCATTTTTCATCTTTTTTAGCTCTCTAACAAGGGAACTGCGTGCAACGCCTAAGGAATCAGCCCAAGCTTGTTTGGTTGAAGGCAGGATTACAGGATTCGCTTGTTGCTGTAGATAAAGCGAGGAAAGATAATCAACGATTTTTTCTCGCAGGGAAGAAGTGCTTAAAGTTTTAAGTCGTTGTGCAAGGAACTTCGAACGATCGGCTATTTGACGCATAAGCATAATCATAAACGCCTCGTTGCTTTGGGCGAGCTCGATAATCAACGACTTTTCTATTCGAAGGAGTAATGTGTCACTGACTGCTTCAATGAGCATTTCATGTTTATTCGAACTTGAAAAAAGCAAATTGACACCAATTGCTGAAAAAGGATGCATGTAAGTAATAGATATCTGTTTTCCGTTTTTCCCAATGTGTTGAATATGCATGGTTCCTTTGACGATAACGTCATAATAAAGGACAGTATCATCAGGGATATGAATCACAGTTTTTTTCTTAAAATGCACTTGTTTTATTAACCCAGACGTTTGCGCACGGTTCAACTGTTCGCTATACAGTGTTTGAAATAATGGCACTTGTTTTAAAATGTCTTCCATAAACGACCTCTTTTCGTTACTATAGTAACGCTCATAGGCTCTAAAAGCAATGTATAATGGACTAAAAGGGAGTGATTGCATGCATAAATCAATTCAAATAATCGTTCAAATTGGGTTTGCGGTTCTTTTTGTAATCTTAATTTTTCAAGGTACGATTCAATTATGGATGGGTATTTTTGCGATTAGTTTGCTCATGACACTAGTTTTTTCACGATTTTATTGTGGGTATTTGTGTCCGATTAATACAGTAATGAAGCCCATTACTTTTATCAAAAAGAAACTGAAAGTTCAGGGAATTCCAGTCCCTTCGTTTCTTCGTCATCCTTCAGTCCGTTACATTTCATTGGGAATTACCGCATCAATTTTTATTTTTTCAATCATTAGTGGACAACAGATCCCTGTGCTTCCATTGCTCGTTTTAATTGGTGCGCTGGTTACAATTCTAACTAACGAATCGCTGTTCCATCGTGCTTTTTGTCCCTATGGAGCACTTCTAAAACACACATCAAAGCGTCCAAGATACCGGATTGTTATTAACGAAGACCAATGCATCAATTGCGGTAAATGTGCCAAAGTGTGTCCTTCAAATGCAATCTCGAAACATGAGACGTTTCATCGCATAGATTCAAGCGAATGCGTGATGTGTCATAAGTGTGTACGTATTTGTCCCGTGCAAACTATTGCTTATCATTCAATTAATAGTGGTTGAGCCTTTTGGCGACCATAGGGTTGTTATCGTTTAGGCCATATAACAAGCTCTACTTGCTTGTGGATTTACGTGCTTGAAAAAAGTGTTCGCATTGAGTATAATGATTGT
>CAZOPM010000026.1:0-12196 GCA_964581705.1 uncultured Candidatus Izemoplasmatales bacterium
TGAAGCAGTTTAAGTGGAGTTTTGATATAAAGGTTAGAAAAGAATCCAAGCAACTCAGGAAACGTACGCGAAACTAAGGTATAAAGTTTAACTTTAGCTTGACCAAGGTCCTTAACTAGTGAAAAACGAAACCTAGATAATGACTTTAAAGCCTCATTATTGTATACTTTAAGTGTATAGGGCTTGAAGTTTGTTTGATTCCTAGATAGGAACATACAGATGGCTTTAGCGTCAATCGCGTCCGTTTTCGTTTTACGAAGCGACGACGATTTCGCAGTCATACTGGTTAAAAGCGGATTAATCTCCTGAACTTGAAAACCTTGGATAGTAAGATAGTTCACCAAATTGAGATGATATAGTCCCGTAGACTCAAGTCCTATACGTATATTTGAATCTACAGCGGACTCCATAGCACGTTCAATTGTGTGCTGGAGTTTTTTATATCCTTTCAGTGTATTAGGAATAATAAAACTATCTACTAGCACTTCACCTTGGTCACTCATGATAAAACAATCGTGTTTCATTGAAGCAACATCAATACCAACAAAGATCATTAAAACAACTCCCTTCAATGTTTAACAATCATAGCGCAGCACTACAGTTAATTATTAAATGTGACCTCATTCTTTATAACCAGTCGCATAAAGCGCTGTGACCAACTCATAACCACTTAAATAATTAACGTAGCTATTTCCTTTATTAACCAGTCCCTAGGGCTGTAGGAGTGAAGACAATAGTCTACGATTATTAACAATTAAATTATAACAAAACAGGTTTATAGGTTTACAATTAATAACCTAAATCTATTATATGAGGAGCGATAAAAATGAAAAAATTATTTGTTTTTCTTTTCGTAACAATGGCAGCATTCACACTCGCAGCATGCGAAGGTGAAACAGAAACAGAAACATCCTACGCGGACGGTACATATCGCGGCGTATTTGTGGACGGTGATGAAGTTCAGGTGAATGTCCAATTCGAGCTTGAGGACAACATTGTAACTTCTGCTAACTTCAGACATTTGGCGTACGGAGGAATTGATTATCTCGAAGACGAGAATGAAACAATTCAAGGTATAACCCAGCAACACGAAGACGCACTACAACATGTAGTAGGTGAAGATGTTCGTGAAGTTCTCGATGATCTTTATGAACCAGGAGAGCTTGGATTAGAAGATGTAGATGACTCTAATACTGGCGCCACAATCCGTGCAAACAAGATTCGCTCAGCAATTGTGGATGGACTAAATCGCGGCGTTTATTCTCGCTAAATCTTTCTTCATTTAAAACTGAATAACTCCTAAATTAAAAAAACTGTGGAATTTCCACAGTTTTTTTAATTGAACAGATAAGTTTAAAAGTTTCATGCTTCAAAGCATTTTTTGTATATCCATCAACCAAAATAATAAAAACGATAAATCCACTGTTGTTCACTGCGTGTACTTCCCCTTTGGTGCATTAAACCCGATTGACTCCACAGATAGTCAAAAAGGTGAGCATTGGGAGAGCTTCAAATGCCATTTTACTTGCGGCAATCCAAAACTGAGTGAAATAAACAAAATCCCCTGGCATTTCCTGCGTTTTCTCATTATGTCAACTCTTTGTCATAACGGATAAGTATGTGGAAACGATGCTTTTAGTCTTTCATCGCGGTTCCTAAGAGAAATCGGGAAATATCGCTTAATAACCGGATTAGTTGCTTGAATGATTTTTAACTTTATACATTGCTTTATCTGCCGCATTAATTAGTTTGTCGGTGCTATTTCCATCATTGGGGTAGCGCGCATACCCAATAGAGGCTCTTGGATGGATGATATGTTCTTCATAATTAACAGGCTGGACAATGGATGCATTGATTGTTTTCATCATTTGATCTAGATTTCCCTGTCTATCATCACACCTTAAAACAACAAACTCGTCTCCGCCCAATCGTGCCGCGAAATCAGTTGATGCAAGCCCGTTTTTTAGCCGTGCTGCAGTGGCTTTAAGCACAGCGTCGCCCCCCATGTGTCCATATGTGTCATTAATCGTTTTAAAACCATCAAGATCGATAAACAATAAAATGAACGGTTTATCCATTTTAATACACTGTTCGACTCGGTCAAAAAAGTATTGACGATTGGCAAGGGTTGTGAGCGAATCAAAATGTGCACGTTCAATCAGCCGCTTTTCCAAAACTTTTTGTTCTGTAACATCCGTAGCCGAACCGACAATATGGGTAATGCTTTCACCGCGGAACACCGGTGTCAGTGTCGTATACCAAACTCTTCTGCCCTTTGGCAAATCCAGTGTTTCTTCATAAGACACCGGTTCACCGGCATCTATGCATCTTTGATAATTTCTTGAGACGGCCTCGCCGCCTTCGGGGCCTAAAAGTTCTTGAGGTGTTGTGTGCTCAATCGTGGTTTGAGATATCCCTGTCTTTTCACGGTGAGAATGATTGTTGCGTAGATAGGTGAATTGCATCGGCCCATCAACTTGCATCAGAAACATCGCATCCTGTGTGCCGTTGAACACTTTCTCATATTCGTTTTTTAGCTGTGTAGTTTTTTCATTTACACTTATACAGTCACTCACATTCACATTTGCTAAAAATACCAGGCGCTCCTTTGTCGCGTGTGTGTGTATTGGAAGCCCCCTGCAAACCATCGTCAGTATTTCACCGTTTTTTTTCGTGAATTTAACAAACTGATTGAATGGTGTAGAGTCCTGAACATTCAATGCGTGCACTGCCTTCTTAAGACGGGTAAAATCCTCAGCGTCAATCACCGACTCAAAAGCGGGTAGCGCTTTTGCGTTGTGGGGTGAGTATCCGAGAACCTCCCAAAATTTTTCACTCATCTCAGTGTGACTGGGTATGTCCAGATTAATAATTCCACAGCCATCAAGCACTGTGTGGATTAAAAATGTTTCCATATCCTCTACATTGCTCATCATGCGTTTGATAACATTCGTTAATTGTTTATTTGTCATATCCCTCATCCTAAGAAAGCGTGTCATTGCATTCTCAATAGCAACACACCCTAAGTATTTTTGTATGGTCACAATCTTATCATAGCATTAAAACCCCACGAGCTACAAAAATTTGCGAAAAAATGCTTTTAGAGTCTTTGTTCACCCCTAGAATCATCTTTTTGCAATCCTGAAGCACACACCACTTCGACGTGCGATTGTTTTGATAGTTCAAGCCTAAATAAAGGGTTGCACTGCGACTTAATTTTGTTGACTTTAGGTCAAATTGATTTATTATTAAAGTATCACGATACAAGGGGATGAAGCGAGTGAATTTATCCGTTATGAAAAACCGTACTGTGGCAATTTTGGTTATCGGCAAGACCATTTCTATGCTGGGAAGCAATATTCAACAGTTCGCTTTGAGTCTTTATGTATACATCACGACCGGGTCTGCGACCATGTTCGGAATAATGCTGGCAATCTCCATTTTACCGCGGCTGGTCTTTTCCCCCATCGCCGGTGTGTTTGGTGATTGGTTCGACCGCAAAAAAATGATTGTTCGACTCGATTTCATCAATGCCCTCACCCTCGCTTTATTCACAGGACTATTCTTAATGAATCAATCCCTTGCAATCTATCAAATTTTCATTTTGATTATCTTGCTTGAAATCACTGAATTATTTTACGAATCCGCGTCCGCTGGCATCGTACCCAGCATTGTGCAAAAAGAGGAGATTATTCACGTCAAATCCCTGATGAGCATGACCCTCAATTTTGCACGATTGCTTTCACCAGTCATGGGCGCATTTTTATATGGTACGTTTGGATTGCTCATCGTCCTTATTATCAACACCATCAGCTTTTTAATCGCCGCCATCGCAGAAAGGTTTATGCGAGTCCCTGCCAAACACCAAAGGCCCCAGTCAATTACTGTTCAGGCATTTTTCAATGATTTGAAAGAAGGATTGACGACCATTCAAAGCCATCCAATGCTTAAAAGCGTCATCGGACTGGGCGTTATAATCAATTTCATCATCGGACCGCTTTTTTCCGTTGGCTTCATCGTCATTATTATGGATGTATTTCAATCGAGTGAATTTCAATATGGACTTTTTCAGTCAATTCTCGCAGCATCCATGATTATCGGTCCATTATTCGTAGTATCCTTGAACAAACGATTCACGCTTGCTTCTATCCTTTTTTACGGGCTGTTTATCGTCGCTTTGATGGTCATGGCTATGGCTATTGTCCCCTCACAAACATTCACGGGTCAGTTTCAAAGTCTGATTGTCCCTTTTACCATCCTCATTGCCTTTACTTTCATCATCGGTCTGACCATAAGCATCATCAATGTCTCCATTGGAACAATGATCGCCACGACAGTCTCTCCTTCTATCATTGGCCGGGTCTCAACTGTCTTAAGCCTTTTGGTAACACTCACGATTCCCATTGGCCAGATTACTTATGGGGTTTTATTCGATTCTTTCAACATTCCCTTAATTATCATCGGCAGTGGAACTGCATTGTTGCTCAGTGTACTACTTTTTAAGAAGAATCTTTTAAAAAGCCAAGTTAAGGACCCACAACCAGTGGAGGCTCCTGCGTATGACATTCTAAATTGAGGGGGTCAGGTATAGAATCTCGCCTTAGGATTGCTATAACATATTGCACTATGAAAACGCACCAAACATATCTCCTCCCACCTTAGTTACAACCGGTTTACACCAAAAAACATCAATGGATGTCACTTCTAGCAACGAAAGGAAAGATTATGAAAAAAATACTATTTAACGCAGTTGCTCTGTATAGTTGTTTGTTCACAGCCATCACACTTCTAAGCAGCACTTTAATGCTTTTAAGAGGCGAGACACATGACGCCCATGCTCACATTCTCTTGCGGGCAGGGTTTGTGCTTATCGCCACAGCCACCATGGTTATTTTCATGTACTACAAACCCAAAAACCGCCTTTTAAACTATGCGATTCCCTACTTTGTCGCACAATCACTCGTGTTTTTAGTAGTGTTTATCACAGGTACATTCACCTCGTTGCACCCCAATGCCTATCGTGACGCATTTCTCAATTTTTCGAGCGTTGCCCTTGTCGTGATTATTATTCTGATCATCATAGACACAAAGAAATTGAAAAAACGTTCATTCAAATCTTAACAAAGGGGATGCATGATAAGGATCCCCTTTGTTATGTATATTCCTTGAACACTCCAATTTTCACTCCCCAACTTCCACATACTGAGGAATGCTAACGCTTGTTTGACCCACATCATAAAGCACCACTTCACAATATGTCTCGTCCACCCATTCAACCATAATCCGGATTAAAGTTTCTGTGGAGGCCACACTGACACGCTCGACGTCTTCGTGAGCTGTGGCAAACAATCGTTCATAATGAGTAGAATCAACTGTGAATTCTTTCTCCATTACCGTGAGCATAGAATCCTCGAGTGCGAAAACGTCAATAATCAGAAACTCTGCAACGCTCTCCCCTAAATAGACAGTTCTCACCCACGTAGGGTCAATGTGAGGATCATATTGAGCAACGATGTATAAGGTTTCAGATGTTTCCATCAAATAAAACACCTCACCCCATGCATCGGCGCGAACATGTGCCCCGTCCACTTCAAATGTGTTTTTTACCGTACCATCGTTATAAGGGATATTTTCCCACTCAATGCTTGCTGTATAATTATCCAGTCTGAGAATGTCATCCAACATATCATCGACATAGATATTCTTTTCATAAACCGCTTCGATAACCTTTGACTGTGTAATATTTTCAAGTGGAGCGTTCCACCCTACGTGTGTATAGCCCTCGCGCTTAGGCAAGGTTGTAGGTGGGGGAATGTCCGAAGCGTGCTCGACATACCGACTTTCCAGTACGCGTCCATCATAATTCAAGAAAGTCACAAAATACGTAGCAAGCCTTCCCTGCGGATGTACATCCATCGATTGAGTGATGGTACTGAGGTTCACGTCCCACTGATGAAATTCATAATACGATGGAAAATCGTGGTGATACCCCGTTAAATTTTCATTATGCGGTGTGGGCACAATGTCCAACAATGTTCCATCATAATTAAAAAATCGAACATCATAATATAGCGGTTCATAGTATACGAACACCTCAAAAATATTATTTGATGAAAAAGAATCCCCAGGACTTTGTGAATAGTGGCTAAACGTGTATCCATCAATATCCCATGGCTCATGCAACGCTTCAATCACACACTCATCCTCTTCACCGCGGAATGTAGAAGTCTGCCTGGTTTCATAGTTCAAAGACCCATTGCCCCCAACTATATGCGCAACATAATCGATAGGGCACGTGTGCAATGGCAAGTCAAGAAAATTCACCCATATTTCTATCTCAGCATCCTCATGACGCACTAATAGAATATGTTCCCCTATACTTGAGGGGATGCCTCCCACCACCATAGCCTCACTCAGGGGCACCTCAAAACTATTGCGTTGCCCATCAATGTAACGCATGGTAATCATCGAAGGCTCAAACGTCTCTAAATAAAATGTATGATTATACTCAGAAGGGACCATTTCCAAACGAGCATCCGCTGCCTCACACCCGATCACACTCAGCATCATTAGCACAAACACCAACCATTTCACCGAAGCACCTCCTAAATAAAAGACCCCAAACACCTCTTGCATTGTAAACAACATAGAGTGGTTGGTGTCTTATTACTTTTATTATACTATAGTCTTTACTATTCCTATGTATATTTTCATCGTACTTGTATTAGAAGTACCCATCATACTAAAAAAAGCCGGCCATTTCCTTAGGCCGGCTACTCAATGACACATATTTAGTTACACACGTTTTGCAACGTAGGCAAACATCTTGGGCCCAGTGTGAATACCGAGCACTGGGGTGAGTCTTGAAAGACGCAACGTGTTAATGGAAAGACTGTCTTTTAGTTTTTCACCTAGTTCTTGAGCCTTTTTATGGTCATCCCCATAATGAATCGTAAGGTCAATGGTATCATTGCCAAATTTGTCTTTAAGCAATTTTTTCATATTGAGCAAGGAACGGTGCAAAGAGCCGATGGACTTTGATAAAGTCACATACACTCCTTCGTCATTAACAGTGATTACCGGCTTGACCCGCAGCGCATTGCCGATGGTCCCCTCAACTTTCCCGATACGTCCCCCACGTCGCAAATACCTGAGGGTATCGATTGTATAGATTGACAGACTGTCTTCATAACGAAGCTGGTCAAGTGACTTGACAATCGAATCACTAGACCCTCCCTCACTGAGGCGTTTCGCTACATGTTCCACAAGGTAGCCAAGTCCCGCTGCAAGTGTCTTAGAATCATAGTGGGTGATGGAGAGTCCCTCATAATCCTTGAACACCAAGCGGAACGCATTGAACGTTCCACTCAGCCCAGAAGATAAATTAATAGCAAAAACATTGGTGTATCCTGCTTCCTTAATAGCATCCAGCGTTTCGTACAAATCCTCATTGCTCGGAAGACTGGTGCTCATCTTGTGCGAATCAAGCTTTTCATACACTTCTTCACTAGTAATCTCTACTTGGTCGCGGTAGCTCTTTCCATCCACAAGAATTTGAAGGGGAAGGACGTAAAGATTGGGATGTTGTTTACGAATCTCTTCATTGAGATTCGCTGCAGAATCAGTAATAATGGCGGTTTTCATAGAACAATCTCCTTTAAGATCAGGGTACCAGGATGCGGCAGGGACCATAGACAATAACCACGGAACACACCTATGTGCGTATAGGAATAAAACATCCTGTTTGGGTACACTAAGGGTATCATACATTACTATGCGTGTAAAAGTAATTACTCAACTTTTATTTCCTCATTATTGATATTTGTTAGTAAGCAGTGTTTCACATTGTCCATTTAGCAACTTATCCTTGCGAATCCGACGATTGAAAAGCGCGCAGATGCTTTTACACATCATAAAAAAACACGTATAATAAAATAAATTAACATCGATTGAAATACTAAAATTTTGGAGGATGATATTTATCAAAAAAGTCGCCATATTACTAGAAAACCTATACGATGACAAAGAACTACTCTACCCGTATTACCGTTTGCAGGAAGAAGGGTTCAATGTCGAGTTAATCGGGGCGAAGCAACACACGGTTTATAAAAGTAAAAACGGTGTGCCCGCCACTAGCGACATGGCAAGCGCGGATGTTTCAGCCGATGATTATGATGCACTCGTTATTCCCGGTGGATTTTCACCCGACTACATGCGACGGACTCAAGCAACAGTCGACTTCACCCATGCTATGGATGCGCAAAACAAACCAATCGCAGCAATCTGTCATGGTGCATGGCTATTAATTTCGAGTTGTGACTTATCAAAACGAACAATGACAGGATTTCACACTCTGAAAATTGATCTGGAAAATGCAGGCGCAACCTACGTTGACCAAAACGTGGTTGTGGATGGCAATCTCATTACCTCAAGAACGCCCAAAGACCTTCCCGTTTTTGCCAAAGCAATTATCGATGCTTTAAAGTAACGTTTAAAAGAATAAACGAATAGTGAAAAATCTAGGCGACGTGCATGTACGGTGTTGCACTGCTTGCACAGTTCGATGATGATCAATAGTGCATGGGCGCTCCGTATCTCTCGCCTCCCATGCTATAGTAAGATAAGTAAAGCTTAAGGGGGAATTATATGAACACACTCGTAACCTTCAACCGGAAAATGGGATTTCTTCATTTGATTCAGGGAACTGCCATTTTAATACTGTCACTAAGTGTAGAATCATTTAAAACATTCCGACCCACCATTTACGGCCGCTTTTTTGAAGTGTATGACTCAGGGGCGTATGGCCCGGAGACGCAAGCGCTTTTTGATTTGCCTTTTGGAATCATGGTCGCACTGTTTCTTTTGTTGAGTGCCTTATTTCACTTTTTAATCTCCGGCCCCTTCAAATCACAATATCTTTTTGCCTTAGACAAAGGAAGCAACCCATTTAGATGGTACGAATATGCACTCTCATCCTCACTCATGATTGTCTTGCTTGCCACAATGTTTGGGCTCTTGACAATCGAAGCGATCATTTTGATATTCATCGTCAATGCGCTGATGAATCTTTTTGGACTGCTGATGGAGAAAATGAATCCGCTTGAGCGTACACACACAGATTGGACAGCGCATTGGTTTGGTTGGATCGCAGGCATAACCCCCTGGGCACTAATTGTCCTTTACATGCTCAATAATGGAGACTTGTCTCAATTGCCATGGTTCGTCATTCCTGGGCTTTTATTTTATTTCCTTACATTCAACCTGTTTGCATTCAATCAATACGCCCAGTACAAAAAGATTGGCCCCTGGGCGGATTACATCTTTGGTGAGCGCATGTACATATGGTTGAGCCTATTTGGTAAATCGATTTTGGCATGGTTCGTCTTTATTGGCATCTTGTTCACTTAAAGTTTGATTGCTCCCAAAGATTCACGTGCAATACTATGAATTTTCGACCAAAACCTTCGCTTGTCACTACGACAAGCGAAGGTTTTTTATACTAGCGATAGGCGTTAATACAAATCTTGAAAGGATAACTTATCATCTCACAATGTTCCTTCCCTAACTGGCAGTATAATCCGGAAAAATCCCCAACACTATGTTCACATATTTTAAATTTTGATTCACACTCTAAGTGATGAGTTCTTAGTCAATGTTGGGATAATTCAGGCCTTTTGTTGGTAAACATTCTAAAAGCCCACTCAGCCAATATGAATTACAACTTTTGATGTCACCCCTTTTAGTTGACTTCAAGTAATGCGTAGTTAATAAATACACATTTGATGCAAGGCATTTCACACATCTCCAAGCATACTTTCTAATGTATATACGCTTGACTATTTATTGGATTGTCACGCCCCGAATTATGAGTGTGAAAAAATCCCCGCGAGAACCGCAGGGATTCATTGATATGAATTAATGTTGAATTTATATGCTGATACGTCTTTCTTTTTTATTGCTTTCAATAGCCGCTTCCATAGTTTTAATCACATCAAGGCTGATTGTGACTTCATTGTTCATTAGGTTCAATTCCTCTATATCTGTTTGAAGGTCGTCATACCAGCGGTAATGCGCGCCAGACTTAACAGGAATATCACGGGTTTGATGTGCGTCGTTCTCATAAAGTTTTGAGAACAAATCGTTCTTATAATCGTCTAATGGTGGTTTCACAACAAATTCTGGCGTGTCAAATCCCTTTTTCACATAAGATGCCTTGCGCCCCTTGATATGAAATTTAGGGAGAGGGTAGCGAGCAAATTGCTCCGCTCCCAGAGTCACCCGAAAATCACGATAATATAGAATGGCTTCAAAATGATCATCAGTTTTGAGGCCGCGATAGTCGCTGAGCAGTTCACAATACACACTCATGGGTAGGCCGAAAAGCGAGAGTGCGTAATGGAACAAATGCGGGCCTAGATCATAAAAGACACCACTCATGACCCCTTCTTTGGTGCGCCAACCGTCTTTGAGCTTTACCCGCAAACGGTCAAACCGTGCTGAGAGTGAGAGGATTTCGCCTAAAGAGCCACTTTCAATGAGATTTTTCACTGTAATGAAATCCCCATCTTATCTGCGGTTATGGAATACGCGAAGCACAACCTCTTGTTCTTGCGCTCGCTTAAAAAGTTTTTTCGCATCTGTGTATTTTTCCAAAAAAGGTTTTTCAATCACGATATGCTTGCGTGCTTCAATCGCTTTTTGAACATATTCATGATGCAAATGGTTAGGAACTGTGAGAACAACGAGCGCAATAGAGGAATCGTTGAGAACCGTGTTGAAATCCTGAACAACTGTTGCATGTGATCCATTTTTTTTAAGATAAGCCTGCGTCTGATCGTTTCCGCTGAGGACATATTTGATATCAAACGCTTCATGCGCCTGCAAAAGCGGAAAATGAATCGTTTTTCCCGACATTCCAAATCCGATGATTGCTGTATTGATCAAAGAACCACCTCGTTCAAGTTACACTTTGTGTCGTGTTTTAACGTCGAAGATTACGGCCGCAACAAGAATGGCACCACTAACGATGTACTGCATAGCTGAGCCCGCACCCATGAGATTCATACCGCTGGTGAGCGCTGCCATAACAACGGCTCCGATGAAAGAACCGGTTACTTTACCGATACCGCCCGTTGCACTCGCACCGCCGACAAATGCGCCAGCAATAGCCTCAAGTTCGAAGAGTTCACCAGCGGTTACTGTCGCAGATTGCAAGCGAGATGCGAACATGATTCCTGAAATTGCAGTGAGAAATCCCATTGACCCAAAGACCATCATCGTAACCTTTTTCACGCTAATTCCGCTTAATTCAGCAGCTTCTGGGTTACCACCGACCGCATAAACATGGCGGCCGAATGTGGTCAGGTTCATCATGATATGGTAAGCTCCTACAACCACGAAAAGAATGATGATTGTCCAAGAAAATCCTCGATACGTAGCCATGAGCAATGTAACTGACATGATTAGCGCGGAGAGGAATACCATTTTCGTTACAATCATTGGTTTTGAAAGAACCTCAAAATCATACTGAATCTTGCGTCGGTGATTCTTTAGTTCCAACATGGTATAAAGCACAACCCCTATAATTCCAAGCAATAGGGTGACAACATGAAAATCAGCTATATCAAAAAAGTCTGGGATATATCCATTGGAGATTGCATTGAATGAATCATCCCGGATAACTATGGTCCCAGTACGTCTGAGTGTTTGCAAAATGGCACCACGGAAAATAAACATACTGGCCAGTGTGGCAACAAAGGCCGGAATTTTCATAATAGCAACCAAAAATCCGTGCCAAAGTCCAATCAAAATACCTACAAGGAGGAGAATCGGAATAATGACAAAAAGTGGAAGACCGAATGTCATGATAAACACTCCGGCAAGCGCACCGACGAATCCACTCGCAAAACCGAGTGAAAGGTCAATGTGGCGGATAATGATGACCAGGGTCACGCCGACTGAAAGCACGGCTATATACCCTGTTTGATTGAGAAGATTTGTAATATTCCGCGCGCTCATAAAAAGACCGTTGGTGGTTATCGTGAAAAACAACATGATCGCAGCAAGGGCGATGAACATCCCGTAATCACGAATATGTTCCTTGAGCAGTATGCGCATCTCGGAAAAATAGTTTTTGATTTTACTATGCGATGAGCTTTTTTATTATCATAATTTATTTCTTATCGTAAAACTTAAA
>CAZOPM010000027.1:0-11839 GCA_964581705.1 uncultured Candidatus Izemoplasmatales bacterium
GGATTGCATTTTTTATTCCTCCATATGAACGCTTAGCGCATTATACATAAGGGGCGTACTGATGAAGAAATAGGCAATAATCATCAAAGGAAGCAACGTTGCATACACCCACCAGTCAATCCAGATATGAAGAGTGGCAATCACTGCGATCATCACCGCGTGCAGTGCGGAGAAGGCCGCATTGACATGCGCGGCGATGAAACTTTGTTTGATTAAATCACGAAACCCTGCAACATGGAGCGTGCCTGTGATCGCCAGGGCGAAACTGCCGATAACCGCGAGTTCAAACAAGAAAAAATAGACAATCACATACTGCCAGATTTCACTGGCGATCATATAGCCGCCAAGCAAGACGGCCGTAGAGATCCCTATAACAATCGTCAGAGGCACATGGAGCCGCCATGTGCGTGTAATGGCATCATTGAACAGTGAAAAGCGCCCCGGTGGCACAGCGTCATAACGGCTGTGATAAAACATCAAATGATAAAGCGCCGTGATGCTTCCACTGAGAAAAAGGCCCAAGCTCGCAGTACTCACAAGCGCACCCCAAAGGGTAAGCTGGATAATTAAAAACAGGCGTTCACCAGCTTTGTTTTCCTCACGCATGCGAATCCCTCCGATACACACATTCACCGTGAATGTAAGTTTGTTTGATGGTCGTATTCAAAAGACTTTGTGGATCGTTGGCATCAAAGCCTTCAACCACAATGAAATCGGCGCGTTGTTTGCGGGCGATTTTGCCGACCTTGTCCGTTTCATACGTGTAGTATGCCGGGGTTGTGGTGTAAGCTTCGATGGCATCTTTAAGTGCCATTGCCTCTCCGGGTAAAAACGGGGGAAGATCCGGGTGGTCAATGCTTTTGCGGGTGATGGCCACATAGAGATTGTTCAACGGGTTGGTCGCTTCGATAGGGGCATCGGTCGATAGCGTGGTCACCACGCCGCTTGTGCGCATGGATTCAAAGAGATAGGTTTCCTCAGCCCGCGCCCCCAGGCGATCTGAGATGATGGGTCGGTCACTGTTTATGAAGATCGGCTGTGTTTGCGCGCCTACACCAAGGGCGTGCATGCGCGCTATCTGCGCGTGGTCGGCGAGCTGCGCGTGAATAATGGAATCACGCTTCCCACCCCCTACCGCTTCTTTGGCATCGAGAATGGCCTCGATGGTGCCATCACCGATGCCATGAACAGCAAAATCCATGCCATAGGGCTTGATGCGTTCAAAAAAGGTTTGCAAAGTAGGCGCATCAAACAAAAGGATTCCGCGGGTATCCGCGTCCGCATACGGGGTTTTCATGTAGGCGCTGCGCGCACCCAGCGACCCATCGGCTAGCAGTTTGAGCGGACCCATCGTGAAGCGTCCGAACTGCTTGTGGGCATAGCCCTTCGATAAAAAATCATCCAGCAGATCGAGGGTGGGAAGATTGACCTGTTCAAAAACATTGAGTTTGAGTTTTCCTTGTTCATCAAGGGATTTGAAGGCATCGATCACACGTTCATAAGGCGCGTCTGTAACATGGAAGTCGTCGCTGCCTACTGACGTCACTCCATTTTTCAACAAGTCTGACTGGGCGGTGAGTATCATCGATTCAAGCGTCTTTTGATCAGGGGTTTCTTGCAGGGAAAGAACAGCCTTCATGCCGTCTTCTTTAAAAAGACCGTTGGCAAGATCGATCGATTCACTCTCCTCTAGGGGGCCATGGGTTTGAGTGGCCAGTTCAATGGCCGCGGAGTTTGCAATGCACATGTGCCCGCACGCGCGGTACACCACAACGGGCGTATCGGGGGCAACTGAATCAAGGTCACTGCGTTTGAGCATGCGCGATTCGATCATGCGGTTTTCATGAAACCCTCGTCCCATGATAAATGGTTCATCGCGCGCAGCAATGGCCTCAAGAAACGAGGCGATGCTTTCATGGGCCTCAGCATTGACCATTCGTGCCTGCCAGCCGATACCAAGCACATGAAGGTGCGAATCGTGAAAGCCCGGCAGGACCGTGGCGTCTTTGAGGTCGGTGACTGAGTCGACGGCCTGGTTGAGAATGGTATGTTTGCGGCCCACATCAACAAATGTTCCATCCTCGCCAATGATAAAGGCGTCGTGGGAGGTAAAGGGGATCGTTGCGTTGATATATGCGTTCATAGCGTTCACATCCTTTGTTTATACGTGGTGCATTATAACATGAAAAACGCAGGATGCGCGGCATCCTGCGTGAAAATTTATTGATTGGCATCGACCATGAGTTTGGTCATGAGCTCGCTCATTTCCTTGGGATTGTCGATGGGATAGCCTTCAATGAGCAGGGCCTGATGATAAAGGAGATTGGCGTAGTCTCCCACTTTGTCCTTGTTTTTCTCATGCACGCGCTTAAGCGATGAGAACAAGGCGTGCTGTGGGTTGATCTCTAAAATCTTTTGCGCTTGCATGCCTTGGTTGTTTGGCATTTGGCGAAGGACTTTTTCCATCTCCAAAGACAAGCCCTCACCGCTAACGAGGCACACGGGAGATTCTTCAAGGCGTCCAGAGAGCTTGACGTCTTCGACTTTACCCTCCAGAGATTGCTTGATCGCTTCGAGGAGTTCCTTGTGTTCCTCGGATTTTTCTTCAAGGGATTCCTTTTCTTCCTCATCGAGCAAGTCGTTTTCACCTTGTTGGATGCTTTTGAAGGGGATGGAATCATATTCACCGAGGATTTGTACCATGAACTCATCGACATCGTCAGTGAACAAAAGGACTTCATAGTCGCGTTTGCGCACAGCGTCCATGTGGGGAAGGTTCATGATTTGTTCCTTGTTTTTCCCTGAGGCGTAGTAAATGTGCGTCTGTTCATCGGGTTTGCGCTCAAGGTATTCGCTGAGGGTCAGATAATCATCGCTTTTGTTGGTTTTGAACATGATCAAGTCTTTGAGCAGATCCTTGTTAGCGCCGAACTGATCATAAATACCGTACTTCAAGTTTGCACCATACGCTTCATAGAATTCAGTATATTTTTCACGGTCGTTTTTAAGCATTTTTTCAAGATCGTTTTTGACCTTTTTCTCTACTGCCTGCGCGATTTTTTTCACTTGACGGTTTTGTTGGAGCATCTCGCGGGAGATATTGAGACTCAGATCGCTCGAATCGACAAGGCCGCGCAAAAAGCGGAAATGCTCCGGAACCAAATCCTTGTTCTTCTCCTGGATGAAGACGCCTTTGGAATAAAGGGACAAGCCCTTTTCGAAGTTTTCCGTATAGAAGTCATACGGTGGTTTTTTGGGAATAAACAATAGTGCAGTGTATTCGAGCATGCCTTCAACTTTGGTATGGATGGTATGCAAGGGGTCGTCGAAATCATTGAATTCACGCTTATAGAAATCGTTGATTTCCTCTTCGCTCACTTCGCTTTTTGGTTTTTTCCACAGTGGAACCATCGAGTTGAGCGTTTCAATTTCAGTGGTGGTTTGCGTTGTCTCCTCTTCCTCATCGTCCGATTTGGGTACGTCTTTCGTGACTTCCATGCGGATGGGATAGCGGACATAGTCACTGTATTTTTTCACAAGACGCTTGATCGTATCGGTTTTTAGATACTGCGAGAAATCAAGTTCCTTTTCCTCGTCATCCTCGCGAAGCACAAGCGTAATTTCTGTGCCCACATCATCTTTTTTCGTGGGTTCCACAGTGTAGGTGCTTTCGCCTTCACTTTGCCATAAATAGCCGGTGTCGCTGTAAGGTGAGCGGGTTTTGACAAATACCCGCTTGGCGACCATGAACGCGGAATAAAAGCCCACGCCGAACTGACCGATGATATCGAGGTCTTCCTTTTCAAGTTTTTCCAAAAATGCCTGTGAACCACT
The DNA here is from genome assembly GCA_964581705.1 of uncultured Candidatus Izemoplasmatales bacterium. GTDB lineage: Bacteria > Bacillota_I > Bacilli_A > Izemoplasmatales > Izemoplasmataceae > B1SED10-225. The sequence continues at coordinate 3,835 of CAZOPM010000027.1, forward strand.
TTGTGCGATGGTTCCCAGTTGCGTGTTGAGGTCCTCTTCTGTGAGGCCGATGCCGTTGTCCTTAATGGTAATGGTGCGATTGGTTTCATCGGGCACGATGAAGATTTCATAGTCTTCAGAGGCCTCAACCGTCGCATCGGTCAAGGATAAATAGTGACGCTTATCAATCGCGTCGGATGCATTGGAGATTAGTTCACGCAAAAATATTTCGTTGTGCGTGTAGATCGAATTGATCATCAGGTTCAATAGTTTTTTCGATTCGGTTTGAAATTCTTTGGTTTGTGCCATAAGTTTTCCCTCCATTTCCACGTGTATTGTACGCAAAATCCCTCGTGTTGTCAAGCGGTGCAATCGAGTGCTAATTCGCACACAAACAAAAAGACGCGTTTGCGCGTCTTTTTGTTATTGATTGGTGGTTTCCTGGGTGGTTTTTTTGAGGGTGACGGTGAAAAATCGGTGAAATTCAATCGCTCGGTGAGCGAAGGCATACAGGAAGAAAATATAAAAATGCACAATCAAGCCGATCATGATTCCATCACTCATTGATGCGATGGCGCCTTCGTGGATCAAGTCGCCCAGCCAAAGCATGAGTACATAGTAGCCTATGAGTGCGAGAATTTTAAGGGCTGTGAACTTATAAGTGTTCAAGCGCGCGTTGGCCTCACGATTTTTGATAATCGATGTGAAGATATTGTTTGTGATCAGCGCGAAGAGTATGTGGAAAATCAGTAGGAAATTCCCCACCAACAAGAGATTGAATATCATCTGTTCAAGGGTGCTCATCACCCCTTCATGCGCAACGTTGATAAACGAGTAGGCCATGAGAAACGCCAAAAAGCCAAACAGTAAGTTGATGATGCCTTGACGCTTGAGCGGTTTGACAGAGGCCTCACCTGCTTGGTGGACATATTCTACGCTGCGCCCGGCCTTGACGGTGAAATAAGTTCGCTGCGCGGGCTCGTGAACAAAAAAGTGGTACCCGTGCCATACAAAATTGGCGATCAGTGCACTGAGGGATATCACCATCAGCAATAACGCGTCGATGAATAAAAAGGCAATGGCGGGTAGAAAAAACACCAGAATGAGGACAAGATTGATTGGTTTTCTGGGCGCCTGATAAGGCTTTTTGAGCATGACGCTTGCGGAATTGTCATCACCGGCACCAAGCAGCATATCCACAGATACACCGTAAAATTCGCTGAGGGCTTTGAGGGTATGGGTGGGGACTTTACGGTCACCCGATTCATATTTGGAAAGGGTGGAGGCATGAATGTTGAGCGCCTGCGCGACACTCTCCTGGGAGTAGCCGTGTTGTTTGCGGATGGTTCTCAATGTTTCGTTTTGTTGATTCACATAATCACCTCACGGACAATTCTACCACATATGAAGGGTTTGTTAAGAAAAATTGAGAAGCCTAGGCTTCTCAATAATTCAAATGCGTTTTCACATGTTCAATCAATGATTCATAATCAGGATGATTGCTCATCTCATCCAAGTATTCCGCGTAGGTGATGGTGCGGTTTGTATCAAGCACGAACGCACTGCGTGCTTGGAGTCTCAGTTCTTTGATATGGGTGCCGTATTTCATCGCGAAATCAAGGTCGCGGTGGTCTGAGAGTGTAGTGATGTGTTCAAGGCCTTCTGAGGCACACCAGCGTCTATGCGCAAAAGGCAAGTCGTTGGAGATGGTGATCACGCGCACGCCTTCAAGGTCATTGAGCCGCTGATTGAACTGTTTGGTCTGAAAGTCACACACGCCCGTGTCGATGCTTGGTACGACACTGATAACAATAATGGGATCATCAAAGTCGCTCAGCGATACCTCGGCAAGCGAGCGGTCTAGTGCGGTGAAATCGGGTGCTTTCTCCCCGAGTGTTTTGGTGTTGCCCTCCAGGGTGATGGGGGCGTTTTTGAATGTTTTAGGCATAAAAATCCCTCCTAGATACATTGTAACAAACCTAGGAGGGTATGTGGGCTGTTATGCTTTAGCTTTCAACTGTGAGCGCAGCGAGCGGATCAAATCGTGCTTAAGGTTCCACAGTTTCTCACTTAAATCCACAGGATACTGGAAGGGATAATCAAACCGTTTGGATTCTTCCCACAAAGTGGAAAGCTCATGGCGGGAATACGCGCGCACCTCTTCGAGGGAGGGAATGGTATAAACGCGCGTGCCGCGTTCAAAGATAGGGACCATCAGCGATTTTACCTCGAAGTTGGTGAGGGTCTGTTGGCGCCAGGTGTGGGTAGGGTCGAAGATGGTCAGCGGCTTCGACTCATCGATCACTTCATCGTGCACACTGAGAAGATCGGCGCGGGCAAAGCCCGTGTCCTTATCATAAATGCGGTGCAGACGCTTGAAGTGAGGGGTGGTGATTTTTTCAGGATTGTCACTGATCTTGATAGTGGGGTAGATGGTTCCGTTTTTCTCCACCGCCGTAAGCTTATAGACCCCGCCGAAAACGGGTTCGCTCTTGGCAGTGATCAAGCGCTCACCCACACCGAAGGAATCAATGGGCGCCCCCTGGTCGATGAGCGCGCGTATCAAATGTTCATCAAGCGCGTTGGATGCGACGATTTTGCACTCCTCCAAGCCTGCTTCATCAAGCATTTTGCGGGCGCGTTTGGACAAGTACGTCAAATCCCCCGAATCGATGCGAATCGCATAAAAGGGTTTGTTTTGTGGTTTGAGGACTTCCTTAATGACTTTGATGGCATTGGGCAAGCCGCTTCTTAAGGTGTCGTAGGTATCAACCAAAAAAATCGAGTTGTCGGGATAAAGCTCAGCGTAGGCTTTAAACGCATCGTATTCATCGTCAAACATCTGCACCCACGAATGGGCCATCGTTCCGGTGGCGGGCACGCCGTATAGCCTGGCGGCCATGGTGTTGCTCGAAAGGTCGGCACCGCCGATGTACGCTGCACGCGCACCGTAGTTGGCACTGGAGATTCCGTGTGCGCGGCGCGCACCCATTTCAATCACCTTGCGGTCCCCCGCCGCGTGTTTGATGCGCGAGGCCTTGGTAGCGATCAATGACTGATGATTGATGGTAAGAAGGAAGAATGTCTCAAGCAGTTGCGCCTCAACCGCATTCGCGCGCACTGTGATAATCGGTTCACCCGGAAAAATCACACTGCCTTCCTTGACAGAAAAAATGTCGCCTGTGAAGGTAAAGGTGCGCAAATATTCCAAAAAATCTTTGGAAAATATGCCCTGTTCACGCAAATAGGCGATGTCCTCATCAGAGAAGGTCATATTCTCCACGTAGTGAATGAGGCTTTCAAGGCCCGCCATGATCGCATAGCCTCCATTGTTTGGAATTTTACGGAAGTATAAGTCAAAATAGACAATATCATCCTTGTGCGAGGTTTCAAAGTAGCCATTGGCCATGGTGAATTCATAAAAATCGATGAGCATAGAATGGTTGCGTTTAATATTCATAGTCTTAACTCCTATTGATAATATCGATATGCAAATTTTCCATAATGTTGAGGGATTGTTCGTGCATTGATGCATCAGGCCCGCCTGTTGCACGTGCGTCCACACGGATCGCGGCGTTAGGCAGTGCGGCTTTGGTGATGATGGCGTTGGAAATCACGCATATGTGCGAGACAAGCCCCACAAGCGTCACATCCGTGTAGCCTATGTTTTGAAGATGTTCAAGCAATCCTGAAGCTGGGAATGTCGGTTTTTCTATCACGGTGTCCCCTCCGCGTTTTACCGCGGCGATCTCTGGGTGAAGCGCGTGGCCCTTCGTCCCTTTGATGCAATGTTTTACAGGGAGATGTCGCCCCTCCACTGTCGTTTCATAATCCTCGCCGTGCGTATCCATGGTGAACATAACATCACGCCCTTTTGTGCGTGCCGCCTCAATGTGGCGCACAACATGGTCCTTGACGCTTTGCGCTCCATCAAAGCCAAGCGCTCCGGTGATGAAATCCACCTGCATATCCACAACAATCAGTGCGCGTTTCATAAAAAGCCTCCCTATTAGAGAATTACCCATATTGTAACACATTCCCTCCTTCGCCTCACGCTTTTTGGCACCAATGGGTGTTTTTTAGCGTACATTGATTGCGTTTTCTAGCAGTGTCGTTTAGACTATTTTTGATATCTTATAAGAGGTGAAATAATGAAAACGATTCTTAACGATTCGAAAAATCCACGCTTCAATCTCGCACTTGAAGAATACGTACTCAAATACTTGGCCAGTGATGAGGATTTCGTTTTGCTTTGGCAAAACGACAATTCCGTCATCATCGGGCGCAACCAAAACACGGTTGAGGAAATCAACACCGAAGCAGTAAAAAAACACGGCGTCAATGTAGTGCGCCGCATTACCGGCGGAGGCGCAGTATATCATGATGAGGGCAACTTGAACTTCTCCTTCATCACGCAGCTCAAAGACAACCTCAACAACTACGCGAAATTTACGCAGCCGGTGATTGATGCGCTCAATGAACTGGGCGTTCCCGCACAATTTCAAGGACGCAACGACATCGTCGTTGAAGACCAGAAAATCAGTGGTAACGCGCAGAGTTTCCACAAGGACAAGATGCTGCATCATGGTACCATTCTTTTTAACGCCAATCTTCCCTTTGTGGGCGAAGTACTCAATGTCAAAGCCGACAAAATCAAATCCAAAGGCATCAAATCCAACCGCTCACGCGTGACCAACATCCTGCCCTATCTCGAAGAACAAGTCACCATGCCACAGTTCAAAAAGACCCTCTTGCAACATTTGCTCGGTGATGACGATATCGCCGCGCATATCTATGAACTCACTGAGGAGGACCTTAAGACCATCCACAGTCTCATGGACAAACGCTATAACACCTGGGCGTGGAACTATGGTGAGAGTCCGGCATTCTCCATTGAAAAGGTCGGACGTTATGAAGGGGGCAAGGTCGAATTCCATTTCGATGTCAAAAATGGTGCCATCGAATCCATCAAAATCTTTGGAGACTTCCTAGGTAGCCGTGATATCAGCGAACTTGAAAACAAGCTCAAAAAAACCCGCTACGAAGAAAACGCAATCCGCAGTCTCATTGAAAATGAACCGCTTGAACAATACTTCTTCAATATTAGTGTCGATGATATCATTCACTGCCTATTCACATAATTGACAACGCCCTGAGGGCGTTGTTTTTTTATGCAAAGAAAACGACCACCCGGGCGGGTGGTCGTCGGTATTATATGTGGATGGGTTTGTCCAGGATGCCGTGAGCGGTTTCGTGAAGCATCTCTGAGAGGGTGGGGTGAGGATGGATGGTATGAGCGAAATCTGCGGCTGTCGCCTCAAGATTCATACCCAGTACCGCCTCACTGATCAGTTCAGTGGCGCCTGGGGCAAGGATGTGCACACCAATGATTTCATGGTAGTCCTTGCTGGCGAGCATTTTCGCCATGCCGAGGTTTGTCCCCTCGCCAACCGCTTTGCCGTTGGCGGCGATGGGGAAGGTAGAAACGGTATACTCGATGCCCGCTTCTTTCGCACTTTCCTCAGTATGACCTACCTGGGCGATTTCTGGGAAGGTATAGATCCCTGAAGGCACTTTTCCATAATCCACAGGCAATGCGTGGCCGTCGATATTCTCTACAGCCGTCACGCCTTCTTTGCTGGCGACGTGAGCGAGCATGTACTTGCCGTTGACATCACCGATGGCATAGACTCCCTCAACGCTCGTGCGAGCATATTCATCTGTTTTGACAAAGCCCTTTTCCATTTCAAGGTCGAGTGCTTCGAAGGATGTTGTATTGGCTTTCATGCCAGCAGAGAGCAATATCAAATCGCTGTTGCGTGTAAGGGATTCACCGTTTTTCTCATAGGTGAGGCTTCCCCCGTCAATGGATTTGACGCCCGCGGATGTTTCAAGTTTAATCTTCGCTTTTTTAAGCGCTTTTTTAAACTGTTCACGGATTTCACCATCAACGGTTGGCAAGATATCTTCCTGCAGTTCGACAATGGTTACATCGGTGCCAAGTGTGGCAAAGATGGTCGCAAACTCCACACCGATGACGCCCCCACCGATGATGGTGAGCGAACTTGGTTGTTCCTTAATGTCGAGAATGCCTTTTGCGGTAACGACTTTTCCGCTGTCGAGTCCTTTTTGAATGCCATCGATTGGTGGCACCGCAGGAGAGGCGCCGGTGGCGATGATGAGGGTTTTGCTTTTGAGGGTTTCGCCGTTGACTTCAACAGTCGTTTTGTCTTTGACGGTCCCCTCGCCCTCATAAAGGTCAGCACCGTTGTTTTTAAGCAAATGGCGCACACCGCCGGTAAGCTTTTTGACGGCTTTGTCTTTTTTGGCCATCATTTTTTTGAAATTGACGCTGAAGGCGTCTTTATCAACGTCGATGCCAAACTCTTTCGCGTTTTGGAAATTTTTGTATACCTTTGTTGAGGAAAGCAGACTTTTGGTGGGAATGCATCCCCAGTTGAGACACACGCCGCCAACCGCTTCCTTTTCAACAATGGCGACTTTCTTTCCGGCTTGCGCGGCCTTGATGGCGGCTACATAGCCGCCCGGGCCGCTGCCGATAATCGTCAGATCGTACTCTTTCACACTGTCACGCTCCTAACTCAATAATAGTAGCATTGGGTCGTTGAGATACTGTTTCAATTGTAGCATGAAACGTCCGCCGTCGCCACCATCAATGATGCGGTGGTCGATGGTGAGGGAGATGGGCAGGACGTGGCCCACGACAATCTCATCATTCTCGTTGACAACGGGCTTTTTAGTGATCGCACCCACACCGAGGATGCCGGTTTCCGGATGGTTGATTACCGGTGTGCCCAGCGTAGCGCCGAAGGCGCCGTAGTTAGTCACGGAGAATGTGGTATTTTTAAGCTCATCAAGTTTGATTGAACGTTCGCGTGCAGCGCTTGCGAGGCGGTCGACTTCACTTGCGAGTTCAAAGATGCTTTTTTGATCGGCATTTTTAATATTAGGAACAATCAATCCATCGGGTGTGTCAACTGCTACCCCGACGTTGAAAAAGTCCTTATAGACGATTTCTTGAGTCTCGTGGTCATAGCTTGCGTTAAACACAGGATATTGCTTGATGGTCTTGATGACCGCCTTGATGATCAAAGGCAGGTAGGTGAGTTTCGCATCGTGTTCTTTGGCAAGGCCCTTGTTTTCGTTGCGGAAGGCCACGAGTTTCGATACATCAATTTCATCCATGATGGTTGTTGCGGGGATGAGCTGATTGGAGGTATCCATCGCCTTAACGATGCTTTGGCGGAGTTTGGACACTTTCTCTCTGCGCACGCCTTCTTGGGGAAGCGCGGGCATTGGTGGGCGCGCAAAGCCTTGAGCAGGTGCTCCTTCTTGCTTAGGCGCTTGTTTTTCCGCTGCTTTTTCCTTGGTGCCTTCTGCGGCGGCGCGGATGTCTTCTTTCATGACGCGTCCTTCGGGGCCGCTGCCTTTGATGGTTTTGATATCTACACCGAGGTCCTTGGCCATTTTGCGTGCCACGGGGGTGGCGAGGGCTGGGCGGTCTGAGGCTTCTTTGCGAGTGACGCTGCTGTGTTCATCGCTTGCTGGGAGCACTTCGTTGGATGTCTCCACACTGCCCACAACGCTTGCGGCTTCTTCCTCTTCTTCTTCATCGTCTTGCTGGGGTTTTGATTCAGCGTCATCTTGGGATGCTTCTTTAGCATCGTCGTCTTGGGATGATCCTTCAGCGTCATCCTCCCCTGAACCATCATCAATGACGGCGAGGACATCGCCGACGTGAATTTCTTCGCCTTCTTCGGCGCCTTTTTTCTTGAGGACGCCGTTATCAGGTGCGGGGATTTCCGCGTTGACTTTGTCCGTTTCGACAACGACCATGGTTTCGCCTTCTTCCACAGTGTCGCCGACTTCATAGTTCCATTTGAGAATGACACCTTCGTGGATGCCTTCGCCGATATCGGCAAATTTAAAATTAATCATTGGATAGCACTCCTTTATTCAAAGTGGGCGATGCGCTGGATTTCTTGTTTGATGCGTGGCGCATCGA
>CAZOPM010000028.1:0-11312 GCA_964581705.1 uncultured Candidatus Izemoplasmatales bacterium
TTTTATTCGCTGTAATGCACCACTTCGAAGCGTTCCATAATGAGGGGCTCACCGGGGCTTATTTCTGCTTTTTTTAAAACCGCTTCCCACTGTTTTTGCGCCGTGTCAATGCCGGTGATTCCCGGCAAAAGCACGCCACTGCGCGCGCCACTTTTCACAATCAATCCGTGGATGCTGGGGTCTTGCGTGCACAAGTCCTCTATGCGGCGAGGCTCACCAAGGACATCGACGCTGAGGGTTATCTCGCGCAGCTCCCCCTGAGAAAGCGGGGAGAAACGCGGGTCTTCAAAGGCCGCTGCGCGGGCGGAGGCAATGATGTTTTTGCGGAGGGACTCGCCTGTTTTTTGAATCGTGCCGATGCATCCACGCAAGTGTCCGTTTTTCTTAAGCGTCACAAAACAGGGTGCATCCCCTTGCACCGCCTCCGCCTGCGGGTGATCCGCCATTTCACCGTTTTCACTAAGCATCCTTGTCTCAATGGCGCGCCGCGCAAGCGCGGGCACAGACGCTTCATCCTTGAGATTAAATGACGCCACCGCGTAGCCAACGCCAAAGGGCCCTTCATATGAATGGAGGGTGACACTGCGTGCGTAGGTGGACAAGACCCCTTTGAGCATGCCAAGACCGCGGTAGCCGCATTCCCCAGCATGCTTCACTATGGAGGGGTCAAGCCTGCCAAGTGATGCAAGGTCGCCCGTTTCAATCGCCCGGGTGACACCCCCATCAAACTGCGGGCCGCGTGGGTCGTATCCGTAAGGGCCGCTTTCGAGGAGTTTATGGGAGAGATCACCACTGATGATGAGCGCTGTGTGTGAAGGGTCACTAAGCAACACGCTGCGCAGGAATGTAGCGATGGTCGCATTGTCTTCAAAGTCTGAGCCAAACTGACCCAGCGCAAGCACGCGAGCGCGCGTGAGGGAGGGTTCAATAAAACTCAGCGGCACCATGACTCCGTGGTCAAGCGCTCCTTTAACGGGTTCAACAGACACACCATAAAGGTCCAAAGTAGCCTTCAAGCGTGCGCGCAAACCCTCAGCGGGCGTGACCCTCAGAGATTTTGAGGAGCCAAAGGCGGTAAAATCTCCACTCAGTGCCCCTTCATAAATGGGCAATGCCCCGCTTCTTAACCCCGCGTGGGGGGTAACGACGACGATGGTGCTGGGTGCGAAGGCTTCGATTTCACTAGCGACGCGGCGCATGGCATCCACTGTTGTGTGAGCGTCGCGTTCCCTTCCCTTTCCAACAGAAGGTTCGATGATGGGTGGGTGGGGCATAAGATAAGCTTTGATCATACACACACCTCCTAAACGTTTCCCAGATGCACGCGGGTGAACCCCGCGTTTTGAATAAGCGTTGTAAATGTCTTGAGTGAAGCAATCGGGGTGGGATCGAGATGCTCCATGGTATGCGCGGGGAAAAAACGAGTGATGTGCCACGGAGTCTCCATAGTCGCAAACGCACGCATGTGGTCGATCATCGTTTCAAACGCCCACAGCGAATCATTTTCCCCAGGAATAACAAGGCTCGTAACTTCTGTGTGCACCCCCGCTTCAATCAGGCGTTGAATGTTTCTGAGGACAACGTCGACACTGCCACCGCAGTGTTTTTTATAAAAGGCGTTATCAGGACCCTTGAGATCGATATTGGCCGCATCCACATAAGGAAGAATCGCCTCAAGCGACTGCGTGCTCATCAATCCATTGGAGACCCAGATATTGCGAAGACCCGCTTCTTTGCTTAGGTGCATGACATCTTGAGCGAACTCAAGGAAAATGGTGGGTTCACTGTAAGTATAGGCGATTGACTGCGCGCCCGCTTTAAGCGCGCGGTCAACGACTTCGCGGGCACTCATTTCAAATAAGGGATTGTCAAATCCCCGCGCACGCACCAGCTCGATGTTTTGACACCATCCGCAGGTCATATTGCACCCGGGGGAACCAATTGAGTACGCGCGTGTGCCACGCATGAAGTGAACAATCGGTTTCTTTTCAATGGGGTCCACGCTGCGTGCAGGCACTATGCCGTAATTAAGGGCATAAAGCGTGCCTTCGATATTTTTACGCACGTTGCACGCACCGAGTGCCCCCTCTTTTACATGGCAATGACGCGCGCAGACATCACACCGCACAGCATCGTTGCTCAGTGTTTCATAAAATTGGGATTCTTTCATATCATCACCTTGTTTTCATTATACCAAAATGCGGCGTAAAGCGTTAAGAAGACAAAGAAAAAACGGCGCCACAGGCGCCGCAACGTTTAAAACAGATCGAGCATGACAAAAAGCACATAATAGACAACTGCGACAATGATAATCACTTTGATGATAACCGAGGTGAGGCGCAGTGTCGCTTTGATGATGCCAAAAATACCCAGGATTACAAGTACACCGACCCCCAGAAGCAAAAATACCTGGTTGAGTTCACCAAGACCCGAGTAATAAGCGTCAAACCAATCAAGCAGCGCTTGGCCGCGTAGTGTTTCCATAACTATATCACGGATAAATTCCAATAAGACCCCTCCTTTTTCTTAGCGTCATTATAGCATACACAGACGCCTTGCGCTATTTTTTACCGTGAATTTGAATCCGCGGGTCAAACAGCGCATATAAAAAATCAGAGATGAATGTCATTAAAATCATCAGCGTGGCATAAAACATCGATACAGCCACAACGACCGGCGGATCGATTAAAAATTGCTTGAACGAACGATGGTACATGGAATCAAACAACCAGCGTGCAACCCCTGGTACGTTATAAGCCACTTCCACCAAAAATGCGTTGAACAGCATGAAAGTGAACATGTTGGGCAACTGCCTGATCAAAGGAATGAAGCTAATGGGAAGTGTATGTTTGAACATTGCGCGCTTGGGGGTGAGCCCCTTCGCCTTGGCAAGCAACAGCGTATCGGAGGTGGATTGTTCGATCAGCTCGCCGCGCAGAAGCTGTGAGAAGTTGGCGATCGGATAAAACGACAGCGAAACCACGGGAATAATGAGTCCAAGCACCTGCAAACTCAGCGGCGGGGGTCCTAAGTCTGTGGGGTAATTGGGATAGATTCCCGGAAGCCAATCACGCTGCCACGTGAAATACACCATCAGCCCGATTACCCAAAGATAACTAGGAATCGATGCGAAAAACAGTGAAATGCTGGAGACGATATTATCAAACAACGACTTGGGATACATCGCTGAGAAAATGCCCAGTGCCATCCCCACTATGAACGAATAAAGGAAGGCCACACTCACAAGAAACAGCGACACCGGGGCGGTGCGCATAAACTGTTCACGTACATTCTCACTGGATTTGCGCTGTTCAACCACGCCAAACAGCAAATCGTCCATGAACTCACGGAACTCTCCTGTGACTCTTTGGAGAATATCCCACAGTGAATCCCCACGGGTCCAAATCACAAGATGGGCGACACGCGAAGCATAGTAGGTAATTAGAAAAATAATCAAAAACATGATAAACAGCCACGCCACACGCACAATGAGATACCTTATCATACCATCACCCCCGCAGAGTATTAATGTTTATTATATTCTACTTTGTAAAGGTTTTCAAATAAAAAAAGCCGCATTATGCGGCTTAAAGGATTTGCTTATTTTTTCCCATGAATACGAATGCGCGGGTCGATCAATACATAGGACATATCTGCAATCAGGGTCATTATGAGCATGAGTGCGGCATAAAACAAGGAGACAACTACAATTACTGGTGGGTCGATCTCAAAGGTGCCCCCGCCCATCACCGACATGTAAATGGAATGAAAAAACCACCGTGAGATTCCCGGTACATTGTAGGCGACCTCCACCAAAAACGCATTGAAAAGCATAAAGATGAACATGGTGGGAAGCTCCCTGAGCAGTGGTAAAAACCCTAGGGGCAGCGTGTGCTTTAACTGTGCGCGCGTGTTTGAAAGCCCCTTCGCCTTGGCAAGCAAGAGCGTATCGGAGGTGGATTGTTCGATCAGCTCGCCGCGCAGGAGTTGGGCGAAAGTGGCAATCGGATAAAAGGAAAGTGCCGTTACGGGAATGATCATGCCGATGAGCTGAATATCAAGTGGCGGACTTCCCAAATCGGCCGCATACGCAGGATAGATCCCCGGAAGCCACCCGCGTGTCCAGGAAAAAAATACCATCAGGCCAATCACCCAAAGATAACTGGGGATGGAGGCGAAAAACAGTGTGAGCGAGGAAACGAAGTAATCGATCAATGACCCGCGGTTCATCGCTGAGACGACGCCCAAAAACACCCCGAGACTCAAAGAGACCACAAACCCCACACTGACAATGACAAGCGACACCGGTGCGGTTTTCCTGAATGTCTCCCCCACGCTCTCGCGCCGGGCCTCTTGTTCAACCGTGCCAAAAAGCAGATCCGAGAAAAACTCACTGAACCCTTCAGTGGCGATTGCCAGTTTCTCAGTAAAGGTGGTGGCGCGCGTCCACATTTGCAAATGGGCGATATGGGCCGCGTAATAAATAATTACAAAAAGCAAAGCAAAGACGATCAATAACCACACGATGCGTACAAGCAAATATCTAAGCACACGCTCACCTCCTTTTTTACACTAAGTCCTACATTACCCCATTTCCGGCGCATGCTTGCAACATTAAAAAGCCGGCAGGGCCGGCTATTGACGCATTTCGAGCATGGCTGCGATACGCGAGAGTCCTTCATCGAGCTGCGTCGATGCGCAGGCGAGATTGATGCGCACAAACGTGGATTCACCATCCCCGAACTGCGTCCCATCAGAGACGACCACCCCATATTGCTTGAGGGCTTCACAAAATTGCGTGGAATCCATGCCAAAACCGCTCACATCCACCCAGGCGAGGTAAGTTCCCTCAAGCGGTGCGCTTTGAACGCCCCACCCCGCCAAGAAAGCATCGAGCATGGCCTTGTTTTTTTTGATGTGGGCGTTTTGCGCGTCCACCCAGGCCTCACTTTCATTATAGGCCGCAAGAAGCGCCCTCAGCGCAAGAACGTTGAAACCAAGCATATGCAGACCGCTGAGCGTCTGTTTGAGCGCTTCGCGAATTGCTCTGTGGGGTGCGAGGATGTAAGCGGACTGAAGGCCGGCGATATTGAACGTCTTGGAGGGTGCATTGATGGCAATCATCTTCTCATAAGACGCCCACAGCGACGCAACGGTGGTAAAGGGGACATCGCCGGTGATGATGTCTGCGTGAATTTCATCGCTGATTAAAAAGACATCGTGTTTTTTACAAAGCGCCACGACTTTCTCTAGTTCCTCTTTGCGCCACACCCTTCCTACAGGATTGTGCGGCGAACAAAGAATCATCGCCTTTGCGTTGCCAGAAAGCGTATTTTCAAGGTCGGTGTAATCCATCGTGTACGCAGTGCCTTCGCGGGTGAGGGGGCTGTCAATAACGACCCTCTTGGAATCCTCAATCAGTGGCTTGAACACATGGTACACCGGTGTTTGGATCACCACACCGTCGCCTTCGCGGGTGAATGTTAAAAGCGCGGCGCTGATGGCGCTGAGCACTTTGGGGGCAGGCAAAATCCAGTTGAGACTGACTTTCTGGTGGTAGCGGCGATTCACCCAGTCACGCACCGCTTTTCTGTGGGTATTTTGAAATTTGGCATACCCGAAAGCCCCATGGGCCACCCTAGTTTGCAGGGCTTGTTTGATGGGGGTGGGTACTTCGTAGTCGCTGTCGGCCACGGAAAAGGCAAGGACATCCTCGCGCTTGCTTTCCCCCTTGGCCATCAGCCATTTGTGTGAGTCGCTTTGTGAACGGTTGAGAAAATCAAAAGACATGGGGACCTCCTAGGTGTTTGCGTTTAGATAATCCTTGATTTTTGTTGCTACAAGGTCGACGGCGATGTCATGTTTGTGATCATTGGGAATGATGACATCAGCGTAGCGCTTGGTGGGTTTGATATGGCGGTGATGCATCGGTTTAACAGTCGAGAGGTACTGCTCGATGACACTTTGCATCGAGCGTCCGCGTTCTTCGATGTCACGCGTAAGTCTGCGGATGAAGCGGGTATCATCATCGAGTTCAACGAATATGTTCATATCCGAAAGACTGCGGATGCGGGCGTCTTCAAGCACCAAAATGCCTTCAACGATAATAATGGGTCTTGGGCTTAGGGTCTGGGTTTGTGCTTTTCTTGTGTTGTTTAAAAAATCATACAGTGGTTTTTCAATCGTCTGACCGCTCAGCAATTGCTTGAGATGGTCATAAAGCAGGGTATTGTCCAAGGAATCGGGATGGTCGTAGTTGATTTGTGTGCGCGCTTTAAAATCAAGATGATCATTGGCATGATAATAATCATCATGGTTGATAATGCACACATCCTCACCGGTAGTGTGTTTCAATATTTCTTTGACAACAGTCGTTTTGCCAGAGGCACTGCCTCCAGCCACTAAATAAAGCACTGGTTTCATTTGGGTGCTCCTTTCAACATAATCGATTACATTATACACCACACGCGTCATTGACCCAACACTTCAACATGAATTCACAAGAATACGTTTTTTACTAAACAAATAATCCATTTATTGATATAGTAAGTGTAAGGAGCGTGATTATATGGCATCACTAATGGAAAGTGCCCTGAGTGCCAATGCGGCATCACTGGGGCTCAACTGGATTTATAATATTCCTTATCTTGAAAAACTTGCACAAAAAGAGCCTCTGTTTTTTCAACCAATCGACCCCGCCAAATATAAACGGGCGAGAAAAGCTGTCAATGCCTACCCTAAAGCACAAGTCGGCGATGTCTCCTTGCAAGGACGCATCCTCATTTGGCTTGATGAACACCTAAGAAATGGCGGCGACTTCACCCCCGAGGCTTATAAGAAACTCGTCTATGCCCACATCAAACCCGGTGGACCTTATGAAGGATGGGTGGAATCGTATGGAAAAAAACTCATCTACAACCACCTCGGCGAATCATTGAAAAGCACCAATGAACCACTGGCAATGGACGATGATGAGCTGATTGGGTTCATTCCCTACATCGTCGCCAAAATCCACGGCAAAACCAACGATGAAGCCTATGAACTCGCGAAAGTATTCACACACAACGAAGACTATCGCGCCTTTTATGATGTTTTTGACGTCCTCATTGACCCTGCAGACCATTCCAAAGCGGACGCTCTTAAGCGTGCGCTTGAAATATCGCCGAAGCATTACGGATTCAAACTGGCCCAGGCCATCAACTCACAATCTCCCAAAGACATGCTCAAACTCGTCGAACCCAGTTGCGCGATACACTATGCGATTCCCTTGATCTTCACCGTGCTCCACCACGCCTCATCCTTTGAAGAGGCTTGCGAGATCAACACGCGCCTAGGCGGGGCAAGCAGTGACCGAGGGACCTTGCTCGGGGCACTTATGCACGCCTTTGACGCTTCACCTGAAGCCTTCAATAATAAACTCACGCAGGTGAGCATGCATGGATGATGCGACCATCAAACGCCTCACTGCCCAATGGGCAAGCACGCTGCGCATCACCCCAACTTTCGATGTCGATGTGACCATCAAGCGTGACCCCGCGTGGCACAAGACAGGTGATCTGACCATCGATACGGATGACAAGAAAGTCATGCTTTATATCAATGGACTCAACCCTAGAAACCACAACTTAGAAGAAGTCATCGTTCATGAACTCTTCCACATGAAACTCTGGCCCCTCGATCAGTTCACCGAATCCTTAATCGAGGTGAATTACGAAGAAAAAAGCGACGCGTGGCAGCTTGCCTACTCTTCGTTCATGAGCGCCCTCGAACAAACAGTGAGCGAACTGGCCAAAACCTACCTTACCGCCTTCGGTGAAAATACGGCCTTGGGGTTTGGACGAACTGAAACAATGGAAAGTTTCGATACGCTTTATGACAAACTCAAATCACTCAAATAAAAAACCTCGCCGGAGGTTTTTTATTTGCACAAAGGCTCAGGTGCGCTTGAATCGTCTGAGGCGGATGATTGAAAGGACAGTGAAAAGAATCGTCCACCCACCTAAAATCAACGTTAGTATCGGTGCGCTCAACAAAGTGTCTCCCACACGAATATCCACACCGAAAAACAGCCGATATTCCTCTGCACTCGCTTCGGTGGGAAACACTGAATCAATCGCTTCACGCATATAGACGGTGCGCATGAGCGATGCCATCTGCATGGGCGGGAAACTATTGAGGACGGTTTGAAACGTGCGTGAAAACGCGCCCACAGGAACATAAAGGCCGCCCACAAAACCGATCAGGGTCCCAACGAGAGTTGAAAGATTGGCGTGGGCATTGAGGGTGAGCAGATAGGTGCTCACAAAGAAAAACAAAGCGGTAAAAAGCATGTTGGATAAAACAAGCAGTCCCATCACACTTAGTCCAATCCCCAAGGGGAGCACGGTCCCGGCAATGACGCGCAGCACCACCATGGTTGCGATGAAACTGAGTGTGCTGAGCATCACCCCGGCAAATAAAGCCGCAAGCATGTAGCTAAGGACAATGGTCGTGCGCGAAAGAGGCGAAACATAAAAATCATCCATCGCCCGCTCAACTCTGTCTTTGATGAACACATGCAAAAATCCCAGAGGCACCGTGACACTCGCCACTACGATCAACCCTGATAAAATCCAGCTGTAAACAAGATAATCGCCTTCGCTTGTCCCTTGGAGGTGCTGTGGCACACTGCTTTGTTGCACATTGCCCAAAAACAGCACAAACAATACAAGAATGATCATCACAGACAAAAATGAGAAAAATACCGCCCAGCGGTCCCGCAAATAACAAAGCAAATGCCGATGAATCAATGCTTTCATGGATTCAACCGCCTTCCTGTAAGACTTAGAAACACATCGTCCATTGAACCCTGGATAATCTCAAATGTTGTAATGCGTGCGCGCTCACGCTGAACAATATCGATGCCCGCAAAGGGCGATTCAATGGGCACCAGTACGCTTGGGCCATCCTCATGACCCCCAAGCGTGCGTGCAAGCGCGCGGGCGGCGCCGTCCTTGGCGGTGAGTTTAAGCACCGACTGTGCATGTTTTTCACGCAAGCGCTGCGCGCTGTCCTCAGCCACAACCTCTCCGTGGTCGATGATCACCACGTGATCGGCGTCGCTCACTTCCTCCATATAGTGAGTGGTGAGAATCACCGTCATTCCCAGTTTGACCCGGATGGTATCGATAAGCTTCCAGATCTGTTTGCGCACAGAAGGGTCGAGTCCCGTCGTGGGCTCATCGAGAATCAAATACTTCGGGGTGTTCAACAGTGCACGCGCCACATCGATTTTGCGACGCTGTCCTCCAGAGAGTGAGTGGACGCGCTGATCGAGATAATCGGCGAACTCCATCCACTGTGCCAATTCATCGATGCGCGCACTCAACGTATTGCCATTATTTTCATAAAGGCGTCCGCGCAGCGTCAGATTCTCCCTGACACTCAGCATTCCATCGAGCGTGGAATGCTGAAAGACAATGCCGATTTTATCACGAATGACACTGTCTCCCTCCCCAAGCGCCACACCATCAACACTCACAGACCCTCCACTTGGTCGTGTAAGCGTTGAGATAATGTTCACTGTGGTGCTTTTTCCCGCACCATTAGGACCGAGCAAAGCAAAAAACGACCCTTCCCTCACAGTGAAGGAGACGCCTTTAAGCGCCTGTGTTTGACCGTAATGCTTCCCAAGTCCTTCAACAACAATCATGCCACCACCTCCGAATTTATTATACAACGCCCGCTCGCAGCCTCAAAGAACATTTGCACCTACACTACAGAGTCGATGTGGTATAATAGAATAATATTATAAATTGGGAGGGCGAACATCGTGACTACTTGGCAGCTTCTGACACTGATGATCTCCATTGTCCTGACGTTTTCGGTCGGCGTATATTCATTCTTGCACAAGGAAAACCGTGGAGCGAAAACGTTTGTGATTCTTTCGGGGCTCACGCTTCTTTGGAATGTTGCAACGCTTCTTGAATATAGTAGTGAGGGGTTCAGCAGTAAACTTCTATGGCGCAACATCCAGCAAATATTCGGTTTCCTTTCACCGTTTTTCATTCTCTATTTTGCTCTTGAATACGCTAAAAGCCCCTTGTTAAAACCTTTGCGCTGGGTGATAACCCTTCCCATAACAGCAACGCTCCTGGTATTCACCAACCCCTACCACCATCTTGTGCGCGATGGGGTGCGACTGATCAGTGACAATGGCGGGGAACGCCTCGTTGTCGATGTGTCGCCCCTGGGGTCGGTGATTGTGTTGACCAATATATCCCTAGCGATTGTCGCGGTCTTTTTCCTAGTGGATTATTACCGCAAAACAGCCGGCAGGGTTCGCAGGCAGATCTTACTCATTTCAGTTGCTCTGGGGCTTAGCGTCCCGCTCATTTTAATGAATCTCTCCGTATTTCCAGCAATGGGGCTAAACTTTTACACAAGCACACTTCTAACACCCTTTTTGCTTGCTGTTTTCATCGGATTTTTCCGCTATGATTTTTTCTCTCAGAGTCCCCTCAGCAAAGACACCCTCCTAAGCAGCATCCAGCAAATGGTGATTGTAACGGACAATGAAGGGTTCATCATCGAATACAACGAAGCCGCCGAGCGTCATTTCAAGGCGCATCACACCACCCCCATCGACCTTCACATCACGGTGGATGCATTGTTTGAAATGCCTCTTATGGTTCCGCTCAACAAATACACCCTCGCCCAGGAGATGACACATTTGATAGATGGAGTCCCGCGCGTCTTTCACATCGAATTTCATCCGCTCATCGATGACGGGGGTGAGCGGGGCACTATGATGATCATTGATGATATCACAGAGAAAAAAGCGTATGAGGCCATGCTTAAATCACGCGCCGACCACGACCAGCTTACAGGCCTTTTGAACCGCTCAACCTTTCAACAGCGGTTTGAAAGCTTGGATGGTGATACAGTCATAATGATTTTGTTCGACATCGATGATTTCAAACAAATCAACGACACCTACGGTCACAGCGTGGGCGACACGGTTTTAAGAAAAATCTCTGAGATTTTAAAACATTCAACCCAGACGCACTGCATTGTGGGCCGTTTGGGCGGGGAGGAATTCGCTGCGGCTACGGTGGATATGGACCAAAGCACCCTGAAATACAAAGCGGAGGCGCTACGCAGCGCCATCAGCGACCACTTTTTTGAAACCGATGCGGAGTCGATATCCGTCACTGTCTCCATCGGCTGTGCGCATGCATCAATGCCCATTGACTTTGAAACCCTCAGAAACCAAGCGGACAAAGCCATGTACGACGCAAAAGACAGTGGAAAAAATACCGTGCGCTTCTACA
>CAZOPM010000029.1:0-6202 GCA_964581705.1 uncultured Candidatus Izemoplasmatales bacterium
AAACTGCACCCTTTCTATTGGAAGTGTTTATGTCCAATATTTGGGGTGCAGTTCAAAAAAAGCTGCTAGGAATCATTGGATCCCTTGCTAAAAATGCTTTCATTAAGAATAGCCCTCCTATTTGTGTGTTTTATATTTATTTATGTTGTTTACGCTTTCATTATAAAAAAATATGGGCGAAAATCAACGCCATATTGTTTGTCTACGTGCTTTTATCGTGAATTGGGTGTAAAATAGTGTGCGTATTTCGCTGCGAGTCTGATGGCTTCAACCATGCTTATTTCATTCGCTTTGCCCTTACCGGCGATGTCGAAGGCGGTACCGTGGTCTACGGAAGTCCGTAAAAAAGGCATACCGTTTGTGATAGAAATAGTACGGTGGAAATCATAGGTCTTGGTGGCGATGTGTCCTTGGTCATGGTAAAGCGATAACAATGCTGCCCAGCGCCCATCAAGGCCTAAGGCGAATATGCTGTCTGCACCGATGGGGCCTACGACATCATATCCCTGGTTTTGCATTTCTTTAATCGCAGGAATGATTTCGTCGATTTCTTCGTTTCCAAACAGCCCGTTTTCTCCACTATGCGGGTTGAGTCCGGCAATGGCGAGCGTGCCTTTGACACCTAGGCGTTTCATTGCTTCGTGTGAACGTTTGATATAGTCCATCACGCGCGCTTTGGTGACCATGTCGATGGCTTGGCGCAATGAGACATGTCGAGAGAGGAAGAAGACGCGCAGTTTTTCGATTTCAAACATTGTGAGTGGATCATCAGTCTTTGAAAGGCTTGCGAGCATTTCTGTATGTCCGATGAAAGGGACATTCGCTGCTTTGAGGGATTCCTTATTGATAGGGGTCGTGGCGATTGCGTCTACGGAGCCATTAAGCGCCAGTTCAACAACTTTTTTGATGTAGTCATAAGCTGCCTGTCCGTTCATGGCCTGGACTTCACCGAGGGCGAGTGAGTCAATGTCGACGCTGTTCACATCGATGACGTCCACCGTGCCGAGGGTATAGGTGCCTTTTTTGGGGTCAGTAATGATATTGAGTGTCAAATCGAGCCCGGAAAAGGCGATTGCTTGTTCAAGGACGCTTGCATCTCCCACGAGCAGTGGGGCACTTTCGTTGTAGATGGTTTCTTTGGCCAGGGATTTGAGTGCAATCTCCGGGCCGATACCGGCGGGGTCACCGATAGGAATTGCGATAATGGGTCTATCCATAATTGTCTACCTCCTGTAGGAATTGTTTAATTTTCATATATACATCCGAATCACCAATCATGCCGCCTTTGGTGATTATGGGGATGCCATCCATGCGTCCACCGACAATTTTGCCATAGACACACAGAGGAATGACCTGGTTGAGAAGCTGGATGCCGCTTGCGCCTACACGGTCTAAAAACGATAGTGCCGTATCTCCGCCGGAAGCGAACACACCCTGGAAAGTTTCATGCTGGGTGTAGGCTCTTTCAAGTAGTTCACCGAGATGGTTATTGATCATTTTCGATAAGTTGTCCACAGAGACATCGCGGTGCTTGCTCGCTTCAAACAAATCGAGGATATTGGGGTCAAAAGGGGTGTTGGTCGTAAGAATGATATTGCATGACTTATCCTCACGGATGGCATCCAAAACGCGCTCGATTTCCTTTTTGGCGCTGGTTTGTTCCATCATTTTCCTGGCATCCACCGGATGCAAGGAAAAATCGTCATCATCCTGAGCACGTTCAAGTTGCGTCGTTGTCGTCTGTGTAACGCTTCCCACCAAATAAAGGTAGCGTTTTTTGAATGCTTCTTTTTGTCGAAGAGTCGCTTTAGTGAAGGCGTAGGTAAATGGTCCAGCGTCAACAGTCACAATCGACTGACCACTAGAGACAAGCGCATCCGCGATCGTTTCAATGTCTTCGTTGGTTGTCGCATCGAAAATGATGCCGTCATGGTCCTTGTAAAGCGCGGTGATGTGCTTATCAAGCTTTTCACTTCTTACATCTTCAAGGCTGATGTTGGCAAGGGAACCGTTGAATTGCTTTTTGAAAAGGGTCTTGACATCTGATGAGGTGATGGGCATTTTGGGGTCTTTAGCAACATCGGTGTTTTCAAGAAGCGTATCACCGACGTAGAGTTTCCCGTCTTCACAAAAGCGATTAGAATCAGGAAAACCGGGAACGATAGCGATTTTTTTCTTGGGAAACACTTCCAAAAACACATCCAGTTCACTGCCGATGTTACCTCTTAGGGTCGAATCGATGCGTTTGTTCAATACGGGAATGTCACGCCCCTCGTATTGTTCGAGCGCTTCACGCACGCGGTTTTGTGCAGTTTGAGGTTTGACAGCCCGCGAGTCAGTAGAGACGGCGATGCCATCATATCCCTGGGTGCTGATGGTTTGTGCGTAGTTGATGAGACTCAGCGTAGTGAAGTTGAGCTGATTGAGCAAAATGGCAGAAGCGTTGGCGCCGGTTGAATCATCGGCGACAATCAAAGTCTTAATCATTAATTATTCTCCCTTTGTAGCGGACATACGACACTGATGAGATTCGTATCTCTCAAATTCGTTTCCGCGAGTTTGGATTCATCAAGGTCGGTGATGATGGTGTCAAATGTGTGCAAGGGTGTGATTTTGTAAAGCGCCTGGCGGAAAAATTTGGAGTGATCAGTAAGAAGGATGGTATTGTGGGCTTGTTCGATGGCGAGTTGTTTGACCCGCATGCGGTTGATCTCCGGTGTACAAAGATTCATGTTTTTGTCCACACCGCTAGTGCCCAAGAAAGCCACATCGATGTTGAATTGTTCAAGCATCAATTGCGCGTGGGGGTCCGTTGTAGACCCAGTTTCTTTCAATATTTGCCCACCCAGGAAAATCACTTGGTTGTCCGTAAGCATCAGATGCGTCGCGATGCGAATGTCATTAGTGATAATGATTAGGTCATTGTGTGTGATGGCAGTGGCCAATTCGTAAGTGGTTGTCCCCGCATCGAGAAAAATCGTAGTCTTTTCTTCAATGTGCTTAATTGCCTCTTGGGCAATGCAGCGCTTGGCCTCAGCGTATTCACTGCGTTTTTCATTGTAGGCCATCTCATGCAAAAGCACTTTGTTCACAAGTGCGCCTCCGTGGGTGCGCTGTAAAAGGTTGTTTTCCTGAAGCTTTTCAAGGTCTCGGCGTACCGTCATTTTGGAGACACCGAATGTTTCTGCCAGTTCATCGACCGTTACGTTGCCTTTACGCGAAATAATATTGATGATGTCTTGTTGTCGCTGGTTGTTAATCATGGGTTCCCCCTCCTTTGTTCGACATAGTTTTGTTTGAAAATGTTTGTTTTTGTGCTTTTAGAATATCATACCCTTTTAGTCATGACAACTCTTTTGTTTTGGTTATTTCAGATTCATCCGTAGTCTTTTCGTTGACATACCGGAGATATGTTGGTACTATGCTATCGATATTTGACGTAATATTGTTCGCACGCACACTCGCGCGCACAATGTTTATGATGCTCACAGAGGTGATAACGTGAAACAACTGTATGACACAATAAAAACGCACAGACGCCATTTGCACAGCATTCCGGAATTGGGATTTGATCTTGTACAAACGCACCGGTATGTCAAAGATGTGCTCAAATCCCTCGGCTATGAGACCCATACGGTAGCATCCACCGGTGTCATCGCCATAAAACGCGGCACCAGTTCGCGCACGATTGCCTTGCGCGCTGATATGGATGCACTCAACATCACCGAACAGACGGGTGTCGAATTTGCATCCACTCATGAAGGCGCGATGCATGCGTGTGGTCATGATGGTCACATGGCGATGCTTCTTGGATTTGCTGAATATATTCGCAATGTGAAGACTAGTAAAACAATCATGTTTGTTTTTGAACCTGCAGAGGAAACATATGGCGGTGCACGTGAAATTGTCGAAAGCGGCTGGTTTGATGCGGACACGGTCGAAGCGGTGTTCGCCCTCCATCTTCAACCGGATTTGGATGAGGGGAAACTCGGAATCAATGAAGGCATTATGACTGCCCAGGATGGCGATTTTGATATGCTCATCACTGGCCACAATGCTCACGGTACCCAGCCTCATCTGGGTAACGACGTTGCTTTAGCCTCCAGTGCGCTTGTAATGCAGTATCACACCATTATCGGACGCAGCATTGACCCACTGCGCCCCACAAGCATCAACGTCGGGACGCTTACACTGGGTGAAGGACGCAACATCATTGCCCAGGACGCAGCACTCACCGGCTCTATCCGTGCTTTCGATTATGAGACTTTCAATCATTTGAAGGCACGCATGCGTCAGATTGACAAAGGCATTGAACATGCTTACAATGTCACTGTGAACAACGTCATCACTGACCTACATCCCCCCGTGGACAATGACACGCAATTGTTCAAACAATTCAAACGCAGCCTCAATAAAGATGAATATGCCATCATTGCACCACAAATGCTCGCAGAGGATTTTTCATATTATCAGCAGCGTGTTCCCGGCCTATTCATTATGCTTGGGAGTAAAAACATTCCCAGCGGCCACATCCATCCTCTCCACAGCAACAAATTCAATTTTGATGAAAGCGTCCTTTTGCGGGGGTTGGAAGTGTATGAAAGATTATTGAGTGTGTTTCACGCTTATGAGGAGGAGTAATCATGCGCCTGATCAATCTCATCGCATTCATAATTGGTCTGATCAGCATTCCGCTTTTTAACGCTGGATTCGCATGGACATTCGATGAAATGCCACTGGGCATCCCGCTCATGTTGCTTGCGCTTGCGTTGCCGGCAATGTACATCCTTTTCGTTGCGTTTATTCATGTTGTCAAAGGCACTATGGATGAGACCGCCAAATACCATTTTCGGTTGTCGCTCGCTTTTTTGTTCACCGGCTTTGTTGCCGGTGTGATCCTCGTACGTATATTCGCATAAGAATAGCCCGCGCCTGAGCCACTCGTTGGATTTTCCCAACAAGCGGATCAAGCGCGGGCTTTTTGATTGTGTGGTGTCTTAGAGGGCCACACATATGCTATAATGCAGTTATGCCATCGCTCAAGCAGATGCATGAATGCTTTGTCTATAGACTTTCAATATGTTGTAGGCCCTGTGATGCATGGTCTTGTTGAAGACGTACTCATCTTCTTCAATAGCGCTCAGATACTGTGTGTACCAATCCAGCACTCTATCGAGAATCATCTGAATCATGCGGTAATCTCTATTGTCCACAGCCTCTCTTAAGGCTTTGGTGTAGCCAACCATGAACGGATTTTTCGTATAGGTGTGAATGGTATTAATCACACCGTCAAGTTCTATCATGAATTCTTCTGTACTCATGAATATTCACCTCATCTAAATTTTTATTTAATAGTTTATTTGCCATAATATGTAGGAAATCGTGCATCTTTGTATCCAAGGTATTCTACTTGTTCGTTGTTGTCCACCATCGTCTGTTCATTCGTTTCACTCATCGCGCCCATCGCCACTGCAAGTCCGATCATCATAATTACTGCGAATAGTTTTTTCATTGTTATCGCCTCCGAATAGTTTTTTTGATTCGATTTGAGTCCATTTTACCAACTTCACGCAAATACAACAGCGCACATCTGTCGCATTTTAAGAAAATTTGATTTTTTGGGAGCGGTTCTCATGCAGTCAATGGAATTGACAAATTTCTTGGAACACATTCGCCTGGGGCGGGGAATATCGCAGGAGAACTTCGTTGATGGCATCTGTTCGATTCGCCAGTATCAGCGTTACCGCAACGGTGACTCCGCAATACCCTATGAGCGTGTAGAAATGTTTGCGGAGAAACTGGGAATCCCTTCCAAAAAACTGCTCAACCATTTTGAACATGCCAAAAATGAACAAATGCGATTAGTGAACCAATTCTATAATGCTGTTGTAGAAAATAATCGCAAAAAGATAGATAGACTTAAAAGGAACCTTAAGCAAGATATATTAATCGAAGAAGAGACCAGAGTCTATTACAGACATGCGAATATTTTTGATGGATATCAAATAGGAAAAACTTCAAAGGCAGAATTAATTAGGCAAAATATGGAACTCATAAACTATCCAGATATTCTTAAGCAAGAGTTTGTGACAGATATCGAAGTGCTTATTCTCAGTTCGTTTGTTGATTTTGAAGATGTTCCTAAATTTGACGTTTTATTAAAGCGTCTGGATGAATTGTTTGAAACAACAGCAAATATCTT
>CAZOPM010000029.1:6302-10319 GCA_964581705.1 uncultured Candidatus Izemoplasmatales bacterium
TTGATTGAAGATGACTTCGGCATAGATTTCCGAGGGTTCATTCTTCATTATTTGCATAAATTCGACCGATAGCTTGCCAATTTTGGCAAGCTTTTTTTAAATACGACAGATGTGCGCTGTACGAATGGACGTGCAGCCTATACACTGTGTGTTGGAATGGGGATGTGTCATTATAGAAGGGGACGACTTTTTACTGGAGGCGAATATGACACTCAAAAGATGCAAGGTGCCTATCACCATCAGCATCATACTCACAGCAGTGATTTTCAGCCATTCTGATGGTTTTTTTGTCATGGGTTTTCCCATGTTGCCCTACATGATGCGCAGTGGTAAGACCATAACTAGCAAAACGCACAGCGATGGCGTCGGTTTTGATGATCATAACGATATGCATGTCGTGTTTCATCCTTCTACCGACAACGTAAGTGTTTATTACGCCAAAGCTTTTAAAGACCGCTACACCCTCACGCTCTCACATGAGACGCTGAATATTCACCAATTCCTCGGTCGTATCGATGCAAATGATTTTGTGAAATTTCAAGGGTGGGTCATGCCCGTTGACCAAGCGCGCGCAGATAAGACAATCGTCTTTAGGTGGCAATTGCCACAAGGCAAGAGTGTCAAGATTATGAAACTGCCCACCATGCAGCAGCGCAGCCGCTGCATGTTTTATGGGATGGACGTTACACAGAGGGTCCCTGGTTCAACAGGCGCGCTGGAAAATTTGATTGAAGAACAAGCAATCCTTTACAACAACGCCGATGAACTGATCGTAAAACTCGACAAGGATGGAAATGTTGAAGATGTTTCTCAGACGACGCTCGATGTATATGGTCTTAAAGAAAAGGACGTCATCGGTAGAAATGCCTTTAAAATTAACGAAACGGTGCGTCGTTGGAATCACGATTGGTTCACAAAGACTAAGGAACATCACCACGCCCACTCCGAAGCGACCATCACAACTCACGGGAAAACCAAACATATTCGCTGGACTCACCAGGCCTTGATCAACCCTTTAAGCGGGGAAATTCGCGGTGTATTGTCTCTGGGACGTGAAATGACGGATTATCTGCATATCAATGAACAGCTCCGATTTGAGAAAAACCATGACTCGCTGACCAATGTGCTCAATGACCGCGGTCTGTTTGAGCATTTGCGTACGCTTAAGAGCCATTTGCTCGGTGCGGCGTTTGTGACGCTCAATGGGTATGACCAGGTGCATGATTATTATGGCCACAGTATCTCCGATAAGGTAATGAAGCAGTTCACCCAAAACCTTAAAGACCATCTTCCCGATTTTTGTCTGCTCGCACGCTATTCCTCAAGCGCCTACGTCATTCTCTGCATGAGAGAAGAGGAGTCGCTTGATTTGTATAAGGTGCTTCACTCGGCGCTTAACCCCATACGCATCTACACATATGCTGATGAGACGCTGAGCATTACGCTGAATCTGAATGTGGGGCTCGCTCACTATCCTGAGGATACCCAGGATGTGTCTTATCTGATTTCGCATGCGTCCCTTGCTTCAAGTGCGGCTAAGAAAAGCCCGTTTGATTTCATGCGTCAGTTCACTTCCCGCATGAGCGATACTCTGGAAAATAATGTCCTTATTGCCACAAGGCTAAGAGAAGCAATGGAAACACGTTCCATCGCATCGCATTTTCAGCCGGTCATCAACACCCAAACCCAAGAGATTGCTTATGTTGAGGCCCTCGCGCGCTGGGATGATGAAATGCTTGGCAGTGTCGCGCCAGATATATTTTTAAATATCGCCGAACAATCCAGTCTGATCAGTGCACTTGAACCCTACCTCCTCAAGCAAGCGCTCAGGCGTTTTAAGGAAATCAACTTCCACAAGGACACCGTACTTGCGCTCAATCTTAGCAGTGAGAGTGTGCTCAACCCAGACATCGGTGAAAATCTTCTTACCTGGGCGCATGCCCTGGATATTGCACCACACGAGATTGTCCTTGAGGTCAGTGAGAACACATTCATGGACAATGTTGAAAAAAGCATCCGCCATATCGAGCATTTCAAAACCCTTGGGTTTAAAGTTGCTATCGATGATTTTGGCAAGGAATACTCCTCACTGGGCATCCTCAAATACGTGCCCTACGACATCATCAAGATCGATCAGATGTTTACACAAAGCATTGAGGACAATGATACCCAGGAAATCATCAGCATGGTAAAACGCATCACTATGCAAAATAATGCAAAGCTTATTATTGAAGGGGTGGAAACGTCCGAACAAGCCTCAATCTTAAAGCGGCTGGGGTGTTATTTGCACCAGGGCTATTACCACGGCCGTCCCAACAGTTATTGAAGCCCCTTTGCGGAGGGGTCTTTTTATGGACAAATACAATTTTTTTATGCTTTATACGTTTTAAAATTCCGTCGAATATAGTATTATGAAAGTTATCTAAATTGAGGAGGCCTGCGTATGCAGTTTTTACCGATTGCAATTATTTTCACCCCGATTCTGACTGCGCTGCTCATATATATGTTCAAGAGTTACAAAAGCAACCTGCTTGTCTTTGTTGCCCAGGGGATTATCACGGTACTGGCAATTGTTTATTACAGCCATTATATCGATAATTTTTCTGATACGTTTTTCGTCCTTGGCGCCTGGGACAGCCGCATTGGAATCTCTTTGATGAACGACGAACTATCGATGGTCTTTGTAGGATTGTCGATATTCGCATGGTGGATGGTTTTAATCTATTCATTCAACAAAAAAGTTGATTACAACTTTCTGTTTTTCCTTATGTTTATGCAGGGTGTGTTTTTAGCACTATTGCAGACCAATGATTTATTTAACATGTTTGTCTTCATCGAACTCACCACCATTATTGTTACGATACTCATTGCCTTCAATAAGGCTGGATACGCCTTTCGCGCAGCGCTTTATTATCTGCTTTTGAATACAAGTGGTGTATTGTTGTTTCTTATTGGTATCATTTTCATTTATTTCACCTTCGGTACTATCAATATCAATTATGTTGCGGACAATATGGCCCTTTACCGCGATGAAACCATCATTCATTTCGCGTATGTGCTCATGATGGCAGGCATTAGTGTCAAGGCTGCGCTGTTCCCGGTGTTTACCTGGTTGCCCAAGGCCCACGGTGCAGCCAAAAGCGCGATCAGTGCGCTTTTGAGCGGCTTGATTGTCAAGGGCGGGATTTATCTGTTCATCCGCATCAATGGCATGTATGCTGAGGCAGAATTTCCCTACTATACCTTCTTCTTCATTATCGGTGCACTTACAGGTATTGTGGGCATCATCTTTGCAGTATCTCAATACGACATCAAACAGATGCTCGCGTATTCGACCGTTTCTCAAGTCGGCTTGATTATGATGGCACTATCGAGCCCTAATGCGGCTATCAACGCCGGGGGAATTCTTCATGTGGTCAATCACGCACTTTTCAAGATGCTGCTGTTTATGATTGCCGGTATGATCGTCAAGGTGTTTTTAAATAAGAAAGTCACAGAAGTGCGAGGCATGTTCAAAAGCATGCCCCTCATAAGTATAGCGATGATTATCGCTATGCTTGGGATTACGGGTATGCCGTTTTTCAATGGGTATGTTACGAAATCAATGATCATGTATGGCTTTGGCAGTGATTCATTGGAATACTGGGTCATATTCATTATGAATATCGGTACAGCGACGCTGTTCGTTAAAATGAGCCAGATATTTTTCGGTCCCAAGCACCTTTCTTATCCAATGCACCATAAAAGACAGACAACGGTACTTCTCATCTTAGCGCTGGCGATTGTCTTTATGGGCAACTGGTTCATGTTTTTTGACACCACCATTCTCGGTGTTGACACATCCGTTGTGAATCCCCTGAGCTTCTCTGCGTTTTTCGATTATTTCCTCACAGTAGGTTTTGCGCTTGCGCTTTACTTTTTCGTTGTCAGAAAGGAACCACTTCCTGTGCGCACACTCAAAGATTTTTCCTTATCCTTCGAACATGCCAACTATATCTTCGTAGCGTATACAGTGAC
>CAZOPM010000030.1:0-8598 GCA_964581705.1 uncultured Candidatus Izemoplasmatales bacterium
GCAGCCTTTGCCTCATCGAGACGACGCACCGGTGTATGATACGGTGCGTTTTTAAGGATTTGCGGGTCTTCCTTGGCTTCCTTGGCGATGGTTTTCATGATGTCGATAAACTCATCAAGGGTCTGTTTGGATTCGTTTTCCACGGGTTCGACCATCATGGTCTCTTTGAACATGAGCGGAAAATATACCGTTGGTGGGTGCATGCCGAAATCAAGCAGACGTTTTGCCACGTCAAGCGCGCGCACATCGATGGACTCGTCCTTGAGGCCGTCAAAGACAAACTCATGCTTGCAGATGCCTTCGATGGGAAGCTTGTAGACATCTTTGAGCTGTTCTTTGACATAGTTGGCGTTGAGGACGGACAACTCGGCGATCTGGGGAAGGTATTCCTTGCCGTTGGTAAGTAAGTAGGCATACGCACGGATTACCACGCCCATGTTGCCGAAGAAATGCGAAATCTGACCGATGCTTCCTTTCTTATCGTAATCGATCAGATAAAGATCGCCCGCCTTGCGAATCACAGGAACGGGAAGATAAGGCTTGAGTGCCTTCGTGACACCCACGGGACCACTTCCGGGGCCACCCCCGCCATGCGGGGTGGAAAACGTTTTGTGAAGGTTGATGTGCATGATATCAAAGCCCATATCCCCAGGACGTGCTTTGCCCAGGATGGGATTTAAGTTGGCGCCATCATAATAAAGCAGCCCGCCGGCCTCATGCACGATTTTGGCGATTTCAAGAATCTCTTTTTCAAACATGCCCACAGTATTGGGATTGGTAAGCATGATGCCCGCGGTCGTCTCATCGACGACGGAGCGCAAATCTTCAACGTTGATGGTGCCATCGGCGTTGGATTTGACCTCGACGCTCTCAAACCCCGCAACTGTTGCACTGGCAGGGTTGGTGCCGTGGGCGGAATCGGGCACGATGATTTTCGTGCGTTTGAAATCCTCGCGGTCGCGGTGATACTTCTTGATGATCATCAGACCCACAAGCTCTCCTTGGGCACCGGCGTAAGGATTGAGTGAATACGTATCAAGACCGCTGATGCTCGAAAGCATCTTCTGCGTCTCATAATAAATCTTGAGCAGTCCCTGCGCGGTTTCAACAGGCTGATAAGGATGGATGTCGCGCAAGTTCTCAATCGCGGCCATGTCCTGGTTGATCTTGGGATTATATTTCATTGTGCATGAGCCAAGCGGATAAAATCCGGTCTCGATGCCATGATTTTTAAAACTTACATTGGTGTAGTGGCGCACCACGTCGAATTCGCTTGCCTCAGGAAGGTTTGGACAGTCGCTGCGACGCAGCGAATCATCAAGATGATAATCGCGGATGCCGCTGGGTGGGAGTGAATAGCCGATACGGCCCTTTTTGGACCGTTCAAAAATCGTTTGACCATAATACATTTACAATTCCCCCAATATGCGAATGAGTGCGTCCATTTCTTCTTTGGAACGCTTTTCCGTCACTGCGAATGTGACATATCCGGCCCAGTCCTTGTTGATGCGGCCGTGATCAAGGGGGCCCAGGAGGCCTGCCTTTTGCAGTTTGTGGTGCATGAGTTCGGTATCGATTGTGGTTTTGAGGGTAAACTCCTTGAAAAACGGCTGCTTAAACGCCGTCTCAAAGGCGGGAAGCTTCACCAGCATGTCATGCAGGTAATGCGCGTGATTGAACGATGTCTGCTGGACTTCGTGCAGACCCTGTTTGCCCATGGTCGCAAGATAAATCGTCACAAACAGCGCCATGAGCGACTGGTTCGAACAGATGTTGGAGTTCGCCTTGTTGCGGCGAATGTGCTGTTCGCGCGCCTGAAGCGTCAAAACGTAGGCACGCTTGCCATCGACGTCCTCAGTCACACCGCATATGCGTCCGGGCATCTTGCGCATGTGTTTGGTGAGCGTGGCCATATAGCCGATGTAGGGCCCTCCGTAGGAAAGGGGAATCCCCAGTGACTGTGCCTCGCCGACCGAGATGTCCGCGCCCCACTCCCTGGGTGTTTTCAAGTGCGAGAGGGTTGAAGGGTCCTGATTGATGATGAACAGTGTCTTGGTTTCCTCGAGTTTTTCTTTGAGCCCTTCATAGTTCTCAATCACACCGTAGAGATTGGGTGTCTGGGTAATGATCGCGGCCACATCGTCACCGAGCATGCGCGATAAAGCCTCTACATCGGTGTGGCCGTTTGTCTGGGGAATATACTCGATGGTGATATCCTGAGGTTCAGCATACGTCTCAAGGACGCTGGCAATGTTGTGATTGAGGGTGCGGCTTACGAGCATCCTCTGTTTCTTTTTGCGGATGGCACGCGCCATGAGCATCGCCTCGGCGGTAGCCGTGGCACCATCATACATGCTCGCGTTGCTCACATCCATGCCCGTGAGCTGCGTGATCATGCTTTGGTATTCGAAGATGTATTGCAGCGTGCCCTGTGACACTTCGGGCTGATAGGGTGTATAGGCTGTCAAAAATTCCTGACGGCTGATCAGGTGGTTGATAATGCTGGGTGTGTAGTGGTCATACGCACCGGCACCGATGAAAGGCTTGAGCGGTTTGTTCATACCGGCCAGCTGTTTGAAATGATGCGTGAGTTCAAGTTCGCTATGGGCGGAGGGGACATCGAGTTCGAAATCTCTGAGTTCCCCGGGGATGTCTTCATAGAGTGCCTCTATGGAATCCACGCCAATGGCCTTGAGCATCGCATCAATGTCCGCTTGTGTGTGCGGAAGGTATTTAAACATGCAAGGGCCCCCTTAAATTATTATTCACTGAGTTTTTCGTAATCCGCTGCACTGAGGAGTGCGTCGAGTTGACTCTTATCCTCAATTTCAATTTTTACAATCCAGTTCGCATATGGATCCTCATTGATAAGCTCCGGTGAATCCTCGAGTTCCTCATTGACCTTGACAATCACACCACTGATGGGTGCATTGAGGTCGGATGCGGCCTTGACCGATTCGATAGCGGCGAATTCTTCGCCTTGATTCATTTCATCACTCTCTTCGGGCAACTCCACAAATACCACTTCGCCGAGTTCGCTCTGGGCGAAGTCCGTAATGCCGATGAGGGCGGTGCCATTTTCAACTTTGACCCATTCGTGGGTTTTCGTATAGTAAAGCTCGTTTGGTGTTTTCATACTTTCACTCCTCAATTTATTTTTGATATAGTTTTTTCTTGATGACTCTGCCTTCAAGCATGCGCTTGCGCACCTTGAGCGTTAGGTTGGTCCCGCGCTTGTCATAGGGGCGTTCAACCAATGCAAGGGCAAGTGCCTTGCCCATGGAGGGTGACATATAACCTGTGGTCACATGTCCCACATGCTTATCTTCATGATACACCTGCGTCCCTTCGCGCGCGAGGCCTTTGCTGTAAATTTCCACGCCGACGATGCGGCGCGAGGTGCCATTGTTTTTTTGTTCGACCAACGCGTCTTTGCCGATGAAGTCCGCCTTGTCGAAATCAACCGCGAACTTGTACCCCGCCTCAAGGGGCGTGATGGTGCGGTCAATCTCATGGCCGTAAAGGGGCAAGGCCACTTCATAGCGAAGCGTATCACGCGCCCCCAGTCCACAGGGCAAAAGCCCTTCAT
This sequence comes from uncultured Candidatus Izemoplasmatales bacterium, assembly GCA_964581705.1. Classification (GTDB taxonomy): domain Bacteria; phylum Bacillota_I; class Bacilli_A; order Izemoplasmatales; family Izemoplasmataceae; genus B1SED10-225. The sequence goes on from CAZOPM010000030.1 coordinate 3,590, forward strand.
GGTCTACAAGCAAATGTTTGAAAAGCAACTTGATATCATCGTGATTGCCATAAATTTCAAAGCCTTCCTCTCCCGTGTAGCCTGTGCGTGAGACCAAAAAGACCATGCCATCAAGCGCAATCTCTTCGAACGTGAACGGTTTAAGCGTATCCATAGCATGCTGCGTATGCTTTTGAAGTATCGCAGGGCTCTTAGGACCCTGCAAAGCTATCTGGGAATACTGCGCAGACTGATCGATGACATCGACATCGAAATTGGCACTATGAGTCTCAAGCCACTCGTAGTCGCTGTCCTTGTTGGCAGCGTTGACCACAAGCAGATAATTGCGCTCGTTGATTTTATATGCGAGCAGGTCATCAACCACGCCGCCTGAATCATCACAGAGGAATCCATAAACGACTTCCCCCGCCATGGTTGCGTGGACCGTATTGGTGAAAACATAATCCAGAAACTGGGAAGCTTCGTTCCCGATGATGCGGATTTCACCCATATGCGAGACATCGAATAGCCCCGCCTGCTGTCGCACGGCGTGGTGCTCTTCTTTTATCGAGCGATATTCAACAGGCATTTCATATCCTGCAAACGGCACCATTTTGGCGTCAAGCTTGATGTGTTGTTCGTACAAGACTGTGCGTTTCATTCAACCCTTCCTTTCTGTGAGCGTGTAAGCCCTAACAATTACTAATTATAGCGCATATCCACGTGCTAAGCAACCACTATTGCCCCCCGGAATATCGCAATGCAAACATTCCAGGGTGCGCATAAAAATTATCGTTTCGGTGGGGGAGTGTGATAAAATACAGTTCAAGGGGGGAGATACATGTCACAAGAAATCAAAGACGCCGCGTGGGTAAGCGGGATATACGCCGTATTCGGCATTGCATGGATTCTTTTGTCCGACTGGCTCTTTTTTACTTTAGCACCGGGCATCGGAGAATTCGTATTTTTTTCAGTATTCAAAGGATTATTATTCGTAGCCTTATCCACGGCCGTATTGTTCGTTGTGGTACAACGCATTTCTACGCGTGCCAACACGAACCGAATGGAACAGCTCTCCCACCAGCGTCACAGCGATGAACTGGCTAAATCCCTCACCCACCAGCAATCCCTTTTATACCGGATGATTGAACATCTGCCTCATCCGAGTTATCTGCACAGGGAAACAAGAGAAATCATCGTCATTTCACATACCCTTCGCGACGTTTTGGGCTACACCCTCGACGATATCCCCACCCTGCGCGCCTGGGCGCAAAAAGCATTCACCAACAATGTTGAAGAGACTTATCACAAACTGCTCAAACTCCATGAAATCGAAGGGGCCGTCGATGAGGGACGCACGCGCATGCTGGATGCTCAGGGCAATCCCAAATATTTTGAATGGCACACCACCTATATTGGCAAGGACAGTGAGGGGTTTAAACTGTTTTTGAGTACTGCAAACAATGTCACCGAGCAAATCACACGTGAGCGAGAACTCACATACGAAAGCTATCTTGATGATCTTACAGGGCTTCACAACCGCCGCTATTATGCGATGATGCTTAAGAAGTATGATACCATGCACGATGTGGGCATCGTGCTCGGCGATATCAATGGACTTAAACTGATCAATGACGTCTTTGGACATCAAAGTGGCGATGAGTTACTGGGTCGCTTTGGCGACATCCTCAAATCCCATTTTCCAAAAAACGCTGTCATCGCTAGACTGGGTGGTGATGAATTCGTCGTGCTGCTCACAGACTACGCCGCCACAGACATACAAACCATCATCACATCCATCAAACATGAACTGAAAAACGTATATGAAGAAATCGTGCCCTCTGTGGCTGTGGGTCAGACTGCAAAGCGTCCCAATGAAACGATGCGCGAGGCATTTGCACGGGCGGAGAACAAACTGTATAAAGACAAGATCCATGAAAACAACAACCAAACCGACGCCATGATTTATTCGCTGCGACGCGCACTGATCAAGCGCACCGATGAAAACAGCGACCACATCAATAACTTGCGCGCCCTCAGCAAACCAATCGTTGAATCCCTATCACTTGATAAGAGCACCCAGGAGGAACTCGACCAGCTCATTGAACTCCATGATATCGGCAAAATCAGCATCGATTCGAGCATCTTCAAAACTACCTCAACCCTCAGTAATGCACAAAAAAGCGAAATACGCCGGCACTGTGAAATTGGTTATCGCATTGCCAACGCCCTTCCCAAACACAAAAATGTCGCGTACTCCATCCTCACCCATCACGAAAACGTTGATGGCTCAGGGTATCCCTTTGGACTAACCAGTGAAGAAATCCCACTGATCGCGCGCATTTTCCGTGTCATCGACTCTTACGATATCATGTGTACACATAAGCACTATAAAGACGCAGTTTCAAAAGAAAAAGCGATTGAAGAACTCAATCGCCTTAAGGGAATTTATTATGACCCACACGTCGTTGACGCATTGGTCCGTTCGCAAATGCAATAAAAAATACCAGCGGTCGGACTCGAACCGACACGGACCAATGGCCCATCAGATTTTGAGTCTGACGCGTCTACCAATTCCGCCACGCTGGCATCGAATAGAATTATAACAAATCAATCAAAAAAAAGAAACAATAAATGACATTTTTATTGTTTCTTTTTTTGTTGTTGCAGGGCTTCATAATACGCATCGTTATACTCGCACTGGAAAGTGTCGATAATGCGTTCGAGATGACGCACTGTGTAGATACGTGCGAGGTCTTCATCCTGGTTGATGACTGCTTCATAAATCTTTTCATGTTCTTCAAGTCGGTCAGGTGCCTTGTCATCCTGAGTAACCATGTTGTAATTGACACGGAGTGTTTTTTGTAAGACATCCCAGATAATCAAATGAATGTTATGCAAAAAGCGATTCTTGGAATATTTCGATATCAATAGATGGAATTTCTTGTCGAGATCAAAGAAATCTGAATCATTATCGGTCTTATTCATTGCTTCAACGATGGTTCCGAGTTTGCGTTTGCCGGCTTCTGTAATGTTTTTGGCGCAAAGCTGCACACTCAATGAATCGAGCGCACGGCGGATTTCCATCATTTCCAAATAATCGGTATTGTGAAGGAGTGTGGGTGTGAAGACACTCAGGTAGTTTTCACTTTTGGGTTTATTCACATAAGTTCCGCCACCTTTTTTCTTGGTAACGAGTCCGATGGCGGACAATTTTTCTATTCCAGCTCGCACGCTGACGCGCGATACACTGAGAATCTCTCCAAGGCGCTCTTCACTGGGAAGGCGTTCGCCTGCTTGAAACTCTCCGCTGATGACCAGTTCTTCGATGTAATCATACACCTTTTGGGACTTTGATTTCTTGCGCACAGCGGCTCACCTCAATCTTGTTAAAGTTATAATACATATTCAAATCATATATTACAACTAATGCGCTTTATTTTCAAGAAAAAACCCTTCGAAAAGGGTTTATTTCTTCGCATCGAATTTACAGGTGTCGACCCCGATAATCTTGTAAAGAACACACCAGCTTGTGGCGGCTGTGAACCCCAGAATAATCGCGGGAATCAACAACCAGAAAAAGTGACCCTGTCCGATTGCTGCGACAACGATCAAGACGATGGCGAGAATGTAGCGGATCATACGATCAACTTTACCGACATTGTTTTCCATTGGAATCGCTCCTTAACATTTTATTTGGTTTGTTGCGGTTTGTAGTGGGTCCCATACGGGTGAAAATGGTGGGGCGTAGGCCAAATCAAGGTTGGAAAACTGTGTTGCGGTGAGCCCCTGGGTAATGGCGGTCGCCATGATATTGATCCGTGAGCCCACACCTTGTTTGCCCACCATCTGTGCACCCAGGAGTCTGCAGTCATCCGTGTTGTAGATAATTTTCATATGAATCGGTGTAGCACCCGGATAATACCCGGCCTGATTGGCCGCTTTGACCACGACCGCTTTAGCGGAGTAGCCTTCGTCCTTCGCCTCATCCTCACCCAGACCGGTTTTAGCGACTTCCAGCGAAAACGCCTTGAGGACGTTGGAGCCCACTACACCGTGAAAATGCGCAGGTTTTCCAGCGATGGTATCTGCGATAACGCGCCCGGCTTTGTTCGCATGGGTTCCCAGGGGAATGTAGGCAGGCGCTTTTTTCAACAAGTGCGGGACTGCGGCGCAGTCTCCAGCCGCATAAACATCTTCAAGCGAAGTTTGTTGCTTATTATTGACAGTGATTGCCCCGTTTTTAAGCATTTCAATGCCACTATCGTTCAAAAAGGCAGTGTTGGGACGCACACCGATGGCTTCGATGACCAAGTCGACATCAAAAGCGTCTTCCTTACTCACTACACGCTCAACACGCTGTGTACCCTCATAATGGTCGAGCATGGTATTGAGATGAAGCGTCACGCCCTTGTTGCGCAGCTCTTCTTGCACGTGTTCAACGATTTCACTGTCGTAAGGGGGAAGCACTTGGGACTGCATCTCCAAGAGACGGACTTCCTTGCCCATTTCAATAAGATTTTCTGCTACTTCCACACCGATGTATCCACCGCCAATTATAGCCACACGCTTGATGGATGCATCATTGAGCGCACGCTTTAGCGCACGCCCATCGTCAAGGGTTGAAAGTACATGGATACCCTTGAGGTCACTGCCATCGACGGGCAGGCGCACTGCAGAGGCCCCTGTTGCCACAATCAATTTGTCATAATTGTCCGTAAATGTATCACCGGTGCTTTCTTTGCGGACAGTAAGCGTTTTTTCATTTCCATTGATTCCACTCACTGTGTGCTGAGTAAGCACATCAATGCCGCGTTCTTTAAATTGTTCGGGCGTACGTGCAATGAGGGAGTTGTCGTCTTTGATAATATCACTGAGATAATACGGCATCCCGCACGCGCCGTAGGACGTATCATTGCCTTGTTCGTAAACTGTGATGGTTGCGTCTTTCATATTGCGTTTAAGTTTGCTCGCCGCACTCATGCCTGCTGCGACGCCGCCAATTACGATTATTTTCATGTTATCACCTC
>CAZOPM010000031.1:0-8565 GCA_964581705.1 uncultured Candidatus Izemoplasmatales bacterium
ACATCATAATCGTTGGGATTGATGCTTCCAATGTCTGATGCATCGACTTGAGTTTGGGACATGATACAATATTCATTCAGCTTATGAACTTTACAGATCAAACGATCACCCTGGAAAAAGGCACTCGCATCGCACAAGGTATTTTCACAAAGTATTTACTCAGTGACGGAGATACAGCCTCAGGTACCAGGAACGGTGGGTTTGGCAGTACTGGCTACTGAAAAAGCATCCAAATTGGATGCTTTTTTAATAACGTTTGGTAAAATCACAATTTCATTCTGAAGCAAGTTGCTAGATGTCAAAATCACTGTAAGTTTCGCTCTTTAAGAACCTCCATAGTCCATTGCTTGTTTTAACTCAGAAATATATTCCTCCAAATAAGTGTTTGCATTGCTTTTATGTTTTTCTACCAATTTGACAATGGCGCTACCCACAATACAACCATCAGCATATGCGCTATACTCCTTTACCTGGTCCGGCCTGGAGATGCCAAAGCCGACGGCTACTTTTGTTTTTGTGTATTTTTTTATTTCACTCACCAGTGATTCAATGTCTGTGGTTATTTCTTGTCGCACGCCAGTCACACCCAAGGATGATACAGCATAGACAAATCCTTCAGACTTAGATGCGATGGCTTTAATTCTTTTTTTCGAAGTAGGGGCGATTAAGGAAATCAATTTCACATCATAGTTTGTAGTATAGTCCTTGATCTCAGTATGGGATTCAAACGGCAAATCAGGCATGATGATGCCATCAATTCCAACTTTCTTACATTGTTTGAAAAATGCATCGTATCCGTAAAAGAAAACTGGATTCATGTAGGTTAAAAATACAAGAGGAATGTCGGTTTCCTTGCGTACCTCTTCAATCATCGCAAAAATGTCATCTACTTTGATGTTTCTTGACATGGCTCTGATATTCGCTTCCTGGATCACCGGCCCTTCCGCAAGTGGATCGGAAAACGGAATGCCAATCTCAACAACATCTGCGCCTGCTTTTTCTGCATTTAAAATGTATTCTTTGGTTTTATCCAAATTTGGATCACCTGCAGTAAAAAATACAATCAGGGACTTTGTATCCTTTTGAAAATGGTCATCAATTCTATTCATCCAAATCAACTCCCATATAGTCCGCTACTTGCTGCACGTCCTTATCGCCTCTACCTGAAAGGTTGATTACGATTATTTTGTCCTTGGGTAGCGTTTTAGCAAGTTTCATGGCATAGGCTGCCGCATGACTCGATTCGATTGCAGGTATAATTCCTTCGAGTTTTGATAGGTATTGAAATGCCTTTACCGATTCATCATCTGTAACACTCACATATGTAGCACGTTTTGTATCGTGTAAAAATGCATGTTCTGGTCCTATTCCCGGATAGTCCAATCCTGCACTTATCGAGTGAACTGGTGCGATTTGTCCATCATTATCCTGACAAAAATAGGATTTCATTCCATGGAATATTCCTTTTTTTCCTTTGGTAATCGTAGCTGCATGGTGTTTGGTGTCTACGCCTTTACCTGCAGCTTCGACCCCGATTAATTCTACGCTTTCATCATCTATGAAATCATGAAATAGTCCGATTGCATTGGACCCACCACCCACACATGCGATGAGGATATCAGGGTCAAGCTTTTTATCTTCCATTTGCGCTTTGACTTCTTCACCGATGATTTTTTGAAAATCACGTACAATGCGAGGATAAGGATGAGGTCCCATAACACTGCCCAGTACGTAGAACGTATCATCAACACTTTGTGTCCATGCGCGCATTGTGTCATTCACGGCATCCTTCAATGTTTTGGTTCCACTTGTTACAGGCATGACTTCCGCGCCCAGAAGTTCCATACGAAATACATTCAAGGCTTGTCTTTTAGTATCTTCTTCACCCATATAAATGGTGCAAGGGAAACCAAAAAGTGCACATGCAGTCGCGGTAGCCACCCCGTGTTGTCCTGCCCCAGTTTCTGCGATTATTTTTGTCTTTCCCATGTATTTCGCCAATAATACTTGTCCCAATACATTGTTGATCTTGTGAGAGCCCGTATGGTTCAAGTCTTCCCGCTTCATATAGATTTGTGCGCCACCCAGGTCTTCTGTCATCTTTTTTGCATAGTAGAGCTCACTGGGTCTCCCCGCGTAATCTTTATAAAGTCTTCGTAATTCCATTTTGAACGCTTTATCTTGCAACGCCTTATCATACGCTGTTTCCAATTCTCTTACGGCGTTCATCAATGTTTCAGGAATGAATTGTCCGCCATTGTCACCATAGTATCCGTGCGTCATCCTTGATACCCCCTGACCGTTTCAATCATATGTTTTGTTAACTCAAAGTTCTTATTGTCATTGACTTCAACCGCACTGGATATATCCAATATATCAGCCTTGGTCTGAAGTGCTTTTTTTATGTTTTCAGTGTTGATTCCACCAGCCAATAAAATAGGTTTTTTGGTGTTTATGTTTTGTAACATGTCCCAGTTGAAGCTTGTCCCAGTACCCCCGTACGCTTTTACTTTCGTGTCGAATAGATAGTAGTCTGCATTCACTTCATGAAATGATGTGTCTTGTTGATTCACACGAAAAACATTGATTATTTTGCAGTTTAGAGTCGTTTTCAGATAATCAATATAAGCATCCGGTTCATCTCCATGCAATTGAACGATATCCAGTTTTGCTGTTCTAACCGCTTCAATGACCTTGTTGACCTTCTCATTTACAAAAACGCCTACGGATTTGATATTTCCATCCAATTGGTGTGTCAGTAAGGCTGCTTTTGAATAGGGTACGAATCTTTTGCTTTTTTTATAGAAGATAAACCCAGCAAAATCCGGTTTCAACTGATTCATGATATGGATATCTTTTTCAGTTTGAATGCCACATATCTTTATTTTCTTAGGCATTGATAAACTCCTTTAAGACTGTTTTTTTATCCTTGCTTCGCATTAATGTTTCTCCTATTAAAACCGCATTGATGTTTCCGGTTTTTATGCGTTTGATATCGTTGACCGTTTTAATCCCGCTTTCCGACACAAACATTACATCGCTAGGCACACTTTCTCTAAGCGTTAATGAGGTTTGTAGATCCACCTCGAAGGTTTGCAGGTCACGGTTGTTTACGCCAATCATTTTCGCGTTTGCCTGCAAGGCCATTGTCACGTCTTCCAAAGTATGAGCTTCTACCAGTGCGGAGAGTTGCAAGGTTTCCGCGATTTGAAGGAACTTAGTCAATTGCTTTAACGATAAGGCTTTACAGATCAAGAGTATGCAATCGGCACCTAGTAGGACGCTTTCATAAATCTGTATTTCATCAATAATGAAATCTTTTCGTAAAACGGGGAGCTCGGAAATCTGTTTTACGGTTTGAATGTATTCATTCCTACCTGAAAAGTGATAGGGTTCAGTCAGGACGCTTATGCAGTTTACACCGGCTTCTTTGTAATCTTTGGCTATTTGCTTGTAATCAAATGCTTTATCAATCATGCCTTTTGAAGGAGAGGCTTTTTTTATTTCCGCGATAATTGAAAAAGAATTGTTTTCAATGGTTCGATGAAATTTGAAATTGGACAATGGCACTTTGTCTGCTTTAGATTTCCAAGATTCTAAAGGGTGTCTTTGATATAGTTTCTTAACTCGCTTTTTCGTATCAAGTAGAATTTGATCGAGTATCATAGGGCATTCGACCTTTTGATTAGCGTTTCCAATTTTTGAAGCGCTTTTTTTGAATCTATGGTATCTCGTGCGATATCAAAGGCTTGTGCCAATGAAATACCATCATTGTATAAATAAATTGCAACACCACTATTCAATATTGTTATATCTCTTTTTCCGGATGGTTCGCCTTGCAATATGGATAAAATGATATCTTTATTGTATTCTTTATCCTTTCCTCTTATGGCATCAAGCGTAATGTAGTGAAAACCATAGTCTTTTGGGTCTAGAACATATTCAGCAATCGTTCCATCCTTCAGTTCTGCAACATACGTCTTATCCGTTAAAGTGATTTCGTCAAGATTATCATACCCATGGACGACCATGGCACGTTTCAATCCAAGTTCCCTTAGGACTTCTGCAAGTGGTCTCACCAATTCTTTATCAAATACTCCCAGTAACATTCTGGATGCTTTTGCCGGATTTGACAGTGGGCCCAGGATATTGAAAATGCTTCTTATTTTTATCTCGCTTCTCGTTTTCCCGACATGTCTCATTGAACTATGGTATACAGGCGCAAACATGAAACACAATCCGATTTCATTTAATAGGTGATTCGATTTTGAAGGTTTCAGATTGAGATTGACACCAAGGGCTTCCAACACATCCGCACTGCCACAATTGCTGGATGCGCTTCTGTTTCCGTGTTTGGCGACATAAGCCCCTGCAGCTGAAGTGATAATGGCACTGATTGTTGAGATATTAAATGTATTTGCCATATCTCCTCCAGTCCCAACGATATCAATCAGTTCATGCGATGAAGTAATGCGTTCCGATTTATTTCGCAGTACATCGGCAGCTGCACTTATCTCTTCAATGGTTTCTCCTTTCATACGCAGCGCTGTTAAAAACGATGCGATTTGTGCCTGAGTGGCGTGTCCACTCATAATATACATGAATACATCTTCCATTAGGTTCTTTGTTAAATTTTGTCTTTCAACCAATAAATTTATTGCGTTGGTCAACATACTATCCCACCTTTAAAAATTTGTTTATTATTTTTTTACCTGAAAAAGTTAAAATGCTCTCTGGGTGAAACTGCAAGCCATACACATGATATTTCTTATGCTTGACTGCCATTATCTCTCCATCTGAAGAGGTTGCAACAATGTCGAGTGCCTCTCCAACCTGGCTTTCATCAATCACCAGAGAATGATATCGAGCCGCTTCGAATGAGGGTGATCCGTTTAATAAATCTGTTTCTTTACCAATTGTGATGGTGTCTTTTTTTCCATGCAGTACGTTTTTAGCATAGGCAATCTTGCTGTCATAGGCATACCCGATTGCCTGATGACCTAGGCAAACCCCTAAGATTGGATAGCCAGGCCCTAGCTCCTTAATGATATCCAGACAGATATTGGTGTCCTTTGGATGTCCGGGACCCGGTGATAGGACAATGTGAGTGGGATTCATAAATTTTATTGCTTCAAGGGTGATTTCATCATTTCGATATACCGAAACATCCGGATTGATTTCGCCCAGATATTGATATAGATTATAAACAAAACTATCATAATTATCGATTAGTAAAATCATCTTACATCCCCACTTTATTCGCTGATTTTATTGCTTCTATCATGGCACTTGCCTTGTAGATTGTTTCGTTGTATTCAGCCTCTGGATCGCTATCATTCACAATACCCCCACCAGCTTGAACATGGACATTGTCATTATATTTTACAGCGGTTCTAATGGTGATACACATATCCATGTCCAGATTGAAATTGATGTAACCAATCGCACCGCCATACAACCCTCTTTTCGTAGGCTCCAGTTCATCAATGATATTACAAGCCATTATTTTTGGGGCACCTGACAAGGTTCCAGCGGGTATGATCGCTTTCAAGGCATCAAGGGAAGTGCGTTTGGAAGTCAATGTGCCCTCTACCAAGGACGTGATATGCATGACTTTTGAAAAGCGTTTAACTTTCATGTAATCTTTTACGTTTACACTGCCGAACTCACATACTTTCCCAGAATCATTTCTACCTAAGTCCACTAGCATGTTGTGTTCTGCCAATTCCTTTTCATCTTCTAAAAGTTCTTTTTCCAGTGCAGTGTCCTCTTCAGGTGTTTGTCCACGGTGTCTCGTTCCGGCGATCGGGAATGTCTTTACATTGTTATCCACTACATGGACCAAGGTTTCCGGACTTGCACCAGCCACTTCAATGTCGCTGCTTATGAAATAAAACATGTATGGAGAAGGGTTTATTGTCCTCAGATAACGATAGGTATTGAATAAATCGCCTTTTATTGGCGCACTGAAACGTTGTGATAAAACCACTTGAAAGATATCACCTTCCCTGATTCTCTGTTTTGCCTTCAATACCTTTTTACAATAGTCTGGTTTTGACATGTTTGGTTTGAACTCACCAATATCGGTTGGTTGAAATTTCGGATGATACCCTGTTTGTATCAGGTCTACAATCACTTTGATTTCCGTTGCCCCTTCTCGATAGTTTTGTTCAAGATTATCCGATAGAATATTTTTCATCACGAATATCTTTTTCTTCAGGTGATCAAACGCGATAACAACATCAAAAAGTAAAAGTTCTATATCGCTTGCATCATACGCTTTTGGTTTGCGCATCTTGATTGCCTTTTCAAAATATTGAATACTGTCATAACTGAAATAGCCCACAAACCCACCTGTAAATGGTGGCAGTCCAGTTTGTTTTGTATAAGCATATTTTGTCAATTCACTCTTGATTGCGTCCTCAACAGGTTTATTCGTTGTTTCACCATTTATATACGTTTGCCCGTCTTTTACAACAACTGATTTTCTTGGCTCATACCCAATATATGAATACCGTCCCCAATTTTCCGTTTCATTAACGCTTTCCAAAAGAAAGCTGTGTTCACTCTGTTTTTTCAATTTATCCAATATGGAAATCGGGGTATGAAAATCAGAGAACAATTCCGTATATATGATGTGTGATTTCGTCTTGCCCATAAGATGTTCCAACGCTGGTATAACCATTGTATTTTCCTCCTAGTATAATCGAGTAGGGGAAAATTAATTCCCCTCTCACACCACCGTACGTGCCGTTCGGCATACGGCGGTTCAATTCAAATAATAATCTGTACAACTAATGAGTCCTCGTCTTGCGAGGACTTGTTTTGTTATTCGGAAGAGACCACTGGTCTTCGCCACTGCCTGGTAGTGGTCATGGAAGCCAACCGATTTCATCGCCATCCATTTGGGTACACCGAGTTTCAGGAGTCCCCAAGACGCTTTTGCATGGTCTTCCATTGCTTCCACATCACAATACGCATTCTTGTACGCAAGCGTTCATCGATGCGTTTCATGTGTGTCTTCATTCTACCCATGCGAAAGTAGTTTATCCAGCCTCTGATGACCCAGTTCAACCGCCTGATTCTCTCGGTGATACTGATGGACCATGAGCGTTTTGTGAGCTGTTTCAGCTTTCTTTTGAACTGCTTCACGGAGTCCTGGTGAGGTCGTGCCTCCCAGTTGCTTCCTGTCTTCACAAATCCGAACCCCAGGTATTTGAGCTTGGTGGGTCTGGTCACCTTGGTCTTCTTCGCATTGACTTTCAAACCGAGCTTTCTCTCAATCCATTTGGTGACGCTTCGCATCACCCTGTTCGCTGCGGCACTGCTTTTTACTGTGATGACACAGTCATCGGTTTACCTGACGAAATTGAGCCATCTTGCTTCTAATTTCTTTGTCGAGCTCATTAAGCATGATATTGCTCAGGATGGGTGAAAGATTGCCACCTTGTGGCGTGCCCTTTTCGGTCTTTTCATACTTTCCCTTGACCATCACGCCCGCCTTTAAGTACTTGGCGATGAGCGAGTCCGTGTCAGGGTCTTTAATGATGTTTCCGACAAGGGTCATCAGTTTGTCCTGTGGCACTTTGTCAAAGAACTTCTCGAGGTCGATATCCACAATGTAGGTATAGCCGTCATTCAGATATTCAAGCAGCTCGACGATGGCCTGTTGTGCCCGTCTTCTCGGTCTGAACCCGTAACTGTGTTCACTGAAATGCGGTTCCACTATGGGTGTAATCACCTGCACGATGGCCTGTTCAATGATTCGGTCCACCACGGTGGGGATGCCGAGCTTGCGCACGCCGCCGCCCGGCTTGGGTATTTCCACCCTGAGCACCGGTTTCGGTCTGTACTTCCGCTCCTCGATACGTTCCTTGATACTGTCCCAGTTCTCTTTCAGGTATTCATCGACCTCGTCGATGGTCACCTTGTCTATGCCGCTTGCGCCCTTGTTGGCTTTCACTTTCTTGTAGGCTTGCGTCATGTTCTCCTTGGACAGTATCTCTTTCATTAGTTGTGACATGCGTGTCTCCTTTCCTTGCTTTGCGCTCATGCATATTAGCCTTATCTCTTGTGTTTGTTCGCTCCGTTACGTCTTCGTTATTAAAACGCCTCAGACCTATGCATGGACATTCCTAAGTCCATTTGAATTTGAATTGTTCAGTCCTTCCTTGTTTTCACAAGTACTATGACGTCTGCTGACTTCTCATAGTTCGCTTTACTACGGTTTGTCCGTCTATGAGATCTCACGGGATAAGCCATAATCTTTCCTCGTCTACCTGCCTAATTTACCTACGTGGGTTACGGTCGCCTTTGGGACTTCACTACTTTTAGTCAGCTTATCCGCCACGCAAGCCTTGGTATTAGGTTTCTGTTCGTCAGGCTACGATTTCGCTATTGCTTCTTCTCGCCCACACCTCACGGTGTGAACTTTGCAAGTCGCTTTGGGGTTCGTTGGCAACTACGCCCCTTGTGGACTTTCACCACAGACAAATGGCATGCCCGTAATAATAAAAAAAGCCCCCTGCGCAAAACATGCGCAGAGGGCGTTATTATTAAACGCGG
>CAZOPM010000032.1:0-1622 GCA_964581705.1 uncultured Candidatus Izemoplasmatales bacterium
GAGTTGTAGCGCATGATATCCTAGAAACTGATCAATCGATTAAAAAACCAAGATGAAACAGCCTTTGAAGCGGTCTATCACGAAACGAAACACGCAGTCTATGCCATGGTGATTTCGATTGTGAGGGACCGCTTTTTGGCCGAGGATGTAATGCAGGATACTTACATCAAAATGCTTAGAAACATTCAATCGTACAACCGACGCTATAAATTCATCAACTGGCTTTTGACGATTGCTAAGAACACAGCTCTCGACACGCTACGGGCGAATCGATCCACGATGTCAGTGGACCCAAGTGATAGTGATGATCTGTTCATATCGAAGGATGCGTCTGTGGAAAAGACAATGCTCAGCGAATATTACTTGTCTTTGATTCCTAAGGACCAGCAACAGATCGTATTGCTTCGTGTTGTTGGTGAGCTTAAGCACAAAGACATTGCAACCATTATGGAGATGCCCCTAGGCACGGTTACGTATCTTTATCAAAAAGCGTTGACCACCATGCGGGAGAACTCAAAGGAGGATGATGACGGTGCGTAAGAAAAAAGCTATAGAATACCAAATAAGAGAAGAATTTAGAAATGCGACACCCAATGTGGTAAATTCTATAGATTTTCACGAAAACATTGAACGAAAACCGCTTAGCGTTCCTTGGTATAAACGAAAATTCTCCTACGCCACAGCGGGTGTGCTCGCGCTCATCCTTCTGAGTGTCTTCGTCATTGGAGACCCCCTGAATGAGTCGCCCGCACTGCCGGGGACAAATGATCAGGAACCAAGGCTTGAAATATCTGAAAAAGAAGAATATTATTCTCTAAGTGCCATGTCCGCAGTAACACTGCTTGATCATGGGAATCAGACGAATGGGACACTGGAAACACAAACCAATATACAGCCGCTGAGCGCCGTTCAATCAAACACACGCATCAGTGAGCACTTGGATGTTATCAATGGATATATGAATATGCTTGAACCCATTATCAAGGGGGAAGAGAATTTTCAATTCACCTCAGAGGCTTCAACACTGGATGAATATGATATCATGGTACGTTTTTCCGGCGAGGATTTATCAGGTGATGCATTCGAATACACCATGCATTACAATGAAACCCAGATTGACGCACAGGAATATGTCATAGAAGGCATTATGGTAGTGAATGACATACACTACTCACTGGAGGGTGAAATAGAACTTGATGATGAAGAAATGGAAATGACCCTCATTGCCTATCACCCTAGCGAAGAAGATACCTACATTGAGATTCTGCAAGAGATTGAAGATGACGAGCAGACATATGAATATGAATTTGTTCGCAATGGTGATACGGTTTATGAAAGTGTTATGGAAATAGCATTTGATGACGATGAAGTAGTCATCGAGATTGACCTTGAAACACCCACTGAAGAAATCGAACTTGTGTTTATTTACACGTATGGTTCAGATAAGGAAATGTTCATTGAATTTGAAATACAGACAAACACTATTGATGAAGAAGGCATTATAACAGTGAGCATTGTGCAAGACAACGGACAGTCGTATTATAAATACACTGTCGCTATCGAAGACGGACCGACGTACGAGGAGACCAAGCGACGTCAATACGGTCAATATTGACACGCAC
>CAZOPM010000032.1:1722-7301 GCA_964581705.1 uncultured Candidatus Izemoplasmatales bacterium
TAAGGAATTGAGTTAAGGGTAAAGGCTGCTAAAAATGGCAGCCTTTTTTTGTATGCGCATGGTTGGAAATTATATGAATTTCGAGTATAATAATTTATTGGTTCTTATGAAGGAGGGATCGCATGGACGCCACACGTTTGCAGGAATTTTTCAAATATGTATCACTCAATGTCGTGGGCATGTTGGCTATTTCTCTTTATATTATGATCGATACGGTCTTTATTGCCCAGGCGCTTGGTAATGACGGGCTTGCGGCACTTAATTTTGCCATTCCTATTTACGGTGTCACTCACGCCAGTGGTTTGATGATCGGCATTGGCGGGGCCATCCGCTACAATGTTCACAAATCTCAAGGAGAACAGGATAAAGCCAACCGTGTTTTCACTTCAACTCTCGTTTTGGGTGCGCTTTTTTCCCTTGTGTACATCACTGCAGGCATCTTTTTTCATGAGGATGTGGCGAGGGTGCTGGGGGCACGTCCAGATACTGTAACTTTCTCTATGAGCGCGGACTATCTGCGGGTGCTTTTATTGTTTTCACCGCTTTATCTTCTGAATAATATTCTTGTGGCATTCATAAGAAACGATGGCGCCCCCTCGATTGCGATGGGGGGGATGGTCACATCGAGCATGTCCAACATCGGATTTGATTATTTGCTGCTGTTTGTGATTCCCCTGGGTATGTTCGGCGCTGCTCTTGCAACTACGCTTTCAGCGGTGGTGGCACTGTTGTATCTTTCGACGTTCTTTCTCCGTGGGAAAAATGTCATGCGGCTTGGTGCGTTTAACAAAGGATATATGCTTTTTGGCACCATTCTTGTTCTGGGGTTCCCCACGTTCCTTGTTGATTTTTCCTACAGTGTGGTCATGAGTGTGTTCAATCGTCTGCTTGATAGTCTGCAGGGGACCGTCGCTGTTGCGGCGTTTGGCATTATCGCCAATTTGTCACTGCTTAGCATTGCGGTGTTCATAGGCGTCTCCCAGGGTGTCCAACCGTTGCTCACGCGGGCATATTCCAAAGGACGGGTGGACAATCTCAAGGCGAATCTCGGGACGGCGATTATTGCTGTCGTGGGACTCTCGGGAGTGATTTACGGTATCTTTTTGATATTCGGAGAAACCATCGTCTCTGCTTTTGACCGTGACAATGATGCGCAGCTTCAATCGCTTGCCCTGGAGGGCATACGCATCTATTTCGTGGGACTTTTCTTTGCTGGACTCAACATACTTTATTCCGCCTTTTTCTCAGCCATTGAGCGTCCGCGCCTTGGGCTTTTGATTGTGCTTCTGCGCGGATTTGTGGTAATTTTACCGCTGGCGCTTTTATTGTCACATTTCTTTGGCATTCGTGGCGTATGGCTATCTTTTGTGCTTGCCGAGGGCATCACTTTAGTGGTCGCCTACATTGTCTTCAAGGTGAAAATGCGCGCCTCGTTCATGGTCCATGAAAAAGTCATCGAACATCAACACCGCGCCTACGCTGCTTCTGAAACAGAGTGAGTGTGGGCAAAATTCAGTAAGTTTGGTATGATGGAGTCATACAGTTTGGAGCTTGATACAATGCAGTCTATAAGTTTGTGGACATTGTTTCGGACCTTTTTAAAAATTGGCGCGTTCACCTTCGGTGGTGGCTATGCGATGATCCCCATTTTCGAACGGGAATTTGTCAAACGCTACGGATATTTGAGTGATGAGGAGTTCTCTGATGTGCTTGTGATGGTTCAGAGCCTTCCGGGTGTGATTGCCATCAATTTTTCTGTGTTCATCGGTTTGAGACTCAGAGGAATCAAGGGCGCGTTTGTTAGTGCACTGGGTGTTGCTCTGCCTTCGTTTATCATCATCATGGTGATTGCGACGTTCTTCTTTCAATATATCGACCACCCTACGGTTGCAGCGATATTCCAGGGAGTAAGGGTTGCCGTTGTGGCACTCATTGCTACTGCGGGGATTAAATTTCTCCGTCAAAGCCTGCACATGCAGGGCATTTTCCTAGCAACGCTGACGTTTGTGCTTGTGCTCTTTGCAGGCGTGCATCCGTTTTTCGTAATTGTTGGCCTTGCATCACTAGGCATGCTCATTTTCCATGTTCAGGAGGTGGTCGGCCATGATCGTGCTTAGTTTGTTCATGACCTTTATGTTTATCGGCGCAGTCTCTTTTGGCGGAGGGTATGCCATGCTGCCATTGTTCGAGCGCATGGTGGTTGATACCCACGGATGGTTAACGCGTTCACTGTTTATCGACATGATCGCACTTTCGCAGGTCACTCCGGGGCCAATTGCTATTAACTCGGCGACCTTTATCGGTTTTCAGCTGATTGGTGTTGGCGGAGCTGCTGCAGCCACGCTGGGCGTGGTGACGATTCCTGTGATTTTGGTTGGATTTGCCAGTAAGTATTTTGAGGAATTTAAAGAAAGCAAGATTGTCAAAGGCATATACACCGGACTGCGTCCGGCATTTGCCGGTCTGGTGCTTTCAAGTGCCGCATCAATTGTGACCGATGCGATACTCGATTGGTGGGGTATGGCCCTGTTTGCGGTTTTGATGGCGCTTTTATGGGTAGCGAAGCTTCATCCGATTTTAGTTATCGCGGTCAGCGGCATCGCAGGGTTCCTCATTTACGCTTAGGAGAGAACCACAGGGTAAATGGTTCGATGAACGTGTGTAATGTGGTTTGTGAAACGATGCGTTTTCACTGCGACAAGTGATGTGTCAACTACAAAACTTTCAACGATTGTGATTTGTGAAACTTTAACAGCTTTTTATTTAACTAGGTTCGTGATGATCCTTAATTTTGTTGGTCTCATTCAGTTTGGTGGAACCATCACTAAAAACCATTGGGAACTTCAATAGTTTGAAACCGACATGATTGTCGGCGATCGATGTACAATCCAATGAGGTGTTTTTATGCAACGTGTTACTATAATCGGCGGCGGTCTCGCAGGCAGCGAAGCGGCTTATCAGCTCGCGCAACGCAACATTTCCGTTACGCTTCATGAAATGCGTCCGTTGACGTCCACACCCGCGCACATGACAGGGGATTTGGGTGAATTGGTATGTTCCAATTCCTTGCGTGCAAAAAAACCGACCAACGCGCCGGGTGTACTTAAAGAAGAGCTGCGCATTATGGATTCATTGATCATGCGTGCAGCCGATCATGCGCAAATTCCTGCAGGAGGGGCCCTCGCGGTTGACCGCCAGGCATTTTCTCGTTTCATCAGCGAAACGATTGAAAGCATGGAGATGATCGATATTGTGCGCGGCGAGGTTACGACCATTCCTAGTGGTCCTGTGATTATTGCAAGTGGACCTCTGAGCAGTGCTGCGCTTTCCTCAGCGATTCAGGAATTTCTCAATGACGATGCGCTGCATTTCTTCGATGCTGTTGCCCCGATTATCACCAAAGACTCCATCAACATGGATACGTGTTATATCAAGGACCGTTATGGTGAGACAGGAGAAGGGGATTACATCAATTGTCCAATGGATGAAGCGCAATACACCGCCTTTTACAATTATATGATGAAGGGCGAAGGGGTTACGCTACGCGAGTTTGAGAAAAATGTTTTTGAAGGATGCATGCCCGTTGAAAGCATGGCCTCAAGAGGCAAGGATACCTTGCGATATGGACCGCTTAAACCTGTGGGGCTCGCGCGCGATGAAGCTCACAAGCCCCACGCTGTGGTACAATTGAGAAAAGACGATGCGCGCGACACCATGGTTAATATTGTAGGCTTTCAGACACAGCTAAAATTCGGAGAACAAAAGAGGCTTATCCGTATGATCCCCGGCCTTGAAAATGCAGAGATTGTGCGTTACGGTGTAATGCATAAAAACAGTTTTATCAAGGCGCCCGCCCATTTGCATGCCACCTATCGCTCTAAAACACGCGAGGACGTGTTTTTCGCCGGACAGCTCAGCGGTGTAGAGGGCTATATTGAAAGTACCGGAAGCGGGATTGTCGCAGCACTCAACATGGCTGCGCACATGCGTGGCAAGGACTCGCTCATATTTCCCCCAAATACGATTATGGGCGCCCAGGCGGATTATCTCGCCACCGCAAATCAAGAACAATTTCAGCCGATGAATGCAAATTTTGGCCTACTGCCTCCCTTGGAAGGCAAACATAGAAAAAAAGAACGCAAGAAACTTTATGGTGAGCGTGCCATAGAGTCAATGAAAACATTCAAAAAGGATGTGGTGGATTATGTCTGATCAGGCTTTGATTGAATCGTTTTACACCCATGTCCATACCATTAAGCGCCAATCAAAAAAAACCGCCGAATCCTATACGCGTGACCTTCAGCGCTTTCACGCGTTTTTGCAGCGTGAGGATTTTGGCGGTTTTTTAGATGTGAGCAGACGAATTGCCAAATTTTATGTCAGTGAACTCTCAGAACACTACCGACCATCAAGTGTCGCGCGCCATATTTCCACCCTCCGCACGTTTTATCATTATTTGATTGACGAGGATAAATTGAATAGCCATCCATTTTTGGAGGTGAAAGCCCCTAAAGCCAGAAAGACTCTGCCCAAGTTTGTTTATCCTGAGGAGATGGAGGCACTTTTCTCCTCTATTGACCGCAACACCGACAAGGGCAATCGGGATTATGCGATAATGAGTACGCTTTATGATTGTGGGTTGCGCGTTAGTGAGCTTACGGACATCAAATTATCGGATTTGCGTCTCGATGAACGGGTCCTTTTAATCAGAGGCAAAGGCGCAAAAGAACGCTACGTCCCTATGGGGGAACCCCTTGTGGAGGTTTTGCGTGCTTATCTGTTGAGTACACGTAAGAATCTTATGAAACGCCGCACGCACAAAACCGTGTTTGTCAACTTGCGCGGAGCGCCTCTTACTGCCCGGGGCGTTGCACACATTCTCAAGCAGATCATTCAAGCAGCCAACCAACACACATCGCTTTCCCCCCATACGCTGCGCCACACCTTTGCATCTCACATGCTTTCAAAGGGAGCGGATTTGCGCAGCGTACAGGAAATGCTCGGTCATGCGCATATTTCCAGCACACAAATTTACACATCGATATCCACCGATGATATGAAAAAGCGCTATATGGAAGCACATCCCCGTGCGAAAAAATCACAAGGAGGGACGATTAGTGACGATTGATATCATCAGTGTCGGTAAGATTAAAGAACCGTTCGTTCTCGATGGCATTGCGCATTATCACAAATACTTAAAACCCTTCACAACGCTCAGTTTTTTACACGTCACCCCCGCTAAAATCCCTAAAAAGCCTTCACAAGGCGACATCAACCAAGTTAAGCAAAAAGAAGCGCAAGCCATTCGCAAACAAAAGAAAAAAGGATATACCATCGCCTTGTCTCCCGAGGGAAAAAAAGTGACCTCTCACACGTTCGCCCGATTGATCAAAGATATCGGCATTTATCATGATTCCACAATCACCTTTATCATCGGAGGATCGTATGGCATTGATGAGGGGTTCAAGCGCGAATGCGATCTTATCATATCCATGTCACGCCTAACCTTCCCCCACCAACTGAGCGCACTTATTCTCAGTGAGCAGCTTTTCAGAGCATTTAAAATCAACAATAACGAA
>CAZOPM010000033.1:0-6704 GCA_964581705.1 uncultured Candidatus Izemoplasmatales bacterium
ACATAATCGAGTAGCTGTTCCTCATAGGTAACTTATAAACAAGAATCTTCAACTACTTCCTCCCTCGGGAGGAGAAGGGTAGCTGTTCCTCATAGGTAACTTATAAACCGAGGACTTCGCACAAGAACTCGTCAACATAGACTCGGGTAGCTGTTCCTCATAGGTAACTTATAAACCTATCGTGAAAGCAAGAAAGAGCATGGCAATGAAGTAGCTGTTCCTCATAGGTAACTTATAAACGGAAAACAAAAGGAACAGGCGCAAGAAGAGCATGTGTAGCTGTTCCTCATAGGTAACTTATAAACACAAAGGAAGCGGATCGCAGCGCTGTTCAAGCTAGTAAGTAGCTGTTCCTCATAGGTAACTTATAAACCGTTGTAAAATAGCCGTTCTAAGCGGCGAGCGTTAATACATCGATTAAATTATGGCTAAAAACCACTGAATTTCGGGTAAACCTTATTTGATAAATGGCTTGATAAAGCGATTCTAATATTTACCTTAAGGTTTTACCAAATTCACGGCTTCCATATCGAAGAGTTTACTAAGGTAATTATTGTTGGTGAACATTGACACAAAACAATGATGCCTTTTTAGGACGATTAATGGTCACGCTTTAAGAAAAACTTAAGCGGGGTGTTTTTAGTAAGATGATTTTGCAGAGTGTAAATGTCTTTGCGGATGAAATGTATGTAAGAACGTTTGGTTTGATTAATACTTAAAACTTGGTGAATTCTCTCATCGTATGCTTGCAATACAATTTTCAAGCCTTCTTGTGTAAGCTGGGTGCCGTTAAAATGATTGGGCTTAACCATAGCAAGGTTGATGAGTCTGAATACTAAGCGATCGACAATTATGGGTTTAAAAATTTCGGCAATATCTAAATTCAATGATGCGTGGCGTGTGTTGCTTGTGTGGAGATAAGCGATTGCTATGTGCATCTTTGAAGCGTGAATCAATGATTCGATGGTGCGATATAACAAGGTGTTGAGTAGACTGATAAGGGCATTTACATTATTATTTGGAGGCCGGTAACTGCGTTTTGCAAATACAAAGCCAGGATTGCGCAAAATTAAATCAAATTGTCTATAGTATTTCTGTCGTACCATCCCTTCTAAAGAACGAAGTGTTTGAATGTCCTTTGCATTTTCCATGCGCGTTTTACAGTGGGTGATAAATAAACTCACATCTTTGTGCGCGTGAAGGTATTGTTTGTAATATTTCACATTGGATATAATATTGTCTGTTGCTGTTATAAGAATAGATTTGGCAATATTAAGACGCGTTTGCAAACAGGCGTAAGCCGCAGCTTGCTTGAGAATCAATGTCCCCTGCTTGTTAAAAGGGGGAATGAAGGCTCCGATATAGCTCCCCTGTCGGCTGTAATAAAACACCAGTGTTCCATGCGTATTTAAAAGATTGAGGAGGGTCTTGTTCATCTGAACATTGCCAAACACATGGATGGTTTGGACCGTGTGGATGGGAAAGAACATTGTGGTGCCTGGGGTTTCAATTACGAGGGTGTTGTCTTTGCGTTTGAGCGTGGATTCTTTGGTGACATATAGCGATTTCACTTCAGGACCCTAAACATACCAAAGCCCATGGAGTTTTTACTGCCCAATCCCACTCGATACAAAAAATCAAGATGATCGCGATGGCCTCTAAGAATGTACGTACCCGTATAGCCGATGATGACGTGGTCTTTATAACGAAGAATGAGTTTGTTTTTTTGGTTCACTTCAACAGGTTCAATCGACACAGTTGGTGTGAGCTTCGTGGAGTAAATGGCCTGAAATTTGCGTTTGAGATTCTTATCAATCTCTTCGGCAAACTTGGGATCTTCTGGTGAAAAGTATTGAGTCTTGGATTTTTCACCCTGCGTATAAGTTGTATATACTGTGAGGGGTGAAATCATTTCAATCTTCACGGTGTCTTGGGCAATCTCTTGAGTCTTATAATGGTATTCCACCAGCTCAATGGGGGTGCCATTGATTTTGAGAGTATTCTTATCGAGCAATGATTTACTAAGAAGGTGAATGAAATCATTCACTACACTGGCAACTTCTATGTAGAAATGATCACTGAAGGTGACGGTATGGTTGGTGGCATGGTAAGTGTAAGGTCCTTTTAAAAGACTGAATGTAAAAAGTTTGAATTTGCGGGCATCCCCAAAACCCTTGTTGTGCAAAAATTCACTAAAATCAGTGCCAGAAATCTGTTCATAGATGAAACCCTGGAGAATCCGCTGGTATGATTTGGGAAGCGTAAGAGGGAGCTTAACCTTAAATTTGAGTGCGATTCTCATCGTTTTTTTATGTGCACCATGCCAGGGATAGTCAAGGTATCTTTCGCATCAAATACCAACAATCTCGATACAGGATGATCCTTGTTTTTCCCGGGACGCTTAATATAATGATCGTGTTTGAGCAGTTCATTAGATTTGCTGTAACGGTGCGTATTTCTTCCCAAAATCAAAAGCGGCTCTTCTTTTTTGTTTATTGCAAGCAACCGGTCCGTTTGCTTGAGAACTTCTTGAAGGTCATCAAAATCTAGAGCGAAATTATCCAGAGCCATCTTGTCGACAATATATTGATAATATGAGCGCTGATAGTGAAGGTATTGCTCAGTAAACATATGAATATTCTCTAAAACTTCTGCGAATTGCTTGGTTCGGAAATAGGCATTAAAGTGGGGCGTCTTGCCTAGCATCAGCCATTCCTTGTAGTTATCCTGGCGTTGTTTGCCTTTGGATTTCTTGCCCGATGCGGTAGATATGCGCGTCCCACGCTGAATGGCCGTTTCGAAAGAATCAAAATAAAGATCGGGGACAACAAAGGAATTTTTAAATGTATCGACGATATCGTATGCCTCCTTTGATGAATTGTGATTTGTCACATTTTGAGCCAACAAGGCAAATTCCATCGCATGCACGATGCTTCCTTTGATGCTTGAACCAGGGATAAAGTTCTCCTGTTTTTCTTCCACTAGTAGTTCGATTTCCTGAGAAGAGATATTCACACCCTCCTCGCCCCAGTAGTGAATTTTCTTGATGGGGTTGAGCTGTCTGATCACACTGGGTGAAAGCACTGAACGCAGGGTGATTTTGCCGTGCTTGATATCCAGTAGATTTCGCGGATTATCAATGTTTTTTGCAACATCGTCCATTGCGTACATATGCACAAAATCACCTTGATGGTCAAACATCAGCGGTGCGAGTTGTTGATCATTGCCAATATGCACTGGGGTGATAATTTCCAGTTGATAGTTTTTAAAGGGTGTTTGCATCATTGAGCATCACCTACAGGATAGAGAAAAGCTAAGCCGTTATAATAAACGGGTTTCCCTAAGATTTCGGATGCTTGATCACGATGTTTTAATATCCCCACAACATGATTTTTAGAAACAATCATGCTTCCTTCGGTGATTAGTGAGAAGGCGTCAAGATGAGCCGTGTCATATGTTTGCAGCATGCGATTATCCAAGCGTGATTTAGCCAAGTCAATTTTCACCATTGAGTGGTCGCGGTCGAACTCATCGTCATCCGCTGGGATGTATTTGGATACAAGAATGTTTGTGGCTGCGGGGACTAAATCCGTTGTTTCACAGCCAATTACTTCATAGGTGTTAAGCGCAACATTTTTATATTTCCCCAAAGAGATATACTCCAGAGAATGAAGTGTCTGGATTACTTCCTCGATATCCGTTGTGACAAAAAATGTGAAGCGTGAGTTTTGTTGTACGCCGTAGCTTTTGACATTAAACGGTGTTTGTTCTTGGGAGGAAAAGCGAATGTCTATGCCGAGACTGTATTCATAGAAAATCTCGTTTTTTTCCATCAAAAGATCTTTGTTGAATTCCCAATTTCCCGAGCGAATGTTTTTAACAATCGCATCTCCGATATAATCACTTTCCAACAAAGCATCGAGGACGCGCATGCTAACATAATTGATTTTTTTAAGTTTCTTGGCAATGACAGTATCAAACGTTTCATTGCTGGAATATTTCACCGTGAATGCGGGCCAAAACACACTGGCCTCGGGCATGATGCTGGAAATACGCAATACGCGTTGATTGGTGCGCACATTGGCTAAAGTTTGTTCAAGCGTGGCTTCGTCATAGCGTTCCTTGATCTGATAACATAAAAACCCAAAAAGATTCTGACTGTCATGAAGGGTTTCGAGCTTACTCAGCGGTGAGAGAGTGACTCGATAGGTTTGCATAATCATACCGCCTTGAGACTGACGTTGACCTTGCCGTATCCACGTGAGCCACTCCCACCCAGATAACTATTGTTCATGAGAGACACACCTTTTTCAAGCACTTCCATGAAGTGCTTTTCATCATCGCCCAGATTATAGAGCACATTAAGAATGAGTTTGCCTTGGAAAATTGCACCTTTCGGTACCCGTTCGGTAGGGCGAGGGTTTTTAGCGGTCCCGGTTTTTCTATCAATGCTGTTTTCATACTTGACCACCGTGTAGATTTTTTGGCCAAGCATTTTGTTCAGTTCATTTTTTGTAGGTTCGTTCATAAACAAATCCACAAATTGTAAGCGTGTTTGTTTTAAAGCAGGGTTGTTATTCTTTTCATTCCCAGCTTTGCCAAAAAGAATATCGACGATTTCAATTGAAGCTTTATCGTCCGCATAGTAATCCTCAAGTAGGTGTCGCATTTTTCCTTTGAGCGAGGAACCGGGAATATAGGGTTCGTTACTAACCACGTCCCGAATAACTTTATTATCAACGCCCCCAATTTCTATCGAGGTGTCTCCTCCGCCTATGTGAAGGCCGGATTCAAGTTCTATGATAATGTTGAATGCTTTTTGTTTTAAGTTCATTATACCCCTCCATTAATCTCGAGAATAAGCGATGAGCACTTCGTAAAACTGAACGAAGTTTTGAAACCACGCTTTCGCTTTTTCTACATCTTTTTCATTGGTATCATACAGTGTGCGCAAGCTTTCTTTAATAATACTCAGCAAATTATTGCTGAAGGTACGCTTTGATTCCATAACAGGATAGATGACCAACATCCCCTTAAGGCGGTCCCGAAACTCCTCTTTGTTCATATTTGGGTTAGTTTTGATGCTGTTATCAACGTCCTTGAAAACGTTAAAATATTTCCTCAATTGTGATTTTGTCGTCACTTTCTTTCCTTCTTTGAGATAGCTTTTAACAAGCTCATCGCGTTTGAAAACATATTTTTCCGGACTAAACACGACTGATAAGTCTTTAGTACTACGCAATTCATTTAATAAATCCATACTCAAGTCTCCCTTTCCATTAATCGACGTGCATATTTTGTTGCGAAATACAAGCGTATCATTGAGCGGTAATAAGATTCGATTTGGTTCGTATCCAGTGAGAGCATCGATTTGGGAACGAATCCTTTCAATCGCTCTTCAAACATTGGAATCTTTAAAATAAACGCACGGACTTTCTTTTGCAAAGAATCATCCCTTTGAACAATCGTTTGTATCGTGTTTTCAAACTTAGCCAGTTGCGATGATTTCGAAACACTTTGATGATGGCGTTTTTCAATGGACTCCCTTTCGCTTTTAATTTTTTCAAAGTCCTCCCATGTAAAACAAACATTCTCCATTGCGACACGGTTTTTTCCTTGTTCTTTAGCTAAAGATAGTTCATTTTCTAACTGTTCACCATAATAAACAATGCTGGTTTTTTCCTTGAAATGAACAATGCCCGCAGAAACACCAAATGAATACTCCAAATCATTAAATGCCTCTTGCAGACCATTTTTTAGTGCTAATGTAATGTCCATGAATTTATAGAAATTGCTCAGTATGAATATGTCGTCGCCTCCGACGAACACAGTGTATATCCCATCCATCTCGTCAATGACTGAGCGTACCCGCTTTTCGATCAAGGCACTGATTCTTAGAATTTCATCAGAGTATCCGATACTTGCGAAATACGCTCCCAAATCATCAAAATCAAGCTTGATGCCACTGATGTAGCGGTGATTCTGGTTGGGGCCGATGAGTTTATCGATGGTAGTGGCACTCCGGATATCCACGTTATGGTTGAGATTGGTGAATGATGTAGCCCCATCTATATTTAATAATGCATAGTTTTGTCGCCTTGATTTAGCGAGCGTGTCCTTTAACGTTTTGTAGGCGTTAGTATCGGATCTTAGCTCCTTAGAAAGCGTTGTCTTTACATGTGCATAGTAAAGCCTCAATA
This sequence comes from uncultured Candidatus Izemoplasmatales bacterium, assembly GCA_964581705.1. Classification (GTDB taxonomy): domain Bacteria; phylum Bacillota_I; class Bacilli_A; order Izemoplasmatales; family Izemoplasmataceae; genus B1SED10-225. The sequence goes on from CAZOPM010000033.1 coordinate 6,201, forward strand.
CTCCACCGAATGATAAGAAAACGTCTCTTTGCAGATTATGAAGCAAACGGTTTATCGTGGAAACATCACTATCTTTTTTCGCAATAAAATAAAGCTTCCCACTGGTCATTGTGAGAATGGCATCATCCTTGATGGTATAGACTTTCGAAACTGTATTGTAAATATCTTTAGTCAGTCCTTCAATGCGAAGCGAGTTTTCTTTGATTTGCCTTAGGCTACCCTTATTTTCAGTGACATTGAAAATAAACTTCTGGATTCCAGATAGTTCAATACCAAACGCAATCACATCCTCATCGTGGGTATACCCAGTGGGGAGTTGCTTGTAAAATAATGTGGCCATGATTCCCCTCCTTTCCTTTATGTAGAACATTAAAAAAAGCCAGCTTAAAAAAACTGACTTTACTCTCTTTTAATATGTTGGTTTCTTCCCTTAAACCCTTCCATGTTCTCATCCATTCAAGTTACAACATTGGGTGATTAATGAAAAAAGCTCCCTGTACGGCC
>CAZOPM010000034.1:0-5012 GCA_964581705.1 uncultured Candidatus Izemoplasmatales bacterium
CGTCAATATGGAAATTGATGCTGTTTTCATCAGACCCTTCTTGATCTGGGGTGAGGTGATAGATACGATTACGATTACTGCTTAAGCCAATGAATCCGTCATTGAAAGGAACAATGTCGCTTTGTGAGGGAAGGGTGGTAAAATGCGCTTTGAATTGTGTGTCATCACGCATATCGAGCATGTAGGTTTTATTGCCTTCAACAAGATAAAGCGAACGTTCGATGGCTTTGATTATGTTGTTACTGTGGGTGAACAGGTCGCGGGGACGCAAAGTCCGCGTGCTGAACTCAATGTCACTCACTTCCAGGGTTGCTTTAAAATCATTGTTCGTAGGGACCTTTTCCCCATAATCAAAGACTAGGTGATTTGTACGATCGGTATTTTCTGTGTTTAACACATTGCCCGCCTCATCAACAAACGTAATCTTGTTCGAACTAGCAAAGCATCCATGCAGTTCGTAGCAAATGTTGTCATCAATTGCTTTCAATGGGGTGGTTGATGCGCCCAGGATAATCTTTGAGTAAAGCTTTTCCCCTTGTGAAATCATGTCCCTCGAGCCAATAATGTGCTTTCTTCATAGATGCTGACTCACTCTCTGCACGAATCCTCTTCGCAGACTTGAGGTTCACCTAAGGAGCCTTTTCATAAAGAATCTCGACATCATCCTGCTCCAGGGTGACTTGATAGGGAATGCGCGTGCCATATTTGGCAAGTTCTCCGGCGGAAAATTCCATGAATACCTCACCGTTGGCATCGACAATGACATATTCAGAAGTATCCCAGTCCCATCCATTTTCATCCAAACAAATATCGCGTTCAACGGTTTCTTCATACACCGGGTGGTCTGCACTTGATTCATACACGATTCGATCAAGAATGGCCTGTTCTTCACAGAATCGACCATGGGACCATGTCAAACGCGCATCATCGACATAGACATCAAATCCGTTGTCCTCCACATCATCGCGGTTGGCGCGTTCGATTGTCTCATAACTGTCAATCTCACTTGCTAAATATTCGACCTGAAGCGGAATTTGTTCATCTTCAGTAAAATGCATTTCAATGTCACGCGTATCGAAATGATTGTTTTGCGGGCCGTAAAAATGGGGCTCAACATAGATACTGCATTGATCTTCTTCACACACATCCCCTGCGTAGTCCCGCGTATATTCATAGGTTGCATCATTATCGTCCAATACATTAATGCGGCGAATACGCGTTCGCCATAATCAAATATTGGCGTTGCATAGAAGCTCAAAACATGATTGCTCGTTTCATCATAAAGTCTCAAAGCGTTTTGACAGCCAATTCCTCTTCCTCGCAGTGTTGACCCTCACTGGACCATTCCTTTTTATACTCAACGCTTTCTACGTCGCTTTATTCATACATTGTCAGTGCATCGGGAAGCCTTTCCTCAGCAGGACCATCAATGGCTCTCATCATTTCGTGGACAATCTCTCCGTCGTGTACAAATTGATCCTTCAAGCGCACCCATGTATATGGACTATTTTCATCATGGGCGAGGTCACACTCTGCATCAGTGATATCTTTGAGAGTAAAATGCGCTGAGTCCATCAACTGTGTGCCTTCTAATAATTGCAGGGCTTAAGAAGCGTCGTTATATGTGGGGATTGGTTCCCCCGCTTCGTTGATGAATGTTGCATCCACGCGGTTGAAGCATCCATGACTTTCACACACATCATCACCGATGCTTAATTCAATTGAAGAAGCAGCAAGCGTGCCATCAGCATTGATTTGATAGAGGTGTCTGGGTTCATCGCCGAGGGTTTCATCATAGGAGGTGTTCAAGTCATAAAATAAAATGCGTCCGTTAGGAAAAATCAATGGCCTCAAATAAGCGGTTTCCTCGACATCCACCAAGCCTTCCTTAGTGGAGTGAATAAAAATTGAATCATAGTTTCTTCGGTTATAACACATCATCTGATTGCCATAAGCATCGAGATACCTCCCGTTGCAATCTGTCATATTCGCCAAGGAGAGGTTTAAGTACTCCTCAAGAAGGGCTTCTTGGTCTTCCCCATCGTAAGTAAGCTGCATGATGCGCTTTGGTTGTTCCGTAGTTGCGTGGGGAAGCTCGATATAATAAAGCGTTTCATTGTCAAAAACAATGTTGCTATTATTGATTGTATGATTGCTGACGCGGTAGTAATTCCAATCGTAATATTCGCTCATGACATAACTTTTGAAGCGTTCAGCAAGCTCCCTTAGGAGGCCGGGGAAAACTTCATAATCATAGGTTTTGTGGACGCTACGCTCTGTTGTTTGACCATGCACGCTGCACAAAGGTATCTTTGCGTATCAACTCGCCGTCATCATTTTCCACGGCGACTTCACGTGGGTAGTGAATGTGTTCCCCTTGGGAGTCAAGTTTGCGTTTTTTGTGGGCTTTATATACGGGGTCGCCCGATCCATCGTGCAGCGGTTCGCCTGATTCATCGGTCTGGAGCACATCGTAATATTCATAGGCCGGTTCCATAAGTATTTCCGTTACAACGGGTCCTTGCGCATAGAAGATCGGATTGTCATCATCATCGGTGATGATTGTCTCACCCATCTCCCCCGCTTCTTCAACCGTGCGCGTCAGTTTTTCACCAACGATTGCCTGAGCGGTAATGGTCTCATACACAGTGGTTTCATCGACGGTTGCTTCCACGTGCGTGTGCACGTCGAATAGTGAGAACACTTTGCCTGAATCATTATGGATCAAGTAATATGCGCCGGCATCATAGGCATCCCACAGTTTTTGGTAAAAAGTGCGCGTTTAAGAATCGAAAATATCTCAGTCAACTTCAAAGATTACCAGCGAATAGGTGCCAAATACTTCAAGGGCCAACAGATTGGAATTGATTTCAACTTCGTAGCCTTCGTCGTTTTGGAACCTCACTTCTTCAAAAAAACCTTCCGGATTGAGTTTCACGATGATGTTGTCTTCGACTTCCTCAGTATCGCTGTGTTCGTCGCTTAAAAATGACAATGAGGCACGTTTGTTTCATCGTTGCTGCCTTCTTCAAATGCTGCTCTGGGCATGATTCCCAGTCCCTCAGAATCGCTCAAATCCGCGATATAATCTCTCATTGTCGAATGGTCGGATCCATCACCAGAATATACGACATGATCATCATTGAGCTTCACATTGGGTGCTTGTCGTGAAGATGACGCAATGCATTCTTTGTTGACGACAAGTAATCACGCTCATCAAAGAACGCTTCATCGCCCAAATACACACGTGCATCAAAGTCACCATTGCTTGGTTCGTCTTGACCGGGTACATTATTTTCAGGTGTCGGGTGGTCCCCTTTACCCTCACACGGCATAAGCGTAAGCAAGAAAAACACACCCATACTTACAATTAACACTTTTTTTATTGATTGCATCTTTTTTTTTCCAAATCGATTACTGTAAAATCATTTCAAGCGCTCAACAAAAATCCACAACGTCACTATTTATTCAATAAAAATTTATGGGAAATTGCAATGTATTCGTGCATAATGAACAAAGTGCCCCCTGTAGCATGGGTTTATAATTCCTAGTAGCCATCGATAGGCTAAAATGGTATAATAATCGTTAAGAATGAAAGTTATGTGAGGTGGAGTATGGCAAAAAAACGTACGTATAAAAAAGAAAAAACAATCGGTGTGGGCTGGCTCATACCAATATTGTTCATTGTCGGCATTGTGCCTTTGATCGTCTTCGGCCGCGTGCTTGAACTCGAAGGGCTTGAGTATGAGGCGTGGCGTGGTGATGATGAGGTCTTTGACTTCTTTAGTTACTATAAGGCGGTGTATTTCTCAATCACCGCATACATCGGCTTTTTGATTATGCTGGGGCTGATTTGGTTTAAACGCATCACACAGCGCAATGTGTGGTTGTGGATTCCTATGGGTATCTACTTATTTTTTGTATTCATCAGTTTCTTAACCGCACGTGATTTCACTGTCGCATCGCGCGGTTTTATCGAACAGTTCCAAGGGGTGTGGGTCATGATGGCTTATGGTCTCACCATCATGACTGTCATGAATCTTGTGCGTAGTGAAAAACACGTGCGCTATGTCATTGGGGCTTTTGTACTGGTGGGCGTGGTCACCTTCGCCTTAGGCGTCACCCAGTATTTCGGCGATGATGGCAGCAGTCAACCCGGCATCAACGAGATCGATTCACAAACGCTTTATGTAGGTGCAAACACCACCGTTGAGGACCTTCTTGAGACCATTCAAGCTGAACCATACTTTGAAGATTACATTCAAGAAGGTGAAGACGGTGAAGAGGCAGTTTTAAACGCCAGTGTTTACCAGAGTGATGACGCACTCAAATCATCGGGAACACTCAGTGATGACGATGTTTTGAGACTCGTTGGTGATGATGGGGAACAAACCGACTACGCCATTGATGTTGAGCGGACGTCGTTCATCACGGATTTTTTCCGAACTGAGACGGGCCAACGCTTAATAGTGCCGGGTCAATATCATGAAGCGATTTTTGACGACGAAGAAAGCGATGGACTCAATTTCAGGTTTGGTCAGTATACCATTTATGCGACCATGTACAATACCAACTTTGTAGGGTCATTTGCGGCGCTCTTATTGCCGCTTGCCTTAGGGCTTTATTTTTATGCCAAGGAACCCAAGCATATCGTCGCTGCAGGAATTTTCACCGGGATGATGGCCTTTGTGGCCTTTGGTTCCAATTCTCGTGCAGGCTTTGTTGGTCTCACTGGCGGTTTGATCGTCATGGCTGTGTTATTCCGCAAGGAAGTGACGCGAAGTCCCCTGAGAATTTTCATTCCATTAATCTTGCTTGTGGGAACAGGGTTTGTTCTCAATGAGGCGTCCGACGGACGCGTCATGCATCAAATCACTAGGCTCAATCCGTTTGAGGAGGCTGAGGAAGAAGTTGATGACCCTGATACCGATCCATGGTTTGAAGCCCTTGATTTCGAGGATGACCAGTTAGATATTGTCACTGACCACGAATCTGTGCGCATTGTCCATGAT
>CAZOPM010000035.1:0-4630 GCA_964581705.1 uncultured Candidatus Izemoplasmatales bacterium
GACAAAGCCATGTACGACGCAAAAGACAGTGGAAAAAATACCGTGCGCTTCTACAGCGAAGAAAAGTGAATGACGCGTTAAACCGTCATTTTTAACAGGTCATTTGCAGCTTACTTTCCTGTGTTGTCTTTGACCCCCAAATATCATATCCTATTCTTGAAAACACTCCGCCAATAAAGTAGAATTATTTATAGATACCAGGTAAAAAATATCTAGGAGGATACTATGAAAAAATTATTTTTACTGTTCGCACTGTTTATCGGTGTGTTCACCCTCGCTGCGTGTGAGGATTTGGAACAAGTCGAAATCGCGATGATCACAGACTATGGCGATATCGATGATGAATCATTCAACCAAGGAACATGGGAAGGGATTGAGGCGTATGCTGAAGAAAACGGCATCGTTGCTGAGTATTATCGTCCCGCCGATGTATCCACCAGTGACTATATGAACTCCATCAACATGGCCATCAACGATGGGGCACAGATAGTCATTACACCGGGCTTCCTTTTTGATGAGGCCATTTATGAGGCACAATACGAGCATCCCGATGTCAAATTCGTCTTGCTCGATGCAGAACCCCTCGATGAAGACGGCAATGTTGATGTAGCGGACAATACCGTATCCGTTTTCTATGAGGAACATGAATCCGGGTTCCTCGCAGGCTACGCCGCTGTCCACGAAGACCTTGAAAACCACGGCTTCATGGGCGGCATTGCCGTCCCAGCAGTCGTGCGCTTTGGTGTTGGCTACATTGCGGGCGCGCACTACGCTGCAGATGAAGCGGATGTAAACATCAATTTCTCCGACAGTCGTTACGATTATCTAGGTACATTTGATGCGGGACCCGATGTTGAAACACAGGCCGCAGGTTGGTATGACGATGGTACCGAAGTTATCTTTGCTGCTGCGGGTGGTGCCGGAGGTAGTGTCATGAGTGCCGCAGGGCAAGCTGACGCATGGATGATCGGTGTTGACGTTGACCAATCCGCTGAAGACGAAACAGTGCTTACAAGTGCGACCAAAGCACTCGCTGAATCTGTTCAGCTCGTCCTCGATGATTTCTATGATGACAACTACCCTGGCGGAGAAACGCTCGTTCTTGGTGCAGCTGAAAATGGAGTAGAACTCCCTATGGAAAACTCCCGTTTTGAAAACTTCACCCAAGCACAATACGATGACATTTTCGATCAGATTGCTTCAGGGTCTTTCAATGTCCCAAGTGATTACAGTGAACTCGAAGATTTCTTCGATGAATACGACTTAGGTGAAATCGGTATCGAAGAAGGTACTGTTCAGCCATAGGCTTCAACATTAAACACACACTAATAGTAGAGTAATGAGAGGAAAGCCACATCTTTCCTCTCTTCTTCTATAAATCAAGTCAACAAGAAGGTGAGAGAATGGACTACGCAGTCGAAATGCTCAATATTACGAAGGAATTCCCGGGCATCAAAGCCAACGACAAGATTGACCTGCGTTTACAAAAAGGGGAAATCCACGCCCTTTTGGGTGAAAACGGTGCGGGAAAATCCACACTGATGAGTATCCTTTTTGGTATTTACAAAGCTGATGAGGGGGAAATCAAAGTCAACAATGAGACTGTGAATATTACCAATCCCAACGATGCCAACGCCCTGGGAATCGGGATGGTGCATCAGCACTTTAAACTTGTCGATCGCTTCACAGTACTGGAAAATATCATCTTAGGGTACGAAGACACCCGCAAACGCATGCTTTATTACGACGATGCGCGCAAAAAAATTAACGAACTTTCCGAAAAGTACAACCTCAAAGTCGACCCGGACAAAAAGGTCTCTGACATTTCCGTGGGACACCAGCAGCGCGTGGAAATCCTCAAAATGCTCTACCGCAACGCGGAAATACTCATTTTGGACGAACCCACTGCATCCCTCACACCTCAGGAAATCGATGAATTGATGGGTATTTTAAAAACACTCGCCAAAGAAGGCAAATCCATTTTGTTCATCTCCCACAAACTCAAAGAAATCATGGAAATCGCGGGCCGATGCACTATTTTACGCCGTGGGCAATACATCGACACTGTTGAGATTGCCAAAACTTCGTTTGAGGAACTCGCAGAAAAAATGGTCGGACGCAAAGTTGACTTCACCTTGGAGAAATCACCCGCAAAACCCAAGGAGAATGTCCTTGAAATCGATACCCTAAACATTACCGATCCCATCACCAAACACCAAGTTGTTCATGATTTTTCTGCACAAATCAAGCGCGGTGAAATTTTTGTTGTCGCGGGGATTGAAGGCAACGGTCAGACTGAAATGATTTACGGTGTGACCGGTCTTTATGATGTCGATTCAGGAAATATTACACTCAACAGCGAGAACCTCACAGATAAAACCATCCGTGAACGCTCGCTCTCAGGCATTTCACACATTCCCGAAGACCGTCAAAAACACGGCCTTATCCTGGATTTTCCACTGGAATACAATTTCATTTTGCAAAGTTATCACCAAGCGCCCTTCCAGAAAAAGGGCTTCCTCCAATTTGATGCCATACGCGATCATGCTACGCGCTTGATTGATCGATTTGATGTGCGCAGTTCCGCTGGTGCTACATCCATTTCCAGAAGTTTGTCTGGCGGGAATCAGCAAAAGGCAATCCTCGGACGCGAAATCGACCGTGAGAGTGACTTGCTGATTGCCGTACAGCCCACACGCGGATTGGATGTTGGGGCGATTGAGTTCATCCACAAGGAACTCGTCGAATACCGCGAACAAAACAAAGCAGTCCTCATCGTATCCTACGATCTCGATGAAGTATTCAACCTCGCGGATAGAATCCTTGTCATGTATGAAGGGGAGAATGTGGGAATCTTTGATCCCAAGAAAGTCTCCCGCGAAGAACTCGGACTCTACATGGCTGGGTCACAGACGCAAAAAAGGAGCGATGAGTCATGAACAAAATCTGGAAATTCATAGCTGACAAGCCCAATTCCATCAATGTTCTATCAAGTGTTGGCGCAGTCGTGATGGGCCTATTGTTCGGCTTCATTCTCATGCTCATGGTCTCTCCTAGCAATGCACTCAGTGGCTTTTTCACCATTCTTTTAGGGCCCTTTAGAAGTATGAACAATATCGGATTTTTGCTTCATTATGCAGCACCGATTATTCTTACGGGACTCAGTGTGGCATTCGCATTCAGGACCGGACTGTTCAATATCGGCGCCACAGGTCAACTTACCGTAGGTGCGTTTTTCGGACTCTACGTCGGTGTCAACTGGGGCTTCCTAGGCCCACTTCACTGGGTTGTCGCCTTGCTTGCAGCCGCCCTTGGCGGTGCGATATGGGGGGGAATCACAGGTCTGCTCAAAGCCTACAGGAACGTCAATGAGGTCGTTTCTTCGATCATGCTCAACTACGTCTCCTTATATCTGGTCAACCTCCTCATTTTGACATTTATTTATGGTGGCCGCAGTGAAGCGATGCGACCGGTAGCCTCTGCACGCATTCCAACGTTGTTCATGGACAATTTATTCCCGGGTTCGCCGGCGAATATAGGTATATTCATCGCCTTGATTATCGCTGCTATTTTGCATATTGTGCTCAATTACACCACATTTGGTTACGAACTTAAAAGCGTCGGGCTCTCACGCCCTGCCGCAAAGTACGCAGGCATCAAGGAAAAGCGCTCAATTGTCTTTTCCTTTGTGATTGCTGGTGCGATTGCGGGAATCGCCGGTGGGCTCATGTATCTTGTGGGCGACCGGAGTTTCCGCATTAATGAACAATTGCTCGAACAAGGCTTTACCGGGATTGCAATCGCCCTTCTGGGCCTTTCATCCCCCATCGGCGTCGTGCTTGCAGGCTTGTTTTACGGCTCGATTGTACGCGGCGGCGGCATTGCACAACGCTTTGTGCGTGAAGAAATCATCGACATCATCATCGCGGTCATCATCTACTTCTCCGCGTTGTCGCTGTTTGCCAAAAAATTCATCGGTAATTTTGTTAAAAAGAAGACTAAACAAGATGTGCAGTTACCTGAGAAAGAAGGTGATGTCTGATGAGTGTGCTTATCAGTGATCTGGCGTTCATCCTTTCATATGCCGTACCTGTCATGATTGCGTTGATGCTTGTGAGTCTCGGCGGTTTGTTCTCTGAAAGCGGCGGGGTCATCAACATTGCGCTCGATGGTATTATGATTATGGGCGGTTTTGCTGGCGCATTGCTTATCCTTTATGTAGGAGAAGCACTCGACATGCCTGTCCAACTTCGCGTTGTCATGGCCCTGGTGGGCGGTTCATTGGCTGGGATGATTTTCTCCGCAGCCCATGCATTCGCCTCCATTCATATGAACGCAAACCAAATCATCTCTGCGACCGCTCTTAACTTATTCGCACCGGCACTTGCGGTATTTACAGCCCGCACAATCGGTGGAACCGAGCGCATCAATATCACCGATTCTTACCGTCTAGACGTCCCGGTTCTTAGTGATTGGCCGCTGCTTGGCCCGTTGCTATTCGAGCGTGCGTACCTTTCCACTTACGTCGGTATCGTGGTATTGATCGTTGTTGTGTTCATTTTATACAAGACCCGCCTGGGTCTGCGACTCAGAAGTACCGGGGAAAACCCCCAAGCCAGCGAGTCTCTGG
>CAZOPM010000036.1:0-4508 GCA_964581705.1 uncultured Candidatus Izemoplasmatales bacterium
GTGGACTATAGTATAATTATACTATGCGTAAGGATGTGATGAAATGTTTAGAAAAATTCGCAATTCGAATGCCGCTTATTATTTATACACTGGGTTCGTCCTCGCCGTTGGCGCAGGGTCGCTCGTGTTTTTCTATTTTATGGTGACAGGATTCAATATCGGTGTTTACCAGGAAAACACGCTCGTGGGCAATGTGTATATCGGGGGCCTAGAGGAAAGCGAAGCGGAACAAAAGGTTGCCTCGCGCATCGGCGCGTGGCAAAGCGATGACGCGGTCAACTTTGAAATCGGCTATGATGGGTATTATTACAGTGTTGAGCGCGGTATGTTTGATTTCTCCGTCGCAGCAAGCATGCAAGGGGTCTCCAATGGCTCACAAAACGAAATGGTTGTGGAGATGCACGAGCAAAACCGCAGTGAACTGATCCGTAATCTCATGGATGAACCGTTCATGGAACCCTTCGATGAGGATGCATTTGATTTTGACGCTGTCATCGACGAGTTGCTCGGGGATGCGGCGTCGATGGACACATTCTCGCGCATCGAGCTGCATGAATATGCCAGTGACCCTGAAGAATTCTACGAGACTGTCGCAGAAATCTCCATGCCCGCTGTGCGCGGGAGTGATGTTTCCTCGACATACGGAAAACTTGCGGAACATCTCGATGGCAACACACTGAGCGTACAACCCCATACCACCATCAGTGTGCTCGATACTTTTGGCGGCACCTTTGGTGATGCGCGCCGCTTCACATCGGCCGAACTCAACACCATTGGTTCAGCGCTTCAAGATCTGTTGTTAGAAACGCGGATGTTCATCATCGAACGTCACTACAATCCGCAGATTGACAGTGAACGCTACAGCCCTTATGAAGATGAAGAAGATACCTATCCCTTCTTTGGACGCAACGTGCGCGTCAACCGAATTTTAGGGTATGATTATCAATTTGAAAACAACACCGCCTTTGAATACGATATTGTCTTTGGACGCGACGGCGATGAACTGACCGCGAAACTCATCGGACCACCCTTCGTCGATACCATCGAAGTTGAGCGCGAACGCATTGAAGTGGACTATCTGAGTGAAACCACCGATGAACCAAGCGAAGCGCGCGAAGGCCAGCCCGGCATCAACATTCTCATCACCCGCACCATCACGCCCATTGACGGGCGTGAAGCGCGTGAACAGTTACTTGTATTTGAATATTATCCGGCACTCAGTGAAATCGTCTATGAAGGCGAACCCAACGATAACGATGAATAAAGGGAGGAATCCGCGTGGCTAAAAACGCACCCAAACGTCTTGGTGAAGTGCTCGTCGATGAAGGCGTCGTCACCGAAGAAGAAGTTGATGAGGCACTGCGCAAACGCGAAAAAGGGGAAAAAATCGGCGAAGCGTTGATCCGCTTCGGTTATTGTAGCGACTCACAGATCGTCGATGCGCTCAGCGATTCGCTGGCGATCAAGCGTGTCAATCTCGGCATGATCTATGTCGATGACCAGGTGGTCAAAATGCTCGATGAGGAATTCGTCACCCAGGCACGCATCATGCCCATCAACATCCAGGGACGCCGCCTGGTGATCGCGACCAATGACCCGCTTGATTTTCCCACTATAGAAAACGTTCGACTCAAAACCGGGATGAACGTTGAGACGGTCATTGCGACGAAAAACGATATCGATACCGCCATTCAGCGGTACTATGGCTTCGCTAAGACCCTCAAGGACTTGGGCATCGAAGTTGATAAACAAAAACAAAGCGATGAAAAATATTTCGACGAGATGGTCTCAGAGCCCGAACAGGACGCTTCGGAATCACCGATTGTCTCGCTGGTGAACCAGCTGCTCTTACAAGCGGTCAAAAACGAAGCTTCCGACGTCCACATCGACCCCACCGACATCGAGTTTCTGATCCGCTACCGCATCGATGGCGTGCTCAATACCGAACGCGCCCTGCCCAAAGTCATTCTTCCCAAGCTCATCAGCCGCATCAAAGTCATGGGCCATATGGACATCACCGATACGCGCAATCCTCAGGATGGGCGCATTAAGACCGTCATTGAAGGACGCCCCATCGACCTAAGGATCTCCACACTGCCCACAGTGCGCGGAGAAAAAGCGGTCATGCGTGTCCTCGACCTCTCCCGGGAAACCTCGGGGCTCGACAGACTCGGGCTTACAGATAGCGAGGAGAAGCGGTTCAAACGCCTCATCAGCCGTCCCAACGGCATCGTGCTCGTCAGCGGGCCCACGGGCTCGGGGAAGACGACTTCACTGTATGCCTGTTTAGATCAGCTCAACGACCCCGAATACAACATCATCACGGTTGAAGACCCCGTGGAAATCGAACTCGAAGGGGTCAACCAGGTGAATGTCAATCCCGATATCAACTTCACCTTCGCCAATGCCCTGCGCAGTATCCTGCGCCAGGACCCCGATATCATCATGATCGGTGAGATTCGTGACACTGACACTGCACAGATCAGTGTCAAGGCGGCCCTCACCGGCCACATTGTGCTTTCAACCATCCATACCAACAGCTCAGTCAAAACCATTGGACGGTTGATCGACATGGGGGTTGACCCCTTCTTGGTCGGCTCCTCACTCTCCGGCATCGTCGCCCAGCGTCTTGTGCGCAAAGTCTGCACGGTGTGTGGCAAAAATGAAGCGCCCACGCAAAATGAAAAGGAAATATTTTCCCATCACGGCTATGGCAACATCAAAAAGGTCAAACGCGCCGTTGGCTGTTCCGCGTGCAACAACAAAGGCTACCGCGGCCGCGTAGCGGTCTTTGAGATTTTCGACATCAACGAAGGCATCGTCAAGATGATCTCCAATGAAGCCTCGGAATACGAACTGATGGAACAAGCGCGCAAAGAAGGCACGCGCACCCTCGTTGAAGCGGGGCTCGCCAAAGTGCAATCAGGCGAGACCACCGTTGAAGAGGTTCTCAAACTCGGCCTCGATTAAGGAGGGCTCCCATGCAAATTCATGATTATAAATACAAAGCGAAACGGATGAAAGACTCCAAAATCGTCAAGGGCTCCGCAGAAGGCCCCACCCGCGCAAGTGTAGACCAGTACCTCTTCGACAACGGGTTGCGCGCCATTGAGATCACCCGCTACAGCGGCATTGTCTCAAGACTCAACCGCATCACCATCGGCAGTGTCATCAGTGAACAAGATCTAATCTTTTATCTCCGGCAGATTTCCTCGCTTCTGCGCAGCGGCGTAAAAATCAATGAAGCCACAGAAATCCTCGCGACCCAGCAAACCAACAAAAACACCCGCCGCATCATGTATGGCATTTATTATTCGGTCAACACCGGTGGGTCACTGTCCGATGCGTTCAAGGAATTTCCCAAGGAATTTCCCAAGGTGCTTGTGGCCATGATTGGCGTTGGTGAGGCAATGGGGGACCTCGATGAGGTGCTTGATGATGTCGTCAACTACTTTGAAAAACAAGCCCGCCTCAAATCTTCCATCCGCTCTACGATGATGATGCCCATCATCTACATGGTGGTCGCGCTCATGGTCGCGGCGTTTTTGATGATTGGTGTGCTTCCCCAGTTCGAAGGCATGTATGAAGGCCTCGGCGGTGAACTGCCCGGTGTGACGGTGTTTTTCATGACCGTCTCGAACTTCATCCAGGACAACGCACTTTACTTAATAGGGGGGGTGATTGTTTTCATTGTAGGATTTCGCTTTCTTTATAAGAAAAACCCCAAGGTTCAGCGGTTTTTCTCGGTGGTGGCCATCAAGATGCCCATCTTCGGTCAGGTGGTCAAGCTCAACAACCTAAGCCGCATCGCCTCGACCATCGCCCAGCTTCTCAAAAGCCATGTCCCCTTGCAGGATTCCATCACCACCACGCAAAACACTGTTCAAAACCGCGTGTATAAGGAATTGCTTACGGACGCGAAAAAGGCGGTTACAAGCGGAGATTACATGTCGAGTGTCTTTGAACACCACTACGCCAGTGAGACCGTGTTCAACCGCATGATGAGCGTGGGAGAGCGAAGCGGTGAGCTTGGCAAGATGATGAAAAACCTTTCCAATTTCTACGACGAAGACAGCGAGGTCAAAGTCGAACGCCTCAAAAAGGCGATTGAACCCCTCCTGCTTATTTTCATCTACGCGCTCATCGTTGTGATGATTCTCGCAGTCATGTTGCCGTCGCTGGCGCTTAGTGACCAGCTTCAGTAGGACGTTGCAAGTTAGCGGCGTGTGACGCATGATACCCCTATACACCACACTGTAGTGGTATAGGCGGGCGGTTTCATGCAGGTTAATGTTATATAACATTGACCTTGACCGCATTATTGTGCTATATTTAAAGTAAGAAATGTATGATTAAATTAACTAACAACTAAAAAAATGGAGGAGTTAACACATGAAAGAGACCCTACGAAATAATCAAGGTGTGACCTTGGTAGAATTATTGATCGTTATTGTTATTTTGGGTATTATCGCAGCAATTGCCGTACCCGCCGTCGGCAATATTGTGGA
>CAZOPM010000037.1:0-4398 GCA_964581705.1 uncultured Candidatus Izemoplasmatales bacterium
ACAAATAAAACTCAATAAAAACAGCATAAATTTTGTTTTATATGTGAAGCAAAAAATTAGAAGGAGGATTGTCCCCATGAAAAAACTACTTGGAGTTTTCATAGCATTGACACTCGCGTTCACTTTGGCCGCGTGTCAAGAACCTGAAGCAGAGACGAGTTATCTGGCAGTCGACATCAACCCTGGCGTTGAGTTCATCCTTGATGAGGATGGAAATGTTGTAAGCATTCAACTGCTCAACGAGGACGCTGAAATCGTTGCCGCTGACTTAGAGCTGGAAGGCTTGTCTTATGAGGCAGCGCTGGAAGAATTTTTGGACGCTGCAATCGATACTGGGTACATTGATGTGGATAGTGATGAGAACATTGTCACTGTGACAGCTGATGACGAAGCTGTACAAGAAGAACACAAAGCGGACGTAGAAGCCATTCTCTCTGAACGCGGCGTAGGTGCAGCCATTTTTGGTGGAACCATGGACGAGGAATATGTCAACCTCGCCGAGGAACATGATATCAGCGTAGGGCGTGCACGATTGATTGCCCGAGCTGTAGAAATTGACGGAGATTTGACGTTTGCGTCTGCACTCGATCTCGAGCATAGTGAGATTATGACCATCCTGATCGATGCGCATCGCGAGAAAATGGATGAGTTCATCGAAGAACGCCAAAGTGAGGCGCAGGCGATGAAAGAAGAGATGCGCGACATGGCGCAAGAGCGTGTCGATGCGCATCGTGAAAAAGTAGAAAACAACGAGATTGCCACACCCGATTATGACACTATTCGTGATGACGCTGAAAACAATATGAATGCTATCCGTTCTGCTTATGAGGAACGCATCAATAACCAACATGATGAAGCACAGCAACGACGCGAAGACAGAGAAACCCAGGACAACTATTCCTATACGACCGTTGACATCAACCCTGGCGTTGAGTTCATCCTTGATGAGGATGGAAATGTTGTAAGCATTCAACTGCTCAACGAGGACGCTGAAATCGTTGCCGCTGACTTAGAGCTGGAAGGCTTGTCTTATGAGGCAGCGCTGGAAGAATTTTTGGACGCTGCAATCGATACTGGGTACATTGATGTGGATAGTGATGAGAACATTGTCACTGTGACAGCTGATGACGAAGCTGTACAAGAAGAACACAAAGCGGACGTAGAAGCCATTCTCTCTGAACGCGGCGTAGGTGCAGCCATTTTTGGTGGAACCATGGACGAGGAATATGTCAACCTCGCCGAGGAACATGATATCAGCGTAGGGCGTGCACGATTGATTGCCCGAGCTGTAGAAATTGACGGAGATTTGACGTTTGCGTCTGCACTCGATCTCGAGCATAGTGAGATTATGACCATCCTGATCGATGCGCATCGCGAGAAAATGGATGAGTTCATCGAAGAACGCCAAAGTGAGGCGCAGGCGATGAAAGAAGAGATGCGCGACATGGCGCAAGAGCGTGTCGATGCGCATCGTGAAAAAGTAGAAAACAACGAGATTGCCACACCCGATTATGACACTATTCGTGATGACGCTGAAAACAATATGAATGCTATCCGTTCTGCTTATGAGGAACGCATCAATAACCAACATGATGAAGCACAGCAACGACGCGAAGAGGCAAATACTGAAAACAGTTATTATTACACCCCATTGACCCTTTTTCTGGCATAGCTTTATCTTTGAGGGTAATAAAACAACAAAAGCACACACCTGCATTTAACGTTGAAGTAGTTTCTGAGGGTCACAATAAACAATGTAGCCATACTTTCAAAACAATTATCGTGTTTAATTCACAATGATTAAAAATAGATTGACATACCAGATTAAGTTCATTAAAACCTGTTTATGTAGCGGTGACAATATTGTGATTAATGCGGAAACCACTAAGGCTTAAATAGTGTGACTTTGGCTGTGTGTAATACCGGGGAAGGCGACCTTGCGTTGCCTTCCCTTTTTTGATTTGAGGGTGGCTAAGTGTGAAAACAAAGAAGGCAGCGTTTTACTATATAAACGCGATACTATCTTGGCGATAGGGTTTATCTTCAGTCTTTTACGTCCTTTGAACGCTTGAGATTCGGATTGAGGATACACTAGAAGTTAATCATCCTTGTAAAGAGGCAATGCCCTAAATGATCTCAATATATATGGTATCTTTACGGAAGACGGACAAGCTTGCATAGTTTTAAAATGGTGTTAGAGTCTTCGATTTCGTAGATTCTTTTTAAATAAGGGAAGTTAAAAAAGCGATTAGGGGATTGCAGCAGATTACTATGCGTGTTAGAATTATTATGTTTGAATATCAAAATATATATAAGGTGTGTGAAAACGATGAATCAATGCTTATCCATAGGCGGCATTATCGCAAAGAAACCGATTATCCAAGGCGGCATGGGGGTTGGCATTTCCAAAGCGTCTTTAGCTTCTGCGGTTGCTAATGCGGGTGGAATCGGTGTAATATCCGCTGCCGGGCTCGGCATGTTTGATAAAGCTGAAAATACGTTTCATGCCATGCGTGATGCCTTGAAAACAGAAATTAGGCGTACACGGGAGAAAACCAAAGGCGTTATCGGTGTTAATATTATGGTGGCAATGAGCAATTTCAAAGACCTAGTTCAAACCGCTGTCGATGAAAATATTGATGTGGTTTTTGTTGGGGCGGGACTTCCACTTGACTTGCCCGAGTATCGTTGCGCTGCATCCAAAACAAAATTTGTGCCGATCGTCTCTTCATTGCGTGCAGCAAAGCTGATAGTGAAAAAATGGTGGGCGAAGTATCGTGACGTTCCGGATGCATTGGTGCTTGAAGGTCCGAAAGCTGGCGGTCATTTAGGGTTTAAAGCCTCACAGCTCGTGGACCCTGAATATTCGCTGGAAAACCTGTTGAAACAAATGGTTGAAGGCATCAAGCCCTTGGAACAATTGACAAACCAAACCATCCCCGTAATAGCTGCGGGCGGCATTTATACTGGTGATGATATTGCACGCATGTTCGCACTTGGTGCGGATGGAGTGCAAATGGGGACACGTTTTGTGACCACGCATGAATGTGATGCGGATGCAGCCTTTAAACAGATGTATATCGATTGTCAGCAAAGTGACATTGGCATCATTGAAAGCCCTGTAGGGCTTCCGGGTCGTGCGATTGTTAACCCGTTTTTAAAGAGTGTTGCACTTGGAGAGAAACATCCGGTGAATTGTCCGTTTGACTGCATCCATACCTGTCCCAAACAATCCGCCCCTTATTGCATATCCTTAGCACTGGAAAATGCGCGAAAAGGTCGTATGAAGCATGGTTTTGCTTTTGCAGGAACCAATGCATATCGGGCTGAGACAATCATAAGTGTGCAAACTCTTATGGAGACACTTGAAGCGGAATTCTATAATGCACAAAGCATCACTGGTTGATAACCGGTGATGCTTTGTTTATGAGGCGCCTACTAAAATTCAATCAATTGAGCCATGTACTGTTAGATAATATATTTTTAGGCGTTTTAGTATTTAATCGATTGCCTTCTTCGCTTCAGCGTGGTTTGTGACGTTTATCAATGTCTTTTCAATGAAAATTTCGATATAATGTACTTAAAGTTAATTAAAGGAAGTGTTCGCTATGAAAGTAGTTGTTACGGGAGCGCGTGGGACCATCGGTCAAGTATTAATGAATGCATTGAATAATCATGGGCATCAAGCAATGGCCTTCGATCGAGATTCGGTGGATATTACGGATAAAAGTGCTGTAGAGAAATATTTAAAGTCGTTCAATCCTGAAGTTATTTATCATCTGGGAAAATCAGCATTGGAATTCACAGAAATCCTGGGTGCATGGGCTTATAAAAATAAAGTGAAACTTGTTTTCACCTCAAGTTTCAAGGTGTTTAGCGGCAAAACCGTTGAAGGGCCTTACAGTATTTTTCATCAGCCTGATGGCACCGATGGGTTTGCAACAGAAAAACTGGCCCAGGAACGGGCCTTGTTTGAATACTACCCCTATACTTATATTGTCCGCCTTGCATGGCAGATTGCCAAGGAACCGACCGGGCACACCTTCTTATCATTTGTTAAACAACAAATCGATAAACGCGGCCCTTACAAAACGTCTAAAGATCATTATATCTCTTTTATGTTCATCGAAGATACAGTGGAGTATTTGATTAATATACCAAATCTGTATCCTTCTGGATTATTTCATTTAAATTCCAATGAGTCTTATAGCGTTTATGATGTGTTGATGAATTTAAAGGAACTATACACTCTTGATTGGTTGACATTCAATGACAAAAAACACATTGTGAAAAACGACATGATGGAAAGCAATGTTTCGCTTAAAACGTTTAGCGATTATGGATTTAAGTTTTACGATAAGAAATAAATTATGATAATAAAAAAGCTCATCGCATAGT
>CAZOPM010000038.1:0-1988 GCA_964581705.1 uncultured Candidatus Izemoplasmatales bacterium
TGAATAAAGCGTACGGGAATGCTAAGAAATACACAAAACTCTAAGGGATAGGGGGACGTATTATGATTGTGTATGAAGCGAGTAAGGAAGGGTTCATCAATGACGTGCGCAACCGCATCATTGATGAAAAAATAGCCAATACTTATGAGGAGAAACTCGGTCGCAGAAGTCCTGCGGCTGAAATTGCGTCGTGGCGCAATTCTCTTAAGGACATGCGTGAAGCGCTTGACAGTGATGACATACCAAACGACGCGCAAGTGGCCATAGAATATCAAGTGCCCAACACATCCAAACGTGTTGATTTTTTAATTAGCGGACGCAACAATGCTGATGAGGAACATGTCATCATTGTGGAACTCAAACAATGGGAAAAAGCGAATGCGACCAGCAAAGATGGTGTGGTTGAAACCTTTGTTGGAGGCAGTGTACGTGAAGTGACTCACCCCTCCTATCAGGCGTGGACGTATGCGAGTCTGATCAGGGATTTCAATCAGACTGTCCAAGAAGAGAACATCAATCTTGTACCGTGTGCGTTCTTGCACAACTATACGCCCCGTAAGGAAGATCCTTTGTTTTCTGAACATTATGCTTTCCATCTCGAACAGGCGCCAGTCTTTTTAAGACGTGACGTAATCAAACTTGAGTCATTTATCAAGCGCTACGTTCAAAAGGGTGATCACAACAAGATTCTTTACCGCATAGAAAATGGTAAGATCAAACCCTCTAAAGGGCTCGCTGAAAAGATTGGGTCCATGCTCAAGGGAAACACGGAATTCAATATGATCGACGAACAAAAGACTGTGTTTGAAGAACTCAAATACCTTGCGATTAAAACAGAGGAGAAGTCTCTGGAGGACCGCAAGGATGTCGTCATAATCAAAGGGGGTCCAGGCACGGGAAAGAGTGTGATCGCGGTCAATTTGCTCGCGCAGCTGATCATGCAGCAGATCAATGCGCGCTATGTGACTAAAAACTCCGCACCGCGTGAAGTATATGCGGCCATGCTTAAAGGAGATTTCACGAAATCCTCCATCAATAATCTGTTCACGGGTTCTGGGAAGTACGTTGACAGCGAAAACGATGAATTCGCCACACTGATTGTCGATGAAGCGCACAGGCTTAATGAAAAATCTGGAATGTTTGCCAATCTTGGTGAAAACCAGATGAAAGAAATCATTCATGCCGCAAAACTTTCCGTATTTTTCATAGATGAAGCGCAGATGGTCACATGGAAAGACAAAGGCTCTGTCGCAGAGATTCGCCAGTGGGCGAATCACTATGATGCCGATGTCTATGAAATGGAGCTAACCTCCCAGTTTCGCTGCAACGGCAGCGATGGCTTTTTGGCATGGGTTGATGATGTCCTTGGCATAAGGGAGACTGCGAACAAGACGCTGGATACATCCGATTTTGACTTCAGGGTAGTGGACAGTCCCAATGAGCTCAGAGACAT
The DNA here is from genome assembly GCA_964581705.1 of uncultured Candidatus Izemoplasmatales bacterium. Lineage (GTDB taxonomy): Bacteria > Bacillota_I > Bacilli_A > Izemoplasmatales > Izemoplasmataceae > B1SED10-225. Next base: position 1,454 of record CAZOPM010000038.1, read on the forward strand.
CATTTTTGAAAAGAACAAACTTAGCAATAAAGCCCGCTTGCTTGCTGGATACACATGGGAGTGGACAAAGGCAAACCGTGATGATACTAAACATCATGACATTCACATCGATCATCATCATTTTGGCATGAGCTGGAATCTGGGGAGTGATGGCCAGCAGTGGCTCATCAAACCCAACAGTGTAAATGAAATAGGATGCATACACACATCCCAAGGACTGGAACTCGATTATATCGGTGTCATTATCGGCGATGATCTGCGCTATGAAAACGGTGAAGTAATCACCGACCCGAGTAAGCGAGCCAAGACCGATCAATCCATTAAAGGGTATAAAAAAGCGTTGAAGGAAAATCCCGAGGCCGCAAAGAAAAAAGCGGACGCCATTATCCGCAATACTTACCGAACACTACTGACAAGAGGCATGAAGGGCTGTTATGTTTACTGTACTGACGAAGCGTTGAATGAATATATCAAACATCGGATTAAAAACAGCTTTTAAATTTTTATTGTTACCGCATTGTAATTTTTATAACGC
>CAZOPM010000039.1:0-1883 GCA_964581705.1 uncultured Candidatus Izemoplasmatales bacterium
CAAGGTCGAAGACCTTATGAACCGCGATGCGATTGACCTAGACAACGCAAGCATCGGTGCGTTCATTGAAGGCAAAACCGTGCTTGTTACTGGGGGTGGGGGCTCCATTGGCAGTGAGCTTTGCCGTCAAGTATTTAAGTATCATCCCAAAAAACTGGTTATCTTCGATATATATGAAAACGGCGCGTATGAAATTGAAACCGAGCTTATGCGCACTAGGCTTAAGCTCGGTGTAGAAGCCCCCGTTGAAGTGCTTATCGGCAGTGTCTATGATGAGGCGCGTATTCGCGAAGTCTTTGACAAATATAAGCCAGGCGTCGTTTTTCACGCCGCGGCCTACAAACATGTACCCTTGATGGAAAAAAGCCCCAAAGAGGCGATCAGGACCAATATCATCGGCACGCGCAATACGGCAAAAGCCGCAATTGACCATGAAGTCGAGGATTTCATCCTCGTCTCCAGTGATAAAGCCGTGCGGCCCACCAATATCATGGGGGCGACCAAGCGCTACGCCGAACTGATCGTCCAGGAATTCAGCAACAAAGCGGAAACGCGCTTTAGCGCCGTGCGCTTTGGCAATGTGCTTGATTCCAACGGATCGGTCATTCCGCTTTTCAGACGCCAGATAGAAGAAGGTGGCCCCGTTACGGTCACCCACCCGAAAATCACGCGTTTCTTTATGACGATCCCTGAAGCGGTGGGACTGATTTTACAGTCTGCAGTATTCGCCAAGGGCGGTGAGATCTTTGTGCTTGACATGGGAGAACCTATGAAAATCAAAGATTTAGCGGAGAAAATGATTAAGCTTGCGGGCTATAAGCCCAACATCGACATTGACATTGAGTTTGTGGGCTTGCGCCCAGGTGAAAAGCTTTATGAGGAAATGCTTGTGCACGGCAATGATTCCGTGCGCCAGACCAACAATAAGAAAATTTATGTGGAAACCACGGACACCAATGACGACCACATCGATTTCAATGATCTTCAAGAAACGTTCAGGAATGGCTCAGTAGAAACACTCAAAAATGCCCTTGCGTCTTCGATTGTAAGCTATGAAAAACAAGACATCCACAGCGAAAACTGACGCTGTGGATGTTTTGCGTTCATGGTGCAAGCATTCAGTGCACTATAAAACACTGGTGGAAACTGCCACATTTTTTGGCTGGTGGAACTATGAATAACCATCATTTTATGATATATTGTTAAGTAACTGAACAATGAAGGTGATGGTTATGTCTGATTCGCTGGCTTTTTATAAGCCCACCAAGCATTATAACGAATACCAACTGCTGGAATATTTGCATGCCAATCACCGCGTGACGCAGCGCGCGCTGTGCGACGCGCTGCGTCTTTCCGTTGCAAGCATCAATCACTACCTCGAAGATCTTGAAACGCGCGGGCTTTTAAAACGTGTGAAACAAAGCACGAAGGTTGTGCATTATCATTTGACTGAAAAAGGCATCAAACGCAAAAACTACTTGAAGATTTCTTACTTTAAAGCGATGCGCGGGATATATCACGCGTCTAAAAACAGTGTGCTAGCATTCCTTGAGACGCTTACAGGCAACGTCGCAAAGACCCTCCTCATATACGGCGCAGGGGAAGTGGCGGAACTCTTTGTCCAAATCATCAAGGACCAGCCCCATCACGCCATCACCATCCCCGCCGTGATTGATGATGACCCGGCCAAGCAGGGTGCTTCCATGCACGGGGTGCCCGTCATTGCACTTGAAAGCGCCATTAAGTATCGTCATGATGGGGTGTTGATTGGGAGTTATACCAACAACGCACAAATGATCAACAATCTTAAAACCTATGGATACAGTGATGCATCCATCTATCCGTTTTTCCCTTAAAGCAGGTGAGTGAGCATGTATAAAAAA